>NZ_LQPE01000180.1 GCF_002101735.1 Mycobacterium kyorinense | reverse complement strand
AGATGCCCACCGTCTCCCGGGAGGCCCCGCACGGGATCGGCGTGCCGTCGACCAGTCGCAGGTCGTCGGCCCACGAGGGGCACTGGGCGGCCAGATACAGCATGGCTTTGCAGATCAACGGAGCGGCGGCCTTGATCCGTTTGTGGTAGCCCGGCTGCTTGGGCAAATACGGAAACAGATGGCGCAGCCGGCCCAAACACATACGCAGCCAATGGTGTTCGCTGCGAGCACCGAGCAGTACCTGCGCCACGGCCAGGCACACCAGCTCGGCATCGGTGAGTCTCTTCGGTCGACCGACTCGCCGTCGGTCCGGTCCGATGACATGATCATCGATCGTCACATACAGTTCGGTCAGGAGGGCATCGAGGTTCGTCGTCACAAACGTCCATCGATGCCCTCCAACCACATCAGTCACAAGCCGCCACGCCGCACAGACAACCAACAGCGGTACGCATCAACAACCCGCCGCAACTCACCCGCCGCCGCGGTTAGGAATTACTCATCTAGCCGCGCGGCGCCCAGTTGCCGTGAAAGCCCATCGGCACCCGCTGCGGCAGGTGCACGGTGGCCACCGACTCGAGGGTTTGGGCGTCGAACAGCAGCAGCTGACCCTCGTCGCGACCCCGGTGATAGCCGTAGCCCATCAGGACGCCGTCGTCCTCGGAGCGGGCAGCCGGGCTCGGCACAAAACACATCTCGCCGAGCAAAAGGCTGGGGTCCAGTGCGGCGGTGGTGGCCGATCCGGTCGCGTAGTCGTGCTTGTACAACGCCGACGTCATCTCCGAAGCTTCGTCCAGGAATCCGCCGTCGACGCCGACGGTGTAGCCGAACCGGTGCTTGCCGCCCAGCACGTTCTCGTTGATTCGGGGGAATTCCTGCGAGCGGTCGTCGCGGCGTTCGGCAGAGACTGCGCCGGTCGTCAGGTTGATCGTCCAGCGGTCCAGGGCCGGCCGGCTGTCGCCGGGACCGCGCCGGTCGCGGTCGAACATGCGCGGGTAGCGCACCACGTCGAGCACCAGCAGCTCCGCCCCGTCGCGGATTTCCGAGTACGCGTTGAGCGGGTGGTAGACGTAGCAGGGTTCGATCTCGAACCATCTGACGTCGTTGTTGTCACCCTCGCGCGGCATCACGCCGATGCGCGCCGGGTAGTGGGGATTCCAGCCGTACGGCATCTGGTTGATCGGTTGGCGATTGCGGTTGACCATCGCGGTGACCGGGCTGGGCATCCGGACGCGCCCGAGCAGCGACTGCACCACCAGCCGAGCGGGCAGGCCGAGCCAGCGCGGAACGGTCGCCGGCAGCACCCGCGCCGGTTCGAACGTCACCGGCAGGTCGTAGATCACGACATACTTCTCGGTCAGCGAGAAGTCGTGCATCATCGGCGACCCGGTCACCGCGATGTCGACGGTGCGTCGTGCCCGGCCCCGGGTGTCGATCACCGAGTACTGCACGGTGTGTCCGCGCGCGAAAGAATAAGAGATGGCGTGCAATTCGCCGGTTGCCGGGTCGCGGTGCGGGTGGGCGGTGTACCCCCCGGCCAATGTGCCGTCGAAGTCGCAGGTCCCCACAGTGTCGAGCTCGTCGGTCAGCCGGTAGTTGGCGCCGCCGCCCTCGACCAGTGCCAGGGTTTGTCCGGCGTGGCTGAGCACGTTGGTGTTGGGACCGACGGAGAGCATCCCGGCGCGGGGGTCGAGCCCGGCGGGCGTGGGCTCGCCGAGTGCGCTGCACACCGCCGCGGTCCGGACCCAGCGGTTGCGGTACCACCGGGCCTGCCCGTCGCGCAGCGCCACCCCGTGCACCATGGCGTCGCCGCTGAACCAGTGATAGGTGGCCGGGTCGACGTCGGCGACCGGGTTGGGGCCGTTGCGCAGATAGCGCCCGTCGAGGTGTTCGGGGATGTGACCGGTGACCGGCAGA
The DNA here is from genome assembly GCF_002101735.1 of Mycobacterium kyorinense. Taxonomy (GTDB): domain Bacteria; phylum Actinomycetota; class Actinomycetes; order Mycobacteriales; family Mycobacteriaceae; genus Mycobacterium; species Mycobacterium kyorinense. Next base: position 12,566 of record NZ_LQPE01000180.1, on the reverse strand, counting down.
TCGGTCGCCGTCACCTCGGCGCGCACTGGCGCCAGGAAGCCTTCGAGATACGGATTGCCGGTTGCGGTGGTGGCGGCAGTAGTCACGTCTAGCTCCTATAACGTTGATATTATGATGTTATAGGGACAGTACGCTTGCTGTGACAGGATGGCAACGATGAATTTCCCGCAGATGCAACGCAGCGTGCGCGACGAGCTGGTGCACGCCGCGGTGAGGCTGCTCAACGACGAGGGGCCCGACGCGCTGCAGACCCGCAAGATCGCCGGCGACGCCGGGACATCCACGATGGCCGTGTACACCCATTTCGGCGGGATGCGGGCGCTGATCGCCGGGGTGGCCGAGGAGGGTCTGCGGCAATTCGCCGACGCACTGACCGTCCCGGAGACCGCCGACCCGGTGGCCGACCTGATAGCCACCGGGATCGCCTACCGGCGCTATGCGCTTGAGCATCCGCACATGTACCGGCTGATGTTCGGCAGTACCAGCGCGCACGGCATCAATGCGCCGGCGCACAACGTCGTCAGCCTGAGCGTGGCCGAGATCGGCCAGCACTACCCGAGCTTCGCGCGCGTGGTGGACCCGGTGCACCGGTCGATGCGGGCGGGCCGGATCACGGTGGGATCGGCTGACGACGACGCGTCCGTGGTGGCGATCGCCGCCCAGTTCTGGGCGACGATCCACGGCTTCGTGATGCTGGAACTGGCCGGCTACTACGGCGACGACGGCGGCGCCGTCGGGCCTGTGCTTGCCGCGATGACGACGAATCTGCTTGTCGCGCTGGGTGATTCGCGTGAACGAGTAGAGCAGTCGCAGTTCTCGGCGGTACACGAAACCCCCGGGGCGTAGCGCTCCCGGGGGTTGTCGTGCGTCGAGCTACTTGACGGTGACCGTGGCGCCGGCGGCCTCGAGCTTGGTCTTGGCCTCGTCGGCTGCCTCCTTGGTGACCTTCTCCAGCAGCGGCTTGGGCGCGCCGTCGACCAGGTCCTTGGCCTCCTTGAGGCCCAGGCCGGAGACGATCTCGCGGACGACCTTGATGACGCCGATCTTCTTGTCGCCGGCGCCCTCGAGAATGACGTCGAACTCCGACTGCTCCTCGGCAGCCTCGGCTGCGGCGGGGGCAGCGCCCGGAGCGGCAGCCGCGACGGCGACCGGGGCGGCGGCGGTGACCTCGAAGGTCTCCTCGAACTTCTTCACGAACTCCGAGAGCTCCAGGAGGGTCAGCTCCTTGAAAGCGTCGAGCAGTTCGTCAGTAGACAGCTTGGCCATGGTGTGGGTCCTTCCTCGGTGTGTGCGTTATTCGGTTGATGTCTCGGCGGTTTCGGCGGGCGCCTCGGCCGGGGCCTCGGCGGACTTCTTCTCCTGCAGCGCCGCAGCAAGGCGGGCCACCTGCGATGCCGGCTCGTTGAACAGGCCGGCCGCCTTGGACAAGTTGGCCTTCATGGCGCCGGCCAGCTTGGCCAGCAGCACCTCGCGCGACTCCAGGTCGGCGATGCGCTCGACTTCGGCGACGGTCAGCGGGCGACCGTCCATGTAGCCGCCCTTGATGACCAGTGCCTTGTGATCCTTGGAGAAGGTCTTGATCGCCTTGGCGGCATCGACGGCCTCGCCGGTGACGAATGCGATCGCGGTAGGCCCGACGAACAGCTCGTCGAGGCCTTCGATGCCGGCCTCCGTGGCGGCCCGCTTGATCAGCGTGTTCTTGGCGACTGCGTAGGTGGCCGAGCCGGCCAGCGAGCGGCGCAGCTCAGCCAGGTTGGCCACCGTCAGACCCCGGTATTCGGTGATCAGGGTGGCAGTGGATGCCTTGAACTGCTCGGCGATGTCTGCAACGGCGGTGGCTTTGTCAGCCCGGGCCATGCATACCTCCTTGGCGTTACGGCCCGGAAACGACGAACGCCCCGACGCAGGAAGCGGTCGGGGCGTGCAGTATCTAGCGTGCCTCGTCCTCCTGCGTGGGCCGCCGGGAGTTCCCGGACCTTCAACCGATTGCTCGGTGACCGACGGTCTTCGGTGGATCGGCCACCACAATAGCGTTTGCGCCGCGATCAGCCAAAACAGGCGGCGGGCAGCAGCCCGAAGATCGCCGCCAGAACCGCTACGCGGGCACTAGTCGCCGAGGAGTCTGGCCGCCCCGACCAGGCCGGCGTCGCCGCCCAGGGCAGCCGGTACCACCCGCAAGCCGCGAATGAAGTCCAGGCCGGCGTGGTCGGCCACTGCCGCGCGCAGCGGGTCGAACAGCAGCCTGCCGGCGTTGGCCACTCCCCCGCCGACGACCACCGCGTCGAGGTCGCAGACCGCCGCCACCGAGGCGATCATCGCGGCCAGCGCATCGGCGCCGCGTCGAAAAGCCCGCAGCGCCACCGGGTCTCGGGCCGCGGCCGACTCGGCCAGCGCCATGGCGTCGGCCCCCGACCAGCCGTTGGCCCGCGCCCAGCGTGTCATCGACGGGCCGGCCGCGACGGTCTCGACGCAGCCGTGACCGCCGCACGAGCACGGCCGGCCGTCCGGGTCGACGACGACGTGACCGACGTGGCCGGCATTGCCGGTGCGGCCGTGATACGGGGCGCCGTCGAGGACCAGCCCGCCGCCCACGCCGGTGGACACCACGATGCCGAGCAAAAAGCGTGCGCCGCGGCCCGCGCCGCGCCAGTGCTCGCCCAGCGCCATGCACAGCCCGTCGCCGCCGAGACGCACCGGCACGCCGGGCACCGCGGCGGCGACCCTGTCTCGCAGCGGGAATCCGCGCCAGTCGGCGATGTTCACCGGGCTGACGGTCCCGGCGGCAAGGTTGATCGGCCCGGACGACGCCACACCGACCCCGCCGATTGCGCCGCCGGCGACGTCGATCGCATCGCCGATCATCGCCTCGACCACCGCCCACACGTCACCTGTGGGAGTCGGTCTTTTGACGGAATGCACCACTGCACCAACGGAATCCACCAGGCCGGCCGCGATCTTGGTGCCGCCGATGTCGAGAGCCAGGGTGAGCATGCGGCGGTCAGTGCCGGTGGGTGTTGTCGGGCTGTCGCGGGTCGCCGGGATGTTCGTAGCCGGGGGCCAGCCGCACCAGCGCGGACCGGCGCGCGTCCAGCCAGACCCGAAAGGCCCTGCGGCGCGCCGCTGCCCGCAGATGCTCGGCGATCTGCGGGCGAACGTCGTCCAGTGACGGGGCGGTGGGCGCGGGGCCGCGCCAGCCGTCGCGGGTGGGTGCGGGTGCGGCGAATCGCAGCGGGTTGCGGGCGTGGTAGGCGTCGACGTCGGCGTCGCCGACGTCGACGCCGCCGGTGATACGGGCAAACACGTTGCGCGCCAACGGGTTAGCGAGTGCCGCGGCGGCCACACTGCCGATCTCGAGGCGGGCCGTCGCATCAGGCAGCAGTTCGGCCTCGGCAGGCGCGTCCGCGTCGGTCACACCGAGCGCGGCGGCCTCGGTGGCGATCACGCGCTCGGTCACGATCAGCTGGGTGAGCCAGCGCCGCAGTTGGCGTCCCTCGCTGGTGCCCTCGGCGGGCAGCGCGGCCGCCAAGGGTCCGTCGCGCAGCCGCGCCTCGCGGGCGTCGACCTCGTCGACCGGGACGCCGGCGCCACCGACGGTTGCGACGATCATCGGACCGTCACCCGCACCGCCGGCGAATACAGCAGGTGCCCGGCACAGCCCACCCGGACCAGCGCCCACCACTCGCCCGGCTCGACCCTGGCGGGCGGCGCGACGTCGAAGCCGAGCTCGACGGCGCCGCGCGCGGGCAGCACCGCACCTTGCGCGGCCGGACCGAGCCACTCCCAGGTGTCCCACGGGCTGATCACGTGCGCCTCCAGCGCCAGATCCGCGCATGCCTCGGTGCCGACGGTGACCGTCAACCGCGCCGCATCGCCGGCCAGGACCTCGATGTCGGACGGCTCGTCGACGAAGTAAACCGGCCAGCCGTCGACGCCGCCGACGGACACCATTGCGACGTCCTCGACCACCTGGCGCCAGGCGGGCGGCACATCGTCCCCGGTGACGCGCAGCTGTGCCCGCAGCGGATACAGGCCGGGTTCGGCGCGTGGCTGGATGCCGACGGTCAGCTCGATTTCCCGGTATTCGCCGGGCTGCAACGCGAACGGCAGTTCGGGCGTGGCCGTCCAGCCGGCCGGGCAGCGCAGTGCGACATTGCCTGTCAGCGGTGCATCGGTGCAGTCGCTGGCCACGGTCAGGCGGAGCACGACCTCGTCGCCGGCAGCGGCGCTGACCCGCTGCGGGTTCAAGTGAGCGACGGCGGGCAGGCCGCCCAGCGGAGCCGGCCCGCGGTTGTGCGACCAGTAACGGGCATACAGCGGTTGCGCGTTCTCGGCATCCGGCACAGGGGCGGCGCCGTCGGAATCCGTGAGGATGTCGAGTTCGGCCAGCGCGGTGGCGATCTGGTAGCCGTGCAGCGTGGTGAGTTGCCGATGGTGTTGAGGTGTTTCCAGCAGGTCGGCCGGCCGAAGCTCCGACAGCGTGCCGACCGGCGAGTCCACCTCGACTTTGGTTGTCGCGCCGTGCATTTCGACCAGCCGTAGGGCGATCGAATGAGGGTCGACGGGTCGAGCGCTGCCGCGGGCCAGCGGGTTGCCCGCTGCTTTCAGTGCGCCCAGCGCCACCGCACCGGCGGGCTCGATGCGCAACAGTGAGCCCGTCGCGGGCAGCCCACCGGTTCCCCCGGCAGCCGTCAGCAGCGGATGCCCGAACTCTGCACTGCGGGCGGGGATTCGGGCCTGGCGCCAATCGCCGCTTCCGGAGATCAGCGCGTAGTCGAAGGTGTGGGTCCAGTGCTGCAGCTGGAAGTTGGACCCGTCCGGGGCGGTGCGGCGCGGTTCGTCGGTCCAGGCGCCCGACGGCCAGCCGGTGCAGGATCGCATCAGCGCGGTGTGCAGCGTGCCGTCGATGTCGACGGCGAAGCTGGGCACCCCGCGGTTGAGCAGCGCCACGGTGTGCGGCTCGAACTCTTGCACCCCCGACGGGGCCTGTTGGGCGACAACGATTTCGGCGTCAGCGAGGTCGGCGGTCACCGCCGCGATCGCCGGGCCGAGGTCGGCGTCGTCACGGCCGGCGATCACCAGCACCGGCAGTGCCCGCGGGTCGCGAAGGTCGGCGCCGGGCAGCCACGCCGTCGCCAGCGGCGCCGCCGCCGGCACCCATATCCGGGCCCGGCCGGTCGACGCGAGCTGGCGGTCCAGCTCGACGCTGTATGCCGGATCGGCCGCGGCCAGAACGGCTTTGGTGAACGCGTTCTGCCCCGGCCCGCCCAGCGCGATCCGGGTATCGGGGAGGTTGGAGTCGACGTCGAGGTAGCCGTAGCGGGGCTTGTCGGCGCTGCTGCAGGTCGCGGTGACCCCGGCACGCACCAGAGCCACCATCAGGTCGCGGGCCAGCGACCCGGACAGGGTCTCGGTGGGCGTCACCACTTCGGCCACCGACATCGCGTGCACGCCGTCGCCGAGGCGAATCCGCGCGGTCGACGACAGCCCGAACCAGCCGTAGGCGGGGTTGTCCAGCGTCCAGGGATGCTCCGCGGCGTCGACCGACCGATCGCCGTCGTGCAGCAAGGCGAAACCGCGCCCGACGACGGCGTCGCCGACCTCGCTGACCGGCGTGGCGCCCGGCACCGGGCAGGGCCAGCGCAGCCGCAGCAGCCGATCGGAGCCGGTGAACTCGTCCACCCTAGTGCGGCAGTCCACCCGTGAAATCCCGTGCCACAGCGTAAGAGTTTGGGTGTAACGCAGCATGGTGCCGATCCGGCCACGCACGACGAGCCGCTGACCGACCGGCGTGCGAAACGCCTGGACCTCGGCCGACGTTTCCGACGAGCACACCACCGGCCCCTTGGGCAGCAGGTGCCACGGGCCTTCGCCGCCGGTCGGGTGGGCGGGGTACTCCTCGTAGACGGCCAGCTCGTTGCCCACCCGGCCGTCGGCGATCAGCTCCCGGCCGTCGACTCGCAGCGACGCCACCCCGCCGCCGCGCGCCGGGTCGACGGTAAGTCGATACTGTTCATTGGCAATCGTGTTGCCCGCCAACGGCTCCCAGGAACGCGGCTCGCCGGCGGCCACTCGATACGCCCGCCACCCCAGTGACGGCACGTCGCGGGCGACAAACGTCACCGAGTCGTCGTCGGAGATGTACGGCACCTCGGCGCCTTCAGCGTCCACAATCCGCGCCGCAGCGCCGAGTCGGATCGTGACCACGTCGGTCCGGTTGTGCGCCAACGGGTTCCACACGACCAGGTCGCCGCCGACCAATCGGGACAGCACGGTGAGCGACGTATCTCGAACAGAGCGGCCCAGCTCCCACGCGTCGCGCCAGCCGGTCAGCAGGTCGAGGTAGACCTGGTCGGACTCCGAGCCGGTGATGGCGTCGTGGTGGGCGCCGTACGCCAGCTGCACCCAGGCTTTGGCCAGCGCCGCCTGTGGGTAGGAAAGGCCGGCCACAACGCCTGCGAACACGGCGAATCGCTCGGCCTGCAGGACGGCGTGCTCGGCGGCCCGGTTGGCCTGCTTGGTGTCGATAAACGACACGTCCTTGCCGGTGTAGATCGGGTTCATGTCGCGGGTTTGCGGCGACGGCGCCAGGCCGCGGGCGTTCAATTCCGCGCCCACCGCGGCGAAGAACTCCCGCGGCAGCGCGCACACGAACCGCGGCCAGGTGTAGCGCGCTGCCCAGTCGCGGTGAATCTCGGTGACCCACTTGTTCGGTGGCGTGTAATCCGTGCCGACCGGCAGCAGCACGTTGCGGGTCAAAGCGACTTTGCGCAAATCCTCGAACAGCCGGTAGGTGGCTTGCTCGGCCTCGGCCAGCGAGGTGGATTCGTCCATCCACCAGCCGGCCGAATAGTGCGCCGGCATGTAATGGGTGAGCAGGCCGCGCCCGGACGGGGCGATCCACTCGAATTCGCTGCAGAACTGCATGCCGGCAAGGCCGCCGTCGCTGTGCATCGGGCCCCACTGGTGGTGCGGCCCGCGGGCCCAAGAACTCGACGTCAGGCCGGCGTCGGCGGCCATCCCGGGAAACTGCGGGTCGTGGCCGAACACGTCGAGCTGCCAGGCGGTGGCCGGGTCGCTGCCCACCACGTCGCGCTGAAAACCCATGCCAGCCACCAGGTTCCGAATCGTCGTCTCGGGGCTGGTGAGGTTGGTGTTGGGCTCGTTGTAGGTGCCGCCCATGATCTCGACACGGCCCTCGTCGATGAACCGCCGCAGGTCGGCGCGGTCCTCCGGATGGGTGTCCCAGTACGGCTTGAGGTAATCCACTTCGGCCAGCACGAATTTGTACTCGGGCTCGCGACGGGCCATCTCCAGATGCGCGTGCACCAATTCGAAGCCGTTGGCCTGCCGGCACCTGCCCGGCGGATCCTCGCGCCACACGCTGGTGTAGGCGCCCTGGGTGTTCCACCACACCGGGTCGTAGTGGAAGTGGCTGATCATGAACATCGTCCAGCCCGGCTCGGCCACCGTGAACGCGAACCCCAGCGAGCTGTCGTCGGCGTGCACCCGCGCGGTCCGCCGCTGGCCGATTACCGGATAGTCAACGGCGACAGGCACTTCGACGACGGTTTGGCAGGCCTCGATCCGCGCTTCGCCGGCCAAGCCGGCGCCGTCGACCCATATCGGCGTCGGCTCGGCGCAGCCGCTGACCGTGATCCGGGCCAGTTGCAGCGGTGCGTCCGGCGGGCCGACGAACAGTTCCGTCGACTCCGCAGCGATGACCTGCACTCCCGCACCCTACGAGGTTGTGCTCGCCCTCGTCACGTCGACGACCACCGGCAGGTGGTCGGAAATCGGCAACGCCGGCGTCGCACACGAATCGACAAGCAGCCCGACGTCGTCGGTAAGGATGTGGTCGAGCTGGCGGTCGGGGGCATCGATCGGGAACGTCTTGGCGGCGGCCAGCGGGCGCATGCCCGTCCAGCGCTGCGGCGTCGGGGCGCTCATGTTGAGGTCGCCCATCAGCACCCGCGGGCGGGGGAATCCGCGCAGATCGCGGATCAGCCGGCGCAGCTGCACCCGGTTCCACCCGGGGACGAACGACAGGTGGGTGTTGGCGACGGTCAGCTCGCCCAACTCGGTGTCGAGCCGGGCCAGCACCGCCGCCCGCGGCTCTTCGTCGACGATCTGCACCCGGCCCGGCCCGGGCAGATACATCGGGAACTTCAGCGGAATCCGCGGCAGCCGCAGCACCTGCCAGCTCAACGCCGGATACCGGGACAGCAGCGCGATCCCGTAGGCGGCGGTGCCGGGCTGCTCGTCGCCGGTGGCGGCCATCCAGGTCGCCCCGGGCGTGCCGGCGATCGCCGCGACGAACCGGTGGCTGACCGCGCCCATCGCCTCGGCCGCGACGGCGGTGAGATCGGCCATCGCCGACCGCGGCTGATCGCAGTCCACCTCCTGTAAGGCCAGCACGTCGGCGTCCAGCCGCCGCACGCAGTCGGCGAGCCGGTCCACGTCGACTTCGCCGTCGTGCACGCTGCGGCCGTGCAGGATGTTGAAGGTCGCCATCCGCATGGGTATTACCTACCCATCATGACCGCGCACGGACCAGAGCTGTTCGCCCGCAATGACGAATTGCGCGAGGCGCTGCGACACGCGGCCTCGGCGCTCAAGGCGCACGGGCCGCAGTTCGCGCTGGCCGGCAGCTACGCGCTGTGGGTGTACTGCGCACCCGAACCGGTGCACGACGTGGACCTCGTCGTCGCCGAGCCCGACGTGGAAGTGGCGGTCAAAACACTCGCCGAGGCCGGGTTCACCATCGACCGCACCCCGGAGGACTGGCTGTTCAAGGCGTACGTGGGTGACGCCGTCGTCGACGTGCTGCACCGCATCAACGGGGTCGCGGTCGATGCGGAGCTGATCGGTTCGGGCCAGGAGCGCGACGTGTTGGCCATCCGGATGCCGGTGCTGTCGCCGACGCAGGTGGTGATCCAGAAGCTGTGCGCGCTGACCGAACACCATTGCGACTTCGCTTCGCTGCTGCCGTCGGTGCGCGCGGTCCGCGAGCAGGTGGACTGGGACCGGGTGCGCGCCGACACCGTGGGCAACGACTTCGCAGTGGCGTTCTTGGTGCTCGTGCAGCGGCTCGGGATCACGACGTGATAGGGACTACGCATGCCCGCTCTTGCCCCGCCCGTGACCGACGAACGCAGCGCGCTGCGCGAATACCTGGCCTATCACCAAAGCGCGTACTTCGCGGTGTCCTACGGGCTGACCGATGAACAGGCCCGATCCGCCCCGACCGTCAGCGCGCTGTCGATCGGCGGGCTGGTCAAGCACGTCACCGGCATGCAGCGCACCTGGATGGCGCGGGTCGCCGCCGCACCGCACGAACCGCCACGGGACCCGCGGCCGTTCGAGGAGATCGCCAAGGAGTTCGGCGACCAGCACGTGATGCGGCCCGACGAAACGCTGACGGGGCTGCTGGACGCGTTCAAGGCGCAGAACGCCGAATCGCTGCGGCTGGTGGAGACCGCGGATCTTGACGCGAAAGTGCCAGTCCCCCAAGACATTCCGTGGTTCCCCGAGGGGCTCGAGGCGTGGTCGGTGCGCTGGGTGATCATGCATGTGATCAACGAGCTGGCCCGCCACGCCGGGCACGCCGACATCATCCGGGAAACCATCGACGGCGCAACGATGTACGAGCTGATCGCCGGCCTGGAGAACTGGGAGCCGCGACCATGGGTGACACCGTGGACAAAGCGTGCTGACGCGTAGCGGCGTTGCCCCGGGCGACGTCGACATCTATTACGAGGACCTCGGCGACCCGGCCGATCCGCCGGTGCTGCTGATCATGGGCCTGGGCGCGCAACTGCCGATGTGGCCGGACGGCTTCTGCGCGCGGCTGGTCGGCGCCGGCTACCGGGTGATCCGGTTCGACCACCGCGACACCGGCCTGTCGGCCAAGATGCACGGCCTGCGCGCCGACGGCTCGGTCTACCGGCGGGCGTGGCGCTACATCCTCGGCCGGACCAGCGCCCCCTAGCTCTGGCCGCGAGCGTGCACAGAATGCCGTTGCACAGGCGCAAATGGCGTACAACTACGCACGCTCGCGGCAGGGAATTGGGCAATTTGGCACACTGCACTGATGAGTTCCAACAATCATCGCGAGCTCGCCAAGCTAGACCGGGTGCCGTTGCCGGTCGAAGCGGCCCGCATCGGCGCGACGGGTTGGCAGCTCACACGCACCGCTGCCCGCGTCGTCACCAAGCTCCCCGGCCGCGGGCCCTGGCAGCAGAAAGTGATCAAGCAGCTCCCGCAGACCTTCTCCGACCTGGGCCCCACCTACGTCAAGTTCGGGCAGATCATCGCGTCCAGCCCGGGCGCCTTCGGCGAACAGCTGTCCCGGGAATTCCGCGGGCTGCTCGACCGGGTACCGCCGGCCGACCCGAAAGAGGTGCACAAACTCTTCGTCGAAGAACTCGGCGCGGACCCGAAGGAGCTGTTCGCCAGCTTCGAAGACGAGCCGTTCGCGTCGGCGTCCATCGCCCAGGTGCACTACGCGACCCTGCACAGCGGCGAGGAAGTCGTCGTCAAGATCCAGCGGCCGGGGATTCGCCGCCGGGTCGCCGCCGACCTGCAGATCCTCAAACGCTTCGCGCAGGCCGTGGAGCTGGCCAAGCTGGGCCGACGGCTGTCCGCCCAGGACGTCGTCGCCGACTTCTCCGACAACCTGGCCGAGGAGCTGGACTTCCGCCTGGAGGCACAGTCGATGGAGGCCTGGGTGTCGCACCTGAACCCCTCTCCGCTCGGCCGCAACATCCGCGTGCCCCAGGTCTACTGGAACTTCACCACCGAGAAGGTGCTGACGATGGAGCGGGTGCACGGCATCCGCATCGACAACGTCGCCGAGCTCCGCAAGGCGGGGTTCGACGGCGTCGAGCTGGTCAAGGCGCTGATCTTCAGCCTGTTCGAGGGCGGACTGCGGCATGGCCTGTTCCACGGCGACCTGCACGCCGGCAACCTCTACGTCGACGCCGACGGCAAGATCGTGTTCTTCGACTTCGGGATCATGGGCCGCATCGACCCGCGCACCCGCTGGCTGCTGCGCGAGCTGGTCTACGCGCTGCTGGTCAAGAAGGACCACGCGGCGGCGGGCAAGATCGTGGTGCTGATGGGCGCCGTGGGCACGGTCAAACCCGAGGCCCAGGCCGCCAAGGACCTGGAGAAGTTCTCCACCCCGCTGACCATGCAGACGCTCGGTGAGATGTCATACGCGGACATCGGCCGGCAGCTCTCCGCGCTGGCCGACGCCTACGACGTCAAGCTGCCCCGCGAGCTGGTGCTGATCGGCAAGCAGTTCCTCTATGTCGAGCGGTACATGAAACTGCTGGCGCCGAAATGGCAGATGATGTCCGATCCGCAGCTCACGGGCTACTTCGCCAACTTCATGGTCGAGGTCAGCCGCGAACACCAAAGCGACGTGGAGGTCTAGTGCAGGTCCGCAAAGGCACCGCCCGGTCCGGCGAGGTGGACCTCTACTACGAGGACATGGGCGACCCGAACGACCCGGCTGTCCTGCTGATCATGGGCTTGGGCGCGCAGCTGCTCCTGTGGCGCACCGCGTTCTGCGAAAAGCTGGTCGCCGAGGGCTATCGCGTCATCCGCTACGACAACCGCGACGTCGGGCTGTCCACCAAGACCCCGCGCGTCAAGTCCGGCCCCAAGCTTCCCCGCATGATCCGGTTCTGGTTCGGCCTACCCGGCAAGTCCGCCTACACGCTGGAAGACATGGCCGACGACGCCGCCGCCGTCCTCGACCACCTGGGCATCGAGCGCGCCCACGTCGTCGGCGCCTCGATGGGCGGAATGATCGCCCAGATCGTCGCCGCCCGATACAGCGCACGAACCCGGTCGCTGGCGGTGATCTTCTCCAGCAACAACCGCCGGTTCCTGCCGCCGCCGGCGCCGCGCGCGCTGTTCGCCGTCATCCAGGGCCCGCCGCCGGACTCGCCGCGCGACGTCATCGTCGACAACGCCGTGCGGGTCACCCGGATCATCGGCAGCCCCGCCTACCCGGCGCCCGAACAGCGCATCCGCGAGGAAGCCATCGAAGGCTACGAGCGCAGCTATTACCCGTGGGGGATCGCCCGGCATTTCAGCGCGGTCCTGGCCAGCGGCAGCCTGGTCCGCTACGACCGGCAGATCACCGCACCCACCGTGGTCATCCACGGCCTGGCCGACAAGCTGATGCGGCCCTCCGGTGGGCGCGCGGTGGCCCGTGCCATCCGCGGCGCACGCTTTGTGACCTTCGAGGGCATGGGCCACGAACTGCCCGAGCAGCTGTGGGACCCGGTGATCGGCGAACTCACCCGCAATTTCGCCGAGGGTTGAACCAAAGACTCGCCGTTTTCGTACCCTTTGGATCAGCCCTGTTCGATTAGCATGTCTGGCGGTATGGGGTTGTCGTCCCGCTCAATCGATGCGGTGACGTCGTGCTACCTGAGAGGCGCATGTATGGCGCAAAAACTGAAGCCCCACTTCAAGGACGTGCAGGCCCACTACGACCTGTCCGACGAGTTCTTCGCCCTGTTCTTAGACCCCAGTCGCACGTACAGCTGCGC
>NZ_LQPE01000179.1 GCF_002101735.1 Mycobacterium kyorinense | reverse complement strand
AGAGACTCACGCGATGGCCCTCTTACGTCAGGGACCGACACGCCGCCATCACTTACACCACTCCCCGGGACGCTCCCCAAGCCACGACGCTGCCCGACTGGCCTCCGCTGTCGAGCTCGACTTGCGGCACACCAATAGTCGTCCACGCCCGCAACTGATGGATCGTCAAGCAGGCCAAAGCGCATCGGCCCCGCGCGTGTTGATGCCGAGCTGCCTGCGCCGCCACAGCAAGACTGGCGTAAACGAACCGAACGCCGGGGGGGACACGATGCGGGCGAACGCTGGCCGCAGGGGCGGGCAGGGACTTCAGTGAGCGAGACCGACACACTGTTGGCCTTACTGAAGCGGCACTACATCAAGCCGGGCGCAGACCTGCCGGGCGGTGTGTTTCTGCCCGAAGTTGGGATGAACGGCGGCTGGGGAGCCGGCAGCCGCTGCGACGCCATCTACATCGGCTTCACCAGCAGCAGCGGCCGACTGCTGGTTGGCCACGGGCTGAAGGTCAGCCGCGCTGATTGGCTCAACGAACTCAACACACCGGGCAAGGCTGATGCGTGGGCAGACGAATGCCACGAATGGTGGCTCGTGGTACCCAGCCCCACGATCGTCCAGGCCGGGGAACTGCCCGCCGGGTGGGGGCTGATGCATCCGGGCCGAAGCAAGACCCGGATGCAGGTGCACAAGCCAGCGACTCGTAAATCAGCGGATCACCGCCCGTCATGGGACGCAGTCCGGTCGATCATTGCTCGTTCAGACACCCTGCGCGCCACCGCGATTCATGAGGCCCGCGCAGCGGCGAGGAAAGAGGCCGAACAGAAGATCACCGAAGCCGTCGACGCCGGCGTGGAACGGCGGTTGGCGCGCCAACCCGATGCCGAGGACCTGCAACGCAAGCTCAAGGCCGTGGAGGCCGCGCTGGGCGCGGAGATTGATTGGGTCGCCAGCGAGAAGGGCCGAACCACATGGGGTGACCGCGTCACCCTGGGCCAGATCGAGACGATCGCCGCCGCGGTGCGCGCCTACGGGGCAGTCGAAACGGCGGCGCAAGCGCTAACTGCACCATGGCGGGATCCCATTCGAAATACCAAGGATGCCGTCGAAGGGCTGGCCGCAGCACTCGAGGGCCTCAGGAGCATCGCGCCCTCGTGAGAAGTGATGGGCGGTAATGCCGGTGTCTGGCTGAGCAGCACCACGTAAACCAAGGGGGGACAATCACAATGAAGTACATCAGCGACGAAAGTGGGCGGCGGGTAGTCGAATTGACTCAACGCAACTTGTTGGTCCTACTGGCTAAGCTCGACGACCCACTGAGCTCTCAAGCCCTCATCGACGGAGAGGGCCGAATCCTGGTGCGAGCCATCGAAAATGAGGCGCGACCGGACGATGCGACAGCCCGGGCGAGGCTGTCCGAGGGGGTAGTCGAACTGACGCGCAGCGATATTGAAACGCTGCTGGCAGCGCTATCACATCCAGGGCAGGATGCCACGCTGGTTCGCGGTGGCTCGGAAATCGTGGTACGCGCCGTGGAGAACACCGAGCATTACCGTGACCGTCCTCCGGGAAGAGTGTGGATGCCATCTAGCGGGCAAGAGCTTTGACCCGAATGGCTGGGTGGTCGACAGTTATCGGCAACCAATGAACAGGAGTCACAGGCATGACTCGATGCAAACATCCACCCGACCGTGATTGCCATATCTGCGGGCGCGCTCCAAGCCCCCCACTTCTCACCTGCATTGACCCGCCAAGGTGCTGCCTATGCGGCCCTGATGACCGCAGCGCGCATGGATGCTGCTACCACGACGGCGACGCGCGCCGAAACTAACAATCGCAGGCATTTATGACTGACCGTTGCCCAGGAAGTCATCGCTTACCGGAGGCGTGCGTCCCTGGCCCGACTACGATGATGATGCGCGGTATCTGCGCGTATTGCCGACGCGAATACCAACTGATTTGGAACGGCTCGATGCGTATCCATAACGGACTGCCGAAACGTCCAGATGGCGGCTGCCCGTACCGCTGCCCTGGCCCGGAATGCGACTTCGGCTGCTACTTCCCGTCACTATCCGCAACAACCAAAGGGTTAAACGTAAGAACGCGGTCTTGTCGGTACAGAGAGGAGCGGCCCGATGTTGATGTCAATCAAGGCGGCTGATCTCCAGGTTGGCGACATCGTTCGCATTACTGCCGGAGTCGCTGGTCGAGTGAACAAAATCCTCGACACCACGTACAAGACCATTACGTACCACTTCACCTACACGCAGTGTGATGCCTATCCCAGCTTGGTTGGGAAAAGCCGGTCAAACAGGCACCTGCTTCGAACTGAGCTTGAAGTCGACAGGCTGACATGAGAAGAACGGAATGGACACGCCCCGTTGGGACATTCCCGAACCGCCGATGCAGCGATACCGCTGCGAGCACGGCTACACAGGCCAATGCCGATGCCATCGGACAAGCCACAGCGCGGCGGCGGGTGGCTACGAACCCGGAGACCGGCGCGGCTACCAGGGCTTGGCGCTTGGTTATTGGTGAAAGGATGGGAACCGTGTGGCAGGCATTCCCGGCGCGGCAACTGACAGGACGGCCCTACGTGTATCACGCATACGTAGGGCATGAGCGGCCCGAACGCGAATGCGGGCACGACCATCGTCGTGCGCAGCGTGCCGAGGAATGCGCCCGTCGCTTGGCCGCTCGCCTCAACCGCAAACCGACGTAAGGATTGAGTTAGATACAGGAGGTAGTGCGATGCCGTGCGATAAGGAGGACAACTCGCGCCATGACGTTAGAACGATTCACGGGCCCGTTTGCCATCGGTGACCGTGTGCGCTGGGAGTCAGGCGGCAAAGGGCACTTCGGAACCGTCGAGAACATCATTCGCGGCGCCGACGGCCGACACTTGCTCGTGCGTCACGGACGCGATCCGCTGATCTATGTGCATGAGTCTCGCGCGGAACACACGGAGATGACCGGAGAAACATGACAATTCACCATTTCTCAGTCACCGTCACGACCGGCGCTGGTCGTGACGCAGCATGGGCCTACCTCAATGAGCTTTTCCACGACGACGCCAACGACGACTATGCGGCGGTGGTCGCCAAGGATGAAAGCTGTTGAGCCGCATATCCAAGAACGGATGCGGCTGCTCATGCAGCAAGCCATGGCCACCGGAAAGCTGATCGGCGTCCGGCTGAGATAGGCCGTGAAGGGAGACGAGGTAGATGTCCGAGGTGCTGGTAGTTGGTCCTCACGAACTTCGTCCGGGTGATGAGATCGTCGGGGTCCAGCGGCGCGGAGCGGGCGACACAGTCTCCCCGCGAAGCAACAAGATCGTCGAAGTCGGCGCGAGCGAGGATCCCGTTACCGGAGGCGAATGCATCCCACTGCGCCGCCGGGCAAGCGATCCGGATTGGTATGAGCTAAACCTTTGGAAGGGAAGCGAATACGGGGACGACACCCTGTTTCACGTACAACGGACCTGAAGCAGCGCCGCTGGCGCGGGGCGAGGGCGCGGACCCGCCAAACGGTGCAGCGCATGTAGACGACGGTGTCGCAACTGTGGCCGCCCTGGGCAAGCCTGCTTGGAGAGAGCGCGGCGACGCCGGTCTTCAGCGCCGCCGTTAAGAGCTGCGTGGCCGGCGTTCCCGCGGCTTTGCCTCGCCACGCCGAATGCGTGCGCGAGCGGCCATGATTGCGGCCAGAACCGATTCCTTCACACTGATCACAGTAATAGGCGACACGGGTGCTTGGCCGCCGTTAAAGTGACTGCGACGTCCAGTTACCTTTGCTGGACACTTCATCGGCGTGAGCCCGTAGCCGACGCCGCCGGCTACGGGCCTTAACCGTGCGGCCCGTTGCAGCGTAGGGGTTTACGGGTTGATCATCGCGAGTTGGTAGGCGGCGTAGGCGGCTTCGTCGAGGCGGTTGTTGGCCACGGCGTGTTGGCCTTCGACGTACCAGTAGGTGGCCAGGATGGCGGCGTAGTCGGTGGGGCGTTCCAGGCGACGCTTGCCGACCCCCCAGCGGGCCGC
>NZ_LQPE01000178.1 GCF_002101735.1 Mycobacterium kyorinense | reverse complement strand
CGGCCGTGACATCATCGACTCCTTCCCTGATCCAGTGGACCAAGATCAGAAGCCTCCAGAAAAGCGGGGGAACCTCAGGCTGCGAATCAGCTGCGCCGAGGCCCGCCGCCGCGTGCGCGACGCCGCCCAACTGGCCCCGCGCACCACCCTGACCGGCGAGGTACTGCCGCCTGACCTGCCGGCCACCGCCACTGTGTGGCGCGACGGGCAGCTCGACACCCACCACTTGCGCGTCATCCAAAGCTTCATGCGCGACCTGCCCGCCGACACCCCACCGGCCATCGTCAAAGAGGCCGAAGCGTTTCTGGCCGAGCAGGCCATCGAACTGCGCCCCGACCAGCTGGCCAAGGTCGCCGACCGCTACGCCATCGCCATCAACCCCGACGGCAATTTCTCCGACGAGGATCGCTCCCGCCGCCGCGGCTTTAGCTGGAGCCCGCAACGCCGCGACGGCATGAGCATCGCCAAGCTGACCGCCACTCCCGAACTGCGCGCCAACCTCGAAGCCTGGTTCGCCCGCTTCGCCGCCCCCGGCATGTGCAACCCCGACGACCCCCAACCCTGCACCGCCGGCGAGCCGCCCGACGAGCTGGCTCGCACCGATGCGCGCGGGCACGCCCAACGCCAACACGACGCGCTCAATGCCCTGATCCGCGGCCAACTCGGTGACCCCAAGCTCGGCGTGCACAAGGGATTGCCCGTCACCGTCATCGTCTCCACCACACTGCACGAGCTCACCGCGGCCAGCGGACACGCAGTCACCGCCGGCGGTACCTTGCTGCCGATGCGCGATCTGATCCGCATGGCCAGCCACGCCTACCATTACCTGGCGGTCTTCGACCAGCACCAAAACCGCCCGCTGTATCTGGGTCGCACCAGACGGATTGCCTCACCCGACCAACGCCTGGTGCTCTACGCCCGGGACCGCGGCTGCACCCGCCCGAACTGCGACGTGCCCGCGTACTGGTCGGAAGCCCACCACGTGAACAGCTGGGCCCGCGGCGGCACCACTGACATCACCAACCTGGCTCTGGCCTGCAAACCCGACAACGAGATCGCCGAAAACGGTTGGCTGACAATACAATCAGCCGACGGTCAAACCCAATGGATCCCCCCGCCACATCTCGACCACGGCCAGCCCCGCGCCAACAACTACCACCACCCCGAGCGCTGCCCCGGCCGGATCAACAACCGCACGAGTGGGAGAACAGCAGCGCCGGCCACGAGACGATTGACGCCATCAGCCTCACCAACGCCTCGTTGCCCTGCTCGACCTGTACTTGATGCAGTCCCTCGCCGTACGCACCCGACACGACGGCGCCGACGATCAGGTAGGGAATGGCCGCCAGCAGCGCAATTTCGACGAGCGCGCCGATGGTGACGGGATAGTTCAGCACCTTGCGCACGATGGTGGACAGCATCAGGTACACCCCGCTAATCCCAGCGCGGGCCACAGCAGGATCGAGAAAAGTAACGACATCATCAGGTCCACGCCCTGCAGCTGATCGAGGTGAGCGGCGTGGGTACTGGTCCAGACGATGCCCATAGCCAGGTACGGAAGGCCCAACACCACACCGATGCAGAGGATTTCGACGATGGTCAGCTGAAAGCTCAGCAACCGTTCGATCGCGGTGAGCACGCCGCTATGTTAACGGCCATTCTCCTCGATCGTCGCGGATTCAGTTCGACCGTCCGACCTCGGCACGTTCCTTCAATCGCTGCAAGGTGAGGCGGATGTGCTCGGCGTTGGCGGCGGTCCGGTCGCGGACACCGGTAGTCAACGGCGTGACCCGGCGGATCCAGCGCCATCTGTGGTCCCAGGTGCTCTCCGTGACGCGGCACCCGCCGTCGACGGCGACGAAGTCGTATTGCCAACGCGCCACCGGGATCACCCCGGAGCGCACCTCGAAGGCGAATACCCGGCCGGGCTCGGCGTCGGTGACCGTGCACGTCGTGCTCCAGCGCCGGCCACCGTTGCGGTTGGCGCCAGTGAACACCGCCCCTGGGCGGGCGGCATCACCCTTGCGCCATTGCATCGCGACGGTCTCCTCGGCGATCGACGCCAGCGTCGGCAGGTCGGTGACCAGCTCGTACACCGCCTCGGAGCTGGCGTTGATCTGCACGGTGGCCGTGGCGGACGGCGATTCGGCTTCAGTCATCGGGTGATGATAAGCCCAGCAATCGGATGCTCTCCTCGCGCATGTCGACCTTGCGGATTTTGCCGGTGACCGTCATCGGAAATGCGTCGACGACGAGCACGTAGCGGGGAATCTTGTAGCGCGCCAGCTCGCCCGTCGCGAAGGCGCGCACCGCCTCGGCGTCGAGCGGCGGCCGCCCGGCCTTCATCCGGATCCACGCGCAGCTCTCCTCGCCGTAGCGCTCGTCGGGCACGCCGACCACCTGCGCCTCGTCGATGTCGGGATGAGTCAGCAGAAACTCCTCGATCTCCCGCGGGTACACGTTCTCCCCGCCGCGGATCACCACGTCCTTGAGGCGCCCAACGATGTTGCAGTATCCGTCTTCTCGCATCACAGCAAGGTCGCCGCTGTGCATCCACCCGTCGCCGTCGATCACGTCGCGGGTGTGGGCGTCGTCGCGCCAGTAGCCCAGCATTACCGAGTAGCCGCGAGCGCAGAACTCCCCCGGCTGCCCGCGCTCGAGAACCTCGCCGGTATCCGGATCGACGACCTTGATCTCCACATGCGGGTGCGCCCGGCCGACGGTCGCCGTGCGCCGCTCGAGGTCGTCGTCGATGAGTGTTTGGCACGACACCGGCGAGGTTTCCGTCATGCCGTAAGCGATGGCCACCTCGGTCATATTCATCTCGGCCACACAGCGTTTCATCACTTCCACCGGACAGACCGACCCCGCCATGATTCCGGTGCGCAGCGACGACAGGTCGAACGCGGAAAAGTCAGGATGACCCAGCATCGCGATGAACATCGTCGGCACGCCGTAGACGCCCGTGCACCGTTCGGCGTCGATCGCCGCCAGGGTGGCCCCCGCGTCGAACACCGGCGCAGGTATCACCATGGTGGCGCCGTGCGTGGTGCACCCGAGGTTGGCCAGCACCATTCCGAAGCAGTGGTAGAACGGCACCGGTATGCAGAGCCGATCGGCAGGCCCCAAGCCGATCAGCTCGGTGGTGAAAAAGCCGTTGTTGAGGATGTTGCGATGCGACAGCGTCGCGCCCTTCGGGAACCCGGTGGTGCCCGACGTGTACTGGATGTTGATCGGATCGCGGTTGTTCAAAGACGCGCTGCGGCTGCGTAGTTCGTCGACGGGGACGCTTAATCCGCGCTCGCGCAGGGCGTCCCAGTCGTCGGTATCGAGGAAGACGACGTCAGTGAGGCTGCCGCACCCGCGCCGCACCTCGTCGACCATGCGGGCGTAGTCCGACGTCTTGAACGCGGTTGCCGAAATCAGCGTCCTGACACCGGATTGGTTGAGCGCGTAGGCCAATTCGTGGGTGCGGTACGCGGGATTGATGTTGACCAAGATGGCGCCGATCTTGGCAGTGCCGTACTGCACGATGAGCCACTCGGCGCAGTTGGGCGCCCAAATGCCAACCCGCTCACCGCGTTGCACGCCGAGCGCGATCAGCCCCCGGGCGATCAGGTCGACCTCGGCATTGAGCTCGCCGTAGGTCCACCGACGCTGCCGGGCCACCTCGACCAGCGCTTCGGCGGCCGGATCCGCCGCCACCGTGCGCTCGAAATTCGCCCCGATCGTCTCCTCGAGGATCGGCGGGTCGGTCGGGCCGGCGTCGTACGACTTCATCGGCGTCAGATCGGTGCCGCCCCACGCAGATGCTCGAAGATCAATGACGTCTGCGTGCCGGCGACGTCGGCGTCGGCGTTGAGATTTTCGACGACGAACGCGCGCAGGTCCTCGGTGTCGCGGGCGGCGACGTGCAGCAGGAAGTCGTCGGGCCCGGCCAGGAAATAGACGTCCATCACCTGCGGTTTGCGCCGGATCTGTGCAATGAAGCTGCGGATCTTGCCGCGGGCGGTGGACTGCAGGTTGACCGAAATCATTGCCTGCAAGGGCAATCCGACCGCCACCGGGTCGACGTCGGTGTAGAAGCCGCGGATAACGCCCAGGTCCAGCAACCGCCGCAGCCGACCGTGGCAGGTCGACGGAGCCAGCCCGATCTTCTCGGCCAAAGCGCTGTTGGTCATCCGCGCGTCGGCGTGCAGCAGGCTCAGGATCTTGCGATCGACCTCGTCCAGGTCGACCGGCCGAATATTCTTCGGTGAGCTACCAACCCCGCCCGCCGGATCCGTTGTCTGCGCCGGCATATCCCGACTCTACAGAATTATCATCGCCGGGTTTGTCGGCTTGTCGAACTTTCTTCACAATTAAGGAAGAAGGAGCCATCATGCGAGTCGGCATTCCCAGCGAGACCAAGAACAACGAGTTCCGGGTGGCGATCACCCCCGCGGGGGTGGCCGAACTGAGCCGCCGCGGCCACGACGTGCTCGTTCAAGCGGGCGCCGGCGAGGGCTCGGCAATCAGCGACGGCGACTTCAAGGCGGCGGGCGCGCAACTGATCAGCACCGCCGAGCAGGTGTGGGCCGACGCCGACCTGTTGCTCAAAGTCAAGGAGCCCACCCCGGCCGAGTACTCCCTCCTGCGGCGCGGGCAGACGTTGTTCACTTTCCTGCACCTCGCCGCGTCCCGAGCCTGCACCGATGCGCTGCTGGCTTCGGGCACCACGTCGATCGCCTACGAAACGGTCCAGACCGCCGACGGCGCGCTGCCCCTGCTCGCACCGATGAGCGAGGTTGCCGGGCGACTGTCCGCCCAAGTCGGCGCCTACCACCTGATGCGCACCCGCGGCGGCCGCGGTGTGCTGATGGGCGGCGTGCCGGGCGTCGAGCCGGCCAATGTGGTGGTGATCGGCGGCGGCACCGCCGGCCACAACGCCGCCCGGGTGGCCAGCGGGATGGGCGCCACCGTCGCCGTTCTCGACGTCAACATCGACAAGTTGCGCGCCCTGGACGCCGAATTCCGCGGCCGGGTGCACACCCGCTACTCGTCGGCCTACGAACTCGAGGATGCCGTGCGGCATGCCGACCTGGTCATTGGAGCGGTGCTGGTGCCGGGCGGCAAAGCTCCCACCGTGGTGACGAATTCGCTTGTCGCGCAGATGAAGCCGGGTGCGGTGCTGGTGGACATCGCGATCGACCAGGGCGGCTGCTTCGAGGATTCGAGCCCGACCACCCACGACCACCCGACGTTCGTCGTCCACGACACCTTGTTCTACTGCGTGACGAACATGCCCGCCTCCGTGCCCAAGACCTCGACGCAGGCGTTGACCAACGCCACCATGCCCTATGTGCTCGCGCTGGCCGACCGTGGTTGGCGCGCCGCGTGCGGGTCGGATCCCGCACTGGCCAAGGGCCTTTCGACGCACGACGGCGCGCTGCTTTCCGAACGGGTGGCCGCGGACCTGGGTTTGGGGTTCACCGATCCGGCCGGTGTGCTAGACGAGTGAGGCGACGATGTCCGCGGCAGGTCCGCTCCGGGCGGAGGCGAATGCCGTTCCGGCCCAGAGGTTTGTGCCATGCGGGTCGTCGGCCTCGACCGCGGCCCGACGGATCGGCGACGTCATCTGGTTGACCTCGGGGTAGCCCAGTGGCGCGATGTCGTCGAGCAGGCGCGTGAAGTCGTTCTCCAAGCCGCGCGCATACCGTCCCGAGAAGGCCCGGGTGACCGTCGTCTTGCCGAACTGCGGGTTCTGCAGGGCGGTTCGGTGCGCGAAGTTCGTCCCGGCCTCGTCGGACAGCAGCAGCGCCGTGCCGACTTGGGCGGCCACTGCTCCCCTGCGCAAGACTCGGTCGACGTCTTCGGCGGTGCCCAGGCCACCGGCGGCGATCAGCGGAACCTTGTGCGCGGCGCCGATCCGGTCCAGCAGTTCGCTCAGCGGTTCCTCACCGGGCGGCATATCAGGCGCAAACGTTCCGCGATGCCCGCCGGCGCCCGGCCCCTGCACCACCAGCCCGTCGGCGCCCGCGGCCACCGCAATGCCCGCTTCGTACGCAGACGTGACCGTGATCAGCAGCACGATCCCCAGCGCCCCGAACCAGCGCAAGACATCCGGTGGCGGCGCGCCGAACGTGAACGACACCACCTCGGGGCGCACATCGGCGATGACCTCGAGCTTGCGCTGCCAGTCGTCGTCGCTGAACCGGGGCCGGCCCACCTCGACCTCGTAGTGCTCGGCGAGCTCGTCGAGCGCCTCGGCGTAGTGGTCCAACTGGACGTAGTCGGCCGCACTGGGTTGCGGCACAAACAGGTTCGCGCCGATCGGCCCGTTGGTCGCGGCCCGCGCGGCCTCGATGTCGTCGGCGAATTTCTCGGCGGACACGTAGCCGCCGGCGACGAAGCCCATGCCGCCGGCATTCGACACCGCCGCGGCCAGCTCCGGCGTCCCGGGGCCGCCGGCCATCGGCGCCCCGACCACCGGCACCGCGAGATCCCAGAAACCCAAGACCATGGAGCTACTGTACTATCGCCCGAAGCCGTTGCGGCAGTGATCGTTTCGAGTGGTGCGGACCGACGACGGCCACACCGTAGGGCTTGGTCAGCAGTCGCCGGGCCACCGCGTTGACCTCGTCGACGGTGACCTGGTCGAGCTCGCGCAGAGTCTGCTCGATGCTGCGGTGCTCGCCGTAATTCAGTTCGCTGCGGCCGATCCGGTTCATCCTCGAACTGGAGTCCTCCAGCCCGAGCACCAGCCCGCCGCGCAGCGACCCCTTGGCGATCCGGCACTCGGATTCGGTGATACCGTCGCGGGCCACCGACTCCAGCACGTCGCACGTCACGCGCACCACCTCGTCGAACCGCTCGGGCAGGCAAGCGGCGTACACCGACAGCGCGCCGCTGTCGGCGAAGACGTCCAGCGACGAGTAGACCGAGTAGGCCAGGCCGCGCAACTCGCGAACCTGTTGGAACAAGCGGGAACTCAAGCCGCCGCCGAGCGCGGTGTGCAGCACCGACATCGCCCAGCGATGCTCCCAATGCCGGCCCGGCGTGCGCACCCCCAACGACAGATGGGTCTGCTCGGCGTCCCGGTTCGCCACCGCCAGCCGAGGTCGCCCGGTCACCCGTCCGGTGCCCTTGCGCGGCGCCACCGGCCGCCGCCCGCGCACCAGCCGCGCCCCGAAGTGTTCGCGGACCAACGCCACCACCTCGTCGTGGTCGACGTTGCCGGCCACCGCGACCACCATCCGCTCGGGGGTGTAGCGGCGCAGGTGAAACGAATGCAGCTGAGTGCGCGTCATCGCCGACACCGACGCGACGCTGCCGATCACCGGGCGGCCCACCGGATGATCGCCGAACAACGCGGCCAGGAACAGGTCGGCCAGCGCGTCCTCGGGGTCGTCGTCGCGCATCGCGATCTCCTCGAGCACGACGTCGCGTTCCAGCTCGACGTCCTCGGCCGCGCAGCGCCCGTTGAGCACCACGTCGGCGACCAGGTCGACGGCCAGCTCCAGGTCGCTGTCGAGCACGTGCGCGTAGTAGCAGGTGTGCTCCTTGGCGGTGAACGCGTTGAGCTCGCCGCCGACGGCGTCCACCGCCTGCGCGATGTCGACCGCGGTGCGCGTCGGGGTGGCCTTGAACAGCAGGTGTTCCAGGAAGTGCGCTGCGCCGGCGACGGTGGCGCCCTCGTCGCGCGAGCCGACGCCCACCCAGACACCCACCGACGCGGATCGCACCGCGGGCAGGTATTCGGTGACCACGCGCAGACCGCCCGGCAAGGTGGTGCGACGCACCGCGGCCGACGGCTCGGCGCCGGTCCTGCCGCGGCGCAACCCGCCGGTCTTAGCTGCCGGTGGTCGCGGCATCGGCCGGCGCGGCCCCCGAATCGGCTGAGCCCTCGGAGGCGGCGTCGTCGGCGACCAAGATCAGCGAGATCTTGCCGCGCTTGTCGATGTCGGCGATCTCCACGCGCAGCTTGTCGCCGACGTTGACGACGTCCTCGACCTGGGCGATGCGCTTGCCCTTGCCGAGCTTGGAGATGTGCACCAACCCGTCCCGGCCCGGCAGCAGCGACACGAACGCGCCGAAATCGGTTGTCTTGACCACGGTTCCGAGGAACCGCTCGCCCACCTTGGGCAGCTGCGGGTTGGCGATCGCGTTGATCTTGTCGATCGCGGCCTGCGCCGACGGGCCGTCGGTGGCGCCGACGAACACGGTGCCGTCGTCCTCGATGGAGATCTGCGCGCCGGTTTCCTCGGTGATCGCGTTGATGATCTTGCCCTTGGGTCCGATCACCTCGCCGATCTTGTCGACCGGAACCTTGATCGTGGTGACCCGCGGCGCGTACGGGCTCATCTCATCGGGACGGTCGATGGCCTCGGCCATCACCTCCAGGATGGTCAGCCGGGCGTCGCGGGCCTGCGACAGTGCACCGGCCAGCACCTGCGACGGAATCCCGTCGAGCTTGGTGTCCAGCTGCAGCGCGGTGACGAAGTCCTTGGTGCCGGCGACCTTGAAGTCCATGTCGCCGAACGCATCTTCGGCGCCCAGGATGTCGGTCAGCGTGACGAACCGGCGCTCAGTACCGCCGCCTTCGATCTCGACGTCGTCGGAAACCAGGCCCATCGCGATGCCGGCCACCGGCGCCTTGAGCGGAACCCCGGCGTTGAGCAACGCGAGCGTCGACGCGCACACCGAGCCCATCGACGTCGAACCGTTGGAGCCCAACGCTTCCGAGACCTGGCGGATCGCGTACGGGAATTCCTCGACGCTGGGCAGCACCGGCACCAGCGCCCGCTCGGCCAGCGCGCCGTGCCCGATCTCGCGGCGCTTGGGCGAGCCGACCCGGCCGGTTTCACCGGTCGAATACGGCGGGAAGTTGTAGTGGTGCATGTAGCGCTTGGTGGTTTCGGGCCCCAGCGAATCGATCTGCTGGGCCATCTTCATCATGTCCAGCGTGGTGATGCCCAGGATTTGGGTCTCGCCGCGCTCGAACAAAGCACTGCCATGTGCCCGCGGAACCACCGCGACTTCGGCTGAAAGAGCGCGGATGTCGGTGATGCCGCGGCCGTCGATGCGGAAGTGGTCGGTCAGGATGCGTTGGCGCACCAGCTTTTTGGTCAGCGCGCGGAAGGCCGCGGCGACCTCTTTCTCCCGTCCGGCGTAGGTGTCGGCGAGCCGCTCGAGCACCTCGGCCTTGATCTCCTCGGTGCGGTTGTTGCGCTCGGTCTTGCCGGAGATGGTGAGCGCCTTGGCCAGCTCGTCGGTGGCCACCGAGGACACCGAGTAGTACACGTCGTCGCCGTAGTCGGGGAACACCGGGTACTCGGCGGTCGGCTTGGCGGCAGCGTCGGCGAGTTCCTGCTGGGCGGCGCACAACGCGGCGATGAACGGCTTGGCGGCCTCCAGGCCTTGCGCCACAACGGTTTCCGTCGGCGCCTGTGCGCCGCCGTCGATCAGTTCGACGACGTTCTCGGTGGCCTCGGCCTCGACCATCATGATCGCGACGTCGCCATCGTCGAGCACTCGGCCGGCCACCACCATGTCGAACACCGCACGCTCGGTCTGCTCGACGGTCGGGAAGGCCACCCAGGTGCCGTCGATCAGCGCGACCCGCACCCCGCCGACGGGACCGGAGAACGGCAGGCCGGCCAGCTGGGTGGAGGCCGACGCGGCGTTGATCGCCAGCACGTCGTAGAGGTCGTTGGGATCCAGGCTCAGGATGGTCACCACGATCTGGATCTCGTTGCGCAGGCCGTCGACGAACGACGGGCGCAGCGGGCGGTCAATGAGCCGGCAGGTCAGAATCGCGTCGGTGGACGGCCGGCCCTCGCGGCGGAAGAACGACCCGGGGATGCGCCCGGCGGCGTACATGCGCTCCTCGACGTCGACCGTCAGCGGGAAGAAGTCAAAGTGCTCCTTGGGGCTCTTGCTGGCGGTGGTCGCCGACAGCAGCATGTTCTCCTCGTCGAGGTAGGCGACGACGGAGCCGGCGGCTTGCTGGGCCAGCCGGCCGGTTTCGAAGCGAACGGTGCGGGTGCCGAAGCTCCCATTGTCGATGACGGCGGTCGACTCGAACACGCCTTGTTCAATTTCAGCTACAGACATGACGTCCGTGCGGCCTCTCTGGGTTGATTCAGCTGTTTTGCGTGGTCACGCACAGCCCGCAGAGCCTGGCCTGGATACGGCTACGGCCGTCGATCGAAGCGGCCGGAAGAATCCCGGCCGCCACTACCGAAGACCGCCCGATACAGACGTGGCTTTCCTTTTCGGGTCCCGTCGTGACATTGCTGGGACGGTGCGCGCGGGTCGCGCGAACCGCACCTGCTCGGGCCGATCCGGCCCAGAACGTCCTCACTCTACACGCCGACCTGGTCATTCCTAGGCCATGTCCTCCACACAGACCGCGAACCGCCGCTCGGAGTAGGCGTAGCCGACGCCGCTGGCGCACTGGTCGACGCTGACCGGGTCGTCGAGATTGCGGAGGATCTGGGTGGCGCGCTGGCGGTGCGGCGCCGATGTGTCGTTGCAGTCGACGCGGACCGGGTCGGCGTTGTGCTGCGGGTCGACGCTCATGCAGCCGCCGACCACCCAGTCGATGTCCAGGCAGGCGGTGTTGTTGGAGTCGCTGAACGTGTTGCGCATCGAATATGACGAGTCCACGTCGGCCGGGCACTGTTCGCGGTCGGCAACTCTGGCCGCGACCTTGAAGTTCGACATCCGGCTGCCGCACGCCACCTTGGCTGCCTCCGGCCGGTCGGCGGTGCCACCCAGCCGCAGACAATCGCCGACCTTGAGGTCCGCGGCGTTGGCCGCCGACGCCGTACAGCCCGTCAGCCCCCCGAAGATTGCGAGTGCGGTGATGATGGCCGCGGGCCACGCGCGCATGGCGGCGATTGGGTCAGCGACGCAGACCCAGCCGCTCGATGAGCGAGCGGTACCGCTCCACATCGATCTGGGCCACGTACTTGAGCAGGCGGCGGCGCCGGCCCACCAACAGCAGCAGCCCCCGCCGCGAGTGGTGGTCATGCTTGTGCACCTTGAGGTGCTCGGTCAGGTCCGCGATCCGCCTGGTCAGCAGCGCGACCTGCGCCTCCGGCGATCCGGTGTCGGTCTCATGCAGGCCGTATTGGCCCAGGATTTCTTTTTTCTGCTCGGCTGTCAGCGCCACGAAATATCTCCATCAATCGGTCCGCGATCCTTGAATTCGGCGCGGCCGCCGCGAACTGCAGCACGCGCCGTGTCGTCGGGCAGTTTAGCAGCGGTCAACTGGCGGTCAGCAGGGCGCGCGCCCGTTCGGTGTCGGCGCCCATCGCGGCGATGAGGTCGTCGGCCGATTCGAACTTCTCCTGGCCGCGGATCCGGGCGACGAAGTCCAGCGCCACATGCTGGCCGTACAGGTCGGCGGTGGTGTCGAGCACGAACGCCTCGACCGTGCGGGTGCGGCCGGAGAACGTCGGGTTGGTGCCCACGGACACGGCGGCCTGGTAGCGCTCGCCGGGTACCACGGTGCCGGTCACCGGTCCATGGCCGAGCACGGTGAACCAGGCGGCATACACCCCGTCGGCCGGGATGGCCGAATACATCGGCGGGGCCACGTTGGCGGTGGGAAAGCCCAGCTTCTTGCCCCGTCCGTCGCCGCGCACGACCACGCCCTCCACCCGGTGCGGGCGGCCCAGCGCCTCGGCTGCGGCCACCACGTCGCCGGCGTCGACGCAGGACCGGATGTAGGTCGACGAGAACGTGACCGTCTCGCTGTCGTGGTGCTCGGACACCAGCGACATCGACTCGACCGCGAACCCGAACCGCTCACCGGCCCGGCGCAACGTCTCGACCGTGCCCGCAGCTTTCTTGCCGAACGTGAAGTTCTCGCCGACGACCACCTCCACCACGTGCAGGTGCTCCACCAGCAGCTCGTGGATGTAGCGCTCCGGCGTCAGCTTCATGAAGTCCGTGGTGAACGGCATCACCAGGAACACGTCGATGCCGAACTCCTCGGCCAGCTCGGCGCGCCGGGTCAGCGTGGTCAGCTGCGCCGGATGGCTGCCAGGGAACACCACCTCCATCGGATGCGGATCGAACGTCATCAGCACGGTCGGCACGCCGCGCGCCCGGCCCGATTTCACCGCATGCGCGATCAGCTCCGCGTGGCCCCGATGCAGCCCGTCGAACACCCCGATGGTGAGCACGCATCTGCCCCAGTCAGTGGGTATCTCGTCCTGGCCCCGCCACCGTTGCACAACCGCAAGCCTACGGCGCGAAGGCTTAAACTTCGGTTTGTGCGTCCCGATGACGAGCCTGGCGAGCTCACCCCCGTTGCCCAGGACTACCTGAAGGTCATCTGGAACGCCCAGGAGTGGTCGCCGGACAAGGTCAGCACCAAGATGCTGGCCGACCGGATCGGGGTGTCGGCCAGCACCGCGTCGGAGTCCATTCGCAAGCTCGCCGAGCAGGGCTTGGTCGACCACGAGAAGTACGGCGCGGTGACCCTGACCGAGTCCGGGCGCCGCGCGGCACTGGCGATGGTGCGCCGGCACCGGCTGCTGGAGACCTTTCTGGTCAACGAGCTCGGCTACAGCTGGGACGAGGTGCACGACGAGGCCGAAGTGCTCGAGCACGCGGTGTCCGACCGGCTGATCGCCCGCATCGAGGCCAAGCTGGGATATCCCCAGCGCGATCCTCACGGCGACCCGATTCCGGGCTCCGACGGCCAGGTGCCGACCCCGCCGGCACATCAGCTTTGGGCATGCCGCGACGGCGACGCGGGCACCGTGGCGCGGATCTCGGACGCCGATCCGGAGATGCTGCGCTACTTCGACAGCATCGGTATCAGCCTCGACTCACGGCTGCGGGTGCTGGCCCGCCGCGAGTTCGCCGGGATGATCTCGGTGGCGGTCGAATCCCGCGACGGCGAGCCCACCACCGTCGATCTGGGCAGTCCCGCCGCGTGCGCGATCTGGGTAGTGGACTGCAGCTGAGCTTCCCTCCCGCGATCAACGCGGTAGCTGCGTCAGCCCGCTTATTGCTGCACCCATCAGCCTCCCGTGAATCCCACGGGGGAGCCCCATTCGGTTGTCAGGTGACGTAAGTCGTTGCACCGCAACGGTTTGCGGCTCGGTATGCCGCACTGCGGGATCCGCGCCAGCGCCCCGCCGGTGAACGGTGCCGTCAGCTCGCATATCTCACCGCGGCCTGGCGGCGCATGGCTCCTGAGTTCCTCGATGATGCTCACGGCGGGGTGGTGTTCGCCCGGGCATGGTAGGCGTCGCGGGTGGCTTGGTCCACGTTCAAGTAGAGCCGGTCGGTGTGCATCCACCGGTGCAGGGCGCGACGCGGCCGTTCGGGAATCGCGTTCGACGCGCGCAGAACACGCCCGAGGCGCCCGGGCGCGTACGTCAGCGCTTTGTTGCGTTGGACGGCGTGTACGACCGCGTGTGCGATGTCGTCCGGCTCCACCGATCCAAATTTCTCGACGACGGCCGGGAGCTGTAATCCCGCCGACAGTTCGGTGTGGACGATCCCCGGTAGCACCGCCGAAACCCGGATCCCGATGGGCGCCAGCTCTTCTCGCAAAGCGAGGGTGAACCCGACGACGCCGAACTTGGTGCCGCAGTAGGTGGCGACGCCGGGGAACCCCGCGGCGCCTGCCATCGATGCGACGTTCACGATGTGGCCGCTGCCCCGTTTGACGAACGTTTTGGCCGCCAGTTGCGCGCCGGTGATGACGCCGCCGAGGTTGATTGCGATCATTTTGTCGGTGGTCGTCCGCTGCTCGTCAAGGAAGTCGCCGGTGAGCATCACGCCGGCGTTGTTCACCAGGATGTCGACGGGTCCGAGTTCGGCCTCGGCGTCAGCGAGGAATGCGGCGAACGAGTCCGGGGCGGTCACATCGAGCGGCAGCGCGATCGCCGCACCCGCCACGGTGGCCGCCGACTCCTTCGCCAGGTCGAGGTCGAGGTCGCCGATCGCGACGCTCGCGCCTCGGGCCGCGAAGGCTTTCGCGGTCGCGAGCCCGATTCCGCGGGCAGCACCGGTGATCGCGACAACCTTGGGATCTGATCGGGCCATCGCCGCTACCCCCCGGCCAGCTGGTTCCGCAGCAGTTTGCCGGTCGCGTTATGAGGCAACTCGTCGACGAACAGCACATCGCGAGGCACCTTGTGCCGGGCAAGATTCGCTTTCACGTAAGCCTTGATCTCGTCGGCGTCGCGATTGCAGGACGGTGCCGGCACGATGAAGGCGCGCAACCGTTTCCCGAACTCGGGATCGTCCACCCCGATGACCGCGGCCTCGCGGACGTCGTCTCGATCGGCCAGCAGGTTCTCGACTTCCAGCGGGAAGACGTTCTCGCCACCCGAGACGATCATGTCGTCGTCGCGACCGTCGACAAACCACAAGCCGTTTTCGTCGAAATGCCCGACGTCCCCGCTCGACAGCAGGCCGTCGACGATCTCCTTGTGCCCCCCGCCGGTATAGCCTTTGAAGCTCAGCCCGCTGGAGACGAAAATCGTTCCGGTGACCCCCGGTTCGGTAATACGTTGGCGCTCTTGGTCGTAGAGCCTCACGCGGCACCCCACCGGCGGCCGGCCCACCGTCCCCGGGGCTTCGCGCAGTTCTTGCGGCGTGGCCACCGTGGCGATGGAAACCTCGGTCGAACCGTACAGGTTGTAGAGCACGTCACCGAAGATCGCCGCGGTGCGCTTGCAGAGGTCGGGCGAGAGCGAGGATCCCGCGGCGAAGATGATCTTTACCGACGACGTGTCGTATTTCGCGTGCACGTCGGGCCCCAGTTCCACGATGCGGTGCAGCATCGTCGGCACCAGGACCACGGTGCTTGCCCGATGTTCGGCAATGAGCTGCAGGGTTCTTTCCGGATCGAAGCGCCGCCGCAGCACGACCCGGTTGCCCAGCGCGAGGCCGAGCGTGAAGACGGCCAATCCGGTGGCGTGGAACAACGGTGCTGCGACGCAATATGTTTCGCGCGAGGGCCAGGGTATGCGGTCCAGCAGCTGCGCCGATTGCAGAGGATCGATGCGGTCCCGCGGTGCGCCCTTGGGTGTGCCAGTGGTTCCGCTGGTCAACAGCACGATGCCGCCGGGATTCGGCGGTGCGGCCACCGGCGTCACCGGTTGGCCTTCGATGAGGTTCTCGATTGTCGTGGAACCGTTGGCTGCGTCGTCAATCCAAGTCAGGATGCGTGGTATCTCGGACGGTATCGCGTCAAGCAGGCCCGCGAACTCATTGTCCATCAATACGATGCTCACGCCTTCGCGGGCGGCGACATCGGCGAATTGCGGTTTGGCAAAGCCGGTGTTCATCAGGACAAGTCGCGCGCCGACCTTGTTGGCCGCGATGACGGTCAGGGCCAGCCCGCGGTGGTCGCGGCACAGTGCCGCGACCACGTCGCCCGCGCCGACTCCGAGGTGGCGCAGCCCGCGCGCCAGCGCGTTGGACCGCTCGTCGAGCTGCCGGAAACTCAGCGTGCCCTGCTCATCGAGGATCGCCGGCGCATCGCCGTACCGCGCGGCGGCATGGTTCACCACGCCGGCGAACGGACCGTAGCGGTGGAAGCTGAAAAGCGACCGCGCGATGTGATCGGGTCGCCGCGGCTCGACGATGCCGCTGCGCAGCAACACACGCGCACTCTTGGCGTATTCCCGCAGCTTCTCGACAGTCACGCGGTTGTTCATCCGGCCGACTCCGTGGGCTTTGCGGCGCGGCCACACAGCTCCAGGATGAGCCGGGTGACCTCGTCCGGGTTGTCCAGCTGCGGGCAGTGTCCGGACCGCGGCAGGATCACCAACTCGCTGCCCGGGATCTGTTGGTGCAGAGTGCGACTCGAATGCACCGGGATGATGCGATCCCGCGCGCCGTGCACGACGACGGTCGGGCAGCTGACCCGCACGCCGCGGTGTGCGTCAGCGGATTCAAAGGCGTACCGGAAGGCGTCGCGTCCCAGCGCCGCGACATCGGATGGCCGCGACACCAGCTGTGTCCAATACGCCACGACGTCGGGATCCGCTTTGCTTCCAGGCCCGTAGAGCACCTTCGGCGCGGCGTGGCGGGTCGCCCAGCGCAGCGTCCGCATGGGTATCGGGAACCGGCTCACACGTGTCCAGAACGCCTCGGGCATTTCACGGGCGCGGGCCCGACGGGCCAACCAGTGCCGGGCGTTGAGTGGATCAGCAGCCGCAAGCAGCGCTTTCACCGACCTATTGCGGCCGGCGGCGCGGACCGCGGTCGCCGCACCAAGCGAATTGCCTGCCAGGACAACCGGACCGGTCTCGGCGAGGAGTGCGTCGACGAACGCGTCGAACTGCGGCACCATCGGCCCGGGCAACCGTGCGTCGGCCTGGCCGAAGCCGGGCAGGTCGACTGCGATCCCACGATGCCCGGCCGCCGCCAGCCTGGTGAGCACCGGCCGCCAGGTGTCGGCGCTGTCGGCGAACCCGTGCAGCAACACGATCGGCGTCCCACTGCCGGGCACCGACAGCACCCGGGTGCCGACCCCGTTGTAGCTCGCCCGGGTCTCGGTGATCATCCGGCCAGCAGGCCCTTGGCGATGTGGGTGACCTGAACTTCGTTGCTGCCGGCGTAGATCATGAGCGACTTGGCGTCGCGGGCCAGTTGTTCGACCCGGTATTCGGCCATGTAGCCGTTGCCGCCGAACAGCTGCACGGCGTCCATCGCGACGTCGGTGGCCGCCTCCGAGGAGTACAGCTTGATCGCCGATGCCTCGGCCAGCGACGGCATCTTGCCGGCCTGTAGCTTCTCCAGCGTCGCAAATACCATGTTCTGCACGTTGATCCGCGCCACCTCCATCTTGGCCAGCTTGAGCTGGATCAGCTGGAACTGCCCGATGTTCTGCCCCCACAGGGTGCGGGTTTTGGCGTAATCGACGCAGAGCCGGTGACATTCGTTGATGATCCCGAGCGCCATCAGCGCGACGCCCACCCGTTCGGCCGCGAAGTTCGCGCGGGCGCTTTCGCGGCCGTCCCCAGAGCTGTGCGCTTCGGTCTCACCGAGCAGACGGTCCGGGGTCAGCCGCACGTTGTCGAAGAACAATTCGCCGGTGGGCGAGGACATCATGCCCATCTTCTTGAACGCCTTGCCCTGGGTCAGCCCCGGCATTCCCGAATCGAGCACAAAGGTGAGCACCGGGCGGTTGCGCCGGTCGACCGACGAGCCGTCGTCGAGTTTGGCGTAGACGATCAGCACGTCGGCGTGCGGGCCGTTGGTGATGAATGTTTTCTGCCCGTTGAGGATGTAGTCGTCGCCGTCACGCTCGACGTGAGTTTTCATGCCGCCGAACGCATCCGAGCCGGCGTCGGGTTCGGTGATGGCCCAGGCAGCGATCTTCTCCAGCGTCACCAGCTCGGGTAGCCACCGCTCCTTTTGCGCCAGCGTGCCGCGGCTCATGATGGTGGCCGCCCCCAGGCCGATGCTGACCCCGATGGTGCTCAGCAGCCCGATGCTGACCCCGGCCAGCTCGGACACCAGCACCGCGGCCATCGAGGCCTGCGCACCGATGTCCCCCAAACCGGACGATCCCTCGCGCTTCTCCGGTCGAGTTTCGCCCGCGGCGATCGCGGCCGCTTTGGCGCGCTCCTTGTCCAGGATGGTCTTGATGGCCTCGGCGGCGATCACGTCCAGGCCGAACTCGCTGAACAGCTTGCGCGCAATCGGATACGGCGACAGCTCACCGCTTTCCAGCCCGTCGCGGTGCGGCTGGATCTCTTTGTCGATGAACTCGCGGACGCTCTCGCGAATGAGCTCGTCGGATTCCGACCATTCGATCATGCCAACCTCGCCGCGATGTCGTCGATCAGCCAGAGGCCGTCGGTTTCAATGGTTTTCACGTCGTGCCAACCGGCCAGCTCGGAGATCGCGCCGCCCTGCACCGCAAACACCTTCCCGGTGAGCGAACACTTCTCCGACGCCAGGTAGGCCACCAGCGGCGAGATGTTGGCCGGGCTGAACAGGTCCACCTCTCCCTCTTCCGGTTCACCCATCAGCTCCCCCATGCCCGGCGTGGCCAGGGTGAGCCGGGTACGGGCGATCGGCGCGATCGCGTTGACCCGCACCCCGTATCGGTCCAACTCCTCCGCCGCGATCAACGTCATCGCGGCAATGCCCGCCTTCGCCGCCCCGTAGTTCACCTGTCCAGCGTTCGCGACCGTCAAACCCGATCCCGACGCGGTGTTGACGACGGCGGCGTTGGGCTGGTTACCGGCCTTGCTCTGCGCCTTCCAGTAGGCCGCAGCGTGGTGCAGCATCGCGACGTGGCCCTTGAGGTGCACGGCGATAACGGCGTCCCATTGGGATTCCTCCAACCCGGCGATGAAGCTGTCCCGCAGAATTCCGGCGTTGTTGACCAGCACGTCCAACCCACCGAACTCGTCGATGGCCTGTTGCACAACGCTTTGCGCGCCGTCCCAGGTGGCGATGTTGTCGGTGTTGGCGACGGCGATGCCGCCCGCGGCAAGGATCTCGTCGACGACGTCGCGCGCCGGTCCCGCATCGGCGCCCTCGCCGGTGTTGCTGCCGCCCAGGTCGTTGACGACCACGCTGGCGCCCTCGGCCGCGAACAGCAGCGCGTGCTCGCGGCCGATGCCGCGGCCGGCGCCGGTGATGACGGCGATCCGTCCGTCCAAAACTCCCACGTTGTGTACTCCCGTCGAATTAGTCGGCGATGACGGCCAGGCCGTCGGTGATGGCGAACTCCTCGCCGGCATCCCCATTGCGTGCGGTCTCGAACGCGTACGTCGTCGCGCCGCCGGCACGGCCCGCCTGCCAGATCCGGGTTTCCAAATCATCCCCGGGGAAGACCATCTTGGAGAACCGCACCGCAAACCTCTTGAGGCGGTTGACGTCTGATCCGCCGACCTCGGTGAGCACCGCCCATGAGGTGAACGCCATGGTGCACAAGCCGTGGGCGATGATGCCCGGCAGCCCGGCGTCGCGGGCCACCTCCTCGTCGAGGTGGATCGGCATCGGATCACCCGCGGCCGGCGAATACCGGAACGTCTGGTCGGCGTCGACGTGTTGGACGATCTTGGCCAGCGGCGGCAGATCGTGCAACGCGTCGTCGAACTTGTGGCTCGGGCTGAGCTCGCCCACCTTCTTACCGGCGTTGTGGCCGCGGAAGAAGCACGTCACGTACTGCTCGTTGACCAATTCGCCGTCCTCGGTGCGGCATTCGAGGTAGACCGCTGCGCGGGTGCCCTTCTCCAACCCCTCGTAGCCGATCATTTTGCCCCGGGAGACCAGCTTGTCGCCGGGCCGGATCGGCCGGTGGAAATGGAAGTCCTGCTCGCCGTGCACCACCCGCGGGATCAGCTCGACCGGTGCGACGTCCACGGTCGGGGTAAGCAGTGACTCGAACACCGGCACGATGGCGAACACCGGCGGCGCGACGTCACCGGCCAGGTGCGCCGGGATCGGGTCGTTGGTCGCCTTCGCGTACTCGACGAGCCGCTCCCGCGTGACTTCGAACCGGTCCTCATCGGTCCACGTGTTCAAACCGTCGTCGTCAAAGGCTAATTCGTCGTCGGCCACCTCAGACCTCCGCGGAGGCCAGCGCGTCGAGCTGCTCCAACGACTTGTCGAGTTGCTTGGCGCCGTCCTTCTCGACCGCCTTGGCCAGCGCCCCTTTGACCAGGGCGCCCTCGAAATCACCGGCCACGCTGAACTCCGAGCCGTCACCGGACGGTGTCACCGTGAACTCGAAGAAAGCCGTGACACCGGCCATTCCGGTCCCCGAAAGCGCGAACGTGGTCGGCGCGTCCAGCTTCTCGATCTTCCATTCGATCTTGTTGGCCATGCCGAGCATGACGATCTTGGCGGTGAGCGTGGTTCCGACAGTGATCGTCTCCGGCACGTCGCACAGCCACTTTTCGTGGACGGTTAACCATTTGTCCCAGTTGGCGACGTCGGACACGATCGCCCACAGCGCTTCGGGGCTGGCCGACAGTTTCTTGGTGGCTTCGATGTGTCCCATGGTGTTTGCTCCTTGATGGTCGGATTTTCAGCGCTCGGCGCGTTGGTAGGCGGTGACGACGGCGGCGCCGCCGAGACCGATGTTGTGTTGCAGCGCCGCGGCGACGCCGTCGACCTGGCGTTGATCGGCGGCGCCCCGCAGCTGCCAGGTCAGCTCGGCGCACTGCGCCAAACCCGTTGCCCCCAAAGGGTGTCCCTTGGAGATCAGCCCGCCGGACGGGTTGACCACCCAGCGTCCGCCGTAGGTGGTGTCGCCGTTGTCGATCAACTTGGGGGCCTCGCCCTCACCGCACAGCCCGAGTGCCTCATACAACAGCAGCTCGTTGGCCGAGAAGCAGTCATGCAGTTCGATGACTTGGAAATCCTGCGGACCCAAACCGGATTGTTCGTACACCCGTTGTGCGGCAGCCACGTTCATGTGGTAGCCGATCAGTGCCTTGCACGTGCCGTCGAAGGTGTTCGCGAAATCCGTGGTCATCGCCTGCCCGACGATCTCCACCGCCTGCGACGCGAGACCGTGCTCGTCGACGAAGGTCTCGGACGCCAGGATCGCCGCACCGGATCCGTCCGAGGTCGGCGAACACTGCAACTTGGTCAGCGGTTCGTAGATCATCCGGGCGGCCAGGATGTCGTCGAGCGAATACTCCTCCTGGAACTGCGCGTACGGGTTGTTCACCGAATGCTTGTGGTTCTTGTAGCCGATCTTTGCGAAATGCTCGGCGGTGGAACCGTATTGCTTCATGTGCTCACGACCGGCCGCGCCGAACATCCACGGCGCCGGCGGAAACAGCACCTCGGAGATCTCCGCCATCGCCAAGATGTGCTTGTCCATCGGCTGAGCGCGGTCGTCGTAGGACGCTTCCAGCGAGCCGGGTTTCATCTTCTCGAAACCCAACGCGATCGTGCAGTCCGCCAGTCCGCCGCGAATCGCCTGCGCGGCAAGGTAAAGCGCCGTCGAGCCGGTGGAGCAGTTGTTGTTGACGTTGACCACCGGGATGCCGGTCATGCCCAACTCGTAGAGTGCCCGCTGACCCGAGGTCGACTCGCCGTAGACGTAGCCGACGTAGCCCTGCTCCACCAGGTCGTAGCTGATGCCCGCATCCGCAAGCGCCTTGGTGCCCGATTCGCGGGCCATGTCCGGGTAATCCCACGCCGACCCATCGTCACCCCGCCGCCGGCCCGGCTTCTCGAACTTCGTCATGCCGACGCCCACGACGTAGACCTTGTTGGACATCACGCTCCCTTCAGCGGGCCGGTTGCCTGGCACAAAAACATACACACTTGCTTGTATCTTTGCAAGCAAGTGTGTATGCGCTGGTCACGGCGGATCGATAGGTCCGTACGAGGTCACGAACGAACGTGCGCGGCTGCTCAATCCAACGCCGGCAAAACCGCAGCAGCGATTTCGCGCAAATGGGTGCAGGCACGCCCCCAGCGCCGCCGGGCACGTTCGGTGTCCTGGTCGACGAAGCTCGCGACCAGGATCCCGCGCAGCGCATCCATTGCGGTGTAGACGATGTTTGCGAGTTCCTTCGGGGCCGGGTGTTCTGGTAGCACTTGGGAAATCGCCGCGACCAGCGCACTGTCGACGACCGGTTCCACTCGCTCGATCTGTCGCGCGAGCACGCGGTCGGTGCGCGCGGCAATCCAAAGTTCCATCGACGCAACGAATAACGGCCCCTGGTGGACCTCCCACAGGAAGTCCAGCACCGCCGCAACAGGGTCCGGGCTGTCGTGCAGCCGGCCGAGTTCACGGATCGCGGCTTGCGCGCGCTGTTGTGCCAGGTGCTCAATGGCCGCTACCACCAGATCTTCTTTTGACCGGAAGTGGTGGACCTGGGCTCCGCGGGTGACTCCGGCCATCTCGGCGATCCGTGGTGTCGTCGTTCCGGCGTAACCGTGGGTGACCAGGCACTCGACCGTCGCATCCAGCAGACGGGTGCGCATCGCCGCGCTGCGCTCCGCCTGCGTGCGCCGCGCTGCCACACCGTCACCGTTCGCCGCCACCGCTGACCCGCCTCTCGGACTTTCCTTCGGCGTCAGCAGCCATAATACATGCACCGTTGCATGTAAGTTCGATTCCGCATCTGCATTATGGCGCTGGTACCATAACCTTATGGCACTCAAGAAGACGACGGTGATGGTCGACGAGAACGACCTTGCGGTGATCAAGGAAGCGGCCGCGCGTGAGGGGCGGCCCGAATCGGAGTACTTTCGCGAAGCCTTCCACCTCGCCGCACTGAAGGCTCGTCGCTGGCCCGACAAGTGGGACATTCCCACGCTGGATTTTGGGCATCCGGTGACTGCTGAGGAGATCCATCAGGTGGTCGCCGACGCTGTTGCAGACAGCGCGGAATGATCGTTGTGGGGGACACGTCCGGGCTTGTGGTTGCCTTCAACTCCGCTGACCCGGAACACATGGCGGCACGGAAGGTTCTGATCGAGGCGGCACTCACCGTGATCTCCCCGCTGGTTTTCCTCGAGATCGAACACGTCATCACCCGAAATGTCGGTCGGCGGGAGGCACTCGCGACCAACGATTGGCTGCTCGCGCAGGAGCGCACCGGCCGCGTTGCGGTCCCGGCCGTTTCGGCGCCCACCCTGCGGACCGCGCGAAGTATCCAAAACCGTTACGACGCTTTGCGTCTCGACCTCACCGACGCGGTCTCCGTCGTGCTGGCCGAGCAGTACGAAACCGACGCGGTGCTCACATTTGACCGGCGAGATTTCCGTGCCGTCACTCCCCTGACGGGCGCACAAGCGTTCCGACTGCTGCCCGACGACAGGTAGTCACGACGCACGTCGGCGATGCTTGCTGGGCGGTTTGCCGCGCATGCGGATGAAGGCGCGGGTGAACGCGGCCGTCTCCGAATACCCGAGTTGCCGCGCTGTTTCCTCGACGGTGAGGCCCGATTCAAGCAACACCGACGCGAGAGTCACGCGGACCTCGTCGACGAGTGCGCGATAACTCGTGCGTTCGGCCGCGAGACGACGATGCAACGTGCGTTCGGTGATGCAGAACTCCTCGGCGACTGCGGCCATCGACGGCAGCTCACCGGGATCGCGGATGAGCCGGGTGCGCACCAACGCAGCCATACCCCGGCGCTGGCGGCGCTGCGCTAACAGGTCTTCGCATTGTTCTACACACACCGCCGCGGTGGCGGCATCGGCCGCCGGCATTGCGAGCTGCAGCAGCTCCGTCGGTATGGTGATCGCGGTGCGGGTCGACGACGTATCGAACTCGATTGTCAGCCCGGGAATCTCGAACCGGTCCACCGGCAAGTCGATGCCCGCCGACTCGACCTTCGGCGCCACGGGTGATTCCAGTTGTCCGACCAGCAGCGGTGCCAGATTGGTGAGGGCGAACATGTCACGTTCGAGCATGAACTGCCGCACATCGGCCGGAACGTGGCTGGTGTCGAACTCGAGGACAGCGCCGGCATGCGTGTCGTGGCGGGTCAGACGAAGAAAGGTCGACGACAACGTCGCATAGCGGCAAGCCACGTTGACCGCATCACCGATCGTCGGACTGGCCAGCAACGCGTAGCCGAGTACGCCCATGTTCGCAAAGTTGTACTGTAATCCGACATCACGAGCGAACTCACGCGAATCGCCGACGCGGGCAAGGGCATTACGAATCATCGTAAGCTCTTGGCCCGCCTGCACTTCGATTGTGTTGTCCGCGATGTCGGCAACCGTCAAGCCAGTGCCCGTGAGGCATTCGACGGCGGCGATGCCGTGCAGCCGCGCCGCTTCCAGCAGGTGCCGGCAGGTCGCGGCCGGCCGGGGAACGTCCCATTCCACGTCCGAGCTGTCGACCCGCATGTGTCCGAACATATCAATTGGCGTCGCGTACGGATGGTTCCGGCGCATTGCACCAGCTCACTTAGGATCGACGGATGGCCAAAGTCGAGCTTGCCCGCGATCTGTCGTTGCCTTGTGACCAAGCGTGGGCCCACGCATCGAATCTGGCCGAACTCGGCGACTGGCTGGCCATGCATCAAGGCTGGCGGTCAGACGTGCCGGCCGAGCTCGCGGTTGGTACGACGTTGGTCGGGGTGGCCGGCGCCAAGGGCATGCGCAACCGCGTCACGTGGACGGTACAGAAACTCGACCCGCCGAGGCTGCTCGAGATTAGCGGCGACGGCGTGGGCGGCACCAAGTACGGGCTGAAATTGACCGTCACCCCGACGGCATCGGGCTGCAAGTTCGCGCTTCGGATCGACATGGGCGGCAAGCCGCTGTTCGGGCCGATCGGCGCGGCCGCGGCCCGAGCCGTCAAGGGAGATATCGAGCGCTCGATCAAGCAATTTGAGACGTTGTACGCCTAGCGCTGGAGATGTCATAGTCGCGAACGTCGGGCGCTGCGGCGAGCCGGCGCCGATAGGCATTCGGCGTCCACGGCCACAGCTCGGGCAGGCCGTCGGCGCCCAAATACCAACTGGTGCAGCCGGTTGCCCAGACGGTACCGGGCATCGCGCGATGCATGCTCGCGTTGAATTCGTCCGTCGCACGCAACGTGGGTGCGACGGTGTCGAACTCGTTGTCGCGCCAGCGCTGAATCCAGCGCAGGATGTGCGCGCCCTGGGCTTCGGCGATCGCGGTCAACGAGTAGTTGCCGACCGGGCTGTGCGGGCCCATCAGCATGAAAAAGTTGGGGAAGCCGGGCAATGCCACGCCGAGGTGGGCTTTAGGCCCGTGTTCCCACAGCTGTTCGACGGTGAGGCCGTCGCGGCCGACAAGCGTCATCGGACGCATGAATGCGTGGGCGTCGAAACCGGTGGCCAGCACGATGGCGTCGAGCTCGTGCAGGGTGCCGTCCACGGTGACGATGCCGCGCCCTTCGACGTGGTCGATTGCGGTGTCGACCAGGTTGACGTTGTTGCGCTGCATCGCGCGGTAGAAGCCCGCCGAGATGACCAGCCTCCGGCACATCGGCTGATAGTCGGGCGTGAGTCGGCGACGCAACTCGCGGTCACTGACCGTGGCGAGGTTGGCCCGGCACAGGGCGCCGAGGAAACGGCGGCGCCATCCCGGTTCGACCAGCGCGTGGGCGAACCACTCGAAGGCCCGGTTGTATCCGTGGTAAGCGAGGTGGTCGAGAATCGGCAGCTTGCGATGCAGTGGACCCGACCAGCGGCGGTAGCTCGGATTGGGCAACGGCAGCACCCACTGTGCGCTGCGCTGAAACAGATCGAGACGCCCGACGGAACCCGCCAGCCCACAGACGATCTGGACGCCGGTGGACCCGGTCCCGATCACGGCCACCCGCTTGCCGGTCAGATCCTCGGTGTGGTCCCAGCGGGCCGAATGCATGACGGGGCCGCGGAATTCGGCCAGCCCTTCGATGGTCGGTATTCGCGGCTCGCGCAGAATACCGGCGGCCGAAATCAGGAAGTCGTGCGACACCGACTCCCCCGCATCGGTGGTGAGGACCCAGCGACCGTCCTGGAATCGGGCGTCAACGATCTCGACACCGAACCGGATAGCATCGCGGAGCGCGTATTCCTCTGTCACCCAACGGAAGTAATCGAAGATCTCGGAGCCCGGCGAGAAGAGCTTCGTCCAGTCCGGGTGGGTCGCGAAGGTGAATTGATAGAACCGTGACGGCACGTCGCAAGACAAGCCGGGATAGGTGTTGTCGCGCCAGGTTCCGCCGACGTCGTGCGATTTCTCGTAGATCGTGACATCTGCGATGCCGGCCTCACGCAGCAGGATTGCCTGGCAGAGCCCGGACATTCCGGCGCCGACGATCCCCACCGAAGCTTGTCGTTGCGTCATGCGGATACTTCCATGCCCTCGGCGGCGCGGATGACGCGCCGCATGCGCGGCGACCTGGCCAGCACGCGGTCAGCGAGGAAGAGCAGAGGCCGCAGATCGAGTAGCAGCGGAACCCAACGAGGTGCGTAGATTCGGCGCGCGCGGCGCTCGATCCCCGCGGCGATCGCCCTGGCCGCCGCGTCCACCGGGATCGGTTTGCTGACCGCGGCGGGCAGCGCCGCCATGACGGCGCTCAAGCCCGAGTTTGTCAGCACCTGCTGCGCCAATCCGGTGTCGACCAATCCGAAGTAGGC
Organism: Mycobacterium kyorinense; assembly: GCF_002101735.1. GTDB lineage: Bacteria > Actinomycetota > Actinomycetes > Mycobacteriales > Mycobacteriaceae > Mycobacterium > Mycobacterium kyorinense. The sequence continues at coordinate 22,216 of NZ_LQPE01000178.1, read as the reverse complement.
GATTCCGACATCGACCCCGTCGGCGGCAAGCTCGATGCGCACCGACCGCATCAGCGATTCAACCCCGGCTTTCGACACCACATACCCACTGACGGTCGGTCCCGGAATCGCCGCGGCGATCGACGCGACCGCGACGATGTATCCGCGGCGTTGCCGGATATACGGTGTCGCCGCCTGAACGGTGTGGAGCACGCCCAGCAGGTTGACGTCGATGACGTTGCGCCACGCGGCGGGATCCACCGCAGCGACGGTCGCTCCTGGCCCCGCAATGCCCGCATTGGCTACCACCACGTCGATACCGCCGAATCCCTGCGCCACCGCACTGCACGCTGCCGCCATCGACTCGGCGGAAGTCACGTCTGCTTCGAATACCGCTGCGGCACTGCCGAGTTCGGCAGCCAGTCGCCGCGCGGCGTCGACATCGCGGTCCAGCACTGCGACCCGGGCGCCGACCGCGGCGATCCGGCGGGCGACGTGTGCCCCGATCCCGTGGGCGCCGCCCGTGATCAGGACTCCTTTGTCGGCCAGGTGTGTGGCCGATGAGCGAAACATGCCACCGACGCTAGGACCGACGGTCGGTCGTCGGAATGAGCAAGCCGGACAGTAATTTGATATTTCCGGACACACTCCGGGCTGCTCGTTCAGCTCATCGAGTGGGTGTTGCCGGTTGAGCTACCGCTCGGCGCGTTGGTACGCGGTGACGACGGCCGCGCCGCCGAGGCCGATGTTGTGCTGCAGCGCGGCGTTCACGTTGTCGACCTGACGCTTGTCGGCGGTACCGCGCAGCTGCCAGGTCAGCTCGGCGCACTGCGCAAGACCCGTCGCACCCAGCGGGTGACCCTTGGAGATCAGACCGCCGGACGGGTTGACCACCCAACGGCCGCCGTAGGTGGTGTCGCCGTTGTCGATCAGCTTGGGCGCCTCACCCTCGCCGCATAGCCCGAGTGCCTCGTAGAGCAGCAGCTCGTTGGCGGAGAAGCAGTCGTGCAACTCGATCACCTGGAAGTCCTCCGGGCCGAGGCCAGACTGCTGGTAAACCTGTTGTGCGGCTTGCACGTTCATGTCGTAGCCGATCAGGTTCTTGGCGGTGCCATCGAAGGTCGAAGCGAAATCGGTCGTCATCGCCTGGCCGACGATCTCGGTCGCCTGGCCGGCCAGCCCGTGCTTGTCGACGAACTTCTCGCTGGCCAGGATCGCCGCGCCCGAACCGTCCGAGGTGGGCGAACACTGCAGCTTGGTCAGCGGATCGGAGATCATCCGCGCCGCCAGGATGTCGTCGAGGGTGTAGGACTCCTGGAACTGCGCGAACGGGTTGTTCACAGAGTGCTTGTGGTTCTTGTAGCCGATCTTGGCGAAATGCTCTGCAGTGCTGCCGTATTGGCGCATGTGCTCGCGTCCCGCGGCACCGAACATCCACGGTGCGACGGGCATCGCGAACTCGTCGATCTCGGCCATCGCCTTGACGTGCCGGGCCATCGGCGATTCGCGGTCCTGCGCGCCACCGCCCAGCGAGCCGGGTTGCATCTTCTCGAAGCCCAGCGCGATCGTGCAATCGGCGAGACCGCCGCGAATCGCCTGCGCCGCAAGGAAAAGCGCCGTCGAGCCGGTGGAGCAGTTGTTGTTGACGTTGACGATCGGAATCCCGGTCATGCCCAGCTCGTAGAGCGCCCGCTGCCCGGACGTCGAATCGCCGGCGACATAGCCGACGTAGCCCTGCTCGACCTCGCGGTAGTCAATGCCCGCGTCTTCGAGCGCCTTGGTGCCGGACTCCCGCGCCATGTCGGGGTAGTCCCAGTTTTCCCGGCGGCCCGGCTTCTCGAACTTCGTCATGCCGACGCCGACGACGTAAACCTTGTTTGTCATTGGCTCAGCGTACGGCTCGTTGTGTCGTCGAGGCTCAGGTGCTGGCGGGCAATCGTCGTGCCAAGCCGGGTGACCTGCTCGATGAGCGCGTCTTCGTCTAGGTCGATGGTGCCGGCATGCCACTCGCTGATGAGCCCGACGAAGCCGTTGAGGCCGATGACGATGTCGACGTGCAATGCGGCGGTGTCCGCGTCGTCGCGCACATAGCTCTGTGCCACGAGATTGACCATCTCGACGATCTCGCGCATCGACTCTTGCCTGCGCATCTCCAGTGCACGGCATCCCGAATGGATACCCAGCAGGATTTGGGCCCGGGGGAAGTCCTCGGCCACCCACTTCACCACGACCGTGGCCGCCTGCCGCATCGTGTCCAGCGGCGGCCGCTCGGGGTCCGCGACGAAAACGTCGGCGAGCTGGCCCAGCAGCTCCTTGCGCACTCCGTCCCACACCGCGACGAGCAGTTCGTCGCGGTCGGAGAAGTCGTCGTAGAAATACCGTGAGTTCAGCGCCGCCCGCGCGCACACCTGGCGCATCGTGACGGCGGCCCAGCCCGCTTCACGCCAGATCTCACGGGCCACGCCGATCAGCCGCTTGCGCCGTTCCTTGCGGCGCTGCTCGGCGGTCCGACCGCCGTAGAGGCTCGATCTGCGGCCCATTTCCCGATCCTCGCAAATCGTCGATCTTGACGAAACGGCTCCCGCGGCCAAAACTGGTCTCAGGCGATACCAGATTACTCGGTGCACCTAGATCTGGCCCACCTTCGCGGGAAGGGAGACAACGATGTCGACCGACATCGGATCGGTCCCCGACCATGCGATCGTCATCATCGGTGCGGGGTTTTCCGGCATCGGGACCGCGATCAAGTTGCGCCGCGCCGGTTTCGAGGATTTCGTCATCGTCGACGAGGCCGACGGCGTCGGCGGAACATGGCACTGGAACACGTATCCGGGCATCGCCGTGGACATCCCCTCGTTCAGCTACCAGTACTCGTTCGAGAAGCGACGGAATTGGTCACGCAGCTATGCGCGGGGCCACGAACTGAAGGCTTACGCCGAGCACTGCGTACAGAAGTACGGGCTAGGTCCGAAGATTCGGTTCGACACCACGGTTGTCAGGGCAGAGTTCGACGAATCGGACTGCCTGTGGCGGCTGACCACCTCCGCGGGTGAGCGGCTCACGGCCCGCTTCGTCATCAATGCGTGCGGCGTGCTGACACGCCCGGTGCGTCCGGAGATTCCCGGCATCGACGACTTCGCCGGCATCACCATGCACACCGCGCGCTGGGACCACACTCAGGATCTGACCGACAAGCGGGTCGGGATCATCGGGACCGGCGCATCGGCCGTGCAGGTGATTCCGGCGATCGCGCCAAAAGTCGCTCACCTGACCGTGTTCCAACGTACGCCGATCTGGTGCCTGCCCAAACCCGACCTGTCGCTGCGCGGTACGGTGCCGCGGCTGCTGACCGGGCTGCCCGGCGGACAGGTGCTCACCAGACTCGCCAGCCAGATCTTCGTCGAGGCGACGTTCCCGATCCCGGCGCACTACCACGGCGCCATACCCGGGATGTCGCCGATGGCAATGCGATTGGCCCGCATGTATCTGCGCAGCCAAGTGCACGACCCGGTGGTTCGCGACAGACTGACACCGCGCTACGGCCTGGGCTGCAAACGGCCGGCCTTCCACAACGAGTATTTGGCCACCTACAACCGCGACAACGTCTATCTGGAGACCGAGCCGATTGTGGGGATCGACCGGCACAGCGTTCGCGTCTTAGACGGCAGCGAGCATCCGATCGACGTTCTCATTCTCGCCACCGGGTTCAAAGTGATGGACCCCGACAACATGCCGACCTACGAACTGATCGGGGTGGGCGGAGTCGACCAGCGCGCGTACTGGGACACCCACCGCCTGCAGGCCTACGAGGGCGTCAGCCTACCGGGATTCCCGAACCACTTTTCGATCATGGGTCCCTACGGCTACAACGGGTCGTCGTATTTCGCACTCATCGAGGCGCAGTCGACGCACATCATCCGCTGCCTCAAACATGCCCGGGCGCGCAACGCCCGGTATGTCGAGGTCACGCAGGAGGCCAACGACCGATACTTTGCCGAGATGATGCGGCGTCGACGGCGGCAGATCTTCTGGCAAGACAGCTGCGCGTCGGCCAACAGCTACTACTTCGACAAGAACGGTGACGTCCCGCTGCGCCCGACCACCACGCTGGAATCCGCTTGGCGCAGCAGGCGATTCAACATTCACGACTACCGATTCGGCGTCGCGCCTGCTCGCGCTACAACGTGGCGGGGCGGATGACGACCACCGATTTCGTGCGCGGGCCGTCGTCGCGCAGCAGCGCGATCACCCGGTCATCGGGCGCACAGGCGGCGTAGACGCCGTCGATGCCGGCCGCTGACAGCGGCCGGCCATTCGCGACGGCCTCGGCCTCGTCGGCGCTGAGCTGCCGGCGCGCAAACAGCTGCAGACACGCTTCGTCGAGGTTCAGGCTCAGCCGCGGCTGCTCGGCCAGCTCGTCGAGCGTGCGCGCTTGATCCAGCCCGAAGCGCCCGACGCACGTGCGCCGCAGCGCGGTCAAGTGCCCGCCGACGCCGAGCATGTCACCGAGATCGCGTGCCAGCGCGCGGATGTAGGTTCCCGACGAGCAGTCGACCTCGACGTCGAGGTCGACGAGCCGACCGTGCCGACGCACTGCCAGCAGCTCGAACCGGTCGATGCGCACCGGCCTTGGCGCGAGTTCGACCGCCTGCCCTTCCCGCGCAAGCCGATACGCTCGCCGGCCGCCGATTTTGACCGCGCTGACCGCCGACGGCACCTGGGCGATGTCGCCGCGCAGCGCCGCGATGGCTGTGCTGATCGCGTCGTCGGTCAGGTGCTCAGCGGAAACCTCTTGCAGCACTTCACCTTCGGCGTCCTCGGTGGATGTCGACTGGCCGAGGCGGATGGTGGCCGCATAGGACTTCGATGCGCCGGTCAGCAGTCCGAGGATCTTGGTCGCCCGCTCGACTCCGATGACCAGCACGCCGGTGGCCATCGGGTCCAGCGTTCCCGCGTGACCCACGCGACGGGTGCCGAAGATCCGCCGGCACCGCCCCACCACGTCGTGGCTCGTCATACCGGCGGGCTTGTCGACGATGACCAGGCCGGCGTTCACAGCACGATCGCCGTCAGCACCAAGTCGTTTCGCACCGACCACCGTCCGCGCAGCGCGGTCAGCGGCGGGCCCGACAGCGCGGCGCCGTCGATCAGGATCTTGGAGACGAACTCACCGGTGGAGTCGTCCGGGTCCACGTCGAACACGATGTGGGCGTCCTCGAAACCGAGCCACCGGCGCGTCAACGGGAACCACGCCTTGTACGTTGCCTCCTTGGCGCAGAACAGGATTCGATCCCAGTGCAGACGCTCAGGCAACGCGCCGATTTCATGGCGCTCCTCCGGCAACGTGATCGCGTCCAGCACCCCGTCGGGCAACACGTCGTGCGGTTCGGCGTCGATGCCCACCGAACGCACCGCACTGCTGCGGCCCACCACCGCGCCGCGGTAGCCGGTGCAGTGGGTGAGGCTGCCGACGACTCCGTCGGGCCAGCACGGTTCGCCCTTGTCGCCCTTGAGAATCGGCACCGGCGGTAACCCGAGTTCACCCAACGCGATCCGGGCGCAGTGCCTGGCGGTGATGAACTCGTTGCGCCGTTTGGCCACCGAACGGGCGATTAGCGGCTCTTCCTCGGGCAGCGGCGCCAGCCCGGGTGGGTCGGAATACAGCTCGGCAAAAGCCAGATCGTGACTCTCGTCGGGCAGCACCGACGACAGCAGCGTCGCGTCGGTCATCGGGACTGCCGCTGCCGCAACCGTTCCCGGAACTGCTCGGCCTGCTTACGCATCTCGGGTGTGATGACGAAGTGGCCGCCGAAATCGTTGAGGTACCCCGGCGCATACTGCGGATCGGGAAGCACCTGGCGCAGCCAGCTGAATGGCTTGCGGCGCCGCCACTCTCGCGGGTAGCCCACGGACACCTCCTCGAAGCGCACCCCGTCGTACCAGGTGGTGCGGGGAATGTGCAGGTGCCCGTAGACCGAGCAGGTCGCGTTGTAGCGGGTGTGCCAGTCGGCGGTCTCGGTGGTGCCGCACCACAGCGAGAACTCCGGGTAGAACAGCGCGTCGCAGGGCTCGCGCACCAGCGGGAAATGGTTGACCAGCACCGTCGGCGTCATCCAGTCGAGGTCTTCCAGGCGCTTGCGGGTGGCCGCCAACCGATCCCGGCACCAGGCCTCGCGGGTGCCGTACGGCTCGGGCGACAACAGGAATTCGTCGGTGGCCACCACGTTGCGCTCGCGCGCGATCGCCAGTCCTTCGGCCTTGCTGGTCGCCCCCTCCGGCAGGAACGTGTAGTCGTAGAGCAGAAACATCGGCACGATCGTGGCCGGGCCACCCCGCTCGGTCCACACCGGGAACGGATGCTCCGGGGTGACGATGCCCATCTCGTCGCACATGTGAACCAGGTAGTCGTAGCGGGCGCGGCCGAAGACCTGCATCGGGTCCTTGCCGGTGGTCCACAATTCGTGGTTGCCGGGCACCCAGATGACCTTGGCGAACCGTCGTCGCAGCAGATCCAGCGACCAGCGGATGTCGTCGGTGCGTTCGGCGACGTCACCGGCGACGATCAGCCAATCGTCCGGCGACGACGGATGCAGCGATTCGGTGACGGGCTTGTTGCCGAGGTGACCGGTGTGCAGGTCGGAGACCGCCCACAGCGTCGGCTCGTGCCTCGTGTTTTCTGCCGCCACGACTCCTCAGCGTAGTGGCGATCGCCAGCGCGGCGGAGCCGGGCGCAGCGGGTCGCCACGCGTGGAGCCAGCGCCAACCGGGTGCGAACTGGAACAGGTTCTCGTTAGACTCCCCGCCATGGCCGGAAAGTGGCTCGTCAAATTGCGTCTGATCACGGCACTGGCGGCGCTGCTGATGGCGGTTGTCGTGGTCTGGCAGAGTGCCCCGCCGGCCGGCAGCGGCGGCACGGCCGTTCAGTTGCGCGCCACCGGCGCACCGCTGGACCCGGCCACCACGATGAAAAGCCCGATCGTGGCCACCACCGATCCCCGGCCGTTTGACCCCTGCGAGGACATCCCGTTCGACGTCATCAGCCGGCTCGGCCTGTCGTACACCCCGCCCGAGCACGAGGAGGGGCTGCGCTGCCACTACGACGCGGGCAACTACCAGCTGGCCGTCGAGCCGATCATCTGGCGCAGCTACGAGCAGACGTTGCCCGCCGACGCCCTTGAGACCACGGTCAACGGTCACCGCGTCGCGCAGTACTGGGTGCTCAAGCCGACCTACCACAACAGCTACTGGTACGTGTCCTGCATGGTGGCGTTCAAGACCAGCTACGGGCTGATCCAGCAGGCGCTGTTCTACTCGACGGTCTACTCCAACCCCGACGTCGACTGCCCGGCCACCAATCTGCAGCGGGCCAACGAGCTTTCCCCCTACTACGTGTTCTGATGCGGTGACGACGGCATCCACCCGGTCCCCCGAGTCGACGTTGCGCACGCTCACCCGGCGCGCCGGCGGCCGCATCCTGCGCCCGCTGCTGCGCCTGCCGGCGGAAACCACGCGCTACACGGTGAGCCGGGTAGGGATCCCGATGCGCGACGGCGTCGAATTGGCCGCGGACCACTACGCGCCGACGGGCGCCGAGCCCGTCGGCACGCTGTTGGTCCGCGGGCCCTACGGCCGCGGGTTTCCGTTCTCGCTGATATTCGGCGCGCTGTACGCCGCCCGCGGCTATCACGTTGTGCTGCAAAGCGTTCGGGGGACGTTCGGCTCGGCGGGCGTGTTCGAGCCGATGATCCGCGAGGCCGACGACGGCGCCGACACCGTGGCCTGGCTGCGCCAGCAGCCCTGGTTCACCGGCCGGTTCGGCACCGTCGGACTGTCGTATCTGGGGTTCACCCAGTGGGCGATCCTGGCCGACCCTCCGCCGGAACTGGCGGCGGCCGTGATCACCGCAGGGCCGCACGACTTCTGCGCGTCGTCGTGGGGAACCGGCTCGTTCGGGCTCAACGACTTCCTGGGCTGGAGCGACCTGATCGCCCACCAGGAAGAGCCCCGGATCCGGGCCGGCATCCGCCAGCTGCTCGCCCGCCGCCGGGTGGCCCGCGCGGCCGGCGGGTTGCCGCTGGGTACGGCCGGCCGGGCGCTGCTGGGTGAGGGCGCGCCGTGGTACGAGTCCTGGCTGGAACACCAGGACCGCGACGACCCGTTCTGGGAGCCGATGCGGCTCACCGCCGCGCTGGACAAGGTGCAGGTCCCGGTGCTGCTGTTCGGCGGCTGGCAGGACCTGTTCCTGCGGCAGACGCTCGAGCAGTACCGGCGTCTGCGTGACCGTTCCGTCGACGTGGCGCTGACCGTCGGACCGTGGACACATACCCAGCTGCTCACCGCGGGCCTGGGCACGATCAGCCGCGAATCCCTGGCCTGGCTGGACACCCATGTGGGCGGCGTGGCGGGCAGGTCGCGGCCCAGCCCGGTGCGTGTCTTCGTCACGGGCGAAGGCTGGCGCGAGGCGGCGGATTGGCCGCCGGCGACGTCCACCCAGTCGCTGTATCTGCAACCCGGCGGCGGGCTGGCCGGCACGCCGCCCGCCCCTGCCCCGCCGGCGTCGTTCCGCTTCGACCCCGCCGACCCGACGCCGACGATCGGCGGCGCGCTGCTGTCGCCGAACAGCGGATACCGCAACGACAGCCGGCTCGCCCGCCGCGACGACGTGCTCGTGTTCACCGGCGACGCGCTCGCCGAGGACCTCTGCGTGCACGGCAACCCGGTCGTCGAGTTGGCACACACCTCGGACAATCCACACGTCGACGTGTTCGTCCGGGTCAGCGAGGTCGACGCGCGGGGCCGCTCCCGTAACGTCAGCGACGGCTACCGGCGGCTGGCCGAGCCCGTGGACCGCGTGCGGCTCGAACTCGACGCCGTCGCACACCGATTCCGCGCCGGCTCCCGCATCCGCGTGCTGGTCGCCGGCGGCTGGCATCCCCGCTATGCGCGCAACCTCGGCACGGGCGAGCCGGTGGTGAGCGCCAGCCGAATGACCCCGACCACCCACACCGTGCACTTCGGCACGTCGCGGCTGCTGCTGCCGGTCGGATGAGCGACGGAGATCTCGATCGGACGTCAGCCGACGGCGTCGCGGACCCGGGCGGCGATCCGCGCTAGCGCGGCCTCGTCGTGCACGGGTGCCGCCAGCGTCGGCGTGAGGGGAACCTGCACCCAACTGGTGCACCCGGCGTAGTCCGGGGTCCGTGCCAGCGTTACCGGTTCGGCCAACGGGATGGCCTGCACGACCAGCACGGCCAGCCGATGCCTGGGCCGGAAATCCAGCCGGTCCTTGCGGACCGATTCGGTGGTCCAGATATGCAAGTCCTCGATCGCCTCGAGGTGTTCGGGACGGTTAACCGGAAGTGCTGCAACAACTTTGGCTGCTGCGCGGACAATCAGCCGGCCGTCGGTGCTGTCGGCGGCTGCCGCGGCGAGCAGATCGCGATGCTCAGCCCGGACCCGCTCGACGTGGCTGTGCGCCACCGTCGGAAACAACACGAACTCTCGCGCGGCGACATCGAAACGCTTTTCGTGAATCCCGCCTTTGCGCAGCAACACCGTCTGGCGGCCGTCAAGCAGCGCATGCACGACCGCGCTCCACTCCTTGAGCGCGGGCACGGTCGCGGTTTGCGTCACGTTGTCGCGAGCCGCCGCAGCGGCGGCATGGTTTTCGGGGGTTGACGCCGCGCCGGCAAGGCGGCCAGCAACTGCGTCGTCGCTTCGGTGACTTGGACGACGGCGGCCTCGAAGGCTTCGGCGTTGGCCGCCGAAGGGCGCGTGACACCGCTGACCTTGTGCACGTATTGGCGCGCCGCCGCCTCGATCTCCCCGGCCGTCGCCGGCGGCTCGAGGCCGCGCAATTCGGTGATGTTCCGGCACATGCATCAACCATAGGTGGGCCTGGTTACGGTGATGCGATGAGCGACATTCTGCTGACCGACACCGACGAGCGCATCCGCACCCTGACCCTGAACCGCCCCGAGTCCCGCAATGCGCTGTCTGCCGCGCTGCGGGACCGGTTTTTCGCCGCGCTGGCGCAGGCCGAGGAGGACGACGACGTCGACGTCGTAATCCTCACCGGCGCCGACCCGGTGTTCTGCGCGGGACTGGACCTCAAGGAGCTGGGCGGGCAATCGGCGCTGCCGGACATCTCGCCGCGCTGGCCGGCGATGACCAAGCCGGTGATCGGCGCCATCAACGGCGCAGCCGTCACCGGCGGGCTGGAGCTGGCGCTCTACTGCGACATCCTGATCGCCTCGGAGCAAGCCCGGTTCGCCGACACGCATGCGCGGGTGGGACTGCTGCCGACGTGGGGGCTCAGCGTGCGGCTGCCGCAGAAGGTCGGGGGCGGCCTGGCCCGCCGGATGAGCCTGACCGGCGACTACCTTTCCGCCCGGGACGCACTGCGAGCCGGGCTGGTCACCGAAGTGGTGCCGCACGAGCAGCTGCTGCCCGCCGCCCGGAAAGTGGCCGCCTCGATCGTCGGCAACAACCAGAACGCGGTGCGCGCGCTGCTGGCGTCCTACCACCGCATCGACGAGTCGCAGACCAGCGCGGGGCTATGGCTAGAGGCGAGCGCGGCCAGGCAATACCGAACCACCGGCGACGACATTGCCGCCAACCGGGAAGCCGTGTTGCAGCGCGGCCGAGCGCAAGTGCGGTAGGTGCGCGGGTGCAATCACCGTCACTTCCACCGACAAATAGTCGGCAAGAGCATGCGCCTTCGGCCAGTCGCCGGCAAGCACCGCCGTGGCCAGCTCGTCGACCATCGGTGTGCTAGCGCCCAACTCGGCCAGCCAGGTCGACAACGTCGTCACGATGTCCTCGCCTGATACGTGCGCAGTGCGCCCGTTATGCAGACGATCCGTCAACTGGTAGACGGCCGCTTCGAGCTTGGTGCGGTGGATGAAGCGGTGCGATGACACTGAAGATCTCCTTCGTGGCTATGACCAATCTGTCCCCACCACGAGCCGTCGTCGCGAGTAGTCCGCTACCCCAATCCGGCTGCGCCGCTACTGGCCTCGGACCGCCGAGGCGGCCTTGAGCAGTAGGTCCGACAGCAGCTGCGGCGGGTTGAGTTGGGTGTCGGTGCTGCCCATCACCACCACGGAGGTCTGGTCGTCGAGCGCCGCCGTGTAGATGTAGTCGGGGTCGTCCGAGGCGTCGGCGCTCAGCTTGACCCCGGTGGTGGTGAGGCCGTCGATGTGCGGGGCGGGGACGCGCTCGGCCGTTCCGGTCGCCTGCGGGTCGCCGGACAGCGTGACCCGATCGCAGCCCGCCGCGGCTTGCCCGGCCGGCACCGGCTGAGGCAACCGGAGCGCGACGACGTAGATGTTGCCCTGGTCGCCCTCGCCGCGGACACCGGCTGCCTGGGCGCCGACGGAGGGTTCGACGTTCGGCGGGATGACCATCGCGCGGCATTGCGGCGGGTCGATCTGCGCTTTGGTGAACGCGGTGATCCCGGAGCTCTCGATATCGTGCTGCGCCAACGTCTTCGGCGGTTCGGCCTGCGGCGCGAACCCGGCCGGAAAGTCGTTCTTCACGTTTTCGACGCGGCCGATGTCGTAGGCCGCGGGTGCTGCCGCGGCCGGCGCATTGGTTGCCGACGGCGCGTGCGACGCCGACGACGGGGCGGCCGGCGACTGTTCGGTGGAATCGCTACATGCCGAGATGGCCACACTGGTGCCGAGTGCTGCGAGCAGGCAAGCGATTTGACGGATGGTGGGCGATGGGGAAGTCATTGCATGATCCTTAAAGGTTCGGTCCGTGTCGAAGGTCTTCGAAGCCGCTGCGTCCCACGGGCGAACACCCGACCCCTTGGGGCCGGGTGTTCGCTTGGGCGATGCTGCGCGGGTCACCACCACCACCACCAGTGATGCCACCACCGGTGGTGATGACGCCACCAGTGCTGCGGCATGGGGGTGTCGTGCCAACCCGCGGCGGCGATGTTGTTGAGGTCGGACGGAGTGCCCACCGCCGCCGGCGTGGCTGTGGTGGATGCCACGGCCGGGGTGGCCTGCGCCGACGGGAGGGCGCCAAAGAGCATCGCGCCGCTGAGCGCACCGGCGCCGATCGCACCGACTACCACCCGGCGTGCCGAACCCGCCCAACTCGACATAACAACCTCCTTGAAACATTTCCTTGCTGGTTCGATTACTAACTTAACGCAGCTAATTGATTACTAGCAACTTCGCGGCCGGGGTTTTCAGCAATTTCCCAACTAGCGATACACCGCCGCATTATGGAGAGGCATTACAGGAGTTCAGTAGATACTATTTCAGTAACTCCTCCTCGCGTATGCCCAGGTGAACGCCTTATACGTGCTTACTGACTCTGAGCGCTTCGTATTTCCGTATCCAATGAAACGTGAATTAGACGCCGATTACCGCAGTGACGAAATTCACCCAGACAGCAACGCTAATATCGCCGACTCATTCGCCCACGCTATGGGTCGCCGACTTCCGTCAGAACGCCATACTGATATGCTGACTCGCCAGCTCGTGCCGCTAATGTCCAGTCCGCCGACGGAAGGTTCGCATCCGAATGAGCGCTGCCGCCGATCGCTTCGAGGCCGACGCCGACCGGTCCCGCACACCCGGCAGAGCCGCCCCACCCACGTTCCCGGGCTCGGCGGCGGCGACCGAACGCATCGCGGTCGGCCAGACACGCGGACGGCGGACCCGGCGCACCGTCGATCTCACGCCGGCCCAGCACCGAGCCCTCGATATCTGGCAGCGAGACGCCGCCGATCGCCTCGGTCTCGCCCGCGTGACCGGACAGGAGGTGCTGACCGCGCTGATCGACCAGCTGCTGACGGATCGCGAACTTTCCGCCCGGATCCAGCGCGCCATCCAAGCGGGGCGGCGCTGAACCACCCGCGCGACTAGCGCCGGCCGGTTATTTCCCTGATCACCCGGCACGGGTTACCGGCCGCCAGCACGCCCGCCGGCACATCCCTGGTGACGACACTGCCGGCGCCGACAACCGAGTTGTCACCGATCGATACCCCGGGACAGACGATGACCCCGCCTCCGAGCCATACATTGTCGCCAATCGCGATGGGCGACGCGGATTCCCAGGCCTCCCGGCGGGTCTGGTAGTCGTCGACCGGGTGCTGCGCCGTGAGCAGCTGGACACGGGGACCGATCGACACGTCGTCGCCGATGCTGATCGGTGCGCAGTCCAGCAGGATCGCGTCGTAGTTGACAAAACTGTTCGCGCCCACGCTGATGTAGGTCCCGTAATCGCATTGGAATCGCGGCAGTATCACCGAACCGTCGCCCAGCGATCCCAGCAGCTCGTGCAGCACCTGCTGTCTGCGCTCGTCCTCGTCGGCCGAGGTCGCGTTGAACGCATCGAGCAAGCGCTGACATGCCCTCCTGCTCTCGACGAGGTCGGGGTCGCTCGCCTGGTAGAGGGCGCCGCTGAGCATTCGCTCCCGTTGACTAGCCATGCGTCCTCACGTTCCGATCACCGCCCAGCGGCCCGAAAGGGTGCGGGCACCGACGAAGCACAGCCGTAGCACGACGAAGCTGGTCAGGCCGGCCCAGATTCCTGCGAGGCCCCACCCGAACACCAGCGACAGCCACGTCAGGGGCAGGAACCCGACCAGCGCGCTGATCACCGTCGCGGTGCGCATGAACGCGGCATCGCCGGCGCCCAGCAACACCCCGTCGAGGGCGAAAACGATTCCGGCAACAGGCAATTGGGCCACCAAATACCACCACGGCACCCCGATCACGGCCAACACCGACCGGTCGTCGGTGAACAACTCGGGCAGCACTGCGGCGCCTGCGGCGAACATTACGGCAAGCAGTGTCGCGGCGAGCGCCGAGAACACCGTGACTCGTCGCGCCACCGACTTGGCGTGTTCGATGCTGCCGGCGCCCAGCGACGCACCCACCAGGGCTTGCGCCGCAATTGCCAGCGAATCCAGCACCAGCGCAAGGAATTCCCATAACTGCAGCACCACCTGGTGTGCGCCCAGCGCGGCGGCGCCGAACCGGGCCGCCACCGCGGCCGCCGACACGAAGCAGGCCTGAAAGGCAAGCGTTCGCAGCATCAGGTCACGGCCCATCACGATCTGGGCCCGCAGCACAGCGCGATTGAGCCGCAGTGGCACCCGCTCGGCCAACAGCGCCCGCCCGAACAGCAACGCGGCCAACCACTGTCCCACCAGGTTGGCCACCGCCGAACCGGCCAGCTCCATGCGCGGGAGCCCGAGCCAGCCGTACACCAACAGTGGACACAGCAGTGCCGACAACCCGAAGCCGGCAACCACATAGCGCAGCGGCCGCACGGTGTCCTGCACCCCGCGCAGCCATCCGTTGCCGGCCATTGACACCAAAATGGCAGGCGCGCCCAGGATTGCGATCCGCAGCCACGACAACGCCGCCGTGGAGATGTCGCCGCCGGACGCGATTACCGACGCCAACGGCACCGCCGCGGCCTGCACCACGACGACGACCAGCGCACCCAGACCCAGCGCCAGCCAGGTCGCCTGCACGCCTTCACCAACCGCCGAAACCCGGTCCCCCGCACCGAAATAGCGGGCCGAGCGGGCCGTCGTGCCATATGACAGGAACGTCGAATCGGAGCCAACCAGCCCGAGGATCAGCGCGCCGACGGCCAACCCCGCCAGGCTCAGCGCGCCCAGCCGGCCGACCACCGCGGTGTCGAACAGCAGATAGAGAGGTTCGGCCGCGAGCACGCCCAGCGCGGGTAACGCCAAACCGGCGATCTGGCGGCCGCCGGCAGCGGGTCGACCCGTCTCGGTCACCCGAGGGCGGCGCGCAGTCTGGCCACCACGTCGTCGACCGAACCGGCGATCGAATAGCCGGCGGCCAGCCGATGACCCCCGCCGCCGAACGTCGAGGCGACCGCGGCCAGATCCACCACCGACTTCGCCCGCATCGATACCGTCCACTGTTGCGGCGCAACCTCTTTGAACACCGCGGCCACCTCGGCCTGCGCGGTGGTGCGCACAATGTCGACGATGCTTTCGACTTCCTCCGGCCGCGAGTCGATCCACTCCCCGTTGTCCACGACCGCGTACACCAGGCCGCGGCCGCCCACCGCGTCGGGCACCAGCTGCGCCGAGCCCAGCACCCGGGACAGCATCATCAGCCACGCAAACGGATGGGTGTCCAGCAGGGCCCGGCTGACCGCGGCGTTGTCCACACCGAGCTCGACCAGCCGCGCCGCCAACCGATGCGCGCGTGCGCTGGCCCACCGGAACGAGCCGGTATCGGTGGTCAGCCCGGCGTAGAGGCAGTGCGCGACTTCGATATCGATCGGCTTCCCCCACGCGTCGAGCAATTCGGCGACGAGCATCGTGGTGGAATCCGCCGACGGGTCGACGAAGTTGGCGGTGCCGAACAATTGGTTGGAGGCGTGGTGGTCGATGACCAACAACTCCTGCCCTTCGGCCGCCAGACCCTGCAGCCCGCCGAGCCGGTTCACACTCGGAATATCCACGGTCACAACGAGGTCGACGTCGCGACGGAAAGTATCCGGATCGACCAGCAGCCGGCCGCCGGGCAGTGACTGCAGCGACTCCGGAAGCGTCGCAGGCGCGGCGAAGCTGACTTGCACGTCCTTGCCACACTGGTCGAGCACCAAGCCCAGCGCCAGCCCGGCGCCGATCGTGTCGGCGTCGGGATACACGTGGCAGACCACGCCCACGGTCCCGGCCGCGGACAGCAGCTCGGCGGCGCCGACGGCGTCGACGCGTTGCACGGCCGGCTCAGTCGTCGGATCGATCGTCGTCACCGGCGTCTCCCTCTGCGCCGGCGTCCGCCGGGCTCACGCGGTAGGGGTCGGCTTCGCCGGCCGGTTTGGCACCCGCGCGGACCCGGGCCAGGTCGGCGTCGGCGGCGCGGGCACGCGCCAGCAGCTCCTCCATCCGGTGCGCGGCGTCGGGCACCGTGTCCCTGCTGAACGTCAGCGTGGGGGTGAACCGCACCCCGGTGCCCGCGCCGACCTTGCTCCGCAATACGCCCTTGGCACTTTCCAGCGCCGCGGCCGCTCCGGCGTAATCCGGCTCGTCGTCGAGGGTGCGACCGATCACCGTGTAATACAGGGTCGCGTCGTGCAGGTCGGCGGTCACCTTGGCGTCGGTGATCGTGACACCGGCCAGTCGCGGGTCCTTGATCTCGTACTCGATCGCCGACGCGACGATCGTCGAGATCCGCTTGGCGAGCCGGCGTGCGCGGGCCGGATCAGCCATGCCTAGTGACGCTCCTTTTCGACCAGTTCATAGGTCTCGATGACGTCGCCTTCCTTGATGTCGTTGTAGCCCAGCGTCAAACCGCACTCGTAGCCGTCGCGGACCTCGGTGACGTCGTCCTTCTCCCGTCGCAAAGACTGCACGGTGAGGTTCTCGGCGACCACGATGTTGTCGCGCAGCAGCCGCGCTTTGGCGTTGCGGCGCATCACACCCGAGGTGACCAGACATCCGGCGATGACACCGACCTTGCTGCTGCGGAACAGCGCGCGGATCTCGGCGCGGCCCAACTGGTTTTCCTCGTAGACCGGCTTGAGCATGCCGCGCAGGGCCTTCTCGATCTCGTCGATCGCCTGGTAGATCACCGAGTAGTAGCGAATGTCGACGCCCTCGCGGTTGGCCAGCTCGGTGGCCTTGCCCTCGGCGCGCACGTTGAACCCGATGATCACCGCGTCGGACGCCGAGGCCAGGTTGACGTTGGTCTCGGTGATGCCACCGACGCCGCGGTCGATCACGCGCAGCGCCACCTCGTCGTCGACCTGGATTCCCATCAGGGCTTCCTCCAGCGCCTCGACGGTACCGGCGTTGTCGCCCTTGAGGATCAGGTTGAGCTGGCTGGTTTCCTTCAGCGCCGAGTCCAGGTCCTCCAGGCTGATCCGCTTGCGCGACCGCGCCGCCAGTGCGTTGCGCTTGCGCGCGCTGCGCCGGTCGGCGATCTGGCGGGCGATGCGGTCCTCGTCGACGACGAGGAAGTTGTCGCCGGCGCCGGGCACCGAGGTGAAGCCGATGACCTGCACCGGCCGCGACGGCAGCGCCGCCTCGACGTCCTCGCCGTACTCGTCGACCATCCGCCGCACCCGGCCGTAGGCGTCGCCCGCGACCACCGAGTCGCCGACGTGCAGCGTGCCGCGCTGCACCAGCACGGTGGCCACCGGGCCGCGACCGCGGTCCAGGTGCGCCTCGATCGCCACACCCTGGGCTTCCATGTCGGGGTTGGCCCGCAGGTCCAGTGCGGCGTCGGCGGTCAGCAGCACCGCCTCCAGCAGCGCCTCGATGTTGGTGCCCTGCTTGGCGGAGATGTCGACGAACATCGTGTCGCCGCCGAATTCCTCTGGCACCAAACCGTATTCGGTGAGCTGCCCGCGGATCTTCTGCGGGTCGGCGCCCTCCTTGTCGATCTTGTTGACCGCCACCACGATCGGCACGTCGGCGGCCTGAGCGTGGTTGATGGCCTCCACCGTCTGCGGCATGACACCGTCGTCGGCGGCCACCACCAGGATCGCGATGTCGGTGGCCTTGGCACCGCGGGCACGCATCGCGGTGAACGCCTCGTGCCCCGGGGTGTCGATGAAGGTGATCAGCCGTTGGTCGCCGTCGAGGTCCACCGGCACCTGGTAGGCGCCGATGTGCTGGGTGATGCCGCCGGCCTCGGCCTCGCGGACGTTGGCCTGGCGGATGGTGTCCAGCAGCCGGGTCTTCCCGTGGTCGACGTGACCCATCACGGTCACCACCGGCGGGCGGGTCTGTAAATCGCCTTCGTCTCCTGTGTCTTCTCCGTAGGAGAGGTCAAACGACTCCAGCAGCTCGCGGTCCTCGTCCTCGGGCGACACGACCTGCACGTTGTAGTTCATCTCGCTGCCGAGCAGCTCGAGGGTCTCGTCGCCGACCGACTGGGTGGCGGTCACCATCTCGCCGAGGTTGAACAGCGCCTGCACCAGCGCGGCGGGGTTGGCGTCGATCTTCTCGGCGAAGTCGGACAGCGACGCGCCGCGGGCCAGCCGGATGGTCTCGCCGTTGCCGTGCGGCAGCCGCACGCCGCCGACGACCGGGGCCTGCATCGAGTCGTATTCCTGGCGCTTCTGCCGCTTGGACTTGCGGCCGCGTTTCGGGGCGCCGCCGGGACGGCCGAACGCGCCGGCCGCGCCGCCGCGCTGGCCGGGACGACCACCGCCGCCACCCGGGCGGCCGCGGAAACCGCCCGCGGGCGGGGCACCGACTCCGCCTCCGCCGCCTCGGTAGCCGCCGCCACCGCCGCCGGGACGCCCGCCAGCCGGCGCGCCAGGACGGCCGCCGGGCCCGGGCCGCGGGGCGCCGGGGCGCGGCGGACGGCCCTGACCTGCGGCTCCGCCCGGCCGCGGCGGCATGCTGCCCGGCGACATGCCGGGACGCGGGGCGCCGGGCCTGGGGGCGCCGGGACGCGGCGCGGGAGGACGAGGAATGGGCCGCTCGACGGGCTGCGCCGACGAGAACGGGTTGTTGCCGACGCGCGGAGTGCGGGCGGCCGGCTTGGGCGCCGCGCTGGGCCGCGGGCCGGGCGTGGGGCCCGGGCGCGCGGGGGGCGGCGCGGCTTGAGGCTGCGCGACGGGCGGGGCCGGCGGCGCGGGCGACTCAGCGGCCGGTGCCGGTGCCTTTTTCTCCGGTTTCTCCGGCGCCGGGGCGGCGCCGGCCTTGGCCGCCTTCGCGGGTGCGCCGTTGCCGGCGGTCTTCTCCGCGGCGGGCTTGCCACCGCCGAACGACTCGCGCAGCCGGCGCGCCACGGGCGCCTCGACCGTCGAGGATGCCGATTTGACGAATTCGCCCTGTTCGCTCAGCCGGGCGAGAACTTCCTTGCTGGTAACACCGAGTTCCTTGGCCAACTCGTGTACGCGGGCCTTGCCTGCCACTACTTCTCCTGTCCATGAGGCGACAGCGGTGGTGGGCCGCGCCTCGGGTTTAGCTATGACGCATGGTCATCGGGACTTCACGGTGTGCTCATGTTCTTTGCTACCTGTCCTGTTGCCGGGTGCGCCGAGCGAATCGACATGCTCGACCACCGCGGATGTGTCCGGTGAACCGGTGATGCGCAGCGCTCGGGTGAAAGCTCGCCGCCGGATCGCCTCGCGCGTGCACTGCGGTGAGGGATGCAGCCACGCACCCCGCCCCGGCAGGTTACCTGCTGTGTCGACGATTACGGCGTATTTGCCGTTCCCGCTCGACACCGCCACCACTCGAAGCAGTTCGACGGCCAACTCTCGCTTCCGGCAGCCGACGCATGTCCGCACCGGTCCTTCGGTGCGTCGATGCGCCGAGGCCGAAGTCTCGCGCTGGATCACGGCTCAGTTTACCTGCACCGGGCCGGCGCTCAGCACCGGCTGGCCCGTTCGGTGGCGACCCGTTGCTACCGCTCGTGGGCCATGCCGTGGCTGGCGCCGTGGTCCGGTTGGCCGGC
Source organism: Mycobacterium kyorinense (assembly GCF_002101735.1). GTDB lineage: Bacteria > Actinomycetota > Actinomycetes > Mycobacteriales > Mycobacteriaceae > Mycobacterium > Mycobacterium kyorinense. The sequence continues at coordinate 2,807 of NZ_LQPE01000178.1, read as the reverse complement.
GGGGTGTTCAGGCGAATCGCCACGGATGTCGATGCGCCAACCCGTCAGCCGGGCCGCCAGACGTGCGTTCTGGCCTTCCTTGCCGATGGCCAGCGACAACTGGAAGTCGGGCACGACCACCCGCGCGGCCCGTGCCGACTGGTCGATGACGGTGACCGAAACCACCTTGGCCGGCGAGAGCGCGTTGGCGACGAAGCGGGCCGGGTCCTCGTCGTAGTCGATGATGTCGATCTTCTCCCCGGACAGCTCGCTCATCACGTTTCGCACTCGCTGACCCATCGGGCCGATGCAGGCGCCCTTGGCGTTCAATCCGGGAACGTTCGACCTGACCGCGATCTTGGAGCGGTGCCCGGCTTCGCGCGCGACGGCGACGATCTCCACCGACCCGTCGGCGATCTCCGGCACCTCCAGCGAGAACAGCTTGCGCACCAAGTTGGGGTGGGTGCGCGACAGCGTGATCAGTGGCTCGCGGGCGCCGCGGGTCACGCCGACCACATAGCAGCGCAGCCGGTCGCCGTGTTCGTAGGTTTCCCCGGGAACCTGCTCGGCGGCCGGGATCACCCCTTCGGACCCCTTGGTCTCACTTCCCATCCGCACGACCACGAGACCGCGTGCATTGGCGCGGCTGTCGCGTTGGATCACCCCCGCGACGATTTCGCCCTCGCGAGTGGAGAACTCGCCGTAATTGCGCTCGTTTTCGGCGTCGCGAAGGCGCTGCAGGATCACCTGCCGCGCGGTGGTGGCGGCAATCCGGCCGAAACCTTCTGGGGTGTCGTCCCATTCGGAGAGCACGTTGCCGTGTTCGTCGACCTCCCGGGCAATCACCCGCACGACGCCGGTCTTGCGGTCGATGTCGATACGGGCGTCCGGTTGGTGCCCTTCGGTGTGCCGGTAAGCGGTGAGCAATGCCGATTTGATGGTTTCCACCACCACATCCACCGAAATGCCTTTGTCCGCTTCGATCGCGTGCAGCGCGGCCATGTCGATGTTCATCAGCGCCGCTCCTCCGTTTCCGCACCTCGACCCGATTGCGTGGCCAGCTCCAGCTCCCGTTGGGCCGGCAACGAAAACTCAACTTGCACAACGGCTTTGTCGATCTCGTCGAGCGGGATGGAACGCAGCGCAAAGTCGCGGCCGTCGCGGACGACCAGCGTCACCGTGTTGTCGCGGGCCTCGCCGAGTCTGCCGGTCAGTTGGGACCCGTCGGTCAAGGCCATTTCGACCTTGCGGCCGCGGGCGCGGCGGAAATGCTTTTCGCTGGTCAGCGGGCGCTCCACACCGGGCGAGCTGACCTCGAGCACGTAGTGGCCGTGAATGCTTTTGACGCCGTCGAGCACTCTCGATGCCGATCGCGACAACGCGGCGATGGTGTCCAGGTCCAGTGCGGTGTCGCCGTCGGCGATCACCGTGATCCGCGGCGGACGGGTCCGGGTGTCGATGACGACGTCTTCGATCTCGTAGCCTGCGCGCGCGAACTCGCCATCGAGTAGCTCGATCACCTGCGTTTGCGAAGGTAGCCCGGTGGCCACGGCGAGCTCCTCATCTTGAGTTGTCCGGTCATCGAAGTTCCTGGGAACAGCAACCAACGATACGCCAGGAATCCGCCGTCAGCCGGGGACCGCGAGCGTCCGCTCACCGCGTCATGCTTGCCTCCGGCGCGCAATGGCAGGATGTTGCTGTGCCACCGACAGTGCCGGTCGTGACCAGGCGACGCGTGCTAGCCGGCGGTGCCGCATTGGCCGCGTTGGGGATCACCGCGACGGCGTGCGGCTCGCGGCAGGAGCGGCCCCCCGCCGTCGACCCACTGAAAGCGCAATTGGCGCTGGCCCGCCACGACAGCGAACTGGCCACGGCGGCTGCCACCGCCGAGTCGCCGCGGGTGGCTGCCGCGCTGAAGCAGGTCGCCTCCGAGCGTGAGCAGCACGCGACCGCGCTGTCGGCCGAGATCGACCGGGTCGCCGGGATCACTTCCAGCACGTCCAGCTCGACGACGACAACCACGACCAGCGCCCCGCCCGGACCGCCGCCGGCACTGTCCGACGTCGTCGGCTCGCTGCGCGCGTCGGCCGCCAGCGCAAGTCAGCTGGCCATGAGCGAGTCGGGATACCGGGCCGGCCTGATGGGCTCGATCGCGGCCGCGTGCACCGCCGCGTACACCGTCGGGCTGGTGTTGAAAGACACCGCGCCGTGACCGCTTACGACGACGCCCTGTGCGCGGCGCTGTCCACCGAACACGCCGTCATCTACGGCTACGGCATCGTGTCTGCCCGTTGCGCCCCGGACGTGAACGACCTGGTGTCTGCCGCCATGACCCAGCACCGCGAACGTCGGGACCAGGTCATCGCGATGCTGGACGCACGCAAAGTCACCGCGCCCGTTGCCGCCGCCGGCTATCAGCTGCCCATGCGGGTGGACAACGAGGTCGACGCGGCCCGGCTCGCGGCGCGGATGGAGACGGACACCGAGGTGGCCTGGCGTGCGGTGGTCGAGCAGGCCGAAGCCCCGCAGGACCGCGAATTCGGTGTGACCGCGCTGATCCAGAGCGCCGTCACGGCTGCGCGGTGGAATCGGGTGGTGGGCGCCTGGCCGATCACCACGGCGTTCCCGGGCGGCGCCGACTAGGCGCGGCGATCGCAAGCTCGGCGAAGCCGAGTGCAGCGGGTCGACGCCGGCTAGATGAGTGATTCCTATCCCGGTCAGTGGTCGTAGGCGATCAGTGATCGTTTGGTGGGGGTGTTGATTTTCCAGTTGTGCCAGATCACGGCGGCCAGTGCGAGTAAGCGTTGAGCGATGCGGGCGAAGACACC
>NZ_LQPE01000177.1 GCF_002101735.1 Mycobacterium kyorinense | reverse complement strand
CTTACCGACCACCTCCAGCGCCTCGATCGATGAACATCCCACCCCGACGGGTTGACCCGCCCCCGAGGGCCGGATAATGGAGCGATTGAACAAGGAAATCAAACGCCGCACCGACGTCGTCGGCGTGTTCCCCAACCCCGCCGCGCTGTTACGGCTGGCCGGCTCGGTACTCGTTGAGGCCCACGACGAATGGCAGGTCGCCGACAAGCGCTACCTCTCCGAGACCAGCCTCGCTCTGCTCGACGTCAGTGACCAAAGTGCCGAAACCATTGCCCCCACAGCCGCTCTCACGGCATAGTGGCTACCACAGAGCCACACGCGGACACGCGACCGCTCTTACACCACTCCACGGGACGTGACCGGCGTTTTTGGTACGTGGTCCGTGGGGGCGGATTTTCCGCGATAGCCCGCTTGTCGGCGAGTACAGCGATTGGCGGGTGGAGTCGTTGGACGAGGTCGTTGAGCTGGTGAGCGCCACTTAGCCCCAGTTGCTTAGGCCTGGTAGTCGCAGGGCTGGGCGTGGCTGGGTTTTGTCGCGGACCAGGGTGTCGATGAGTTCTGTGGCGCGGCCTTCTTCGCGGGCTAGGGCGCACCAGCCCGACACGACTGTGTTGTTGGCGCTGACTCCGCTCCATCGGCCGTAGAGGTAATTTTCGTAGGCTGGCAGCCAGAGGAATACTCCGGCGCGTGTTCTGGTCATGGTTTGGGCTGGCCGGTACCAGCCGATGAGGACTTCGTTGCCTGAGATTTGCAGCTCTCCGCGCCAGCCGGAGTCGAGGAGCAATCGGTTGCCGGCGTGTATGACGGTTACCTGGTGGGTGTCGATGGTGTCGGTTTGGTCGAGCGCGCCTTGCCAGCTGGTCCACCATTGACCGTTGAGGTCGACGGGCCGGGGGATGATGCCGGCGAGTACTGGCAGGGGCATGTCGAGTGCGGTGGCGATCGCGGTTGCTGCCGCCAAGGAGAGTTCTTCGCTGCCGGCCTCGAGGCGTTGGTAGTGCTCCAGGGGGAGTCCGGCGGCGGTGGCTGCGGCGAGTTGTGTGAGGCCGATCTGGCGGCGGCGGGTCTGAATGGTCTCAGCGACGGCGGTGCTAGGGGTGCCGGCTGCGGTGGGAGCGCCTGGTTCGATTTGGCCTGCAAGCTCCGACAGGGGGAGGTCTAGCGCTTCGGCGATGGCCCGGGCGGTGCTAAGCGAGGGTTCGCGTTCGCCTTTTTCGTAGCGTTGATATTGGCGTAGCAGTACTCCTGCGGCCTTGGCGACTTGGGCCTGGGTCATGCCGCGTTCGATGCGGCGTGTGCGGACTGTGTCGGCGCCGGACCATTCCGTTGTGCTCACGTGAGTGCGTTCATGGTCGAGGTCCAGTCGTAGAGGCGCTCGTCGAGGTTGCGCACTGCGGGGGTGCCGTCCCATTCGCGCAGCACGTTGCGGACCGCTTTGATGCGGGCCATGGCGGTTGCGTACCAGTTCACGCTGATCTCGTCGAGGGCGTCGATGAGTAGCGAGCATGCTCTTTCGGGTTCTTTGAGGACTGCTGCTGCGGCGGCCAGGTCGGCGTAGGTGATGGCGCGTTGTTTGCTAGCGGTGGGCGGTAAGTCTCGTAGTACGCGTTCGAGGGTGAGGCGGGCCTCTTGGCTGTGGCCGGCGGCCAGCAGGGCGTTTCCTTTGAATCCTGCCAGTTGGGCGGGGGAGAACCAGTCCAGCCAGTCGGGGGTGGGGGCGTTTTCGTCGTAGATTTCCTCGGCGTGGCGGATCAGTTGCAGGGCGCGGCGGGTGTCGCCGAGCCGGGTTTCTACTTCGGCGTCGACGGCGTCGAGCCAGGCGGTCAGGGTCGCGGGGTCGCCGGCGCGTTTGGCGAAGGCTCGCGCGGCGCGGACCCGGTCGCGGGCTTCGTCAGCGCGGTCGGGGTCTTCAGAGAATGCGGGGGCGAACGCCATGTGGGCCAGGATTGCGGCGCCGAGGGCGTCGTCGGCAGCTTCTTGGGCGCATTCGAGGGCCCAGAGGAAGTGGGGGTGGGCGTCTTCGGGGTTGCGCCGGTCGAAGAAGGCGATCCGGCCCGATAGCAGGCATGATTCGGCGACTGAGCTGGCAAGTTCGGGCCGGACGTCTTTGGACACGGCGTCGAGGATGTCGAGGCCGAGTTCGCTGTGGTCGTTGGCACTGTGCTGAAGGTGGCTGACTGGCAGGGTCCAGTACAGGCGCCGATAGCAGGCGGTGAGTTCGCTGTAATCGGCGACGACGGTGTCAGGCAGGTTGTAGCGGACGGCGCGGACGGCGGTGCGGACGAATCGTTGGTGGTTGCGCCCTGTGGCCGCTGATTGTTGACCGGGTTTGCGGGGGGTGAATCCGAGTTCGGTGATGGGCCGCTGGAATAGTGCTTCAAGTGCTTTGATGTGGGGGGTATGCGGCCAGGGTGGGGTTGCTGATTCCCAGCGGCGCACGGTTCGGGCGGTGACCGACAGTTCGTAGCCGTGTTTGTTGGCGGTGCTGATTAGGGCGTTGACGAAGGCTGCCTGGGAGTCCAGGCCGATACTTTCCCGCGCGGCACGCAGACGGACATTTCCTTCGGCCGGCGCGGTCATGGTTGTGATCATAACGGGCTGTCTATGTCCGTTTGTTGATGACCGTCGGGTCATATAGGTGTGGGTTTGTCCTGTTCAGCGCGAAGCGGAGTGGGAGGTATACGTCCGTTTTGTGGCGCGTTGGTCGTCCTTTTGGGCATGTTCTTCTTGAGAGTGCTTGACCGAAGTCTTTTCAGTCGTTATGGTCAACGCTCATATGGACGTATTCGAGGATCTGGTTTCCCCCACGGACCGCCGGATCCCTGATTCCCAGGAGGTTGGATTTACCGGCTAGCCAGCCGACGGCAGGCAGGGGTTCGCAGACGCGACGGACTAGCCCGTGAAAGACGACATGCCCCCGGCGGTAGGGGGGAAATCGCCGGGGGCATGTGCGAATCGTTCTCCGATCGAGAGCCACCTCGAACGGACTTCCCTTGAAGGAGGGAATTGTGTCTTTGCCAGACAACAACGATCGTAGCAAGGCGCCGCGGGCCGGTTCTGTAGGCGGCGGCCGTGTCGATGCCCTAGCCGCGGGTGATCGCTTATCCCAGCTGTCGGCAACACCGCTGCGCCATCACGTCAGCTTGTCGGGAACTTGGCTGCTCATCCAAAACCTGCCCGAGCAATTCGACGGCGTTGCGGGGCACGGCTCGCAGGATGTCTACGACGCGGTGCGCGCGTTGTCCTTCGAGACCCGCAGCACTGTCAGCGGCGGTGTGGCCATCGATGTGCGGGTGTCACCCCAGACCATCCTCGAGCTCATTGAGACCTATGGCCTGATCGCCTCTCCACGAGCGTTAGCCGCCCTGCGAGAGGCATCTGAACTGCTCTGGCAGGAGCAGGCGCTGTGCAAGGAGGCCGACCCTGAGCAGTTCTTCCCGGAAAAGGGCGGCGCAACAACCAACGCGAAGAAGCTCTGCAAAGCCTGCCCTGTTAGGGGCGAATGCCTCGAGTACGCGCTCAGCCACGATGAACGATTTGGGATCTGGGGTGGGCTGTCTGAACGTGAGCGCCGGCGTCTCAAGCCCCGCCGCCGCAGCCCGAGGCGAACCGCGGTGGTGGCGCACTCCGAGGAGGTAGCCGCCTCGGATTACGGTGCCCTCGCGACGAGGCGTGTGGGATGACTGCGTCACGGGTCGGCGCTCCCGATCCCGGCCTGGTCGAGGTTCTGGCTGGGGCGCGCACGATCGCTCTGAATTTTTGGAACGCCGACGAATTCGACATCTACGACTGCCTCAGGCGTTCGTGGTATGTGCGCGAAATGCCCATCGCGCTGGCAGCGGTTCTGCGGGCCACCCGCCGCGCTGTACCCGGTGGTGACCTCTACGCGGTCAACGACGCCGAAGGCTGCACCGCGGAGCGGATCGCCGAAGTCTTCAACGTGGCCATCGCGAAAGTCTTGCAGGCGCAGCGCAAATCGGGCACGCAGGTTGCCGGCGCTGCCAAGAGCGTGCCGTTCACCGGAGGAGGGGGCCGGTGAACGGCACTCAGACGGCACGCCGCCGGTTGGGGGGGACTCCCACGCGGGAGCTAGCCGGCGGCGTGCCACCCTTACCGGCCGCGCCCCGGTTTGGGCCAGCCACCGATCACCCCGGCTCGTGCGCTAGCCGCCTGCGTGTCGCGGGTTCGGTTGCGACGACGGCTCATGGCCAGCATTCGGCGGCGGTGGTCGCATGAACAGGACCGAGGCCGCGGATTTCCGCGAGCAGCTGTTCGTCGCCCTGTTGGGGGCACCGTCACCGATGTCCACCGACGAGGTGGCGGCGGGGGCCCCGTGGCAGGTTCACTCTGTGCGGTCGCGGTGCGCGTCGACCCATCCCGACGGCCAGATCACACCGTGGAATGTCGTCGAATGCCACGTCGACTGGCATGTGATTGAGCGGCCCCGCAGCGGGCACGACATCTATCCCCATCTGCGGCGTCTGGAACAGGACGGCCGCATCGCTCGCCGCACCGTGGCCGGTGACCGCAAGGTCTACTGGGTTGCCTTGGACGCGCCTGCCGAGTCGCCGCCCGCTGTTAATGATCTTGATGCGCTTGGGGTCTCATCATGACCGCCGCGCTGGGCTCCGAGCGACTCCGCCGGCGCAATGGTGGCGCGCGGCGGGCGTCGATGTCAGACCGTCGGCTTAACATCAGGCGGCATCACCGAGGGTGGGGGAGTACCGCGGTGGGCACCGACCGACAGGGGGCCGGTCGGTGGGGAAATGGGGGGCATCGATGCCTGGTTTGAGGTGTCAATCAGTCTGCGCTGTCGGCGATTTGAACGCCGGTGACGTTGTTTTGGGGCCTGACCGCTTGGCGTGCACCGTTACGGCCGTCCGAAACAGCGGTGACACGGTCGTGGTCACCGCGGAGTCGGGTGGGCGGTCTGTGCGTTTCGCCGCGGCGTCCGAAGACGGCATCCAGGTGGTGTCCCGTGAGCGCCTCTAAGCCACTGGTGTGGGGAGATGAGCCAGCCGATGCGGTGTTGTCCGACGGCGAAACTTGCGCGATCTGCTCTCGGTCATCTGTTGGCGGCGCGCCGGTCTGCCCGGCGTGCCAGGCGGGATATCCCACGCTGATCCGGGAGGTCGCATGATGGCGATCCCCACGGATCCGGGAGCAGCAGCCCCGCGGCGCGTTGGCGATCGGCCGTCACCGTGTGACGCCGGACCGGTCGCCCGAGGGCCCGCAGCCGGGGCGGCCCACACGGTCACGGCCGCACTTCTAGCCACACGACCGGCTGCTCTTGGCGGCCGCGGTGAACGAGGCGGCACGGCCGCCGAGGGTGGGGTTGTCCCGCGCTGTTCGGCAGCTACGACGGTGTTGCTGCTGCACAGCCTCGTCGCGAGGGGTGCGGCCGGGCAGCGCGGGACCAATCCTGGCCGGCGGCAATGCCATCGGCGCCAACAGAACGGCAGCGCACTGATTAACGAGGCCGCCACAGACGTCGGCTTGCGCGATCTGTCAGCCGCACACAGCCAGCACAGACAACCGCAAGTAGATCGCGCTCTCGGAGCGCGTTGACGCAACTAGATGACAAGGGGGGGCGGTCTCACTCATGACCGGGATCACTAGCAAGGAAGCGATCGTCGCGATGGCACCGATCAATGGATGGGTCATCGAGGGGGTGGACCGGGGCGCCGATCAGGCCGAGACATGGCGATTTAGTCGGCCTCAGGTCAAGATCTACGCCACTTTCATTGGCGGCGATCTGCTAGTCGCCGACCGGTTTGTCGTAGACCACCTCGCCGACACGTTCTGGCGGCAAGCCGGTAGCACCCTTGTCGGCGGTGGGGAGCCCGAGAAGGTATGCATCCTCCTGGACTGGTTGGCGGCTGCGACCGCCGGCCCACACGGGTTATCCGTCAATGACACACAGGATCAACCCACCGCAGCGAGTTCCGTTGGTAGACCGCGTGTCTCAATCCGAACGCTACCGCGCGATGTCAGGCATCAGACCCGGCCCGACGCTTGGCGAATCGACTTATGACGCGCTCCACCGCGCATCCGCATCACATGGAAGGAATTGACTGATGTCCCACAACCGATCCGGCTCAGCCTCAGACGTCGGCTGGCTGATCATTGCACCGGATGGCCAACCATACGCCTGGTACACCTACGACACGGTGCTTTCTCACGATGCCGACTCGACCATGGCCCGTTTCGAACCCGACCCACAGCTTAGGCACAATCTGCTCGCCCAGGGGTGGACGGTGGTGCCTGGCAGTGGGGCTGAATTGACGCGCGCCGCTGCTGATTACGCGAAGGCCTCCGCGTGACCGCGCTCGACGCAGCACCCGTACGTCCGCGTCGGCAGACTGGGGCCACTCACGATGCGCGCCGACACATCGTGCTCCGATCAGACTGACTAGCAACATGTTTCGCGCTGGGAGAGGGTCATCATGACTCTGACGTTGGACTTGCACCTACCGCACCCGCACCTGCCGCGGCCCCGGTACCATCACTATCTTCGATCGTCGGCGATATTCTCCGACGACAACCGCTACCGGTATCGGCTTCAACGAATCTGGGATGACGCTATGCCGTTGGTCGGCGTAGTGATGCTCAATCCATCAACCGCCGATGAGCACACCGACGACGCCACGATCCGGCGAGTTGTCGGGTTCGCTGAACGATTCGGCTACGGCGGAATCGATGTATGCAATCTGTATGGCCTTCGGTCTCGCGACCCGCAAATGTTGTGCGGCCACGTCGACCCAGTCGGCGCGGATAACGACGCGCACCTGATGCGGTTGAGCCGCCAGCGTGATCTGATCGTCTTGGCCTGGGGCGGAAATGCTGACCACCAGCGCGCTGCGCACGTGACACGGCTGCTGATGCGCGGCTGTGCATCACACGGGGCATCGCTGGCCGTGCTGAGCTGGACTCAGGGCGGCCAGCCGGGTCATCCGTTGTACCTGCCGAAATCGACTGCGTTGCAATGCCTGACCTTCGATCGCAGCGGCCGCCTTCCTGAGCTGACCGACCGCAGGTGGGCCGAACTCATGATGGCGAGCGCAGCATGAACTGCTCGAACTGGGACAGCCCGGTGCCGCGGCTCACTCGCGGCGGACCTGCCCGCCGCCGGCGGCTCATCCCGCTCACGCGGCGGGCCCAGCTGGACGGCGCGGCCGTTGATAACGATCGACGTCGCCTGGCCTGGGGGCGCGCGGGAGCGGTGCCTCCTAGCACGAGCTCTATGGTCCGTTCTCACAACGTCGATCGCCGACCGATGACAGCCGCCGCGACCGTGGACTACGTCGGCGCGGGCGCCGGCGGCGAGGTCCGACGTTCGTCTCTTGCTTGCGACGGCGAACACCAACCGGACGTATGTATCGCCGAAAGCGACAGAGCTGCCGGCTCTTTGGGGGGTTTGGCCTTCAAGCAGATCCATACTGCGGGCATCGAGTCGAGTAGGGGCCCGCCGCGGCCGGCTCGGCGAAACAGGCCGTGGGGTATCGGGTGCCGACATGTTGGTGACCGACTCCCGCGATGTTCATCAGTCTTAATCGACTGGGGATGTTCGTTGATTGGTCTGCGCCGCACGCTGATGTGTCGCTGAGTCTGATTGTGGCCCTTGGGCTCGACCGGGGCCGGATTCACGCGAGTGTGTGCAGGAAGCCGGGGCTGTCATGGCAGGTTTCTTCGCTGGTTTTGCATTCCGTCCAGTCGCGGTCGGTGATTCTCGCGCTACCTATTGTCGCGGTGGTATCAGCCACCCTCTGGTGTGGTCAGCGTGGGCGCTGGGTTGCTTCGCTTTAGGCTGCGCTGCTTCATATTGCGGCCACCGATTGGGTAGGGGCCGTGGGTTCGGCGGGGATACACCGAGGCGGCGGACGCGGACTGGATACCGGTGTCAGCGTTCAAAGCGCTAGCACCGCAACGGATTACGACAGGAAGGAAAGGGGGGTTCTGGGGGAAAACTTAGCGCCGCTCGGGGCCACCGGGCACTTACAACTTGATAGCGGGGCGCGACGGCAAGGGCCGGTCCCCCCAATTGGGGGGTAGCGAGCAAATTTCGTTGCGGCCACCGGAGCTGGCACTCCGGACCGAGAGACCGAATCGACAGTTCTGGTCTCCGCGCCCCTTCGCAACCGAAGGGACTTCCACCGTGCAGGGTAGGCAGTTCCAGGGTAGCTTATGCCCTGAAACCGTTTCAAGCACCGACTGCGGTGCTTTACATCATGTTTCCGCGGTGCCGCAGCAGCGCGACACCGCCGGCCGTAACAGACGCGGTCAGCAAACCTTTTTTACGCATCGTCATGCGCTTACCAACCGTGCGTCAGCCCGGCCTGAGCGCCTTGGGCATCCAGGTGACCAGTCGACTGTTGGTGCCAAACCATGCGGTGCGCAGCGCGGTTTGCTCTCGCCGACAAGGCAATCCGGTCCCAGATCGGCGTGGTCCAAGCCGCGGCCGCGGGTGAAGTACGCCGATGCCCGACAAGTCCGGGCGCGCGTGGAAGCACATGCGGAGCCAATGCGGTTAACGGGTGCCCGGCGCCATGTATTGACCGCGGTCCTCGCACTGCTATGCGGTTGGTCGAGGGTCACTGACGACACCGTCCGGCTGGCTCAAATCGTCGAGGCCGCCGCCGGGGCCTGCGGGCGCCGCTACGACCTGAAAACGGTGGGGCGAGCCCTCGCTGCCCTTGCCGCGGCCGGCGTGATCACCTATGTGCCTGCCTGTGGTCGCGGCAGGCACGCGCAGATCGGTATCGACCCGCGTTTTTTGGGTGACATCGTTCCCCTCGAGCGGGACTCTCAGGGGCGGGTGATCGCCGAATCCGTCACCTTTTCCGCCGGCGATTCCTCTTATAAGCCAAACAGTTACCTCCCTACCCTCCGATCGAGCAGCGGCCGTCTTGCGGCGCGTCGACCGCGCGCGGTCGATGTTCGGCCACATGATGTCCGCATGGTCCTCAGCCAGCTACCCGCGGTGTTCGCGTCGTTGAGTGGGCGGCTGCGCTGGTGTTTGGGCCGCGAGATCCGCAATCGGCTGGCAGCAGGGTTTGAGCCTGAGCAGATCCTCGCAGTGCTCGATGCGCCCCTGCCTGATCACGTCGAGCGGCCGTGGCGGCTGGCGCTGTGGCGGCTGACGCACAACATGCCCGGTGCCGGGCCCCGGCTGGCCCCGCTGCAGCGGGCATGGGATCGGCGCGAAGCCGCGCGGGCAGCTCAAGCGCACGCCGCAGAGACCACGCGCTGGCGTGACGCGGTGGTGACCGCAGCGGGGGAGAAGAACCTGGACCGGGTTTTGGCGGCGGTACGGGCCCGGCTTGGCACTACGACCCCCGACGAGTCGCGGGCCTTGGCGCATGCAGGGCGCATGGCGATGCGTGAGTATCCCGGCCAGGAGCTGTCGGCTGCGCTCGAGCAGTGGGTACAAGCATTGGCTCCCGAAGCACCGAGCGCGCCGGATCCCGATCTGGCCGCGGAGTCGCTGGTCTTTGCTGGCGGGCAGGGAATGTGCGTGGCCTGTGAGGCGGCCGCTGGGGTTGAGCGGGACGCTTTGCCGCTGCGTTCGGTGGTGTGCGACGCCTGCTGGACGGTTTTGGCTCCGCCGGAGCTGGTTTCGCCCGAGCTGGGGGTGTGCGCGTGACCGCGGTCAGCGATCGCCAGCCGCCCGTGCGGGCGATCCGAGACAGCGGCGGTGACGATGCGGGCCTGCGCCAGCCACCGCAAGATCTGCCGGCTGAGCAGTCAGTGCTCGGCGGGATGCTGCTGAGCAAGGACGCGATCGCCGACGTGGTCGAACGGCTACAGCCCGACGACTTCTACCGGCCCAACCATCAGTGTGTCTACGAGACGATCCTCGACCTTTACGGTCGCGGCGAGCCGGCCGACGCGGTGACGGTCGCCGCTGAGCTGGACCGCCGAGGCCTGCTGCGCCGCATCGGCGGCGCGCCGTATCTACACACCCTGATCTCGATGGTGCCCACGGCGGCCAACGCCGGCTACTACGCGGGCATCGTCGCCGAGAAAGCGCTGCTGCGCCGGCTGGTGCAGGCAGGTACACGGGTGGTGCAGTACGGCTACGCCGGCGCCGAGGGCGCCGATGTCGCCGAGGTGGTCGATCGTGCCCAGGCGGAGATCTACGACGTCAGTAACCGTCGCGTCACCGAGGACATGGTTGCGCTCGACGACTTGCTACAGCCGACACTGGATGAGATCGACGCGTTGGCATGCGGCGGCGGGCTAGCCCGCGGGGTGCCAACGGGTTTCGCCGACATCGACGAAGTTACCAATGGACTGCATCCAGGCCAGATGATTGTTGTCGCCGCCCGGCCGGGGGTGGGCAAGGCGCTGGCTCTGGATACCCCGCTGCCTACTCCGACTGGATGGACAACCATGGGGGACGTCGCCGTGGGGGATTGGCTGTTGGGCGCCGACGGCCACCCCACCCAGGTGGTGGCAGCCACCGAAGTGCTACATGGTCGGCCCTGCTACGACGTCGAATTCTCTGATGGCAGTGTGATTGTCGCCGATGAGCAACACCAGTGGCCCACAACTGCCGGGGTTGTAACCAGCGGCGAGCTCAGGGTCGGCCACGTGATCGTAGCGGCGGCGCCGAATCTCGCGGCTGCGCCCGGGCTGCCCGCACCCGCCGTCGTTGGGCGTTGGATCTGCGGCGACGACAATGACGCTTGCGAGGGCGACTATGCCGTCGTGGGCCGTTACCTCCGAGGAGTGCGGGCTCAACGGCGGCCACTAGTGCATGCCGTCATCGAGCATGCTGGCGATCCTGCAACGGATTTCGCGGATCCGGGACAGTGCGCGAACGCACTGGGGTGCGTGCGACCGGTGCACCGCGCGGCCATGCTCGAGCTGACACGCACCATGGGGCATCCCGTCCATCAGGGCGCAGACACCCTCGTCACGCCGGCAGCTGCGGCAGGAATCCACCGGGTGACGGCGGTGCGCCGGCGGGCGTCGGTCCCGGTGCGCTGCGTGCAGGTCGACAACGCCGATCACCTGTACCTGGCCGGAGCAGGGATGGTCCCCACGCACAACTCCACGCTGGCCCTGGATTTCATGCGGTCATGCTCGATCAAGCATCGGATGGCCAGTGTCATCTTCAGCCTGGAGATGAGTAAATCCGAGATCGTCATGCGGCTGCTGTCCGCGCAAGCCAAGATCAAACTAGCCGACCTGAGGTCCGGGCGCCTCAACGACGACACCTGGGCACGCTTGGCGCGCTGCATGGCTGAGCTCAGTGAGGTGCCGCTCTACATCGACGACTCACCTAACCTGACGATGATGGAGATCCGCGCGAAAGCACGACGCCTCGCCCAGCGCTGCGATCTCAAACTTATCGTCGTCGATTACCTACAGTTGATGACATCGGGAAAGCATTACGAGTCGCGCCAGCAGGAAGTATCGGACTTTTCCCGAAGCCTTAAGCTTCTTGCTAAGGAACTAAATCTTCCAGTGGTCGCCTTGAGTCAATTAAACCGAGGGCCTGAGCAAAGGACAGATAAACGGCCATTGCTGTCCGATTTGCGTGAAAGCGGCGCCATCGAACAAGATAGTGACCTTGTTATGCTGCTTCATCGCCCAGATTTGACCGACGCTGACGATCCACGCGCCGGAGAAGCTGACATTCATCTAGCGAAACATAGAAATGGCCCTACAAAAACTTGTACTGTCGCGCATCAATTACATTTATCTAGGTTTTGTGATATGGCGCGAATCGAATAATAAACTAGCAGCAGCAGCAGTCGCCAATAGATACTAACATGTAACTAATAATGATGTGAAGATTATTCTAAAATCTGCGGAATCCGTTCTTCTGTTTTCGTCGGTAGGTTCGAGTGAAGGACGCCGGCGGATCCGCCGAGCCGTGAGAGATGTGGCCAAGCGCGCCAAACTAGAGTCCTCCAGTCGACCGGCAGGCTAGGGCAGTTGGGGATTTTTGGGCCCCGGACTGCGCTTAGAGCTATCGCGTTCCCTCGACATGCCACCGCGGTGGCATCTGATGCAGGAGCTGGTTGATGTGGTCAACCAGCTCAGCCCAGTCAGGGTTGAGCACGCGGGCTTGTTCCATGGTGATGTCGCCGCATTCCCAGCGCGTGAGCCGGAGGTTGTAGCGGGTCCAAATCGGGTCGATACCTATGAAAATGGTCGCCAACATTGCACGCTTGAGTTGCGTTGGATCGTCGGGACGTTCGCGGCTGTTCTCGAGCTTGGAGATGTGACGCGCTGAGCAGGGCATCACCTCTGAGATCGCCTCTGCGACTCGACGCTGGGATATGAGCCGGCCGTTCTCCCGGCGGCGGCGATCCCGCCGCATCATCTCGATGTGCAACCCCCAGTGGAAAGACGGAACCGCTCCCACCGGGGGAGCTTGTCCGTGTTCGGCAACATATCGGGCGTCGGCCTCGGCGCTACGCCGGGTGACCTCGGCGTAGAACGCCTCCTGCTCATCAAGAACCGCTGGCTGACCAGCCAACTGCGTACGCAGGTCGTCCTGTGGCGCAATCGGCGCCTCATAGTGCGCAAACGCCGTCGCGAGTTGGCCGTCATCACCGGGCAGCATGTTGTCGGTGATGACAGCTAGTGCTGCGGTGAAGCAGCCTCCATGGACCAAGTGTTTGCGGCGGTACATCGCGTCTTCGAAACTGCGTCGGCCCCGTGGGGTTTTGACCTCCTCGACAACGTAGCTCGGGGCTACGCAATGCGCGAGTTCGTGCAGCAAGACCCGCGCGGTCAGCATCTTGGGATGCAAGGAGATCAGCCACTTGGTCGGGCGCGGGTAGCCGTAGTGATCGGCATACGACGAGATGAGATGAAGTTCGGGCGTCTCGTCGCCGCCTTCCACGACTTCAATCGGGGCCGTGTCGGGAAACCACTCGTGCCACCAGGTGCTGGCGGTGGCTTCGTCGACGAGCCGTTGGCATTCCTCAACCGTGACGTCGCGGTCGTGGCCGACTGCTTCCTCAGCGCAGTAAACACGCCAATCGGACAAACCCTCCTCGTACGGCACAAAACTCACTGTAAGAATCGACACGTTCGCGGTGGCTGTCGACCCCACCACCCACATCGTCTACACCGGCAACAACGACAACACTTTGTCGGTGATCGAGCCGGGACAGTCCTAGCAGTGCAGGAAACAGGCTTGCACTCAGTGCCGGGGCCACTGCCTCGACACCAGCCAGCTAGCGTGCGACAGCCAACCCGAGTTCTATACGATTTCGGCACACAGAAACCGCCTCACGAAGAAAGAGATCAGCGGTGAGCCAGCCAAAACCACCACGCAGCGCAATCATCGGCGCTGGGATGGTTGGCTCGGTGCACGCCCACGCCGTCCATCGTGCCGGCGGCCAGCTCGCCGCGGTCAGTGGCAGCACCCCGCAAAGCAGTCAGCGCGCCGCGCAGCGCCTCGGCGCGGAGCGCGCCGCCACCGTAGAGGAAATCTTCGCCGCCGATGACGTCGATGTCGTGCACATCTGCACACCGAACAATCTGCACCTCGAGCAGACCGCCGCAGTCTTGGCAGCGGGAAAGCACGTCATCTGCGAAAAGCCGTTGGCAACAACGGTTGGCGACGCTGCCGCCCTCGTGAAGGCTGCCGAAAACGCGGGCACGGTGGCGGCTGTGTCGTTCATCTACCGCTTCTACGCCATGGTGCGCGAAGCACGTTGCCGTATCGCCGATTCGGCTGTGTGGCTCATGCATGGTGGCTACCTGCAAGACCATAGGGTCAAAGCTGCTCCGGGCGGCTGGCGCTCCGATCCGGCGCAAAGCGGTATCTCAATAACCTTCGCCGACATCGGGTCGCACTGGTGTGACTTGATGGAGTTCGTGACCGGCCATCGCATCAGCGCTGTCGTCGCGATGGAAGGCGCCGCACGCCAGCGTGGCGACGGCCAGGATGACGGTGCTGTGGTCGTATTTGGCACCGACCGAGGAGCGGTCGGAAGTGTCGTCGTCAGTCAGGCTTCGCCGGGTCGAAAAAACCGGTTGTTCTTCTCCTTCGACGGTCGTAAGACTGCGGTGCAGTTCAACCAAGAAAGTCCCGATGAGCTCATCGTTGGCGGCCTAGGCGCCAACACGGTGCTGTTGCGAGATGGGGCCGAGCTCGATCCGCGCAGCGCCCGTTATTCCTTGTTGCCCCCTGGCCATCCGCAGGGGTACCAGGACTGCTTTAACCTTTTCGTCGCAGATGTCTACGAGGCTATTCTCACCGGCACCGCACCCGAAGGGCTGCCCGTATTCGCTGACGGTTTGAGGGCGGCGACGATTCACGCCGCGGTCGCTGCCTCAGTTTCCACCGGTGAGTGGACACAGGTAGCCAGTGACCAGCCACTAGTTGCAGCGGATTCCCTTGAACCACACTCGGTTTCAGGAACTTCGCTGTGAGCACCGCGCCGGTGCGGCTCGCCCTGATCGGGTTGGGCAATATGGGTATGGCGCACCTAGAGATCTTCGCGAACCTGCAACCGCAGGCACAGATCAACGCCGTGGCCGACAGTCATGTCCCCTTCGCCGAACGCGCCGCCGCTCAGGTGTCGACAGCTACCGTTTTCCACGACCCGCTGGACTGTGTGAACAACGCCGACGTCGACGCCGTCGTGGTGGCCGCCGCTGACGACACTCACTACGAAATCGTCAAAGCGTGCATCGCGCGCAACCTGTTTGTGCTCTGTGAGAAGCCGCTCACCACGTCAGCCGACCAGTCGTTTCAGTTGGTCAACGCCGAACGGGCCAGCGGCCGCCAGTTAGTGCAAGTTGGCTACATGCGCCGCTATGACGCCGACTACGAGTACATTCACAGGACATTACGTTCTGGCCGCGTCGGTGAGCCCGTCCTGATCAGCCAGCGCCACCGTAATCCACTGGCCGTCATCAACTTTGACGAGCAGCAGCTCATCAGCAGCTCCGCTTCCCATGACATAGATCTGTTCCGCTGGCTCAGCGGCGAGGAAGTCAAAGAGGTCTCGGTCATAGCCAAGACCAGCCAGGACGAATCCACGGTGACCGTTGTCGTCACACTCACCACGCACTCAGGAGTTCTTGGGGTTATGGAGCTTGGCCGCGGGCCCGGACTGCAATACGACATCGGCTGCGACATCGTCACCAGCGGCGGTGCACTCACGCTCGCCTCGCCCACCCAGACCGACCGCGCGACGGCCGATGGTCGCGCCGCCCGCCCGACGCCCGACGCCTGGATGGAACGCTTCCATCGCGCCTACCGTTCCCAGGACGCCGCCTGGCTGGCCGCGGTGGCCGCCAAATCCACCACCGAGGGAGCGACAGCCTACGACGGGTATGCCACCAACACCGTCATTGATGCAGCCCTCGCCTCGCTGGCCACCGGTCACACGCAGCCGGTAACCGCCGTTAGCGCCGCGCGGTAAACACCGCAAACAACGACGCGCCACCCGATGCGCCCCGAGGGCCGGTCGCTTTAGCGGCCGGGGGAATCGGGGCGTGGGTGAACAGTGTGGTCAGGCCAGTTTTGTCGGTGTCGTCTCGTAGGGTTCTGGGTGTGTCAGGTCAGCGGTTTCGTCGCACGCCGGGAGGCGTGTGCTCGCTGGGTTTGCATTTGGTGTGGTGCCCGAAGTATCGGCGACGGGTGTCGGTGCTCGGTGCCGCCGCCCGCTGGGACCGCCACCGGCTCGGCTTCACCGACCCGCCCTGGACGACTACTCACGGCTGGCATGTCGTGGCGCATGAAGTGATGCCCGATCATGTGCACCTGTTCGTGCGGGTCGGCCCGGCCGACGC
>NZ_LQPE01000176.1 GCF_002101735.1 Mycobacterium kyorinense | reverse complement strand
CGTCCCGGCTGCTGCGGCAGGTGTTCGTTGCCCTGCCGTTGTTGCGGGGTACTCGACCCACCCGCCGACGACCCGCCCGACGATCCCGCCGACGACGCGGAGCTGCCGGCGCTGCCGCCGCTGGGCATCGGGATCGGCGGCAGGTTGAGCCGCTCCTCCGGAATGTCCGGCGGCGGAACCGGCGGCTGGCCGTTGATCAGCAGCGGCCCCTTGGCGCTGTTCAGCAGCGTCGCCCAGCCGCCGTTGCCCAGGGTTGCCCCGATGCTGCAGGCGACTTCGCGGCTGCCGGCCGACCAGCTGGGCAGCGACAGGGTGTTGTAGATCAGCGTCAGCGTGGTGCTGCGCAACTGGACCGGCGCCAGGTAGGCGTCGGTGAGCCGGGTGCAGGACTCCTTGATGAACGCGTCCTGTTCGGGGTCGGGGGGTAGCCCCTCGGGGAACTTCGCCATCAGGTTGACCGTGCCGGTGACCTCCATCGCGTGCGGCACGACGCAGTCGACCGGGACGTCGGTGGGCTGGTTGGTCGACGGGTCGATGCCCAGACAGGTGCCGTCCGGCCACACCCGCGATTGGTCGAGGTCGGCGACCTTGCCCTTGAAGGCCTGTTGCTGGTTGCCGGCGCCGGGCAGCTGCAGGCCGCACAGCATCCGGCGCTCGCCGTGCTGCCGCCACGCCTTGTCGCCTGACCACAGCATGCTGATGGTGAACTTGCTGCTCGGATCGAATTTGGTGCCGAGGTAGCGGTGCACCGCCGATTCGCACTGCTCCTGGCTGATCTGCTCGATGCGCGCGGCCGACGGCGGCGCGGCATCGGGCCCGTATTCCGAGCCGGGGAAGGTCCGCATGTCGATCGACTCGGCGACCTCGAAGCGGTGCTCCTCTTTACAGTCGACAATCGTCGCCGCCTCCGGCGTGCGATCCGGCCACATCAGGCAGTCACCGCTGCCCGCGTGGTTGAAGGCGTCGTTGCCCTTCGCGCCGGTGCTGGGCACCGGGTCGATATAGCCGGCGAGCCGCCCGCGGTCGCCGGAGATCGGCAATGCGACGACCATCCCGGCGATCAGCAGACCACCCAGCGCGGTCAGCAACAACGCGCGCCGCGTCGCCGTGGCATGCAACGTGTGCAGCCAGCCCAACCGCGCCAGCCGGGATTCCGGCTGTTCGGCGAGTGAATCGTGCTGCTCGGGTGCGTCCAACATTGGCTCCATTCTGACAGGCCCGACGCACCCCGTGACACTTGATGCAGATGTTGCTTACCGGGGTGCGGCGGCGACCTGGCCGCGGGCAAAAGTAGGGTCGAAGTCCGTGATCGACCTGAAACTGCTGCGCGACGACCCCGACGCCGTTCGCCGCTCCCAGACCAGCCGCGGCGAGGACCCCGCCCTGGTCGACACGCTGCTGGCCGCCGACGCCGCCCGGCGGGCCGCGATCTCGGCGGCCGACTCGCTGCGCGCCGAGCAGAAGGCCGCCAGCAAGAAGGTGGGCGCCGCATCGCCCGACGAGCGGCCGGCGCTGCTGCAGCGGGCCAAGGAACTGGCCGAGCGGGTCAAGGCCGCCGAGGCCGAGCAGGCCGAGGCCGAGGCGGCATTCACCGCGGCGTACATGGCGATCTCCAACGTCATCATCGACGGGGTACCTGCCGGCGGGGAGGACGACTACACCGTCCTCGACGTCGTCGGCGAGCCGGCTGCGATCGAAAACCCAAGAGACCATTTGGAACTCGGCGAGTCGCTGGGCCTGATCGACATGGAGCGCGGTGCCAAGGTGTCCGGGTCGCGGTTCTATTTCCTGACCGGCCGCGGCGCGCTGCTGCAGCTGGGACTGCTGCAGCTTGCGGTGCGGCTGGCCGTCGACAACGGCTTCGTCCCGATGATCCCGCCGGTGCTGGTGCGCCCGGACATCATGTCCGGCACCGGGTTTCTCGGCGCGCACGCCGAGGAGGTGTACCACCTCGACGCCGACGACCTCTACCTCGTGGGCACCTCCGAGGTTCCGCTGGCCGGCTATCACGCCGACGAGATCCTCGACTTGTCCGGCGGGCCGCTGCGCTACGCCGGGTGGTCGTCGTGCTTTCGCCGGGAAGCCGGCAGCCACGGCAAGGACACCCGCGGCATCATCCGTGTGCATCAGTTCGACAAGGTCGAGGGCTTCGTCTACTGCATGCCCGCCGACGCCGAGGCCGAGCATCAGCGACTGCTCGGCTGGCAGCGCGAAATGCTGGCCCGCATCGAGGTGCCGTATCGCGTGATCGACGTTGCCGCAGGCGATCTCGGCTCGTCGGCGGCCCGCAAATTCGACTGCGAGGCATGGATTCCGACGCAAGGCGCCTACCGCGAGCTGACCTCGACGTCGAACTGCACCACGTTCCAGGCCCGCCGGCTGGCCACGCGCTACCGCGACGAGAACGGCAAGCCGCAGATCGCCGCCACCCTCAACGGCACCCTGGCCACCACCCGCTGGCTGGTCGCCATCTTGGAAAACCACCAGCGGCCCGACGGCACCGTGCGGGTCCCCGACGCACTGGTGCCGTTCGTGGGCACCGAACTGCTCGAGCCCGTCGGCTAGATCGCCTTGCCGGGGGTATGCCCGAAGGCCCGCCGGTAGGTGTCGATGAAGGCGCTCGGTGTGGCCCAACCACATTGCAGTGCAACAGAAGTGACGTTTTGGTGCTCGGCGAGCAGCACCAACGCGTGGTGCAGGCGCACCTGGGTGCGCCACTGCGGAAACGTCATGGCCAGCTCGTCGCGGAACAGACGGCTCAGCGTGCGCTGGCCCACGCCGACCCGCTCGCCGATCTGCCGCAGCGTCAACGGCTCGCGCAGATTGTCGGTGATCAGCGCGCACGCTCGCCGCAGCCGGTCGTCGATCGGAGTGGGAATCCACAGGGGCTCTCGGACACTGGTGGCTTGCAGTTGGTCGTGCAGCACGGCCAGCATCCGGTGGTGCTCGTCGGTGTCGGTGCCGTCGGCCTGCGAACACGCGATGATCAGCTCACGCATCAACGGGCTGACGGCCAGCACGGTCGGCGTGTCAGGTCCGCGGCGGTAGCGGCGGGGGTCCAGCGCGACGCCGTGAAACTGCGTGTGGCCGTGGAACTTGTGTTCATGCCAGCAGCCCGCCGGTATCCAGATGGCCCGATTGGCCGGGGTGATCCACGTTCCCGCCGGGGTGGTCACCGAGACCGCGCCTGAGGACGGGTAGACGATCTGATGTTGCCGATGGCGGTGCCGTTCGATCCGCGCTCCCGGCGGCAGCGTCTGCGACGAGGTCACCAGCCCCTGGTGGCTGATTTCCGACATAACCCGGCAGGATATCGGAAGCCCGCAGTGCACGGACCCGCCTAGCGTTTCCGGTATGGCGATGAATCTCTTACACCGGCACCGGTGCAGCTCGGCGGGTTGGGAAAAGGCGGTGGCCGACCAGCTGTTGCCGTGGGCGCTGCGCGACGTCGAACTGGGCGCGCGCACTTTGGAAATCGGCCCCGGATACGGGGCGACGCTGCGCGCCCTGCTGGACCGCGCAGCCTCGCTCACCGCGGTCGAAGTCGACGGCGCGATGGCCGACCGCCTGCAGCGCCGCTACGGCGAGCGGGCGCGTATCATCCACGCCAGCGGTGCCGAAACCGGGCTGCCCGCAGATCATTTCACCTCGGTGGTGTGCTTTACGATGCTGCACCACGTGCCCAGCGCCGAGTTGCAGGACCAGCTCTTCGCCGAGGCGTTCCGGGTGCTGCAGCCCGGCGGGGTGTTCGCCGGCAGCGACGGCGTGCCTTCCCTGCCCTTCCGTCTGATCCACGTCGCGGACACCTACAACCCGATCGCGCCGAAGGACCTGCCCGGGCGGCTGCGCGCCGCCGGATTCACCGACGTCCATACCGAGGTCAGGGGCGGCCGGCAAAAATGGCGGGCCACCAAACCGGCCTAGGTGTGCACGGTTTCGCGCGACTGCGCCTGCCGGCGCTGCCGCTCGGCGGTGGCGAAGTAGAACGCGAGCGCGAAGGCGCAGCTGGTGAACAAGCTGGACACGAAGTACAGCCACGGCCGGCGCAGTCCGCGCCGGTAACCGTCGACGATGGTAAACAGTGGCAGCAGAACGACATTGATGATCGTGTAGTCCTGGCTGGCTGAGCTTGCTGCGGGATTGGTGAACATCAACCGGATGTAGTCCGACCAACTGCCCGGTCCCCAAAGGGGATTGCCCGACGCGGTGGCGTACTCACGTACGAACCGGATGTTGAAATACCAGCCGAGCGCGATCGACGCCACGCCGACGGCGTAGTACGCGCATTCGAGCGCCGAAAAGGCGGGCCCGCGGGACGGCCGCGAGAAGACCTGTGGATTCGACGCGACGATCCATCCGATCACCGTCAGCCCCAGGATTGCGTGCACCAGAAGTGAGACCATGTCGGCAGTCTCGGCACCGCTCGCACTTTTGTCAAGATTGACGAAACTTAGCGAGGTACCGTACTGGCATGGCCAGACCCGCGCGGACGGCGCGCAGCGAACGCACCCGCGAGGCACTGATCCAGGCCGCGCAGGTGCGATTCCTGGCCCAGGGCGTCGAAGATACGTCGGCCGAGCAGATCGCGGCGGACGCCGGAGTATCGCTGCGGACGTTCTATCGGCACTTCACCTCCAAACACGATCTGTTGTTTGCCGATTACACCGGGTTGAAGTGGTTTCGCGCCGCACTGGATGCCAGACCTGCCGACGAGCCGATCATCGAGTCCGTCCAAACCGCCATCTTCTCGTTTCCCTACGACGTTGAGGCCGTGACCAAAGTCGCCGCCCTGCGGGGCGGCGAACTCGACCCCGGCCGCATCGTCCGCCACATGCAGGAGGTCCAGGCCGACTTCGCCGACGCCATCCAGGAGCAGCTGCACCGACGTAGCTGCACCGCGGACATGACAGCGGATGCGCGGTTGCACGCGATGGTGACCGCCCGCTGCATCGCCGCCGCGGTGTTCGGCGCGATGGAGTTCTGGATGCTCGGCGACGATCGATCGCTGGGCGAGCTCGCCCGGATGTGTCACGCGGCCCTGGAGTCGTTGCGAAACGGCCCCACCTCCGCCTAGTTTCGTCACAATTGACAAAACATTGGATCCGTGTCAGCCTGCGCAGCAGGGCAGGAAAGGCGGAACCGATGACCGACTACGACGCGATCGTGATTGGTGCCGGGCACAACGGATTGGCCGCGGCGGTGATCCTGCAGCGCGCCGGACTGCGCACCGTGTGCCTGGAATCGAAGCTGTATGCCGGTGGCATGGCGTCGACGGTCGAGTTGTTCGACGGCTACCACTTCGAGATCGCCGGGTCGGTGCAGTTCCCCACGGCGCCGGTGGTCGCCAACGAGTTGGGACTGGGCAACCTGCCCACCGTCGACCTCGACGTCATGTCGGTGGCGGTGCGCGGCGTCGGCGACGAGCCGCTGGTCCAATACAGCGACCCGATCAAGCTGTTCACCCATCTGGGCGAGGTCCACGGCGCCGACGCTGTGAACGGCATGGCGGGGCTGATGGCCTGGAGCCAGGCACCCACCCGCGCGCTGGGCCGGTTCGACGCCGGCGCGCCGCCCAAGTCGCTCGACGAGATGTATGCCTGTGCCACAAACGAATTCGAACGCGCTGCGATCAATGAGATGTTGTTCGGCTCGGTTACCGACGTGCTGGACCGCTATCTGCCCGACCGCGAGAAACACGGCGCGCTGCGCGGCTCGATGACCGTGCTGGCCGTCAACACCCTTTACCGCGGGCCTGCCACCCCGGGCAGCGCAGCCGCGCTCGCCTTCGGGCTCGGCGTTCCCGACGGCGACACGATGCAGATGAAAAAGCTGCGCGGCGGCATCGGCGCGCTGACAGCGCATCTGTGCAAGCAACTGGAGAGCGACGGCGGCGAAGTCCGGTTGCGCACCAAGGTGGCCGAAATCCTTGTCGCCGACGGCCGGGTACGCGGCGTGCGCACCGAGGCCGGCGACACGGTGACCGCGCCTGTCGTCGTCTCCGGCATCGCGCCCGACCTCACGCTGAACGAGTTGGTCGATCCCGCCGCGTTGCCTGCCGATATCCGGGAACGCTACGGCCGCGTCGACCACCGCGGCAGTTACCTGCAGATGCACTTCGCGCTCGAGGAGCCCCCGGCCTTCGCGGCGCCCTACCAGGCGCTCAGTGACCCCGCCATGCAGGCGTCGATCGGATTGTTCTGTACGCCGGAGGAAGTCCAGCAGCAGTGGCAGGATTGCCGCCGCGGAGTCGTGCCGGCCGACCCGACGGTGGTGCTACAGATCCCGTCGCAGAACGACCCGGACCTGGCGCCGGACGGCAAGCACGCCGCGTCGGCCTTCGCGTTGTGGTTCCCGATCGAGGGCGGGGTCGATTACGGCCGGGCCAAGGTTGAAATGGGCCAGCGGGTGATCGACAAGATCACCAGGCTGGCACCAAATTTCGAGCGCAGCATCATCCGGCACACCACCTTTACGCCCAAGCACATGGGCACGATGTTCAGCGCGCCCGGCGGCGATTACTGCCATGGGCTGCTGAACCCCGACCAAATCGGCCCCAACCGGCCCGGCCCGAAAGGGTTTCTCGGGCAGCCTATCCCGATGGAGGGGCTCTACCTCGGTAGTGCGGGATGTCACGGCGGGCCGGGGATCACGTTCATCCCGGGCTATAACGCCGCCCATCAAGCGCTGGCGGACGTGGGCCGCTAGCGCTTGTCCAGCAGCTCGTCGAGCAGCGCGGTGAACTCTTCGGGGTGCTCCGGGGTGAACGCGGGGCTGGGTCGGGTGCCCGGCACGTCGAGCGTGATCAACGTCGACTTGAACGGCCGGCGCACGTCCAGCGGCAACCAGCGCCGTAAATCCGAGCTGCCCCAGATCCGGAACCGGTGCATGAACAGGCCCAGCGGCTCGGCCTTGTATCCCCGCACCGTGCTCAGCGCGATGACCTTCGAGGTGCCCGACGGAAAGTGGTAGCGGCGCAAGGTGATTGCCTCCCGATCCAACTGGACCAGGCCGTCGTCGTAATGCTGCGGGGCGCTCACAGCCGCGAACACCGAAGTTCGTGACCGCGCGCGGTGAGGCAGCGACCGTTCTCCAGATTCCATTGCCAACCGTGCAGGTTGCAAGTCAGCGTGTTGCCTTCCACCACACCGAACTTCGACAGGTCGGCCTTCAGATGCGGGCAGCGGCGCTGCATCTGCCAGCCTTCCAGCGTGATCGACGCGGTGTCGTCGTGGGTTTCGGCGAACCAGCCGTCGGCGTAGGCGATGCGCTCGTCGGTCAGGCATTTGAAGAAGGTGTACAGGTACTCGTTGTAGCCGCCGACCCGCCACGCCTTGAACCGGGTGGACAAGAAGATGGTGTTGACCCAGTCGGGTTCGTCGTCGCGCAGCACGGTGCGCACCAATTCCGGCGGGATCTCGAAGCCGTAGCGGAACTTCTCGTCCGGAATCGGCTCGCGCACAGTACGTTTCGGAAAGTCGAGCACGACGGTTTGCGGGCCGAGCCGCAGTTCGACGGGATAGCCGATGCCGTCGCAGATCTCGTCGCTGGCCGACATGATCGGCTCGAACGCCGTGCGCAGCGGTTCCAGCAGCGACTCCCCGGCGGCCGGCGCCCAGCGGGCCTTCTCCGCCGCCAGCACCGGGGCCATCCGCCCCGCGTAGTCGGCGATGTAGTCGGCTTTGGCGGTGGTGAAGATCGCCTCGACTTGGTCGGTGGGCAGCGGATGGCGTAGCGAATTCAATTGTGTACCAGAGAATTCCGCAGTCGATCCGGGCATCATCAGCAGCCCGCGGTCGTGCCCGTGCGCCCGCATCTGGTCGAGGAATACCATCTGGTCGGGGAAGATGTTGGCCGGATCACCGTGGTCGTCGTTGAGGTGGCGCAGTTCGGGATCCAAAAAGCACGGCGGCCCGGCTGACGGGATCACCCAGGTGGCGCCGACCTGCGCGATGTACTGGCGGGCGCGGTCCATCTGGCGTTGCCGCTTCTGGCTGCCGAACGCCTCCTTGGCCCGCGCCGGCATGTCGTAGACCATCGGGTACCAGATCGCGCCGGAGTACTGCAGCATGTGCACGTCGACGTGGCCGAACGCCGAATGCAGCACGTCGAGGTCGACGGGCCGGGCGTCGTTCATGTTGAACACCGTCGTCTGGCCGTCGGAGACCACCAGCGCCGAGTCGCCGATCGGTCCGTCGGCCGGTGCCCGCAGGGCGATGATCATGATGTCGAGGTCGCCCTTCGGCCCGCCGACCCGGTGCACCTGCGAGTCAGCGGTCTCGAAGAACCGGTGAAAGTCCAGCTTTTCCAACTCATTCCGCAAGTCCGGCACCGGATACTCCGGTAGCAGCACCACGGCGTCCTTGTTGACGTGCTTGGCGAGCAGCCTGGCGTCGAAGTGGTCCTTGTGCAGGTGCGAGACGTAGAGATAGTCGCAATCGCCCAGCGCGTCCCAGTCCAGGCCGCTGTTGTCGGGGAACGGGAACCACGAGGCGAAGTAGGCAGGGTTGACCCACGGGTCGCACAGAATGCTGCCCGCCCGGGTCTCGATCCGGAAGCCGGCGTGGCCGACACTGGTGACCTGCATCGGGCGACAGCCTAGCGGCGATCGTTGTCGCTGCTCCACAGCCGCCGGTAATAGTCGATGCGCAGTGGGTCCGGGTCGACGCCGTAGGCGGCGAAGAACTCGTCGTCCCAGCACCGGCCCGGATAGTTCCATTGCAGCGACAGGGTGGCCACCGCCAGGTCGGCCCACCGGTCAGCCACGCCGAGGTCACCGAGGTCGACGTGCCCGCAGCAGCGGCCGTCGTCGTCGATCAGGGTGTTGGGGGCGCACGCGTCGCCGTGACAGACCACCAACTTGTCCACGGACGGCGGCTCACCCAGGGCGGCGCGCTGCTCGGCTGCTCGCAGCGCCAGCCGGCTGCCCGCCGACCAGTCGAATGGGCATGACCGCGTGGGCAATTGGTCGTGCAGCATCCGCAGACCCGTCGCGATCGCCCGTATCGCCGCCGCCGCTTCGGATAGCCAGCGCGGATCCACCGCGGAGCGGCCCGGCAGCCCGCGGGTGTGCAACCAGGCGTCGCCGACGCCGAGCACCTCCGGCACCTGCACATACCGCCGCGCCCACCGCAGCCGCCGAGCCTCGCCGACCACGTCGGTGGGGGAGACCTTCACGAAGTCGTCGCCCACCCGGAACGTGACACCGCCCAACTCGTTGACCCAGACCGGGTGGACCGATCTGCCGTCCGCGATGCGGCGGACCACGGCGGGCACGGGCAGCGGGGTCGCGGGAACGGTCACGGTGGAACATCTTTTTGCAGCAGTGGGCGCGGCCGCAACCGAAAATATTAGGGTTGACGGCGTGGAACCGGTGTACGGGACGGTCATTCAGCTTGCCCGGCTGACGTGGCGATTGCAGGGTTTGCGATTCACTGTCAGCGGGGTGGAGCACCTGCCCGAGACCGGCGGAGCCGTCATCGCGATCAACCACACCAGCTACTTCGACTTCACCTTCGCCGGGCTACCCGCCTACAAGCAGGGTCTCGGCCGCAAGGTGCGGTTCATGGCCAAGCAGGAAGTGTTCGACCACAAGGTTTCCGGCCCGATCATGCGCGGCTGCCGGCACATCCCGGTGGACCGGGAAAGCGGCGCTGCCTCGTTCGAGGCCGCGGTCGCCGCCCTCAAGGCGGGTGAACTGGTCGGGGTGTACCCGGAGGCGACGATCAGCCGAAGCTTCGAGATCAAAGACCTCAAGTCCGGCGCTGCCCGGATGGCCATCGCGGCCGGCGTGCCGATCATCCCGCACATCGTGTGGGGCGCCCAGCGCATCTGGACCAAAGACCATCCGAAGAAGCTGCTTCGTCCCAAGGTGCTGATCGCGGTGGCGGTCGGCGAGCCCATCCAGCCCACCCTGGCCGCACCGGAGTTGACGAAATTGCTGCATTCCCGGATGCAGCATTTGCTGGAGCGGGTGCAAGACGCGTACGGACCGCATCCGGCCGGCGAGTTCTGGGTTCCGCACCGCCTCGGCGGCGGCGCCCCGTCGCTGGCCGAGGCCGCCCGGCTGGACGCCGAGGAAGCCACCCGGCGAGCCGCCGCCCGGGCGGCCCGACTCCGCCCCGAACCTTAAGGCAGCGCCGGGGTAGCTGTATGGAACCGGTATTCCGCGCGCTCGAGATCACTGCCAAAGCGGTCATCAAGGCCGTCGGCAGCCCGATCTCCTTCGAGGGCCTGGAGAACATTCCGGTCAGCGGCGGGGCCGTCATCGCGATCAACCACACCAGCTACGTCGACTTTTTGCCCGCCGGCCTGGCCCTGCATCGCCGCGGCCGCCGGATCCGCTACATGATCAAGGCCGAGATGCAGCAGGTGAAGGTGGTCGACTTCCTGATCCGGCACACCAAGACGATCCCGGTGAACCGCGCAGCAGGGCGGGACGCGTACGCGGTGGCGCTGCAGCGGCTGCGCGAGGGGGAGATGGTCGGCGTCTATCCCGAGGCGACGATCAGCCGAAGCTTCGAGCTCAAGGAATTCAAAACCGGCGCCGCCCGCCTGGCGCTGGAGGCGCAGGTGCCGATCGTTCCGTTGATCGTCTGGGGCGCGCACCGCATCTGGACCAAGGACCACCCGCGAAACCTCGGCCGCAAGAAGATCCCGATCACGGTCGCTGCCGGTGCGCCGCTTGCGCCGCGCGGCGACGTCGAACAGCTCGAAGCCCAGTTGCACGACGAGATGACCGCGTTGCTGCACCGGGTGCAGGAGGACTATCCACATCCGCCGGGCGTCTTCTGGGTGCCGCGTCGGCTCGGCGGTGGCGCGCCTACCCTGGCGGAGGCCAAAGTTCTCGAGGAGGCCGAACGGGCCGCGCGTGCCCGCAACCGGGCAGAGCCCGAGCCGTAACAGGAGCATGAGATGGCAGAACCGTTCTTCCGCATGATGGAGATCGTCGTCCCGCCACTGGTTGCGGTGAACGGCACCAAGATCACCTACCAGGGCCTGGAGAACATTCCCGAGCGCGGCGGCGCGCTGGTGGCGCTCAACCACACCAGCTATGTCGACTGGCTGCCGGCGTCGTTGGCCGCATACCGACGGCGACGCCGGCTGCGGTTCATGATCAAGGCCGAGATGCAGGACGTGCGGGCGGTCAACTACGTGATCAAGCACGCCAAGCTCATTCCGGTGGACCGCAGCCACGGATCCGACGCCTACGCGGTGGCGGTGCGCGAGCTGAAGCGCGGCGAACTCGTCGGGTTACACCCGGAGGCGACGATCAGCCGCAGCTTCGAGCTGCGGCCGTTCAAAACCGGCGCGGCCCGCCTGGCGCTGGAGGCGCAGGTCCCGATCATCCCGATGATCGTCTGGGGCGCACAGCGGATCTGGCCGAAAGACCACCCGCCACGCCTGTTTCGCAACAAGGTCCCGATCACGGTCGCCGCGGGCGCGCCGCTGCAACCGCGGGGCAGCGCCGACGAGCTCAATGCCCGGCTGCGCGACACGATGAAGTCGATGCTGTACCGGGTGCAGGACGAGTACCCGCATCCCGAAGGCGCGTTCTGGGTGCCCCGCCGGCTGGGCGGCAGCGCCCCGACGCCCGACGAGTCCAAGGCGCTGCGGATCGCCGAATTGATGGAGCGGGCCCGCAAACAGGGCGTGAGCCGCCTGTGACCGCGCCGCCGCCGCACGGCGGTAACAGCCGGTCGCCACGATGACACTGCCGGCGCTCATCGCGTGCGACGTGGACGGCACGCTGATCGACGACCGCGAACGGATCAGCCCACGCACCCGCCACGCCGTCCACGCTGCGGTCGAGGCGGGGGCGAAGTTCATCCTGGCCACCGGACGCCCGCCGCGCTGGGTGCAGCCGGTTGTCGACGAGCTCGGGTTCGCTCCGATGGCGGTGTGCGCCAACGGCGCCGTCATCTATGACGCGGCCACCGACCGGGTGGTGTCGGCGCACACCCTGGCCGTCGACACCCTCGGCCAGCTGGCCGAGATCGCGACCCGCGCCATTCCGGGCGCCGGGCTTGCCGTCGAGCGGATCGGCCGCAGTGCGCACGACACCGCGACGCCGCAGTTCATCAGCTCACCCGGTTACGAGCACGCCTGGCTCAACCCGGACAACACCGAGGTATCCATCGAAGACCTGCTCAGTGCTCCCGCCGTCAAGCTGCTGATCCGCAAGGCCGGGGCCAGCAGCGCCGACATGGCCGCGGAGTTGTCCAAGCACATCGGGATCGAGGGCGACATCACCTATTCGACCAACAACGGGCTGATCGAGATCGTGCCGCTGGGCTTCAGCAAGGCCACCGGTATCGACGAGATCGCCCGGCCGCTGGGCATCACCGCCGAGGATGTGGTCGCATTCGGCGACATGCCCAACGACGTGCCGATGCTGTTGCGGGCCGGCCACGGCGTGGCAATGGGCAACGCGCATCCCGAGGCGGTGGCCGCCGCCAACGAGGTCACCGCGCCCAACACCGACGACGGGGTCGCGCGGGTGCTGGAACGCTGGTGGCTGTAGCCCTGCTCGTCGAGTGTGCGGTTTCGTACGCGACACACGGACGCCCGCGTATAGAACCGCACACTCGGCGAGTAGCTCCGCCCGTCGCGCAGACTTACGCGGCCGGGTGCACCGGTGAGAACCGCTCCAGCTGCACCGGCGGCCCGTCCGGCGCCGGCGGCGGCAATTCCTGCGCGACGCCGTCGATGACCCGGGTGACATGCCCGCTCTCCCGGTCGAAGTTCAGCGTGCCGTGCTGGAAGTTCTGCGTAATCCACTGCGGCTGTAGGATTTCCCCGCTGGTCGGCAGTCCCAACGCCCCGCGCTCATAACCGAGCGAGGCCCAGGCTTCGTAGATCGCGCCGGTGACTGGTTCGGCGCCGGTCTCCGGGGACCAGTAGATGGCGCCCTTGTCGAAGGTGGCGTAGCGCGCCGAGCCGGCCGCGGTGGCCTCCGGAGAGGTCGGCACACCCAGGGGGCTTTTCATCCCGCCCATCGCCTGCCAGCGGTCGTAGATCGCACCGCCCTGCAGCGCCGCCGCCAGGTCTTCCGGCCCGGGCGGGTCGTTGAATCGTGCTGCGATGTCACGGATTTCGTTCAGCCGCGCGTAGGCGACGTTGCCGGGACACAGGGTGGCGCCGACGTCGCGGTGACTGAATATGTTCGGCAGTGTCGGTGTGGCGCCGGCCGGGAAGTTGGTGTTGGGGCCTCCGGCCGAGGTCAGCGTCACGGTGCCGTGCGGGTCGACGTGGTCGAGGCCCAGCCGCCAGCCGAGCAGCCGGCCGATGGTGCGCAGCTGGATCGGGGTCGGCGGCTCGTCGTCGAAGTTGCCGATCATCGCCACACCCCAGGTGTCGCGGTTGAATCCGCCGGTGTGCGAGCCCTCGACCGCTCGGCTGATCCCGCCGGCCCGGCCCTCGAACACCTGCCCGTACTTGTCCACCAGCGCGTTGTATGCGATGTCGCACCAGCCCAGGGTTTGGGTGTGGTAGGCGTAGATGGATCGCACGATCGCGGCCGAATCCTGCGGCTCGTAGTCGTTGCTCTCCGCGGTGTGGTGCACGACTGCGGCGCGAACAGCGTTGTCGTACACGGTATTACCGCATCGTATCGACTCGTCGGCCCCCCACTGTGAGCGACTGATGATGTTGGGCGGCTGACCCGGCGCGAGCACCGCCGACGGCGGCGTCCACTGGGTGTCGGCCGGTGCCTGCGGCGGCGAGATCAGCACCGCCGAGATGTTCTGCGGCAGCGGCTGTTCGACGGTCGCGGGCCGGTAGCCCAGCGCAGCCGACGCGGTATGCGGCGGCGCCGACGTCAGCGGCGCGCCCTCGGGCCGGGTGACCGCGATCTGCACGGTCGTCGTCTTCCCGACGAAGACCGGCTCGGTGCCGCGCGGCGCAGTCGACGCTGTATCGGAGCCCTCGAACTCGAGTGCCTCGGCGTCACGCCACGGGCCCCAGGAGCCGTCGGCGCGCTTGGCTCGCACCCGTGCCGAGGTACCGGTCACATCCCCGCCGGTCAGCGCGACCATGGAAAACGGTGTGGGCCGGCTGATCTCGCGGATGGTGGTGCCGCCGCCCAGGCCGACCAACGGCTGCTGGGTCAGGTGAGTGTCGCCGGGCGCGGCCGGCTGATCCCGACGCTCGGTGGCCGCCCACGGCAGGATGACGACTGTCGCCGCGATAGCGGTGAACAACATCGCCGGGGGGCGCGGGCTGCGCAACACAAGGCGATGTTACTTATGTGGTCTATGTTGCTTATGTTGCGACACGGTACTACTGGGGACAAAGTTAACCCACCCGGTAACGGCACCGCAGAGTTCGGCGCTGGATCAACCAGCTCCCACTTCTGCGGTGCCGTTGGGTAGCAGGATCTACATACCGGTCAGGTGACAGGTGCCGGGGGCGCCGCCGCGGCGGCCGCCGGTGCAGCGGCACCGGCAGCGCCACCCTGGATCGCCTGGGTGATCGACGGCATCACCAGCCCCTTGAGCAGGTCGATGGCCTGGCTGGCGCCTAGCTGGTTGGCGGTGCTCATCAGGTCGTTGATGATCCCGCCGCTGCCGCCCGACGTCGCCGGCGCGGCGCCCAGCGACGGATCACCGAGGATCGGGTAAGTGCCGCCCGCGCCGGGATCCAACCCGATCGGCGTGCTGATCGGCACCTCGCCCGGGCTGTAGCCCGGGGTCATCGCGCCCGGGTTGATCAGCGACGGGTCGACGCCCGTCGGGCTGGCGAGGCCCGGTGTGGCGCCGGCCGGATTGGTCAGGCCCGGTGTGACGCCCGCCGGGTTGGTCAGGCTGGGGTCCGTCAGGCCCGGGTTGGTCAGGCTGGGGTCGGTCAGCCCCGGCGTCGTGCCCGGGGTGGTCAGACCCGGCGTCGCGCCCGGCGTGGTGAGACCCGGCGTCGCGCCCGGGGCCGCACCCGGGGTGGTCAGACCGGGCGTGGTGAGCCCCGGCGTGGCACCCGGTGTCGTCAGGCCGGGTGTCGTCAGGCCAGGTGAAGTCAACCCTGGCGAGGTCAGCCCGGGGCCGGTCAGGCCCGGCGAGGCCGTCGTCGCGCCGCCCGCCAGGCTCGGCACCGGCGGCATGTTGATCCCGAATTGCGACAGCCCTTGCGTCAAGGCGGACATCAGCTCGTTGGGCAAGTCCGTCATCACCGCGGCCCGGACGAACTCGTGATGTTCGGGGGCCGGTGTGCTGTCGGCGGCCAACTGGCTGACGGTGAGATAGGCAAAAGGACTCGCGACCGCCAGAGCGGCGACTGCGCTCATGGCTGTCGAAAGCCTGCGTCGACGTCGGTTCGGCACGGAAGTCTCCTCAATCTGGGCTATATGGTCCTCGGTCGTCCTGCCTCTGCAGCACAGCAAGATGCCGACGTGATCGATGGTACTGGCGTGACTGCTGTGACTAGTGTGGCGATATCGAATCGTGAACCAATCGCGACCTTCGTCACTGGCGGCCTATCGACTGCCGCGCCGTGCATTGCATATGCGGCCGCGCGGCATCATGTCCAACTTGGGTGGCCCTCCGCCGGAGCCGCCGAGCAGGTTGTGGCCGCGCGGTCGGATACCCTAGGCAACCGATGACCGCTCGTTTCGACCTTTTCGTCGTCGGCTCCGGATTTTTCGGCCTGACGATCGCTGAGCGCGTGGCCAGCCAGCTCGACAAGCGCGTGCTGGTGGTCGAGAAGCGCCCGCACATCGGCGGCAACGCCTACTCCGAGCCGGAGCCACAGACCGGCATCGAGGTGCACAAATACGGGGCGCACCTGTTCCACACATCCAACAAGCGGGTGTGGGACTACGTGCGGCAGTTCACCGAGTTCACCGGCTACCAGCATCGGGTGTTCGCGCTGCACGACGGGCAGGCCTACCCGATGCCGATGGGGCTGGGCATGGTCTCGCAGTTCTTCGGCCGCTACTTCAGCCCGGACGAGGCGCGCGCGCTGATCGCCGAGCAGTCCGCCGAGATCAAAACCGAGGACGCGCAAAACCTCGAGGAGAAGGCCATCTCGCTGATCGGCCGGCCGCTCTACGAGGCGTTCATCAAGAACTACACCGCCAAGCAGTGGCAGACCGACCCCAAGGAGCTGCCGGCGTCCACCATCACCCGCTTGCCGGTGCGCTACACCTTCGACAACCGCTACTTCAACGACACCTACGAGGGCCTCCCGGTCGACGGCTACACCGCGTGGCTGAAAAACATGGCCGCCGACGAGCGCATCGAGGTCCGCCTCGACACCGACTGGTTCGACGTGCGCGACGAACTCCGTACTGCGCACCCCGACGCACCGGTGGTCTACACCGGCCCGCTGGATCGCTACTTCGACTACGCCGAGGGCCGCCTGGGTTGGCGCACACTGGATTTCGAGGTCGAGGTGTTGCCGACGGGCGACTTCCAGGGCACCCCGGTGATGAACTACAACGATCCGGACCCGGCTTACACCCGCATCCACGAGTTCCGCCACTTCCACCCCGAGCGCGACTACCCGACCGACAAGACCGTGATCATGCGCGAGTACTCGCGGTTCGCCGAGAACGACGACGAGCCCTACTACCCGATCAACACCGAAGCCGACCGCGCTCTGCTGGCCGCCTATCGGGCCCGTGCGAAAGCCGAAACCGAGTCCTCGAAGGTGTTGTTCGGCGGCCGGCTGGGCACTTACCAATATCTGGACATGCACATGGCCATCGCCAGCGCACTGAACATGTACGACAACGTGCTCGCGCCGCACCTGCGCGAGGGCGTGCCGTTGACGAAAGCATCCGCGGATGAGTGAAACCGCCGTGAGCCTGCTGGCCCGCGTGATCCTGCCCCGCCCGGGCGAGCCGCTCGACGTCCGCAAGCTCTACGTAGAGGAGTCGACGACCAACGCCCGGCGCGCGCATGCGACTACCCGCACGTCGCTGCAGATCGGCGCCGAATCCGAGGTGTCGTTCGCGACCTATTTCAACGCGTTCCCGGCCAGCTACTGGCGGCGCTGGACGACGCTGACCTCGGTCGTGTTGCGCGCCGAATTGACCGGCGCCGGCCGCGTCGACGTCTACCGGACCAAGGCCACCGGCGCTCGCATCTACATCGACGGCCGCAACTTCGCCGGCAGCGCACAGGTCGTCGAATTAGAGGTGGGGCTGCAGCCTTTCGAAGACGGCGGGTGGATCTGGTTCGACATCATCACCGACAGCGACGTCACGCTGCACAGCGCCGGCTGGTATGCACCGGTGCCGGCGCCGGGCGTCGCCAACATCGCGGTCGGCATCCCGACCTTCAACCGGCCCAGGGACTGCGTCAACGCGTTGCGCGACCTGACCTCGGATCCGTTGGTAGACGAGGTGATCGGTGCGGTGATCGTGCCCGACCAGGGCACCGCCAAGGTGCGCGACCACCCGGACTTCGCCGAGGCCGCCGCCCCGCTGGGTGACCGGCTGTCGATTCACGATCAACCCAACCTGGGCGGTTCGGGCGGATACAGCCGGGTGATGTACGAGGCGCTGAAAAACACTGACTGCCAGCAGATCCTGTTCATGGACGACGACATCCGGATCGAGCCGGACTCAATTCTGCGGGTGCTGGCGCTGCATCGTTTCGCCAAGACGCCGATGCTGGTCGGCGGTCAGATGCTCAACCTGCAGGAGCCGTCGCACCTGCACATCATGGGCGAGGTGGTGGACCGGACGATATTCATGTGGACCGCCGCGCCGCATGCCGAATACGACCACGACTTCGCCAAATTCCCGTTGAGCGACAACAACCCTCGCAGCAATCTGCTGCACCGTCGCATCGACGTCGACTTCAACGGCTGGTGGACCTGCATGATCCCGCGGCAGGTGGCCGAGGAACTGGGCCAGCCGCTGCCGCTGTTCATCAAGTGGGACGACGCCGACTACGGGTTGCGCGCCGCCGAGCGCGGCTACCCGACCGCGACACTGCCCGGCGCCGCGATCTGGCACATGGCCTGGAGCGACAAGGACGACGCCATCGACTGGCAGGCCTACTTCCACCTGCGCAACCGATTGGTGGTGGCCGCCATGCACTGGGACGGCGACGTGATGGGCCTACTCCGCAGCCACCTCAAGGCGACACTGAAACACCTTGCCTGCCTTGAGTATTCAACCGTCGCGATTCAGAACAAGGCCATCGACGACTTCCTCGCCGGCCCGGAGCACATCTTCTCGATCCTGGAATCCGCGTTGCCCGAGGTGCACCGGATCCGCAAGCAGTACCCCGACGCAATCGTGTTATCGGGGGCCGACGAGTTGCCGGCGCCCTCGCAGCGCAACCGGGAGATGAAGCCGCCGGTCAATCCGCTGGCCATCGGCTACCGCCTGGCCCGCGGGATTCTGCACAACGCGACCAAGGCCGATCCGGCGCATCATCAACGGCCCCAACTGAATGTGCCCACCCAGGACGCCCGCTGGTTCAAGCTGTGCACGCTCGACGGCGCCACCGTCACCACCGCCGACGGGCGCGGGGTGGTGTACCGGCAGCGTGACCGGTCCAAGATGTTCTCGCTGCTGTGGCAGTCGCTGCGCCGCCAGCGTCAGCTGGCCAGCCGGTTCGACGAGATGCGCCGGATCTACCGCGAGGCGTTGCCGACGCTGTCCAGCAAGCAGAAGTGGGAGAGCGTGCTCCTGCCGGCAGAAGTCCATGGCTGAAATTGCCGCGCCGCGTGGCGAACTGCGCGCGTTGGTGGCGATTCAGTCGGCGCTGGCCGGTAGGCCCGGGATGCTGGCGTCGGCGCGGGGCTTGTCGTATTTCGGTGAACACAGCCTCGGCTGGCTGGCGGTCTCGGCCGTCGGCGCGCTGCTGCAGCCGCAGCGGTGGCGGGCATGGCTTGTGGTTGGCGCCGGTGCGTTCACCGCACACGCTGCGGCTGTGCTGATCAAGCGGCTGGTGCGGCGCGAGCGTCCCCGCCACCCGGCCGTGGCGGTGCACGTCGGCACACCGAGCCGGCTGAGCTTCCCGTCGGCGCACGCCACCTCCACCACCGCGGCGGCCGTGCTGCTGTCCCGGGCCACCGGCTCGCGGCTGCCCGCCCTGCTGGTGCCGCCGATGGCGTTGTCGCGGATGCTGCTGGGCGTGCACTATCCCAGTGACGTCGCCGTCGGCGTCGGTGTCGGCGCGGCGGTAGCAGCTATCGCGGCGCGGGTGGAGGCAGTGGGCCGATGAGTGAAGAGGTGGTGCCGGTGACCGGACCTCCGGCGAACCTGATCGTCGGCATCGTCAAGGCGATCCGTCCCCGGCAATGGGTGAAAAACATTCTGGTGCTGGCGGCTCCGTTGGCTGCGTGGGGCACCGACGTCCGGTACGACTACGCCGACGTGCTGGGCAAGGAGGCCGTCGCGTTCGTGGTGTTCTGCCTGGCCGCCTCCTCGATTTATCTGATCAACGACGTCCGCGACGTCGAGGCCGACCGGGAACACCCCACCAAGCGGTTCCGGCCGATCGCCGCCGGCGTGGTGCCCGAATGGCTGGCCTACGTCATCGCTGCGGTGCTCGGGGTGGCTTCGTTGGTCATCTCCTGGTGGCTGACCCCGAATCTGGCGGTGGTGATCGCTGTCTACCTCGCCATGCAATTGGCGTACTGCTTCGGTCTCAAACACCAAGCGGTGATCGACATCTGCATACTGTCGTCGGCGTATCTGATCCGTGCCATCGGCGGGGGTGCGGCCGCCGATATCTATCTGTCGCAATGGTTTTTGCTCGGAATAGCTTTCGCGTCGCTGTTCATGGGGGCCGGAAAGCGCTACGCCGAGCTCCAGGTGGCCGAGCGCACCGGCGCCAAGATCCGTAAATCGCTGGAGAGCTATACCAGCACCTATCTGCGGTTCGTCTGGACCATGTCGGCCACTGCTGTGGTGGTGTGTTACGGACTGTGGGCGTTCGAGCGCGACCGCTACACGGGCACCTGGTTTGCAGTCTCGATGATCCCGTTCACGATCGCGATCCTGCGGTACGCGGTCGACGTCGACGGCGGTCTGGCCGGCGAGCCGGAAGACATCGCGCTGCGGGACCGGGTGCTGCAGTTGTTGTTCGTGGCCTGGATCGGAACCATTGGTGCTGCGGTTATCCTCGGCTAGCCCGGCCGTCGTCCCGTCCCGTCGGCCCGCGCCGGTACCGGTGCCACGGCCGGCATTTCCGTACGACGCCACCGTGCGGATCAGCCTGTGGGTCGGCGCCGCGGTGATTGCGGTCTTGTTCGGCTGGGGTGCCTGGCAGCGGCGCTGGATCGCCGACGACGGCCTGATCGTGTTGCGCACGGTGCGAAACCTGTTGGCCGGCAACGGACCGGTGTTCAATGCAGGCGAGCGGGTGGAGGCCAACACCTCGGTGGTGTGGACCTACCTGGTCTACGTGGCCAGCTGGCTGGCCGGGCCGATGCGCCTGGAGTATGTGGCGCTGGTGCTGGCGCTGGTGCTCAGTGTGGCGGGCGTGGTGCTGCTGATGCTGGGCACCGGACGGCTGTATGCACCCAGCCTGCTGGGACGACGCGCGATCATGCTGCCGGCCGGTGCGCTGGTCTACATCGCGGTGCCGCCGGCGCGCGACTTCGCGACCTCGGGCCTTGAAAGTGGTTTGGTGCTGGCCTATCTCGGGTTGCTGTGGTGGATGATGGTCTGCTGGTCGCAGGCATTGCGGTCGCGTCCGTCCGGCCGGTTGTTCACCGGTGCGCTGGCGTTTGTCGCGGGCTGCAGTGTGCTCGTCCGCCCCGAGCTGGCGCTGATTGGCGGGCTGGCTCTGATCATGATGCTGGTCGCCGCGCGGGGCTGGCGCCCGCGGGTGCTGATCGTGGTGGCCGGGGGGCTGCTGCCGGTCGGTTACGAGATTTTCCGAATGGGCTACTACGGGTTGCTGTTTCCCGGCACCGCGCTGGCCAAGGACGCTGCCGGCGACAAGTGGCCGCAGGGCCTGCTGTATCTGTCGAACTTCAACCGGCCCTATGCCATGTGGGTGCCGATCGTGTTGCTGCTGGCGCTGGGACTGGTCCTGATGACCACCCGCGCCCGGCCGTGGTGGATACGGCACACGCCGCCGCCCGGCTACGGGCGGTGGGCCCGCACGGTCCAAAGCCCCGCAGCGGTGGTGGCTTTCATCCTGCTCAGCGGACTGCTGCAGGGGCTGTACTGGACCCGGCAGGGCGGCGACTTCATGCACGGCAGGGTCTTGCTGGTGCCGCTGTTTTGTCTGCTGGCGCCGGCGGCCGTGGTGCCCGTGGTGTTTCCCGACGGCACGAGATTCTCCCGGGAGACCGGCTATTGGCTGGCGGGCGCGGTTGCCGCGTTGTGGCTGGCGGTGGCGGGTTGGTCACTGTGGGCGGCGAACTCGCCCGGCATGGGCGACGATGCCACCCGGGTCACCTATTCGGGGATCGTCGACGAGCGCCGGTTCTACGCGCAGGCGACCGGGCACGCTCATCCACTGACCGCCGCCGATTACCTGGACTACCCGCGGATGCGCGCGGTGCTGGTGGCGCTCAACAACACCCCGGAGGGGTCGCTGTTGCTGCCGTCGGGCAACTACAACCAGTGGGACCTGGTTCCGGTGATCCCGCCGAAGGAGCCGCCGGATCCCGGCAAGCCCCGAAAGGGGCCGCACGCAGTGTTTTTCACCAACCTCGGCATGCTGGGCATGAACGTCGGCCTGGACATCCGGGTGCTCGACCAAATCGGGCTGGCAAATCCGTTGGCCGCGCATACGGCGCGTCTGCAGCACGGCCGCATCGGACATGACAAGAACCTGTTTCCGGACTGGGTGATCGCCGACGGTCCCTGGGTGAAGTGGTATCCGGGCGTTCCGGGCTACCTCGACGCCAAGTGGGTCGCTCAAGCGGTGGCGGCGCTGCAATGCCCGGCGACCCAGGCGGTGCTGAACTCGGTGCGCAGCCCGATGACACCGCACCGGTTCGTCTCGAACCTGCTGCATTCCTATGAATTCACCAAGTACCGCATCGACCGGGTTCCGCTTTACGAGCTGATCCGGTGCGGCCTGGACATCCCCGAATCCAGTGGCACGCCCTACACCGGATTGCCGGCCTCCGGGCCGTAACACCTGGGCCGCGTGGACGTCCGGCGAATAAATCGACGGAAAATTTTCCCCGCGGAACGCGACGCGGCCGCGCGGGGACAGCGCGCTGCGACAGCAACACGCAACCAGACTGGTTACCGGCGAGAAATCGGGTGTGAGCACATTCTCGGCGCGGCGTGCACGGCCGTGATCGCGGCCGCCCACAGCGAACCGCCGAACGCTTCAACGGGAGTCTCGATGAGAGGGATCGCACCAAGATGTGGTTGACTACACGGGCACTGGTGCGCCCAGCCCGGGGACGATGCAAGCCGCAACGGAGCCGGGCACGTGGACGCAGCGCACGCAGTCCGACCCGAAAGATTGGGCCAACAAAGGATGGGAAAGCACGGATGAAGCTTGTTGACAGGTTTCGTGGCGCGGCGAAGGGGATGCCGCGCCGCCTCGCGTTAGGGGCAGCCGCAGCGGCCCTGGTGCCGGGGCTGGTCGGCGTCGTCGGGGGTTCGGCGACCGCCGGGGCATTCTCCCGGCCAGGTCTGCCGGTCGAATACCTGCAGGTGCCGTCGGCGGCGATGGGCCGTGAGATCAAGGTGCAGTTCCAGAGCGGTGGCGCCAACTCACCGGCGATCTACATGCTCGACGGCCTGCGCGCCCAGGACGACTTCAACGGCTGGGACATCAACACCCCCGCCTTCGAGTGGTACTACCAGTCCGGTCTGTCGATGGTCATGCCGGTCGGCGGCCAGTCCAGCTGGTACACCGACTGGTACAAGCCCGCCTGCGGCAAGGCCGGCTGCCAGACCTACAAATGGGAGACCTTCCTGACCAGCGAGCTCCCGCAATACCTGCAGGCCAACAAGCAGGTCAAGCCCAACGGCGGC
This sequence comes from Mycobacterium kyorinense, assembly GCF_002101735.1. Lineage (GTDB taxonomy): Bacteria > Actinomycetota > Actinomycetes > Mycobacteriales > Mycobacteriaceae > Mycobacterium > Mycobacterium kyorinense. The sequence continues at coordinate 57,745 of NZ_LQPE01000176.1, read as the reverse complement.
GCCGCGGTGGGCCTGTCCATGGCGGGTGCGTCGGCCCTGAACCTGGCGAACTACCACCCGGACCAGTTCATCTACGCCGGCGCGATGTCCGGCCTGATGGACCCCTCGCAGGGGATGGGTCCGTCGCTGATCAACCTGGCGATGGGCGACGCCGGCGGCTACAAGGCCGCCGACATGTGGGGCCCCAAGGAGGACCCGGCCTGGCAGCGTAACGACCCGCTGCTGAACGTCGGCAAGACCGTCGCCAACAACACCCGCCTCTGGATGTACTGCGGCAACGGCAAGCCGTCGGAGCTTGGTGGCGACAACCTGCCGGCGAAGTTCCTCGAGGGCTTCGTGCGGACCAGCAACATCAAGTACCAGGACGCCTACAATGCGGCCGGCGGTCACAACGCGGTGTTCAACTTCCCGGACACCGGCACGCACAGCTGGGAGTACTGGGGTCAGCAGTTGAACGCGATGAAGCCTGACCTGCAGCGGACGCTGGGCGCCACGCCCGGCGGCGGTGGCGGCGAGACTGCCCAAAGCAGCCCGGCCGCTCCGGCCAACCCGGCCAGCCAGACCACGCCGGCCACCCAGGGTAGCCAGGGCACCCCGGTCAGCCAGGGCGCCCCGGCGGCTCCGGCCGCTCCGGCCAGCCCGGGCAGCCAGGGCACCCCGGCAGCCGCGCAGGGCGGCGGCCACTAGGCCCTAAGCAAGACGACTAACGGCGGCGACCTTCGACGGGTCGCCGCCGTTAGTCGTTTCCACCCATTCCGTCGCGTCCGGTGTGGTTCACTACGTTCCGGGACGGGGTGCGGGGGATGGCGAATCGATACCTAGTGAGGTGGACATGAGGGGCGTGTCGTTGCTGCTGCGGGTGCTGAGCGCTGCCGTGCTGGCAGTCGGGTTGGGTCCTGTCAGCGCGCACGCCCGCGCCGCGAACTACGAGACCCTGATGGTGCCCTCGGCGGCAATGGGCCGCGACATCCCGGTGGCCTTCCTGGCCGGCGGCCCGCACGCGGTATACCTCCTCGACCCGTTCGACGCAGGCCCGGATGTCAGCAACTGGGTCACCGCGGGCAACGCGATGAACACACTCGCCGGTAAGGGCATCTCGGTGGCCGCGCCCGCCGGCGGCGCCTTCAGCATGTACACCAACTGGGAGCAGGACGGCAGCAAGCAGTGGGAGACGTTCCTGTCCAGTGAGCTGCCCGACTGGCTGGCCGCCAACAAAGGCCTGGCGCCCGGTGGCCACGCCGTCGTCGGCGCTTCGCAAGGCGGCTACGGGGCGATGGCGCTGGCCTGCTTCCACCCCGACCGGTTCGGCTTCGCCGGTTCGCTGTCGGGCTTCCTGTACCCGTCCAACACCACCGAGAACGGCGCCATCACCGCCGGCATGGCGCAGTTCGGCGGCGTCGACACCCAAGGCATGTGGGGCGCAGCGCAATTGGGCCGGTGGAAGTGGCACGACCCGTACGTACACGCCGGCTTGCTGGCGGCCAACAACACCCGGGTCTGGGTGGTCAACCCCACCGGCGGCGCCAGCGACCCGGCGGCGATGATCGGCCAAGAGGCCGAGGCAACCGGAAGCGGCCACTTCTTCTACCAGCAGTACCGCAACGTCGGCGGCCACAACGGGCACTTCGAGTTCCCCGGCGGCGACAACGGCTGGGGGTCCTGGGGCCCGGAGCTGGGTGCGATGTCCGGCGACATCGTCGGCGCCATCCGCTAGCCATCGCCCGCGGGCCACGGTGCCGGGAACCGGTACCGTAATGCAGGGTGCAATGACGGACTCTGCTGGCGGGAGACATGGCTGTGAAGAAGGGCGCTAAAGCGCGGCGCAGGCGCCACCGCATCCTGGCGTTGATCGCCGCCGGCGCGACGGCGCTTGTGGTGGCGCTGGTTCTGGTGTTCGTGGTGCTCTACCTGCGCCAGCCGGAGACGCCGCCGAGCGCGGTACCGCCCAGCATCGTGCCGCCGACCAGCAGTTCGGCCCGCCCGCATAAGCCGCGTCCGGCGTTCCAGGACGCCAGTTGTCCCGACGTGCAACTGATCTCGGTGCCCGGCACGTGGGAGTCGTCGCTGCAGGACAACCCGCTCAACCCGGTGGAGTTTCCAAAGGCGTTGCTACTCAACGTCACCCGGCCGATCAGTCAGCAATTCGACGCCAGCCGGGTCGAGGTGTACACGGTCCCCTACACGGCGCAATTCCACAATCCGCTGTCCGGCGACAACCAGATGTCCTACAACCAGAGCCGTAAGGAGGGCACCCAGGCCGCGGTCAAAGTGATCACCGACATGAACACCAAGTGCCCGCTGACCAGCTACGTGCTGATCGGTTTCTCGCAGGGCGCGGTGATCGCCGGTGACATCGCCAGCGACATCGGCAACGGCCGCGGGCCTGTCGACGAGGACCTGGTGCTCGGTGTGACGTTGATCGCCGACGGCCGCCGCCAGGAAGGGGTGGGCCAGGACATCGGCCCCAACCCGCCGGGCCAGGGCGCCGAGATCACCCTGCACGAGGTGCCCGTGCTCTCGACCATGGGTTTGACCATGACCGGCAAGCGGCCCGGCGGATTCGGCGACCTCAACAACCGGACCAACGAGATCTGCGGCCAGGGTGACCTGATCTGCGCCGCGCCCCAGGAAGCGTTCAGCATCACCAACCTGCCCACCACGCTGGACACCCTCGCCGGCGGCGCCGGCCAACCCGTGCACGCGCTGTATGCGACCACCCAGTTCTGGAGCCTGGACGGGCAGTCGGCCACGGAGTGGACCCTCAATTGGGCCCGAGGTCTGATCGAAAACGCGCCGCATCCCAAGCACGGGTAACGGTTCCGTCAAGCCGCCCGTGGTGATTTGGTCCGCGGCGCACCGGCCCTTAACATTAAGAAAAAAATAAGAACGGCTGTGGTCGGCCCGCCCGGGTCGATGCAGTGCCGGGTGTCGCGCGCGCTTCTGTACCATCTGTGAGGTTTAGGGTTCGCGACAAACGGCGCAGGCGAAAGATCCCGGCGTGCCGCCGACCGACCCGAGTCGGGCGCAGCCGTCGGCTGGGCCCTAGAGATTTAAACCCGAGACATGTGGTGACAGGAGACAGTGGCAATGGCGTACCACAACCCGTTCGTCGTGAACGGAAAGATCAGGTTCCCGGAAAACGCTAACCTGGTCCGTCACGTCGAGCGGTGGGCGGCGGTGCGCGGCGACAAGCTCGCCTACCGGTTCCTGGACTTCTCGACCGAGCGCGACGGCATCGCACGCGACATTTCCTGGGCCGAGTTCGGCGCCCGCAACCGCGCGATCGGCGCCCGTCTGCAGCAGGTCACCCAGCCGGGCGACCGGGTCGCCATCCTCTGCCCGCAAAACCTCGACTACCTGACCGGGTTTTTCGGCATCCTCTACTCCGGGCGGATTGCGGTGCCGTTGTTCGACCCGAGCGAGCCTGGCCACGTCGGCCGCCTGCACGCGGTGCTCGACGATTGCGGTCCGACGGCGATCCTGACCACCACCGACGCCGCCGAGGGGGTCCGCAAGTTCTTCCGCAGCCGGCCCGCCAAGGAGCGGCCGCGCGTCATCGCCGTCGACGCGGTGCCCAACGAGGTTGCTGGCACGTGGGAAATGCCCGTCGAAACCCCCGACACGATCGCCTACCTGCAATACACCTCCGGCTCTACCCGCACGCCGACCGGTGTGGAGATCACCGCGCTGAACCTGGCCCACAACGTGGTTCAGGTGCTGAACGCCTTCGAGGGCAAGGAAGGCGACCGCGGGGTCACCTGGCTGCCGTTCTTCCACGACATGGGCCTGATCGCGATCATGCTGTCGCCGGTGCTCGGCTACCACAACACGTTCATGACGCCGGCGGCGTTTGTGCGCCGGCCGATCCGCTGGATCCGGGAGATGGCGCGCAAACCCGGTGAAACCGGTGAGGTCTACTCGGTGGCGCCGAACTTCGCCTACGAGCACGCTGCGGTGCGCGGTGTGCCCAAGGACGACGAGGAGCCGCTGGACCTGTCGAATGTCAAGGCGCTGCTCAACGGCAGCGAGCCGGTGTCGGTGGCGTCGATGCGCAAATTCCACGACTCGTTCCGTCCGTTCGGCTTGCGCGACACCGTGATGAAGCCCTGCTACGGGCTGGCCGAGGCGACGCTGTTCGTCTCGATCACCCCGATGTCCGAGGGGCCGACGGTGATCCACGTCGACCGCGACGCGCTGAACAACCACCGGTTCGTCGAGGTGGAGCCGGAGGCGCCCAACGCGGTGACCCAGGTGTCCGCCGGTCTGATCGGTGTCGACGAGTGGGCGGTGATCGTCGACGTCGAGTCGGCCTCCGAACTGCCCGACGGGCAGATCGGCGAGATCTGGCTGCACGGCACGAACATGGGGATGGGCTACTGGAACCGCGAAGAGGAAACGCAGGAGACCTTTAAGAACATCCTCAAGTCGCGGACCAGCCCGTCGCACGCCGAGGGCGCGCCCGACGACGGGCTGTGGGTGCGCACCGGCGACTACGGCACCTATTACAAGGGCCACCTCTACATCACCGGCCGGGTCAAGGACCTCGTCATCATCGACGGCCGCAACCACTACCCGCAGGACCTGGAGTACTCGGCGCAGGAGGCCAGCCGCGCGCTGCGCACCGGATACGTGGCCGCGTTCTCGGTCCCGGCCAACCAGCTGCCCCGCGAGGTGTTCGACAACCCGCACGCCGGGCTGAAGTACGACCCCGACGACACCTCCGAACAGCTGGTGATCGTCGCCGAGCGGGCGCCCGGCGCGCACAAGCTGGACTACCAGCCCATCGCCGACGACATCCGGGCAGCCATCGCCGTCCGGCACGGCGTCACCGTGCGTGACGTACTGCTGGTACAGGCCGGCTCGGTGCCGCGCACCTCCAGCGGCAAGATCGGCCGCCGCGCCTGCCGCACCGCCTACCTCGACGGCAGCCTGCGCAGCGGCACCGCTTCCCCCAACGCCTTCCCCGACCAGGTGGACTGATGACTGAGACGGACACTGCCACTGAGTCCCTCAAGCCTGCCCGCACCGACATGACCGTCGCCGAGGTGCGGCAGTGGCTGCGCGAGTGGGTCGCCAAGGCAACGGGTCGCTCGCCCGACGCGGTCGACGAGGCCACCCCCCTGGTGGAGCTGGGCCTGTCGTCGCGCGACGCCGTCGCGATGGCTGCCGATATCGAGGACCGCACCGGCGTGACGGTGTCGATCGCCGCGGCCTTCGAGCACCCGACGATCGAATCGCTGGCCACCTGGATCGTCGAGGGCGACCCCGAAGAAGACGCTGCCGGCGCCGACGACATCGACTGGACGCGGAGCGGGCCGGTCGAACGGGTCGACATCGCCGTGGTGGGCCTGGCCACCCGCTTCCCCGGCGACATGAACACACCGGAGGAGACCTGGCAGGCGCTGCTCGAGGGCCGCGACGGGATCACCGACCTTCCCGAGGGCCGCTGGTCGGAGTTCATGGAGGAGCCGCGAATCGCCGAGCGGGTCAACAAGGCCCGCACCCGCGGTGGCTACCTCAAAGACATCAAGGGCTTCGACTCGGAGTTCTTCGCGCTGAGCAAGACCGAGGCCGACAACATCGATCCGCAGCAGCGGATGGCGCTCGAGCTGACCTGGGAGGCGCTCGAGCATGCCCGCATCCCGGCATCGAGCCTGCGCGGCGAGGCGGTCGGCGTCTTCATCGGCACCTCGGTGGCCGACTACAGCTTCCTGGCGATGTCGGACCCGACCGTCGCCCACCCTTACGCGATTACCGGGACCGCGAGTTCGATTGTCGCCAACCGGGTTTCGTACTTCTACGACTTCCACGGCCCGTCGGTGGCGGTTGACACCGCCTGCTCGAGCTCGCTGGTCGCCACCCACCAGGCGGTGCAGGCGTTGCGCAGCGGCGAGTGCGACGTGGCGATCGCCGGTGGCGTCAACGCGCTGATCACCCCAGTGGTGACCCTCGGGTTCGACGAGATCGGCCAGGTGCTGGCGCCGGACGGCCGGATCAAGTCGTTCTCCTCCGACGCCGACGGCTACACCCGCTCCGAGGGCGGCGGCATGCTGGTTCTCAAGCGGGTCGACGATGCCCGCCGCGACGGCGACCAGATCCTGGCCGTGATCGCCGGCAGCGCCGTCAACCACGACGGCCGCTCCAACGGCCTGATCGCCCCCAACCCGGACGCGCAGGCCGACGTGCTGCGCCGCGCCTACAAGGACGCCGGCATCAACCCGCGCCTCGTCGACTACATCGAGGCGCACGGCACCGGCACCGTGCTGGGCGACCCGATCGAGGCGCAGGCGCTGGGCCGCGTCGTCGGCCGCGGCCGGCCCGCGGACAAACCGGCGCTGCTGGGCGCGATCAAGACCAACATCGGGCACCTGGAATCAGCCGCCGGCGCGGCCAGCCTGGCCAAGATGGTGCTGGCCCTGCAGCACGACAAGTTGCCGCCGTCGATCAACTACGCCGGGCCCAACCCGTACATCGACTTCGACGCGGCGCACCTGAAAGTGCTTGACACCGTTGCCGATTGGCCGCGCTACAGCGGTTACGCGGTGGCCGGGGTGTCCAGCTTCGGGTTCGGCGGCGCCAACGCGCACATGGTGCTGCGCGAGGTGCTGCCGCGCGACGTCGTCGAGCGCGAGATCGAACCGGAACCGGAGCCCGAGACGGCGGCGACCGCCGACGAGCAGGTCGGCGTGCGGTTCGACGAGTACGGCGAATTCGTCGCCGACCACGGCGCGGCGGCCGTCGAAGAAGAACTCGAACTGCCCGGCTTGACCGAGGAAGCCAAGCGGCTCAAAGAGATTGCGCTGGAAGAACTCGCGGCATCCGAGCAGCAGGCCCCGCTGGTGCCGCTGGCGGTGTCGGCGTTTTTGACGTCGCGCAAGAAGGCCGCCGCCGCCGAGCTGGCCGACTGGATGGAAAGCCCGGAGGGGCGGGCGTCCTCGCTGGAGTCGATCGGCCGGTCGCTGTCGCGGCGCAACCACGGTCGTTCCCGCGCAGTGGTTTTGGCCCGCGATCACGACGAGGCCATCAAGGGCCTGCGCGCGATCGCCGAGGGCAAGCAGCGGCCCAACGTGTTCTCCGCCGACGGGCCGGTGACCAACGGCCCGGTGTGGGTGCTCGCCGGTTTCGGTGCGCAGCACCGCAAGATGGGTAAGAACCTCTACCTGCGCGATCCGATCTTCGCGGAGTGGATCGACAAGCTCGACGCGCTGATCCAGGACGAGCGCGGCGTCTCGATTCTCGAGATGATCCTCGACGACGCCGTCGACTACACCGGCGACACCGTCGAATACCCCATCGAAGCCGTCCAACTCGTGATCTTCGCAATCCAGATCGCGCTCGGCGAAGTGCTCAAAGCCCACGGCGCCAAGCCGGCCGCGGTGATCGGCCAGTCGCTGGGCGAGCCGGGGGCCGCCTACTTCGCCGGCGGGCTCTCGCTGCGCGATACCGTCCGGATCATCGTCCCGCGCGCCCGGCTGATGGGCGAGGGCGAGGCGATGCTGTTCGGTGAGTTCATCCGGCTCATGGCGCTGGTCGAGTACTCGGCCGACGAGATCAAGACGGTCTTCGCCGACTTCCCCGACCTGGAGGTCTGCGTCTACGCGGCGCCGAACCAGACCGTCATCGGCGGGCCGCCCGAACAGGTGGACGCGATCATCGCGCGCTGCGAGGCCGAGGGCCGCTTCGCCCGCAAGTTCCAGACCAAGGGCGCCAGCCACACCGCGCAGATGGACCCGCTGCTCGGCGAGTTCACCGCGGAATTGCAGGGCATCCACCCGATGCCGCTGGCCTGCGGCTACTTCTCCACCGTGCACGAGGGCAGCTACATCAAGCCCGGCGGTGAGCCGATCCACGACGTGGAGTACTGGAAGAAGGGCCTTCGGCACTCCGTGTACTTCACCCACGGCGTCCGCAACGCCGTCGAGAGTGGGTACACCACATTTTTGGAGCTCGCGCCCAACCCGGTGGCGCTGATGCAGGTGGGCCTGACCACTGCAGCCGCGGGATTGCCTGACGCGCAACTGATTTCGACGCTGGCCCGCAAGGTCGACGAGGTCGACGCGATGACCACCGCGATGGCGCAGCTGTTCGTCCACGGCCACGACCTCGACATCCGCACGCTGTTCAGCCGTGCCGCCCGACCGGAGGACTACGCCAACATCCCTCCGACCCGGTTCCGTCGCAAGGAACACTGGCTCGACGCGCATTTCTCCGGCGACGCCTCGGTGATGATGCCGGGCAACCACGTGGCGTTGCCCGACGGCCGGCACGTGTGGGAGTACGCGCCGCGCGGAGCGACAGACCTGGCCGCTCTGGTGAAAGCCGCTGCGGCTGCGGTTATTCCGGATGCGCAGCTGACGGCGTCCGAGCAGCGGGCGGTGCCCGCCGAGAACGCCCGGTTGGTGATGACGCTGACCCGCCATCCCGGCGGCGCGGCGGTCCAGGTGCATGCGCGCATCGACGAGTCGTTCACGTTGGTCTACGACGCGCTGGTGTCCCGCGGCGGGCAATCCGCGGTGTTGCCGACGGCGGTCGGCGCCGGCGCCGCAGTGGCTGCGCCGGTGACCGTCGCGCCGACCAACGGCGCACCGGCTGCCGACGCCGCCGAAGCCGAACCGGATGCGGAGGTCCTGCACGACAGCCTGACCGCCCGCCAGGCCGGTGATTTGCGCAAGTGGTCGCCGGATTCCGGTGAGACGGTGCACGACCGGTTGGCGACCATCGTGTCGATGGCGATGGGCTACGAGCCAGAGGATCTGCCGTGGGAGGTGCCGCTGATCGAGCTCGGCCTGGATTCGTTGATGGCGGTGCGGATCAAGAACCGCGTCGAGTACGACTTCGACTTGCCGCCGATCCAGTTGCAGGCGGTCCGCGACGCCAACCTCTACAACGTCGAGCAACTGATCCTTTACGCGATCGAGCACCGCGACGAGGTGCAGCAGCTGCACGAGCACCAGAAGACGCAGACGGCCGAGGAGATCGCCAAGGAGCAGGCGGCATTGCTGTCCGGCGCGACGGCGTCCACCGTGACGAAGGCGCCCGATCCGCAGGCTGAGCCGGAAACCCAAGCGGCGCCGCCGGTTTCCGATGTCCCGGTCCCGCCGCCGCCGACCAACCCCGCTGGCCCGTCGGCGCAGCCCAACCTGGCCGGCGCCGCGCAGGCGCTCAACCAGCAGGCGGTCGCCGAGGCACTGGGTTCCGACGTGCCGCCGCGTGATGCCTCGGAGCGGGTCACCTTCGCCACCTGGGCGATCGTCACCGGGAAGTCGCCGGGCGGCATCTTCAACCCGTTGCCCAAGCTCGACGACGACGCGGCCGCCAAGATGGCCCAACGGCTTTCCGAGCGGGCAGAGGGTCCGATCAGCGCCGAGGACGTCAAGTCCGCGCAGACCATCGAGGAGCTGGCCACCACGGTGCGCGAGTACCTGGAGGCCGGCCAGATCGACGGCTTTGTGCGCATCCTTCGGCCCAGGCCCGAAGGTTCCGGCAAGGTCCCGGTGTTCGTGTTCCACGCCGCCGGCGGGTCGACGGTGGTCTACGAGCCGCTGCTCAAACGCCTGCCGGCCGACACCCCGATGTACGGATTCGAACGCGTCGAAGGCACCATTGAGGAGCGAGCCGCGCAGTACGTGCCGAAACTCCTTGAGCTGCAAGGCAATGGGCCCTTCGTGCTGGCCGGATGGTCGCTGGGCGGGGCGCTGGCCTACGCCTGTGCGATCGGGCTCAAGCAGCAGGGCTGCGACGTGCCGTTCGTCGGGCTGATCGACGCGGTGCGCCCGGGCGAGGAGATCCCGCAGACCAAGGAGGAGACCCGCAAACGCTGGGAGCGCTACGCCCGCTTCGCCGAGCGCACCTTCAACGTGCAGATCCCCGAAATCCCGTACGAGCAGCTCGAAGAACTCGACGACGAGGGTCAGGTGCGCTTCGTCCTGGAGGCGGTCAAGGCCAGCGGCGTGCAGATCCCGGGCGGCATCATCGAGCACCAGCGCACGTCGTATCTGGACCAGCGGGCCATCGACACCGCCCAGATCCAGCCCTACGACGGGCATGTCACGCTCTACATGGCCGACCGCTACCACGACGACGCGATCATGTTCGAGCCGCGCTACGCCACCCGCAAGCCCGACGGAGGGTGGGGCGAGTACGTTTCGGACCTCGAGGTGGTGCCGGTCGGTGGTGAACACATCCAGGTCATCGACGAGCCGATCATCGCCAAGGTCGGCGCGCATATGACCCAGGTGCTCAACCGGATCGAAGCTGAGGAGAAGGCACGCAAGTGACCACAAAGACCACCGCCGAGCTGCTGGCCGAACTCCGGGAAAAGCTGGAACTGGCCAAGGAACCCGGCGATCCGAAGTCCATCGCCAGGCGCGACAAGAAGGGCCTCCCGAGCGCCCGCTCCCGCGTGTATGAACTGTTGGATCCGGGTAGCTTCCTCGAGACCGGCGCGCTGGCGCGCACTCCGGGCGATCCCAACGCGCCTTTCAGCGACGGCGTGGTCACCGGCCGCGGGACCATCAACGGCCGGCCGGTCGGGGTGTTCTCCCACGACCAAACCGTGTTTGGCGGCTCGGTCGGTGAGATGTTCGGGCGCAAGGTCGCCGACCTCATGGAGTGGTGCGCGATGGTGGCCTGCCCGATCATCGGCATCAACGACTCCGGCGGCGCCCGCATCCAGGACGCGGTGACCTCGCTGGCGTGGTACGCCGAGCTGGGCCGGCGCCACGAGGCGCTGTCCGGGCTGGTGCCGCAGATTTCCATCATCCTCGGCAAATGTGCTGGGGGAGCGGTGTATTCGCCAATCCAGGACGACCTGTTGGTGGCGGTGCGCGACCAGGGCTACTTCTTTGTCACCGGGCCGGACGTGATCGCCGAAGTCACCGGTGAAGAGGTCAGCCTCGACGAGCTCGGCGGCGCCGACGCCCAGGCCCGCTACGGCAACATCCACCAGGTCGTCGACTCCGAGGCGGCGGCGTTCCAGTACGTGCGCGACTTCCTGTCGTTTTTGCCGTCGAACTGCTTCGACAAGCCGCCGATCATCAACCCCGGCCTGGAGCCGGAGATCACCCCGACCGACCTCGAGCTCGACTCGATCGTGCCGGACTCGGACAACATGGCCTACGACATGCACGAGATCCTGCTGCGGATCTTCGACGACGGTGACTTCCTCGACGTCGCCGCGCAGGCCGGGCCGGCGATCATCACCGGGTTCGCCCGGGTCGACGGGCGCCCGGTGGGGGTGGTCGCCAACCAGCCGATGCACTTGTCGGGCTCGATCGACAACGAGGCCTCCGACAAGGCGGCGCGGTTCATCCGGTTCTGCGACGCATTCGACATCCCGCTGGTGTTCGTCGTCGACACGCCCGGCTTCCTGCCCGGCGCCGAGCAGGAGAAGAACGGCATCATCAAGCGCGGCGGGCGGTTCCTGTATGCGGTGGTGGAAGCCGACGTGCCGAAAGTGACGATCACCGTCCGCAAGTCCTACGGCGGCGCCTACGCCGTGATGGGCTCGCGGCAGCTGACCGCGGACTTCAACTACGCGTGGCCCACCGCGCGCATCGCGGTGATCGGCGCCGAGGGCGCCGCGCAGCTGCTGATGAAGCGGTTCCCCGACCCGCACACGCCCGAGGCACAGGCGATCAAGAAGAGCTTCATCGACAACTACAACCTCAACATGGCAATCCCGTGGATCGCCGCCGAGCGCGGGTTCATCGACGCGGTCATCGAACCGCACGACACCCGGTTGCTGCTGCGCAAGTCGCTGCACCTGCTGCGCGACAAGCAGATCTACCGGCGGGTGGGCCGCAAGCACGGCCTGATCCCGGTCTAGTTTTCACGGCGAGCAGACGCAGAATCGCACGATAGCGGCCCGCATTGTGCGATTCCACGTCTGCTCGGCCTTGAATTCTGAACGATCGTTCGTATAGTCTTTGCGCCATGGATGCCAAGAGCGACGGGCGGCTCGCTCGCGGGGAACGGGCACGATCGACGATTTTGGCGACGGCCGCCGATATCGCGTCGGCGGACGGACTGGAAGGCCTGTCCATCGGCCGACTCGCCAAGGAGTGCGGTACCAGCAAGAGCAACGTTGCGGCGCATTTCGGCTCCAAAGCGCAACTGCAGCTGGCTGCCGTCGGCTACGCCGGCGACGTATTCACCCGGCATGTGATCGCTCCGGCGTTGCGCGCCGGTAGAGGCTTGCCCCGCCTGGTGGCGCTCTACCAGCACTGGATGGACTACTCGCGGCGGCGGGTGTTTTCCGGTGGCTGTTTCTTCGCCGCCGTCACTGCGGAGTATGACGCACGCGACGGACTCATCCGCGACGCGATCCGTGAACACCACACCAGTTGGCTGGGCTTGCAAGAACGCTTGGTGCGGGAAGCGCAGGCAACCGGCGAGCTGCGCGCCGACGTCGACCCGGCCCAGCTTGCCTTTGAACTGGACGCATTCGCGCGCGCCGCGAACTCCGAAGCGGTCCTTTTCGACGACGACAGCGCGTACGACCGTGCCACCGCGGCGATCACGGCCCGCATCGACAGCGTCAAGCACACTGGAAAGGGTTGATTGGCATGAGGATTCGACGTTTGGGCTGGGCCGGTATCGAAGTGATCGCCCAGGGTGCGTCATTGGTCGTGGACTATGTGCACGATTTTCGGGTGCTGAGTTCGGTTCTGCCGAACGACCAATTCGTGGCGCCGACACAGCCCGGCCAGGCGTCGGCGGCACTGGTCACCCACCTGCATGGCGACCACACCGACGTTGCGGCCATCCAAACCGCCGTTGGCCCTCGCGGCCTGGTGCTGCGCCCGCCTCCCTTCGTCGGGTCCGATGAGGAAGCGGTCGCGACGGCCCCACAAGAAGACGACATTGCGGCAAGCACGCTCGACACCCGAGTCGTATCCGACTGGGAGCGAACCGAATTGGGGTCGTTCACCATCACCGCGGTCCCTGCCGTCGACGGCTTGGGTGATCCCCAGGTGGGCTGGGTTGTCCAGGCGGACGGCCGGCGAATCTTTCACGGCGGCGACACGCTGTTCCACGGCTACTGGTGGCTGATCGCGCACCGGACCGGCCCGGTCGACGTCGCTGTCCTGCCGATCAACGGTGCGAGAGTGAACTTCCCGGTACCACATCTGCAACCTGCGAGTGAACTGCCCGCCGACCTGACACCCGAACAAGCCGCGCAGGCTGCCGTCATCCTCGGCGCAAAGACATTGGTGCCCATGCACTTCGGTGTTAACCGCCCGCCGTACTATGTCGAAGAGGACAATCCGTTGACCAAACTGTGTATCGCAGCCGAAGCCAAATCTCTGCGAATCGTCAACCTCGAACCCGGTGAAACACTGGACGTCGCGGCGGTCCCGGTCTAGCGGCGAGCCAGCCAGTCGGCAAGAGCGTTGCCGACCGCGGCGGCGCCCATCGCGTTAGGGTGCAGCGGCGCAGCAGGATTGGCGGCCACAAACCCCTCGACATAACGCTGGTCGGGTGGCGCGCACATGTCGTGGCCGACGGACAGCTGTCGGGTGTCGAAGAAGTCGATCCCTTTGGCGGCCGCCAGCTGCATCTGCCGGTCGTCGAGCTCGTTGACTTTCGACTCGAAGTAGTCGGCGTCCGTGGGGAGGACGGGCTGGTCCGGGAAGCAGCCGCCGGGCCGGATGTAGGTCAGGTATCCGACCAGGACGATCCGCGCGGCGGGCGCCTTGGCGCGGACGTCGTCGATCATCGTGCCCCACACCGGAACCTGTGCGTTGATCGCCGCCGAGATGCTGTCCACGCCGTTGGTCACAAACCGCTGCGCACACGGCGGGGAATCCAGCGACGCGGCCCGGCACTGCGCGGCGTCACCGGCCAGCGCGACGTCGTTGCCGCCGATGGTGATCGTGATCAGCGTGGTGTCGGCGCCGACCGCGTCGATCTGCGGCGGCACCGGGCCGCTGGAGGTTGGTTGGGCCCGACTCGTGATGTCGTCGGTCGTCGCGCCGCTGCAGGTGACGTCGGTGAAGCTCGTCGCGCCGATGCGCCGGGCCAGTACCGACGGATAGTTGTGCGTCGACTTCTGGCAGCCGGGCGGCGGTGCTGGATCCGGCACGCCGGGCTCTGCCGCCGCCGAGTCGCCCATCGCGACGTAGTTGGGCTGGCCGGGCGATCCGGCTCCGGTGGGCGGCGGCGCGCCGCAGGCGAGCGCCAAGGCGCCAAGCACCGACACCGCGCCGATAGATGCCCAGCGTGGCGTCATGGTGCCTCAGTCCGACTTCTCGGCCTCCTGCTGCACCTTTTTGCCGGTCGCGGTGGTTTCCCGCAGTTCCTTTTTCGCCTCGCCGGCCTCGTCGGCCAGCTCTTCGACGGTTTCGTCGCCTTCTTCAGCACGCATCCCCACCGGCTACCCGCCACCGGCCGCCGCCAATCGGGATGGCTCAGGGCTTGATCCGGATCTGCCCTGGCGACCACCATCCGGTGCGGGTCGCGGTGCCGAGGTCGAGCTGGGCCGGTTGCGCGTTGACGATCGTGTCGAATTTACGCAGCGACCCCCAGTCGCGGCCCCAGTCTCGCGACAGGTAGGTGGCCATCACGTGCGCCCGCAGCAGCACGTCGGTGATGCCCAGCAGGCCGCCGTTGACGCCGTCCTCCCAGGTATCGGTGTCCTGCTTCTTGGCCATGTAGTCCGGGGTGATGCGGAACTTCGGGATGTCGGTGACGCCGTTGGCGTGCAGCATCGGCTGCTGGCATGGGAAGGCCATACCGACCGCCCAGTCCATCAGCACCGGCTGCGACGAGCCGACGTACTCCTGCAGCGAGCGCAGCTCCGGCACCCGCGGCGGCGTGACCGCGATCCAGTCCTCCGGAGTCAGCGACAGATCGTCGGCCACCACGCGGACGGCCACCGCGTCAGCGGGAATTTTGTCGCGGGCGAACCGCAGGTTGCGCCACGCCTTGGGCTGTTCGCCGTAAAGGTCGTCGGGCACCAGCCGCCCGGCCGGGGCCAGGTCGGCGCGGGCGTATTCCAGCACCACGGTTTGTCCGTCGGTATGACCGTGCAGCACGCTGTTGCCGGCGATCTTGCCCGCCGCCGTGACGACCACCAGCGGATGCCCGTCGTCGCGCTTGGGCAATTGATACCAGGCCGAGGCCAGCCGGCTCTCCTGCTGCGGCCCGGTGGTGTAACTGCCGGCCACCGGAACCCGAGCCGGGTCAAGGCCGTAGGGCAGCGGCACCCGGGAACCGTTGACGCCCGGTGCCTTGAGCTTGGTCGGGGCATCCCAGTCGTAGTCGACGCCGGGCTGCGGCGGTGACGCCATCCGAATCGCCTCGGCCACAGTGTGTTCCGGCACGCCGTCGGGGGTGAAGCCGACGGGGTTCACCCCGCCCAATGGGCCCAGCGAACCGTAGTCGCCGGGCAGCGCCGGCATGAAGCCGGCATTGGTGTCGGGTTCGACGAGCACGTCGTCGGCCAGCCCGCAGCCACCGGTGAACGCCCGCAGGTTGGCCCAGCCGTTGGAGTAGGTGGGGTACTGGCGGACGATCCCGGCGACCATCGACGCGACGAACACGCACACCATGAATCCCGCTGCGATCGGCACCGGCGCGGCTGTCAGCGCGCGGCCCAGCCGGCCCTCTCCGCGGTCGCGAGGGGCGAAATGCAGCCAGCTGGCATACACCGCAGTCAGCGCGAACAGAGCGAAAAAGATTGTGCTGATTGTGATTCCGTCGATCTTTGGCATCGCGCTGTTGAACGGCACGCCGTAGCTGGACACGTACCACCAGCCGTTGGTGGTGGCGAAGCACAACGCCAGCATGAAAAACACCGCCGCCACGAACGCCATCCGGTTGCGCGAACAGCGCAACACCTTGGACGAGACCAGCACGGTGGTCAGCGCCGCCATCGCCGCACCGACCGCGGCGAACAGGCCGAAGTGATGCACCCACTTGGTGGGGGTGAACATCAAGAAGAACATCGTGCCGAAGATGACGCCCATCAGGCGCCACGCCGGCCCGCGGGCCACACCCGGAACCCGCTTGCGGCGCAACATGATAAACAGCGCGGCGAGCAGGCACAGGAAGGTGATCAGGAAGCCGAACCGGCGTGACAGCGAGCCGTCGACGGTGGGCAGGATCAGATAGTAGTAGCGCAGGTTCTCGGTGTACCAGGCCTGGCTGGGCCCGATCGCGCCGCGAATCCTGGTGGCCTCGAACACCGTTGACAGGGTCTGGTCGGCGAACACCACCGGCAGGATCACGAAGCCGGCTGCCAGCAACGGCGCCACCAGCGGCCAGGTGCCGACAAGGCGATGCCGTCGCACCAGGATTCGCAGGATCGGGCGACCACCGGCGACCAATGCGGCCACCGCGATCAGGCCGGTGGGCTGGATCCCGAGCGTGAAAGCGGCGGCGACGATCGCCAGCGCCGCGGGCGTCATCCGCCCCGAGTACATCGACCGCTCGATCAGCACGTAGGTGATCAGCGACCCGACGGCGATGATGCCTTCGGGACGCAGACCGTTGTTGAACGGCATCCACGCCGCCAGCAGCACCAGGCCCGCCGCCCACAGCGCGGCCTTGCTCGACGCCACCGCGGGCCCCAGTCGGGGCAGCACCTCGCGGGACAGCAGCAGCCAGCACACCAGCCCGGCGACCAAGTCCGGCAACCGAATCCAGATGCTTTGGTCGCTGACATGGGTCATCAGCGCGAGCAGGTTGTAGTACCAGCCGAACGGGTCCTCGGGGCTGCCGAACCAACGGAAGTAGTTGGACATGTAGCCGGCGTGGTCGGCGACGCGGGCCATCCCCAGGATGTAGCCGTCGTCCGAGGAGTTGGCGCCGATCACGTGCCAGAGCAGGAACGCGAAGATCACCGTCGCGTCGGCCAGACTGAAACCGTGCCAGCGGCCCGGGATCAGCCGGCGCATCCGGCGCCCGTCCATCCGGTCCAGTCGCCACAACGCAATCAGTGCGACGACGGTCGAGGCGATCGCGAGCACGATCGCGGTGAGCTTCAAAATCGTTGGCTTGGTGGAGAATCGGGTGTCGATGGTCGCCGACAGCCGCAGCCCGGGCGGCGCCGGGCCGGTCAGGTCGGTAAACACCCCGACGATCTGCGGGCGCAGGTTGGGATCGGGGAAGCCCGACGGCTGCCCCGGTGGCCCGGGCAGCCCGACGAAGGTGGCGAAGGTGCCGGCATGTGTGGAGGTGATCTCGATGCGCTGACACTGGGCACCGGCCACGAGATTGCGTGGTGCGCTGGCGATCACCACGTTGCGGTCGGTGACGTCGACCCGTTGGCTGCTGACGTTGACGAACAGCCCCTGCAGCGAGGCGTCCTTGCCCTGCTTGGGCGCGGTGCCCAGCACCAGCCCGCCCTTTGGCGGCATCGTGTTCACCACGGAGCACGGCACAGTCACCGTCACCGAAACCGGCGTCTGCGAAATCAGCGGCGCCGTAACGTTTGTGAACTGTCCCTGTTGCGGCCAGTTCAGCGTGGCGGTGGTCTGCACGACGGGCAGCAGCGGCGTGGCGACCGACAGCACGAAGCCGATCAAGCCGGCGATCGTCGCGATCCAGCGCGCCACCTGAACATTGGCGGCGGTCTCGATGACGGGTGGCTCGGCCGCTCGGGTGATGGTCATCGGACCCCCTTCGACGGGAAACTCCAAGAGTTACACGCGGGAGGAACGCTGGTCCCGACCTGCGCAGGCTTGCGATCTCCAGTGTTGTCGGTGGTGGTGGCTAGCTTGCGAATATGTCTCGGTTCCGGTTGTTGCCCACACCTGCTCAGGAGGTGGGGTTGGTAGAGCATTGTCGGCATGCGCGGTTTGTTTGGAACCTGGCTGTGGAGCAGCAGCAGATGTGGCAGCCCGGACGGCACACCCCGGGTTACAACGACCAATGTGCCCAGTTGACCGAGATTCGTGGCGAATACAACTGGTTGGCCGCCGGGTCCCAAACTGTGCAGCAGCAGGCGCTGCGGGATTTCGCCCAGGCCATGCGCAACTTTTTCGCCCACACCCATCGCCGTCCGTCGTTTCGCAAGGCCGGCGTGCACGAAGGCTTCCGTCAGGTCGGGGTCAAACCCGGCCATATCGCCACGGTGAGTCGGCGTTATGGACGGGTATGGGTACCCAAGATCGGATGGGTCCGGTTCCGCTGCACCCGAACGGTGCCCTCGGGAGCAAAGTCGTATCGCGTCACCCGGGACCGGGCCGGACGGTGGCATATCGCCTTCGCCCACATCCCCGAGCCAATCCCAGGACCGGACGATACCAGCGTGGTCGGCATCGATCGGGGTGTGGCGGTCTCGGCGGCGCTGTCTACAGGCGAGCTGCTCCACACTCCTAGCCTGACGCCTGGTGAGCAAACCCGGCTGCGGCGGCTGCAACAACGCCTCGCCCGCGCCCAACGCGGCTCCAACCACCGAGCGCGCACCAAACTGGCGATCGCGAAACTCAAAGCACGTGAAACAGACCGGCGACGTGACTGGGTGGAGAAGACCACCACCGATCTGGCGCGCCGATTCAACACTATTCGGGTGGAAGACCTCGATGTGCGGGCGATGACCCGCTCGGCGCGCGGCACCGCGGAAAAACCGGGCGTGCGGGTCGCGCAGAAACGTGGGCTTAACCGCGCGATCAGGAATCAAGGGTGGGGTCGGCTGGTTGCCCGGCTCGACCACAAAGCCGCGGGACGCCTCGAACGGGTCCCTGCCGCCTACACGTCGCAACGATGCGCTGCCTGTGGGCACATCGCACCGGAAAACCGCAAGAGCCAAGCGGTCTTTTCGTGTGTGGCCTGCAAGACGGGGCCGTGCAACGCCGACGTGAACGCGGCTCGCAAAATCGCCGCCGGGCGGGCGGTGACAGCACAGGGAGACCTCGCCGTTGGGCGGTCTGCGAACTGTGAACCTCAACTCAGCTTTCCTGCTGCCTAAGTAGGTGGGATGGGTTGGAATCCCCAGACTTCGGTCTGGGTCAGCGTCATGGCAATGCTCGAATCGGTCCTTGTCGGCTCCAGCCGTAGACGGTGGCCACACCCTGCTCGATCACTGCGTTCGGCGCCCGATCAGCCGGCACGAATCGGTGATAGGCCTCCACCGACCCCCAGTCGCGGTACCAGTCGTCGCGCAGGTAGGTCGGGATGGTCGACGTCCACAGCAGCGCGGTGGTGAACAGGAACGGCCCGCCGTCCTCGGCCGACTGCCACAGGTTCGACGACGCGGCGGTCTGCTTGTGGTCGGGCAGGATCCGGTAGTCCGGAAGTTCCGCGACGCCAAGGTGTTCCGAGAACGGCCGCTGGCAGGGGAAGTTCGCGGCGGTCGCGATGTCCATCAGTACCGGCGCCTGCGACCCGATCAGCCGCTGCAGGGTTTGCAGCACCGGCACTCGCGGCGGGGTGAACGCGAACCACTGCTCGGAGCTCAGGTTGGGGTCGTAGGCGACGATGCGTGCCGCGTTGGCCTGGGGCGGGGCCGTCGTCAACGGGAACCGCAGGTTGCGCCACGCCGGCTGGGGGCCGAGGTCGATCGGATACACCTGGCCGAGGGGTTGCGTTGAGCCGTCGGGGTTTCGAACGCCCCATTCGAGTTTCAGCTGTTGGCCGTAGGAAAAGTCGCCGTCCTCCTTGTAGGACCAGATGGCGCCGGCGGCGGAGACGACGACGAGTGGCCGGTCCGGGGTTCGTGGCGGGAGTTGGTACCACGCCGAGGTGGCGGTGGCGGCCAGGCTGTTTTCGCCGTAGCTGCCCATGACCGGGGTGCGCGACGGGTCGAGGCCGAACGGCAGCGCCGCCCGCGACCCGTTTATCCCGACCGCGCCGTAGCCGCCGGCGGTGCCGGCCGAGTCGCTGATCGCGGCGTTGGGCTTGTTGGGCGAGGCGTCGGAATTGACCAGGCCCGGCTTGGACACCACCGGGTCCGACTGCAGGTCCTTGCCGACGCCGTTGGGGCTGAAGCCGACCGGGTTCACACCGCCCAGCGGCCCGGCCGGCCCGTACTGCTGACCCGGAAAGGGTTGCAGCAGACCGGCATTGGTGTCGGGCTCGGCCAGCACGTCGTCGGCCATCGCGCAGCTGGTGTTCGACAGGCCGGATTTCAGCGCGGCGAGGTTGGCCTTGGCGGTGGTGTACATCGGGTAGCGGACGGCGGCGGCCTTGGCCATCGAGCCCACTTCGGCGAGCACCATGATCGCGGCGACCGCCAGCAGCGGCGTGGAGGCCAGGATGCGGTTGCGCCGGGTGGGCGCGATTTCGGTGTGCCCGGCGTAGTCCATCCGGAAGTGCTGCCAGGCGGCCAGCAGGCCGGTGGCGATCGAGGCCGCCAGGAACATCGACGTCACCGGGTGGCTGGCGATGACCGGCTGGATGTCGAACCACGGCACCCCGTAGTTGCCGACGTAGAACCAGCCGTTGATGCCCGAGGTCGCCCAGGCCAGCACGAACAGCAGCCCGGTGATGTACAGCGTCAGGTTGCGGCGGCTGTGCAGGCCGACGCGGGCGAACGCGAACCCGGTGACTGCGCCCAGCGCGCCGGCCAGCCCGGCGAACGCGCCGAACTGCACCGCCCACTTCGTCGGCGTGAACGTCAGGAGCAAGAGGCCCGCGGCGGTGGTGCCGATCAGCCGCCACACCGCCCCGCTGGCCAGGCCCGCGACCCGGCCGCGGCGCAACAGCACGACCAGGGCGCCGAACAGGCAAAAGAACAGGATGAGCCAGGCGAACCGCCGCGTCATGGAGCCGTCGGCGTTGCTCTCCACGGTGACGAAGTAGTAACGCAGCCACTCCTGGTACCACGCGATCGTCGGGCCGACCTTGTATTTGATGCGCGCGGACTCGCCGACCGTCGCCAGCGTCTGCGACCGGAATACCACGACGGTGATCAGCGACAGCGACGCCGTCAGCACCGCGAGGGGCGCCAGGAGCCCGTCGGCCGGTCGGCGCGTGGCGATCATCCGGGCGATCGCCCGGGCGCCGGTCAGCAGCGCGGCCACCGCGATCAGCCCCTGCGGCGCCAGCGTCGCGGTCAGCATCGCCACGATGATCGCCACCGCCGCCGGCACCAGTCGGCGGGTGGCGATCGCGCTTTCCACCAGGGCCCAGGTGGCGATCACGCCCAGCGCGATCAGCGGCTCGGGCCGCAGACCGTTGTTGAACGGCAGCCAGGCGGCCAGGAACACCGCACCGGCCGTCCACACCGCGACGCGGTTGGACGCCAGGCCGCCTTTACCGGGACCCAGCCGGCGCAGCGCGTAGCGGCTGATGATCAGCCAGCAGATGATCCCGGCCAGCGTGGCCGGCAGGCGCATCCATACCCCGGCGGTGCTCACCGTGGCCAGGTGCGCCAGCACCGCCTGATACCAGTCGAACGGCGCTTCGGTGGTCCCGAAGAACCGGTAGTAGTTCGCCAGGTAGCCGGCCTGTCGGGAGACCCGGGCGATGGTCAGGTTGTAGCCGTCGTCGGAGGATGTGGCGCCGATGACGTGCCAGAGCAGCAGGGTTCCGACGACGCCGGTGTCGGCGAGCCACGTGGCGACACCGGCCCGCCAGATGTGCCGCCAGTTGCGAGGCGCGCGACGGCCGGAGTGCCGGTCCAGGATGCCGAGTGCGACGATCGCGGCCAGCACGGACAGCGCGCCCAGGCCCATCACGGCCTTCTTCAGCATGGTGGGGGCGGTGATGAACCGGGTGTCGATGTCGACGCGGACCGACAACCCCGGCTGGGCGGGCACTTTGAGGTCGGTGAAGACGCCGCCGACCTGCGGCTTCTTCTCGGATGCCAGTTTGCCGGCGGCGCCGGGGATCCCGACGAAATCCGCGTTGGCTCCGCCGGCGTCGGCCCAGATGTGCAGCACGCTGCAGGCGCCGGTGGCGATTGCGGGGCGAGGCGCGACCGCGGCCACCGTGTCGCGGAACGCGACGACGACGGTGTCCTTGTTGGCGCGGACGAACAGCCCGTTCTTGCCGGTTTCGAAACCGTCTGCCGGGAGGGTCGAGAGCACCAGGCCACCGGACGCGGGCAGGGTGGCGATCGCCGGGCACGGGATGGAGATGTCCAGCGACCGCGGCGCGCCGGATACCAGCGGCGCGGTGATGTCGGTGACGTGACCGTCTTTGCTGCCCTGCGGCCAGAGAACCGTTGCGGTGGTCTGCTTGACGGGAAGCAGTGGCACCACGCCGCACAGCAGCACCCCGGCGATTCCCGCGACGACGGCGATGAGCCGCGCGATCCGCTGCGTCGATCGCTCATCGTCGTCGTGGGGCACGAGGGTCGATCGTAGGCGACGGTGTTAAGGCTGCTGACGATGCTGCCCGGAGCGGCGGACCACCGGCGATAAACTCCGACCGTGACCGACCCGCACGCGAGTCATGACGGCTCCACCGACGGTGACCACGACCTTGATCTCATGGCGGCCGACCAAGCGAACGACAGAGCCCGGCAGAACCGAATACTAAGAAGGCTTGCGCTGTCTTTGTTGGGTGGCGGCACAGCTTTGTGTGCGGGTGGGGCACTCATCGCTGGGCTTCATGGCAAATATTGGCTCGCCGGACTGCTTGTGGGCTTAGCGGTCTTTTGGCTCATCCCATTTTTTCAGTGGCTGTACATGGCAAGGTTCGTACCTCGCGGAACAGCGGACTCGACGGGAACCACGCTTCGCCCCGATCGCCGCTTCGACATGCTTGCCGCGGTGTTGCTCGTGGTCGGCGTCGTCGTCTGGGGATCTTGGGCTGTTCTGGGGTACTTGGGTGTATTGCTTGTCGGCGTCCCTGAAGAAATACGACGCATGTATCTCTTTATTTCCGCTGCCACCGCCGTGGTGTGCGCCGTTTTTGTGTGGTTGACGATCAAACGCCGCGGCAGCGGCTTCCTGCAACTGTCCCCGCGGGGATTCGTGTTCGCGCAGGGCCTTTGGGCGCAGAAGGGCGAGTGGTCGGAGGTCGCCGCGGTCTCCGATGTGTCTCCGGTGCGGTGGTACGGTCGGGGTCCGTTCAAACTCACTTTCGTCCATGCGTACGCGTTGTGCCCCATCACCATGGTGATGGCTAACGGTAGGACTCCGTCGGTGAAGCAGGCAGGTTGGTACGCCACCGATGGCGACGCACTCCGGGAGCTGGTGCGATTCTATTGGCTCCACCCCGAGTACCGGGTGGAGCTGACCGACGACCGGGCTCTGCGGCGGTTGCAGGAGGCTCGGTTTGAGCTTGGCTGAATCCCAGGTGGCTTCGCCCGAATTTCGTGTGCAGTACCCATTCCACGGCTTGCTAGCCTGAGCGATAACCGCGTTAGCGTCTGACGATGGGATTGGCGTGGGCGACCTTAGGGATATCTACGAGAGTTTCAACTTTTGGAAGGGTCTCGTCTACGACCACCCGCAAGGCGTCAAGAAAGACACCGCGTGGTCGCTGACAGGAATCGGTGCTGACTTCGTCGGTTTCACCCACACTATCGGCCTGCAGATCGGCGAAAAGCTGGAGGCCGCAATCCCGGAAGCCGCAGCGCTGCCGGTCATCCAGGGCGGGCTGTTGGCCATGATGGCAATGGCCAACACGCTCGGTTTCGGTGACCCGGAGACCGGGAACGGATTCGCCGAGGGCGCCAATGCGTTCAACCGCATCGGCGAAACGCTGGGATCTACCCATCCACCGGACAGCTGGGAGGGGTCCGCGTCGGAAACATACGGCGAGCGAAACAAAGAGCAGCAGCAGCGCGCGGCCGAGATGGCGGAAAACGACAAGACGGTGAGGGAAGTCCTTCATCGTGAGGCCGAGCAGGTCGAGAAAACACGGGAAACACTAGACCACAACGCGACCGCGCTGACACTGTCCATCATCCCGGCGTTACTGGCACTCGCCATCCCGGTGGGCGGCGAAGTCGCTTCGATGGCCGTCCAAGTCGCTGCCGTCGCCGGAACAATTCCTCCCTGCGTTAAGGCGGTCACGCAGATGACTTCCGATGCTGCGCACAACGCGACGTTGATCCGGCGGGCCGGAGCCGGATATGACAGCATCGCGTCAGACGCGCATCCGACCGGCGCTCAGTAGTTCAGCGCAGAAAGGAATTACGTATGGGCGGCGAATTACAGGTCACTTCTGGGGATTTGCGCAAGCTGTCGAGTCAGCACCGGCAGGTCGCCACCGACGTCGCCTCAGCGGATATGGCGACTCGGGGCACCGGTGTGAATGTCGGAAGCTCGCACGGTTTGGTTTGCTCGCTGACCACTGCGGCGGTGTTGGCCGCCGAGCAGTCCCGCACGAAGGCGGCGAAGGCCATGCAAGCGGTGTCGCACGACCTTGCCGGGAAACTGGATTCAGCCGCTTCCGAATACGACACCACTGACCGGCAAGAACGAGGCAACCTCGACGGGCAGATGCATCCGGGTTAGCGCCACACGCTCCGTCACTTCTTGCTGGGAATGATGATGACGACGATCAGCGTGATGATGCTGAAGAACAGACCCAGGATGCCCCAACCAAATGGGTTGCGCCCCTTCATGCCGGCGATCAGCGCGCACACGATCGCGGCGATGATGCTTCCGATCGCGACGAAAATCCCCTTGATCCCGCGCAGAATGAGTCCCGCGGCTTGGGGATCGGACTGGGCGGCGAGAACCAGCGAGTGCAACATGCGAACCTTCTTTCAGGGGTGATCAGCCGTGTGGCGCCTCGGAGATCTTGCTGTCTTGCTTGCCGACCGTTTGGCAATAGGTCGTCACAGACAGCCGAGTCGTCGAGATCTGCAGTTCGCTGGGCTCAGATCCGTTCTTGTCCTTCAGCATCTTGCTGATTTCTTCGTTCTGCTTCTTCTCGTCCTGAGTGGTGAAGTCCTTGCACTTGGTGTCGCCGCCGGTGTTCACGACTTGTGAGGCAGAGCATCCGCTGAACAACAACATGATGACCGCTATCGCGGCGCAGGCAATGGGTTTCATCGGTGACCTTTCTGTGGTTGGTGTCGATCGAAAGCGCCTATGTCGCCGGGAAGTTCAGAGGCTTGCAGCACCACCATCGCGCGGGACTGCACCGGAACGGTGGTGCCGCATTCCCGCGGATTGCCGTCCGCATCGGCGGTCGCGGTGTCGAGCACGACCTGCCAGGCCGGGCTGAAGTCCCGCGCGGGCAGCATGAAATCGATCGGCTCGTGGTGGGCGTTGAAGCATAGGAAGAACGAGTCGTCGCTCACCCGTTCGCCGCGAGCATCGCGGTCGGGGATCCCCAAGCCGTTGAGGTACACGGCGATCGCCTTACCGAAACCGGCGTCCCAGTCGTCGTCGCTCATCTCCGATCCGTCGGGCTTGAACCAGGAGATGTCCGGCAGGCCCTGCGCGCCGCGGCGGCGCACCGGCCGCCCGTCGAAGAAATGGCGGCGGCGAAAGATCGGATGCGCGCCACGCAGCGCTGACACCGACGCCGTGAAATCGATGAGTTCGGCGTCGGCCTTGTCCCACTGAATCCACGTCGTCTCGTTGTCCTGGCAAAACCCGTTGTTGTTGCCGCCTTGGGAGCGGCCCAGTTCGTCGCCGTGGCAGATCATCGGAACGCCTTGGGACAACAGCAGAGTGGCCAGAAAATTACGTTGCTGACGCGACCGCAGCGCGTTGATCTCGGAGTCGTCCGTCGGCCCCTCGACCCCGCAGTTCCACGATCTGTTGTGGGATTCGCCGTCCCGGTTGTCCTCGCCGTTGGCCTCGTTGTGTTTTTCGTTGTAAGACACCAGGTCTCGTAGCGTGAAGCCGTCGTGGGCGGTGACGAAGTTGATCGACGCCACCGGCCGGCGCGCGGTGCGCTCGTAGAGATCCGCCGATCCGGTCAGCCGAGAGGCGTATTCGCCGAGGGTGGCCGGTTCCCCGCGCCAGTAGTCGCGCACGGTATCGCGATACTTGCCATTCCATTCGGTCCACTGCGGCGGGAAGTTGCCGACTTGGTAGCCGCCGGGGCCGACGTCCCACGGTTCGGCGATCAGCTTGACCTGGCTGACAGTCGGATCCTGTTGCACCAGTTCGAAAAAGGTGGACAGCCGATCGACGTCGTAGAACTCGCGGGCCAGTGTGGAGGCCAGATCGAAGCGAAACCCGTCGACGTGCATCTCGGTCACCCAGTACCGCAGCGAGTCCATGATCAGTTGCAGGCAGTGCGGGTGGCGGACGTTGAGGCTGTTGCCGCAGCCGGTGTAGTCCATGTAGTAGCGCGGCTCGTCGTCGACCAGTCGGTAGTAGGCCGCGTTGTCGAGCCCGCGCATGCAGATTGTGGGCCCAAGGTGGTTGCCCTCGGCGGTGTGGTTGTAGACCACGTCCAAGATGACCTCGATGCCGGCTTCGTGCAGCGTGCGCACCATGGTCTTGAACTCGTTGACCTGACTGCCGGGGCCGCCGCTCGACCCGTATTTGAAATCCGGGGCGAAGAACCCAATGCTGTTGTAGCCCCAATAGTTCGACAACCCTTTGTCGAGCAGCGTCGAATCGTTCGCGAAGTGGTGCACCGGCATCAGCTCGATCGCCGTGATGCCCAATTTCTGCAGATGCTCGATGATGACCGGATGGGCGATACCGGCGTACTTTCCGCGTAGCGGCGCCGGGATGTCGGGATGGCTTTGGGTCAGCCCCTTGACGTGTGCCTCGTAGATGACGGTATCCGCGTAGGCGTGGCGGGGCGGGCGGTCGGCGTCCCAGTCGAAAAACGGGTTGATCACCACCGATTTCGGCATGTGCGCAGCCGAGTCCTGGTCGTTGCGGCTGTCCGGATCGCCGAAGGTGTAACCGAACAGCGACTGATCCCACTCGAAGTTGCCGTCGATCGCGCGGGCGTAGGGATCCAGCAACAACTTGTTCGGATTGCAGCGGTGGCCTGCCGCCGGATCGTAGGGACCATGTACCCGGTATCCGTACCGCTGGCCGGGCGCAACGTCCGGCAGAAAGGCATGCCAGACGAACCCGTCGACTTCGGTCAGCGCCACCCTGGTCTCTTCGCCGTCGTCGGCGAAAAGACACAGCTCCACAGCTTCGGCCGCCTCGCTAAAGATCGCGAAGTTGGTGCCCGAGCCGTCATACGTCGCACCCAATGGGTAGGCGTCCCCCGGCCAGCGCCGCAACGCCAGGTCGATTGCCGAGCTGGTCATTTCGCTCATCGATGAATCCCGACTCCCCCGTCCGGCGTCGCCACAGCAGCCGGGACCGAATACCCCGCGTGGGCGACCGTAAACCGGGGAGCTACCGGACGTCGCCCGTGAGCTGCGACATCGCCGCCTCGAGCATCGTCTCGACGCGCAGCAGCTGCGCCAATCCGCAGGCAGCGACGGCTCGGGTGGTTTCGGGCCGGGTGCTGACCAGGCACACCCGCACCCCGCGGTGCTGACACCGCTGGGCCTCGTGCGCCAGCATGGCGTAGGCGCTGGCGCCGATGAAGTCGAGGTCGCTGACGTCGACCACAAACGGCCCCGGTGCGACGGCGGTGACGGCCATGTTGGTCAGCAGGCGCTGCCACTCCGCCTCATTGCTGGCGTCGACCTCGCCGCCGACGCAGACAATCACCGCCGAGCCGTTACGCTCGGTGGTCGCTCGCAGCATGCGTTGGGTGCCCGCCAATGGCGTTGTTTGCCAGGCGATCGACGCATCGGGGAAACGAGAACTCTCAGTATCGGGGCCCATGATGCCTTCTTGGTAGTGCGGGTCATTGATCGATGCCCGTCCTACACATCTGAAGACAGACCAAGGTTTCTAGTAGCTGAGGTCCGGATAACCAACGACAGTTTAGAGGGTCGGATCCCTGCACGGGCAAGGGTTCGCTCGCGCTTTCGTGGTCATGTCTTGCGCAGCGGCGCCGGGCTCCACAACCCACTGCGAGTGGCCGTGCCCAGGTCCAGGCGAGCCGGGGTTGCGTCCGGGTAGTACGGCGTCAACTGCTGCAGCGCGCCCCAGTCGCGGAACCAGTCGTCCTTCAGATAGGTCGACACGGTGGTGGCGCGGTCCAGCAACTCGGTGACACCCAGCGGCCCACCGCCGTTGTTGTCCATCACCGGCGAGTTGGCCTCGGCGCCGAACCGGTCCGGCAGGATCCGCCACTTGGGTGCCTCGATGACGCCGTTTTGATGACCGAACGGCCGCTGGCAGGGAAACGCCAGACCGACCAGCCAGTCCAGCAGCACCGGATCGGTCGAGCCGACCACCTGCTGCAGCGTGCGCAGCCGCGGAATGCGCGGCGGCGTCACCGCAATCCAATGCTGCGGCGCCAGGTCGTCGTCGGTGGCGACCACCCGCACCTGGGTGGCGCCGTCGGGGAGCGCCGCCAGCGGCGCACGGAGGTTGCGCCACGCCGGTGCCGCTCCGACATCAGCGAATCCCATTGAGCCGGCTGGTTTTCCGTCATCGCCGGCCCACTGCACCTGCACCTCGCCGGGGTCGAACCGGCCCGCCGCCGACACCACCAGCAGCGGCCCGACCTCGTTCCTCGGCGGCAGCCGATACCAGGCAGAGCGCAGCAGCGCCGGCACCTGCGCGCCGGAGCGCCAGCTGCCCAGCACCGGGGTGCGGGCCGGGTCGAGGTTGTACGGCACCCGTGCCCGCGACCCGTTGATGCCCGGCGCGGCGGTGGTGCCGCCTTCGGTGCCGGCCTCGCTGCTGGTGACCATGCCGTCGTCGCTCACGAAACTGCGGTCGCCGGGTCGTTCCATCACCGGGTCGGCGGACACATCGGCGGGAATCCCGTTGGGGTCGAAGCCTTCCGCGAAGGCGGCGCCCAGCGAGTCCTTGAGCGGTGCCCCGACCGGCGTCAGCATGCCGGCGTTGGGGTCCTGCTCCACCAGCACGTCGTCGGCCATCCCGCAGGTCTTGCCAGCCAGAGCCTCCAGATTGGAGCGGCCCACCGACCACGCCGGGTATTGGTCGGTCATGCCCAGCGTCAGCGACAGCACCTCGAAGAAGACCAAGAACCAGGCGGCAATCCCCAACGGCGACTGCACAATTCGTGGCAGGCGGCGCGGCGACGACTCGCCGTTGTTGACGAAGTGGAACCACGCCGCGACCAGCAGCACCGCGACCGTCAGGCCGAGCAGCACGGTGGTGAAGCCAAAGTGCCACTCCGGGAACGCGTTTGACCACGGCACGCCGAAATTCGAGACATACCACCAGCCGTTGACGCTGGCGAACGACAGCGCGACCACGAACAGCACCAGCGCGGCGAACATGGTGCGGTTGCGCCGCGAGCGCATGGCTGCTGCCGTCACGGCGACGGCGGCGAGCGCGCCCAGCGAACCGGCCAGCCCGGCGAACACCCCGAAGTGGTGAGTCCACTTGGTGGGGGTGAACATCATCGCGATGAACGAGATGATCGTGATGCCGATGATGCGCCGGCTGGGTCCGGCGGCGGTGCCCGGAATTCTGCCCTTGCGCAACGACATTGCCACCGACACCGCCAGCGCGACCAGCAGCGCCAGCACCGCGAAGCGACGGGCCACCGACCCGTCGGGGCTGGCCATGAACAGCCGCTCGTAGCGGATGTGCTCGTCGAACCAGCTCAGGCTGGGTCCGACGGCGGACTTGAGCATGTTGGCCTGGATCTCGCCGGCGAACGTCTGGTCCCGGAAGATCAGGATCACGGTGACGCTCACCGCGGCCAGGATCGGCGCGACCAGCGGCAGCACGCCGAAGCGTTTGGTGCGGCGGTGCAGGATCGTGCGCAGCGGGCCGATCGCCACCAGCAGCGCCCCGATCGACGCGATGCCCGTCGGCCCGGAGAACAGGGTCAGCGCGCCGATGATGCAGGCGATCGCCACGGGCAGCAGCCGGCTGGTGGCCACCGCCCGCTCCACCGAACACCAGGTCAGCAAGATGCCCAGCGCGATGATCGGCTCGGGCCGCAACCCGTTGTTCAGCGGCAGCCAGAACGCCAGGAACACGCCGGCCGCCGTCCACGCCGCGGCGCGGCTGTGCTTGACGGCGTCACCGAGCCGCGGAATGACCTCGCGGCTGATCACCCACCAGCAGGCCAGCGCCATCAGCAGCGTGGGTAGCCGCATCCAGATGCTGGCGGTGGTGACGTGCGCCCACAGCGCCAGCAGGTCGTAGTACCAGCCGAACGGCGCCTCCGGGGTGCCGAACCAGCGGTAGTAGTTCGCCATGTAGCCGGCATGCTCGGACACCCGGGCCATGGTCAGGATGTAGCCGTCGTCGGCGGTGTTGGCCCCGACGAAATGCCACCACACCAGTACCGCCGCGACCAGGGCGTCGAGCCCGGTAACCGACCACCACCGCGGCGGCAGGAACCGGCGGTGCCGGGTGGAGTCGGAGGTGTCCAGGATGTGCAGCGCGACCAGCGCGGCGATCGTCAAGGCGACCCCGAGGATCATCGCGCCCAGCTTCAGCGGTGTCGGCGCACTGCTGTAGCGGGTGTCGATCGTCGCCGAGAACGTCAGGC
The DNA here is from genome assembly GCF_002101735.1 of Mycobacterium kyorinense. Taxonomy (GTDB): domain Bacteria; phylum Actinomycetota; class Actinomycetes; order Mycobacteriales; family Mycobacteriaceae; genus Mycobacterium; species Mycobacterium kyorinense. Next base: position 27,367 of record NZ_LQPE01000176.1, on the reverse strand, counting down.
CGGGCGGCGCGGGTCCGGACAGGTCGGTGAAGACGCCGACGATTTGTGGGCGGAAGTCGTAGCCGCCGCGCTCGCCACGCAGCGCCTGACCGGGATGCTCGGCGTTGGGGCCTTGCCGGAGCCCGACGAATTCGCCGATGACCTTGTCGGCGTGCGCGGTGAAGGTCAGCTTCCGGCAGGCCGGACCTAGTACCTGGGTCAGCGGGGCCACCACCACCGGTGTGTTGCGGACGATGACCAACAGGTCGTCGTTGACCCGCTCGATCAACAGCCCGCGGTCGACGGCTTTCGGGGCCTGCTTGGGCACGGTGGACAACAGCACCGTCTTGGTTTTGCTCAGCTCGGCCGCGGCCTGGCACGGAATCGCGATGTTCAGGTCGGTGGCCACGTAGCCGATCAGCGGCGCGTCGACGCTGGCAAGCACACCGTTTTGCGGCCAGTTCAGTTCCGCGGTGGTCTGTTTGACCGGCAGCAGCGGAGTGGCGAGCGCCAGCAATGTCCCGAGCAGACCGGCGACGACGGCGACGACACGGGCGGCCCGATAGTTTGCTCCCGTGTCGTCCACGGGGCTAGATCGTAGTTGCCCGGTCTGGGCGGTCTCGGTGGCCATCAGCGCGCGGTCCGGACGGCTAGCACGAAGGGCCCGATGTCTTTGACGGTGAAGCGCGGGTCGGCGAACAGTGCGGCTTTGAAGTCCACCGTGTAGCGACGCACGTTGGGCTGGTTGGGGTAGACGTCTTCGGCCAGCCGCAGCGTGTAGGTGTCGTTGGCGCCGCGGCGCATCAGGAAGACGGTCGGCGGCTGCCAGGGCAGCGTGTCGAGGGCGTGGACGAGTTGGTCGGCCCTCTTGAGTTTCGACCAGGCCTTGATGGCCGCGGCCCGCTTGTCGAACTGTGCCAGCGGGTTGGCGTAGTGCGACGTCAACCCCTGGAAACCCCAGTAGGGGTAGTACGACAGGAAGCTGTAATCGGCTGTCAGCACGACGGTTTCGTCGCGCGGCGTGCGGGTTAGCTGGGCGATGGTGGCGTCGATGGCGGGATAGTACTTCTCGGCGCTGGGCGGGCGGCGATCGCCGCGGTGGCCGTGGCCGTCGGTGTCGGTGTAGGCGATGGTGATGTCGGCCCGCAGCACGCCGGGAATGTCCTGGCTGAACCCGATCGCGCCGGCCAGCCCGAGGGCAACCGCCACCGGCAGCACGCTGCGGCTGCGCCCGGCCAGCGCGCGGGTTCCTTCGATGAAGCCGAACGCCCCGGCCGCGGCCAGCAGCACGGTCAGCGTCGGCTGCAGCCGAAACGACAGCAGCGTGGTCCGCGCCAGCGTGGTCAGCATCGACAGCAGCGACCACAGGTAGACGGCGACCACGCCGATCGCCAGGGCGCCGGCCCGCGTCGACGTGCGAGCGCGCACCACCAGCCACAGCGTGCCGAGCATGCACAGCGCGCCCAGCAGGGTGAACTGCAGCATCGGGAAGGTCAGCTCGGCGCCGTCGGCCGGCAGGTAGTGGAAGGCGCTGCCGGTATTGCTGACCGGATCACGCGCGACGCGCAGCGCGAACGGCAGCCAGGTGGTCGCCCCGATAACCGCTGCGACGACGGCGATGACGGCCAGCCGGATCAGCGGGTCGATACGCCGCCGGGCTGCGGCCACCAATACCGCCATCAGGGTCACCGTGAACGCGCTGAACACAAACAGCAAGGTGTAGAAGGTGGCGGTGAAGCCGAGGAAGATCCCGGCGCCGATCACCGCCGCCCAGCCGGCGTGGGCCGCACGCTCGCCAGCCCGCAGCCCCGACCACGTCAGAACCAGCACCGGCGGCAGCAGCACCGTGATCATCGCCGAGTACGGTTCGGGGGAGCCGTAGGCCAGCGTCACCGCGGCGGTGGCGGCCGTCACGGCCAACGCGTATTCGAAGCGGATCATCCGCCACCACAACACCAGCGCCACCGCGACCGCGATCGTGATCGAGGTGATCGCCCACGGCTTGTACATCTCCCAGGCCGGTGTTCCGGTCAGCGCGGCGACGCGTCCACCGATCCAGAACCAGCCGGGCGGATAGAACGGCGGCAGGCCTTTGTAGGTCATGTCGGCCAGGGCGGAGCTGTCGGTGAGCCGGGTCAGGTATTCGGTGCGGAATTGCTGGTCGACCGAGATGCCGTGCAGGTAGAGCTTGGTGGCGCCCAGCGGCATGCCCAGCGTCACCACCGAGAACGCCGACACGAATACCAGCCCGCCGAGCTGTGCCAGCCAGCGCGCTGTGCCGCGCCGCCACCACCAGCCGACTGCGAGGAGCCCGACGAGGCAGCCGACCTGGCCCACTGTGGTCAGGGCGTGCAGTTGGTTCGACGACGGGTAGGCCGGCCAGTTCACGCTGGCGATGGCTCGCAGCGAAATCACCGCGACCGCACCGGCCACCGCGACGGCGAGCAGCATCTGGCCGATGGTGGCCAGCGCGTTCCGCATGCTCAGATGGGTAGCTTGCGGAAGATGGGCCGCGGGATGTGTCGCAACACCATCATCACATAGCGGAATGCTCCTGGCGCCCAAACTAATTCCTTACCTTTCGCGGATGCGGTGACCGCGAGGTTGGCGACGTACTCTTTGTCGACGGTCAATGGCGCTTCTTTGATGTGGGCGCTCATCCGGGTCCGCACCTGACCGGGCCGGATCACCAGAACCCGAACGCCGTACTCGCGCAACGCCTCACCGAGGCCGAGGTAGAAGCCGTCCAGTCCGGCTTTGGTGGAGCCGTAGACGAAGTTGGAGCGTCGGACCCGTTCGCCGGCGGCCGAGCTCATCGCGATGATCTGGCCGAAGCCCTGAGCGCGCATCTTCTCGCCGAGCAGCACACCCACCGAAACCGCTGCGGTGTAGTTGACTTCGGCGATCTGCACCGCTTTGCGCTGGTTCTGCCAGAGTTCTTCGGCGTCGCCGAGAAGCCCGAAGGCGACGATCGCGACGTCGACATCGCCGTCGGCGAAGGCCTGCTCGATCACCGTGGGGTGGCTGTCGGTGTCGACCGCGTCGAAGTCGATGACTTCGACCGCTTTGGCGCCGGCGGCTTTCATCTGTGCCACCGCGTCGTCGCGGCCCGGGTCGTCGGGCATGCAGGCCAACACAATCCGGGCGTGCGCGTTCTGCAGGTAGCGCTCGCAGATCGCAAGACCGATTTCGGAGGTTCCCCCGAGCAGCAGGATGGTCTGCGGATTACCAACGGCGTCAAAGACCATCTACAGCAGCTCCAAACGTCGGGCCATGTCGGATACGAACACACCGGTCGGATCGACCTTGCGGCGCACCGCAATCCACTCGTCGATGCGCGGATACATGGCATGGAACATCTCCGCGGTGGTGCGGGAATCCTTGGCGGTGTAGACCCGGCCGCCGAATTCCAGGACGCGACGGTCGAGTTCATTCAGAAATGCGCCCAGCCCGGGCTTGATCTGGAAGTCGACGCAGACGTTCCAACCGGGAATCGGAAAGCTCAGCGGCGCTTGGTTGCTCGGGCCGAATAGCTTGAACACGTTGAGGAACGAGTAGTGGCCCGACTTCTGGATATCGTACATGATGCCCTTGAACTCCTCGACGGCGTCGGTGGGCACCACGAATTGGTACTGGCCGAAACCGGCAGGACCGTAAGCACGGTTCCACTCTCCGACCATGTCGAGCGGGTGGTAGAACTGCGTGAGGTTTTGGGCTTTGCCCCGATACTTCCCGGCCTTGCGGTACCACAGCTCGGTCATTGTGCCAAAGATCAGCTTGTTACCCAGGCCGCTCGGAAAAATGTCAGGCGTTGTAAAGTATTGTGGCGCATCGAATTTAAGTGGATTCTTCTGCAGCTTCTTGGGTAATTGATCCACGGTTGCCAGGGAGCCCCTTGAAATCACGGCGCGCCCGAGCTTGGGCGGCGGGCTGATCGCGTCGAACCAGGCAGACGAGTAGGTGTAGTTGGCCTCGCTGCCGTCGCTGTGGAACGCGATGGTCTCGTCGAGGCCGGCGGTGACGTCGCCGTCGGCGATGAAATACGCCGTCTCGGTTGGGGTCATCTCGACGGTGGCACGCAGCACGATGCCGGTCAGCCCGTTGCCGCCCACGGTTGCCCAGAACAGCTCGGCGTCCTCGCCGTCGGGCGTCAGACGGCGGATTTCTCCGGAGGCGGTCAGCAGATCCATCGACCGCACATGCTGACCGAAGCTGCCCGCGCTGTGGTGGTTCTTGCCGTGGATGTCGCAGGCGATCGCGCCGCCGATGGTGACCTGCCGGGTGCCGGGCAGCACCGGCACCCACAACCCGAATGGCAGCGCGGCCTTCATCAGCTGGTCGAGGTTGACTCCCGCGTCGACGTCGACCAGGCGGGTGTCGGCGTCCATCGAGTGGATGCGGTTGAGCGCCGTCATGTCGATGACCAGCCCGCCGCCGTTTTGCGCGTTGTCGCCGTAGGAGCGGCCCAGTCCGCGGGCGATCACGCCGCGCCCGCCGGCATCGGCCACCTGGGCCACGGCCTCGGCGATCACCTCGGGATCGGGCGTGGACAGCACCTGCGCCACCGACGGCGCGGTGCGGCCCCAGCCGGTCAGCCGCTTCGTGGTGGTGGGAAACCTGGAAGACATCGTGAAAGAGGGTACCGCCTGCGCGGGCGGCGTCAGCGCAGCCGGAAGATCACCGAGCGCTGCACGACGAAGTTGATCACCGACGCGGTGCCCTGCGCGATCGCGAACGCGACGGGTACCGCCCAGGCCCGGTAGTCCAGCAGCGCCAGGCACAAGTGATTGAGCCCAACCTGCACGGCGAAAGTGACCCCGTAGAGCGCCATGACCACCAGGAACCGGGCGGTGCTCGGCTCGGCCTGGAACGTCCATCGGCGGTTGATCAGGTAGGCGGTGATGGTGCCGGCGACGAAACTGGTCGCCTTCGCCAGGTCCACCTGCATGCCCACCGCCTTGTAGAGCAGCACGTAGAGCCCGAAGTCGACGATCGCCGACAGCCCGCCGGTGACGACAAATCGCCACACCTGCGTGGTCAAACTCAGGTGCGCGCGCGGCGGGGCGATCTCGGCCATCCCGGGAAGTTTACGGCGCGAGCTGGCCGATTAATGCTGCCGCTGTCAAAGGCCAGCCCCCTCAACCGGGGATGATCTCGAAGCGCGTACGGCCGTGGATGCGATAGACCTGAAAGTCGGTGTCTAAGGCGAAGATCCGCCGCTCACCGCGTTCTTCCGCCAGCGCAATGAGAGTGGCGTCTGCTAGGTCCATGGGTAGATCGGCATATTTGTCCATCAACGCAGCAGCGCGTTCGAGCGCCGCGGCGGAGAGTTCGGCGATGTCCAACCGGCCACTCAGCAGCAGTTTCCAGAGGGCTTGCTGGCCGGCCGCGCCCCCGGCCCGACCCAGCAAGTACATCGCCTCGGTAAAGGCTGGCCAAGTAGTGATTAAAGGCAGCCGCAGCGTCCGAAGGGCCAATACACAGGTTTCATGGTCGGCCTCGTCGGCGTCGATCAGGGCGATTAGAGGACCCGCATCAGTGAGCGTCACTCGGCGCGTTGGCGGTCAGCGAGGATGTCGGCAAATGCCGTGCCGGTTCGGCGGGCTCGGCCACCGCCGCCGCGGATCGCTCCCACCACATCGGCGAAGTCCTCGAGACCTCCGGCGTTCAACACCGCATCGGCGCGCTGGGCAGCGGCCCGCCGGATGAACTCCGAGAGCGACTCGCCGGCGACCGTGGCGGCACGCTGCAGCCGCTTCTCCAGCGCAGGATCGAGCCTAAGCGTCTTCATATGGCCACCGTATCACGGTGAGCAGAGGTCGTGATACACCAATGGCCTACGTCGGGTATTTGACGTCGAGCAGCTCGACCTGGCTTTCGCCCGCGGGCGTGGTGTAGGTGACCTTGTCGCCGGGTTTGCGACCGGACAATGCCATGCCCAACGGGCTGCCCGCCGTCAGCGTCTCGGCTTCACGGCCGACCGGGGTCTCTTCGACGACGGAGATCACATGCATGGTCACCACCGAGCCGTCGTCGAACCGTACGGTTACCTCGGTGCCGCCGGGCAGCGTGCCGGTTCCGTTCGACGGAGACGGCCCGGTCCGCAGCAGCCTGTCGAGTTCGATGATCCGCTCGTCGAGGCCGGCCAGCTCGTCGGCGCGCTGGATGGCGTCGGCGGCGTCGGCGTGATCGCTGACGCTGCCGCGGTCGTTTCTGACCTCGACCTCGAGGCGTTCCCGTCGTTCCCGGAGTCGATCCAACTCCGCCGTAATGCGTTCGCGCGACTCATCGGAAAGCCCTGTGGATTCGACTTCCTCGCTCACCCTTCGCACCTGTCCTCAGGGCGCAGCGGCGATTGCCAGCCCGGAGCGCCTCGATTGTTGTCTGCAGTTTGTTCCGATTATTCCTATGGCGAATCGGCGTGGTGGCGTTTCGCGGTCAAGAGATACGTCGGCCGCCGCGTCCGCGAAACGCGTCCTTGACCTTCTCGCCGGCGCCCTTCAGCTCCGATTTGGCCCGGTCTCCGATGCCACGATTCTCGAGCCTGCGGTTACCGGTGACACGGCCAATGTTTTCCTTCGCCTTGCCGGTCAGCTCCTGCACCTTGTTTCTGGCCTTGTCGGTCGCACCCATAGTCAGCCCTCCGTCCGTCGGGTCAATCGGATACCCGCAGACGGATGCGCTCAACCGCGGCCGAGATCGCGGCCATGGTCGTGGATCGGCCCAGAACCATAGCCCTGGCTGCGATCTCGCGACGCGGCGTGGGCGAGGTAGGTGGATCCGGGCATCCACACCAGCCGGAAGGCACTGGCCAGGAAGCGGCCGCGCGTCCGCTTCACCGCAATGATCACAATTCCAGGTGCAGGCGCAACGCGTCATCGAGTCGCGCGAGCTCACGGAGCGGCACTCGACCCAGCCGCCGCCGAAGGCGTTGAGTTGCAATGGATCTGATCTGTTCGGCTTGTGCTTTGGAATCGACTGCGAGACCGGTCGTTGCTGCGGGCAGCAATACTTGAAACGGATAGATCGTCGAGACGTTGCTCGTGACGGGTACAACGGTGATTACGCCACGCCCGAGCCGGGCGGCTGTCGCATTGGCGCGGTCGTTGCTGACGATCACGGCCGGGCGCTGCTTGTTGGCTTCGTTACCGCGAATGGGATCGAAGTCGACCTGCCAGATTTCACCGCGCCGCATCGCCGAGCCCGTCGTCCGTAGTGTCCTCCCAGACAATGTCCTCGCCGGCTGTCGACCACTCCGCCCACGCTTTGTCGTAGTCATCCTCCAGAGCGGGGTAGCGAAGCAGACGAATCGCCCGCTGCAAACCTGCGGACCGCGACGGTAATCCCTCCCGTTCTACGTAGGCGTCCAGCACTTGGACGTCTTCGTCGGAGAGGCTGACACTCAATTTCATACCGAAATACTACCGTGGTAGCACCAAAGTAGTAATGGCGATCGCGACGCTCTACACCCAGTACGGCACGCGGGCGCGGTACTGGCGCATGGCAAATGCCGCGAGAATCCACCCCACGACGGTCAGCACCACCACCACCACCCAGTGCCGCAGCTCCTGATGGGCGCCCAGCAGCGGGGCGCGCACGATGTCGAGGTAGTGCAGCAGCGGGTTGAGCTCGACGATCTGGCCCCACCGGCCCGCGCCCTGCTGCCGCAGTGTGTCGTCGTTCCAGATGATCGGCGTCATGAAGAACAGCAACTGCACGACGGAAAACAGCAGCGGGCCGATGTCGCGGTAGCGCGTCGCCAGGATGCCGAAACACAGTGACACCCATACCGCGTTGAGCACGATCAACCCCAAAGCGGGGATCACCGACAGGTCGGCCCACGACCACGGTTTCGGATAGATGATCGCGATCACGACATAGATGACGATGTTGTGCGCGAACAGGATTACCTGCCGCCACATCAGCCGGTAGACGTGCAGGCTCAGCGGCGCCGGCAACTGCTTGATCAGGCCCTCGTTGGCGACGAACACGTCGGCGCCTTCCATGATCGCGGCGTTGATCAGGTTCCAGACGATCAGCCCGAGCGTGACGTAGGGCAGGTGCACCGCCAACTCGAGGTGAAACAGCTTGGAGTACAAGCCGCCCATCGCGACGGCGGTGGTGCCCGTCGCGATCGTGATCCAGAACGGGCCGAGCACCGAGCGGCGGTACCGCTGTTTGATGTCCTGCCAGCCCAGGTGCAGCCACAGCTCGCGACGAGCGAACCCGTCGACCAAATCTCGCCAGGCCCGGGTCAGCGTCTTGGACTGCGCCGCGACATCGAGGATCGTCATGGCCTACCGAACCTCTCGCGACGGCCCAAGCGCCGCAACCGAATCCACTCCGCGAGGCCTTTGACGTCGCGGCGGGACACCAGGAAGAACCAGCCGAACCGCAGCCACTCCTGGACGAGCAGTCGACGCAGGCCCGGCTGCGAAAGCAGGTAGCCGCGGTTGCGGTAGGTGAAGAACCGCTTGCCCGGGTCTTCCGGATACTGCGTGTGCATCCGCCCGCCCAGGATCGCCTTGAACTCCGCCGACCCGCAGGGGTGCAGATAGGCGGTGTCCAGGCAGGTGCCGAACGCCAGCCCGGAGCGCACCAGGCGGCGATGCATCTCCACCTCGTCGCCGCGGATGAACAGCCGCAAGTCGGGAACACCGATCGCGTCGAACGTCGAGGCCCGAAACAGCGCGCCGTTGAACAACGACGCGATGCCCGGCAGCAGCTCCTGCCCCTCGACCGTGCGCAGCTCGGCCGCGAACCGCCGCCACACCAGGCCCCGCCGCAAGGGAAAGGCCAGCCGCGCCGGGTCGTCGGCGTTGCACACCATCGGCGACACCTCGGCCAGGCCGTGCTTGTCGGCGCACGCCAGCAGCGTGGCCAGCACCTGGCTGTCGGCCGGGTGGCCGTCGTCGTCGGCCAGCCACACCCAGTCGGCGCCCAATGCCAACGCGTGCAGGATGCCGAGCGCGAAACCGCCTGCGCCGCCGAGGTTTCGGCGAGATCCCAGATACGTCGTCGGGATCGGCTGACCGGTCACCAGCTCGCGGACCCGGTTCTCGTCGGCGTTGTCGACCACGATCAGGTGGTCCGGCAGCCGGCTTTGGGTGGTCAACACGTCCAGCGACTTGGCCAGCTCGTCGGGTCGCCGATGGGTGACGACGACGGCGCAGATCATCCGGGCACCTCGTCGAGCACTTCGCGCACATGCCGGGCGGCGTCCTCGCCCTCGTAGGCGCGCACGACGTCCTCGATGCCGCCGGTCATCCTGATGGTGCCGTGGTCGATCCACATCGCGGTCTTGCACAGCCGCGCCAGGAATTCGTTGGAATGGCTTGCGAACACCAGGATTCCGGAGCGCTCCACCAGGCGCTGCAGCCGGGTCTGAGCCTTCTTCAGAAACTCGGCGTCCACCGCGCCGATACCCTCGTCGAGCAGCAGGATCTCCGGGTCGATGCTGGTGACCACGCCCATCGCGAGGCGCACCCGCATCCCGGTGGAGTAGGTGCGCAGCGGCATCGACAGGTAGTCGCCGAGTTCGGTGAACTCGGCGATCTCGTCGACCTTGGCCAGCATCTGGCGTCGTGTCTGCCCGAGGAACAGGCCGCGGATGATGATGTTCTCGTAACCGGAGATCTCCGGGTCCATCCCTACCCCGAGATCGAAGACCGGCGCCACCCGGCCGGTGACCGACGCCGAGCCGCGGGTGGGTTCGTAGATGCCCGAAAGCAGCCGCAGCAGAGTCGATTTCCCGGCGCCGTTGTGCCCGACCAGGCCCACCCGGTCGCCCAACCCCAGCGTCAGGGTGATGTCGCGCAGCGCCTCGATGACGACGACGTTGGAGGTGTTGCGCCCGATCGTGCCGCCGGCCTTGCCTAAGAAGGTCTTCTTCAGCGAGCGTGACTTGGCGTCGAAGATGGGAAACTCCACCCACGCGTTGCGCGTCTCGATGTGGGGTGCTGCCACGGACGTCTACTTACAGGTACTGCCCGGTGCCCGACTGACCGTGCCCGCCCCTGCTGACCCCCGGCGGCAGTGCGCCGTGGCGCATCTGCTCGAGTTGCGCGCGGGCGGCCATCTGCTGGGCGAACAAGGCCGTCTGGATGCCGTGGAACAGGCCTTCCAGCCAGCCGACCAGCTGGGCCTGCGCGATCCGCAGTTCGGCATCCGACGGCGTGTTGTTGCTGAACGGCAGCGTCAACCGGTCGAGTTCTTCGCGCAGCTCCGGCGCCAGCCCCTCTTCGAGCTCGCGGATGCTGGTGGCGTGGATTTCGCGCAGCCGGTTGCGGCTGGCGTCGTCGAGCGGTGCCGCGCGGACCTCTTCGAGCAGCTGCTTGATCATCGTCCCGATCCGCATCACCTTCGCGGGCTGCTCGACCAGGTCGGTCAGCGACTGGTCATCGTCCTCGTCGTCGGTCCGGTCGGCCATCAGCCGCGGGTCGACGCCGATGATCTCGACGTTGTCGTCGCTGTTGTCGGTACTCAATGCAGTCACCATCCTCGTCATGATTTGTCAAGTCGTCGGGGCGCCGCGCCACTCGAAGATGCGGGCTTCGCCGTTGTCATAGATCTTCACCCACGACTTGGACTTCTCGAGTGAGACTAGCCCGTCGGGCATGGCGAACCCCCGGACCGTCGGCGTGCTGGTCAGGACGTAGCGGATGTTGAGTACCCGAATCGCCTCGGCCGCCCGCGGATCGGTGTCGGCGTCGTCGGCGTAGGCCCAGAAGTTGAACCGGTGATAGCCGGGGCCCTGCTGCTGCGGGTAGTCGTAGTGCGTCCACAGCGGGTGCAGGCCGGCCACCGCGTACATCCAGGCCGTGCCGTCGGTGTTGGCGTTGCCGATCAGGGTGTTCCGGGCGCCGGGCAGCCGGGCCAGGTACGCCATCGCCTCCAGGTCCCGCTGGTCGATCATCACCGAGTCGTACTTGTCGCCGAACAGAAACCGGTGCCGCGGAAAGTAATGCCAGGTGCTGACCAGGACGGCCGCCAGCAGCACCGCCGCGGTGACCGAGGCCAACGCCGGGGCGGACAGCCGCCGGCCCGCCAGCAGCCGGACAACGAACGCGACCATATTGAACAGCCCGACACCGGCCATCAGCATCAACAGCAGCGTCGTCGCCGCCGCGATCCGGCGCGGATCTTTGTAGAAGAACTCGCCGAAGGCGCCGGCCAGCCGTCCGATCGGGCCGCCCAATGGTGTTCCGGCGTCGACGTTCACCACGACCAGCAGCAGCCACACCGCCAGCGGCCACCAGATCCTGCGGACCAGCAGGACGAACCCGCCGACCGCCGCGATCAGGATCAGCGCGTACTGCACCGGGAAGTCGTTGAGGTGGCGGGAATGCTGGAACACCGCGTCGAACAGCCCCCGCTTCTTGGACAGGTAGGTCAGGAAGGAGTGCCCCGCGATGATGTCTTCCTGCTGCTTGACCGCCCAGAACTGGGGCAGCAGGACCAGGGCCGTCGGCACCGCGACCGCGGCCAGAGTCCCCACGTCGGCGAGCCGGCCGCGCACCGGCTGCCACAGCGCCTCCATCAGCCACCACGCGGCCAGCAACAGCACGACGACGACGCCGCCGGTGATGTGCACCGAAAAGACGCCCACCAGCGCCAGCACTGCCAGCGGGATGCGGTCGCGGTGCCGCAGCGTGGAGGTGATCAACGCGAACGCGGGCACCGCGAGCCCGTAGGCGGTCAGGTTGGGCATCGCGGCGGTGTCGAACTCGACGTAGGGCACCGCGGTGAACGACGCCGACAGCGCGGCCGCGGTGGCAGCCGTCCCGGCGGTCTGCCACTCGCTGCTGTGGGTGCGCAGCACCCGCCAGGTGAGCACCGCCGCGCTGACGGGAAAGAGCCAGATCGCCGCGGCCAGCGAGCTCAGGGTGTAACCGGTGGTGGCCGCCGCGCCGGTCAGCTGGCAGTCCACCGCGGCCAGCGCGTGGAACGCCGACGGGTAGTAGAGCAGCGTGTGGGTCTCCACGTTGCGCAGCTCACCCATGTGGGTCGAAGAGGCCTGGCCGGTGTCGAGGATGAACTTGACGGTGTTGGCGTGCCAGACCGCATCCCAGGTGCTGGGGATCGATTGCCAGTGCGGGATGCCGCGCAGCGCCGCGAACCAGATCAACAGCACCCCCAACAGCACACCGGCCGCCACTGTGGCGGCCGGCCAGCCCGTCACGGCCCGCGCTTCGCCTTCGGCGTCGCGGTAGCGGGCCAGCAGCGCCCGCAAAGCGGCCACCACCACGGTGACGACGGCCAGGGCGGCCAGCGCTGTCCAAGCGTTCCAAGGGATTCCGACGGCGCCGAACGGGATGATGGCCAGCGCGACGACGCCGTAAGTCAGGGCGGGGCCAACCGCGATCGCGACGGGCCAAGTTAGCTGGGCGCTGCGTGCGACGATTGCCCCCGGCACTATCAGCAAAAACAAGGCGATTAGCGTTCCGAAGGTCAGCCCCACTCGACTAGTATGGCTGGCCGGGTGACCTGGCTCGGGACGGCGGGGACGTATCTGGGCGCCCCGCTACTGTCGCGGTTTGCGGAATTGCGGGAACTCTAAGGTGGCTGGCATGGCATACGACGTCGCCCGGGTGCGCGGACTACACCCGTCGCTGGGGGACGGTTGGGTGCACTTCGACGCGCCGGCCGGCATGCTGATCCCGGACTCGGTGGCCACCACCGTGTCGACGGCGTTCCGCGGCTCGTTCCCCAGCCCCGTCGGCCCGCACCCGTCGGCGCAGCGCAGCGCGGCCGTCCTGGAGGCGGCGCGGCAGGCCGTGGCCGATCTGGTCAACGCCGACCCCGGTGCCGTGGTGCTCGGGGCCGACCGCGCGGTTTTGCTGGCATCGCTGGCCGACGCGTCGTCGACGCGAGCCGGCCTGGGTTACGAGGTGATCGTCACCCGCCTCGACGACGAGGCGAATATCGCGCCGTGGCTTCGTGCAGCAAACCGGTTCGGCGCCAAGGTGAAGTGGGCCGAGGTCGACATCGAGACCGGTGAGCTGCCGACCTGGCAGTGGGAGAGTCTGATCGGCAAGTCGACGCGGCTGGTTGCCGTGACCTCGGCGTCGGGGACGTTGGGCACCATCACCGATCTGCGTGTGGTGACCAAGCTGATCCACGACGTCGGCGGTTTGGTGGTCGTCGACCACTCTGCGGCCGCACCGTACCGGCTGATCGACATCAACGAGATCGACGCCGACGTGGTGGCGGTCAACGCGGTCGGCTGGGGCGGTCCGCCCGTGGGCGCGTTGGTGTTTCGTGAGCCGGCGCTGATCAATTCGTTCGGCTCGGTGTCGACGAATCCGCATGCGACCGGTCCGGCGCGACTGGAACTCGGCGTGCACCAGTACGGACTGCTGGGCGGCTTGGTCCGCAGTATCGAATACCTGGCCTCGCTGGACGAGTCGGCGCGCGGTACCAGGCGCGAAAGACTGGTCGTGTCAATGGAATCCGCCGCGACATACATGAACCAGATATTCGACTACCTGATGACCTCGCTGCGCTCGCTGCCGTTGGTGGTGGTTATCGGCCAGCCCGAATCGCGCATACCGGTGGTCAGTTTCGCCGTACACGAGGTGCCCGCCGAGCGGGTGGTACAGCGGTTGGCGGACAACGGAATTCTGGCGATCTCCAATGCCAGCTCGCGGGTGCTCGACGTGATCGGCGTCAACGACGTCGGCGGCGCGGTGACCGTCGGGCTGGCGCATTACTCGACGATGTCCGAGGTCGACCAGTTGGTGCGGGCACTGGCCTCACTGGGCTAGCGTCAGCACGATCTTCCCCGTTACCCGCCCCGACGACAGCATCCGGTGGGCCTCCGCGGCTTCCTGAATCGGCATGCGCGCGCCGATGACGAGCCGAACGCGGCCGTCGGCAAACATCGGCCACACCGACTTCACCACCGCGGCAACGATGGCGCTCTTGCCGTGTGGGCCGTCGACAGGACGGCCACGCAGCGCAGTTCCGATGACCCGCGCCCGTTTGCTGATCAGCTTGCCTAGGTTGAGCTCGCCCTTGACGCCGCTTTGCAGGCCGATCACCACCAGCTGGCCGTCGCTGGCGAGCGCGTCGAGATTGCGGTCCAGGTAGGCGGCGCCGACGATGTCCAGGATCACGTCTGCGCCGGCGCCGTCGGTCGCGTCTTTGACCCGGGACACGAAGTCCTCGTCGCGGTAGGCGATGGTCACCTCGGCGCCCAGTTCGCGGCAGAGCTCCAGCTTGGGCGGCGAACCGGCGGTGATCGCGACCCGCGCCCCCAGCGCCCTGGCCACCTGGATGGCGTGCGTGCCGACACCGCTGGCGCCGCCGTGGATCAGGATTAGCTGGCCCTCGCCCAGGTGCGCCGTCAACACCAGGTTCGACCACACCGTGCACGCCACTTCCGGCAGCCCGGCGGCGTCGAGCAGGTCGACACCGTCCGGAATCGGCAGAATCTGACCAGCGGGAACGGCGACGAATTCGGCGTACCCGCCGCCCGCCAGCAAAGCGCAGACTTCTTGCCCGACCGACCATCCGGTGACGCCGGCACCCACCTCGGCGATCACCCCCGACACCTCCATGCCGAGCAATTCGCTGGCGCCCGGCGGCGGCGGGTAGTGACCGGCTGCCTGCAGCACGTCGGCCCGATTGACGCCGGCGGCACTGACCTTGACCAGCACCTCGCCGCGGTCCGGCTTGACGTCCGGCACCTCCTGCCACAGGAGTTGATCGGCGGATTCGGCAACGATCGCGTGCATGGCCGCCACGCTACTACCTGCGTATTCCGGCTGTTCCAAAAGCCATGTCTCGCATAGCATGACGTAATGGACGGCCTCATCGACGGCCGGACAGCCAGTGAGATGCCCGGGCTGGATATCGCTGAACAGAAGTCGTGGCAGAACTTCTTGGATTCAGCGTTGCGGCTGTATGCCACGCTCAACCGCCGCCTGACCGAAACGCACCAGCTGTCGCTGTTCGACGTGCGGGTGCTCGAGATGCTCGACAGCACGCCCGCCGGGTCAGCTCGGATGGGGGATCTGGCCGAGGCGTTGTCGTCGCTGCCGAGCCGACTGACGCGGCAGATCCGTCGCCTGGAGGTCCAGGGGCTGGTGCGGCGCGAGGCCAGCCGCGACGACCGCCGCGGTGTCGTGGCCACCATCACCGACGACGGGAGAGCGGCGGCGCACGAGGCCATGGTCACCTACGCCCAGGGCGTGCGGACCCATTTCCTCGGCCAGTTGTCGCGGTCGCAGATTGCCGCGATGGGGGAGAACTGCCGGCGCATCAGCACCGCGCTGAAACTGTCCGGCCGGGCATCGAAGCTCTAGCGCCCCGATACGCTTGTCGGCGGTGGCGTGGCAGAGCGGCCTAATGCACTCGCCTTGAAAGCGAGAGACGGCTACAACCGTCCGGGGGTTCAAATCCCTCCGCCACCGCTTTTTTCCGCCGCGAGCGTGCACGTTTGTACGTCGAACCGCCAAATTTTGCGGCATTCTGCGCACGCTCGTCGGCCCGTTACCGATCCCGCGGGATCTCGGCGGCGATGAGGTCCATCAGCGCGGTGTAGCGCTTGGGCGCAACGTCCTTGCCGGGTTTGCCGCTGCTGACCAGGCCGGCCGACAGCTTGCGCTGCGGGTCGGCCCAGATGGCGCAGTTGACCAGACCCAAGTGGCCGAACGCCGCCGGCGCGTTGCGGCCGAACGGCCCGAACCTGGTGGAGCCCAGCATGAATCCGGTGCCCCAGCGCAGGGGTGTCAGTCCGGTCGCGACATCCGGTCGTAGCCGACGGCATTCGCGCACCGCGGCCTGCAGGGTCTCCGGACGCACGACCCGAACCCCGTCGAGTTCACCGCCGCGGCGCCAGATTTCGGCAAAGCGGGACAGCTCGTAGGCGTTCGACACCGTGTTGGATGACGGGACCACCGTGGTGAGGAACATGGGTGTGTTGGAAAGCGGGATGATTTGGTGCACGGTACCGCCGATCGCCTTGCGGAAGGCTACTGCGATCGGGGTCGGTAGTTGCTTGCCGGTGGCGTGGCTGGGTGCGACGAGCGGGAGATCCTGTTCTGCAACACCGAAATTGGTCCAGCGGAAGCCCAGCGGGTCGAGTATCTCGGCGGCCAGAATCTCGCGGATGTCCTTGCCGGTGGCGGCATAGACGATCTCGCGCATCAGCGGGCCCCAGGTCAGCGCGTGATAGATGTGCACCAGGCCCGGCCGGTAGAGCGGCCGCAACTTGCCCAGCTGCTCTTGCGCGTACTCGTGGTCGTCTGCCCGTTTGAGGTCCGGCCGGGGTCCAGTGGGGAACGGGACACCCGCGCTGTGCGTCAGCACGTGACGGATCGTGGTGCGGTCCTTGCCGTGGCTGGTGTAGGTCGGGATGTAGTCGCAGACCCGGTCGTCGAGCGAGAACTGGCCGCGTTCGACCAGCATGTGCACCACGGTCGCGGTGATCGCCTTGGCCGTCGAATACACGCAGAACGGGGTATCGGTCTTGACGGGAATCTTCTCGGCGTCGGGCGGATCGGTCGGGCCGTTGCCCCAGCCGTGGCCGATTGCGCGGTTGAGCACCACCTTGCCGTCGTGCCACAGGCATAGCTGGATCGCGGGATGCATCCCCGCCTGATACCAGTAGCGGACCGCCTGCCAGATGCGCTCGACTGCCGCGGGGTCGATCCCGGACTGGTCCTCGTCACCGATCGCGGTGACGGCGTCGAGATCGGCCGGGACGCGGATCCTGCCGTCGTCTGTCATGCGTGCCCTCTCTGCCTGGGTGAGCTGATCCCCCTCCGCGAGGTTACGGCGCGCGGTCGCGGCTCCGACGTACGCTCTGGTTGTTTCGCCGCGGGAGGGTGCCATGCCGTTGTTCAGGAAGCGTCAAGCCGCGGAGGTACCGCCACACTCCGGTCTTACGCCCGAGGATGTCCGCGGCGTGGCGTTCAGCAAGCCGCCGATCGGCAAGCGTGGCTACAACGAAGACGAGGTCGACGCATTCCTGGACCGCGTCGAAGAGGCGCTGCGAAATCCACGAGCAAGCACCCTGACGCCCGCGGACGTCCGCAGCGTGGCGTTCAACAAGCCACCGATCGGCAGGCGCGGCTACAACGAAGACGAGGTCGACGCATTCTTAGACCGCGTCGAGCAACAACTGCGACAGCGCCGCTGAGCGCGCATCAGTGCAGCGTCGGCGCGTAGCGCAGCACGGCGCCCACGCCGTCGGCGGGCGCGATGCGTTCGTCGGTGCGCACCAGCGACGCACCGACAGAGACCGCGAACAGCGGCAGCGCCTCGTCGGCCCGCAGGGTGCGATCCGCCGCGGCGCCCTGCTCGGACAGCACGTCCGCGTTGGGTGCGACGGTCGTCAGCTGCTGGTCGGCAACCACCGTTTCGTCCCCGATGTCGCCGATGATCAAAGTTTCCACCGCGCCCTGACGCAGCGCCGAGCACACCGGCCCCACCCCTTCGGCGGCCAGCCCGGATTGCCGGCCGATCTCGGCGGCAAACCGCTGGGCGGCGTCGTCGAGGACCGCCAGCCGGCGCTTCAGCAGTTCCTGCTCGATCGCCTCCTGCACCTCGTCGAAGTCGTGGCCGCTGTGACGCGCGCCGACCTCCAACGGCACCGCCAGCGCCTTGACCCGGTCGGCCAACGTCGTCAACAGATCGGAACGGGACCGCACCTCGCCGACCACGAAGACGACGTCGGCGCCGGCGTCGTCGACCAGCTCCGCGACACGGTCGGCCACCGCGCGCAAGTTCTTGCGGGCCGCTTCCTCGGTGCGCAGCTGGGGATCGCCGTATCCGGCGGTCTCGGCTCCCGATGCCTTGTGCACCGGATGGCCGCCGCCGTCAACGGTTTCCGAACTCAGCGTGCCCTCGACGTGCACGGTGATGTCGGCGCCGGTGTGGTCGACGGCCACCAGCACATAAGCCGGGTTGTCGAATCCGTGCTCGACGATCGGAACGATGTAGGGCAATTCGGACACTCGCACGATCGGCGCCGCCGTGGGGCGCAGGAGATGTTCGTTGAGGACGACACCGTCGGCCCCGGCGACTATGCCACGCCCGCTGCGGCCGATCGGTGGGCGCAGGTCCATCACGGCACGTTCGATGTCGGCGATGACGGCTTCGTCGACGTCCCGCTCGTCGAGCTGTTCCCGCACCCCGCGCCACTTCAGCTCGAGCTGCGTCTGCGCGTCCTGGGTTTCGTGGGTGTCCTCGAAGTAGACCGATGCGAACGGTCCTTTGGTGTTGAGCAGCGGGCGGAAGCGTTCCGAATCCATGCCTGTTGGGTTGCCCGCCGGCCGCCCGGACAAACGCCACCTAAGGCTGGCCGCCGTCGGTCTGGTCGAAGAAGCGCCAATCGCCGTCGATGTTGACTTCCATCCGCCAACCCAGCTCGCCTTTATCGGTGTTCTGGTCGACGAACCAGGCGTGCGCGTCGTCGGCGCTTTCGATGTCTTTGGTGGCAACGACCTCGCCGTGCGGATTGATCACTCGGTAGGTAGACATATCCCGAGTGTTCCCAATCGCGGTGGCCCTTATTCGCCGGTGAACTGCGGCGGGCGCTTGGCGAATGTCGCGGAAATACCCTCGGACAGGTCTTTGGACGGCAGGAACGCCGCGTTCCAGGCCGCCACATAGCGCAGGCTCGCCGACACCGCCGAAATCCGTTGCTGGTCAAGGACATCCTTGATGCCGTGCACGGTCAGCGGCGGATTAGCGGCGATCTCCGCGGCGGTGGCGTGCGCGGCGGCAAGCGTCGCCTCGGCGTCGTCGAACACGTCGTTGACCAAGCCGATCTTCTCCGCCCGCGCCGCGTCGATGTCCTTGCCGGTCAGCGCCAGTTCCCGCAGGTGCCCGTCGTTGAGGATCAACGGCAACCGGGCGAGGCTGCCGACGTCGGCGACGATCGCGAGCTTGACCTCGCGAACGGAGAACTTGGCGTCGGCGCTGGCGTAACGGATGTCCACCGCCGAGATCAGGTCGACGCCGCCGCCGATGCACCAGCCGTGCACCGAGGCGATCGTCGGGGTGCGGCAGTCGGCGACGGCACTGATCGCCTTCTGCATGCGCAGCACCGTTTGGTGGAAATCGGCACGCGGGCGCGCCGACGCGCCCTCGGTCATGACCCCGGCCAGCGAACCGCCCATCGCCGGCAGATCCAGGCCGTAGCTGAAGTTGCGGCCGGACCCGGTGAGCACAATGGCCCGCACATCGCGGTCGGCGTCCAGCTCGGCGAACACCTCGGGCATCTCCGACCAGAACGCCGGCCCCATCGCGTTGCCTTTGCCCGGTCCGATCAGCGTGACCCGCGCGACGTGGTCTTTGGTTTCGACTGTGACGGATTCGTACGGCTGACCCATGGCCAGACCGTACCGTGGACGGCATGCCTTCCGACCTGCGGCCCGGCCCCGACTCACCGCCCACCGACGAGCTGGCCAGCGCCGAGGCCACGCTCGGAGTCCTGCAGCGTGTCCTGCATCCGATCGCCCGCGACGACCTGGGCAAATCCACGCCGTGCTCGGAATTCGACGTGGCGAAGCTGACCGATCACCTGCTGAACTCGATCACCGTGCTCGGCGGAGCGGTGGATGCGGAGATCCCCGACCGCGACGCGGGCGACTCGGTGGAGCGGCAGATCATCAGCGCGGCCCGGCCCGCACTGGACGCCTGGCACCGCCGCGGCCTGGACGGCACGGTGACGATCGGCTCCAACGAGCTGCCTGCGGCGGTGGCCGCCGGGATACTCTCCCTTGAATTCCTGGTCCACGCTTGGGATTACGCGAAGGCGACCGGTCACCCGATCGATGTCGCAGACTCGGTGGCCGACTACGTCCTTGGTCTCGCGAAGAAAAACATTACGCCGCAAGGCCGTTCGGTTGTGGGCTTCGACGACCCCGTCGAGGTTGCCGACGACGCGCCGCCGCTGGACCGGCTGGTCGCCTTCACGGGGCGTAACCCCGCCTAGACTCGCTCGAGGTAGAAGTAGAAGTACCGGCCGTTGTCGACGACGCCCTTGCCGTTCATGATGCCCATCACGGCGTTGTCGTCGATCCGCTTGAAGTGGTCGTGCACGGGCTGGCCGTCGTAGACCATGGTCGCGGTCACCTCGCCGCGGAACTCCTCGAGCCACAGGCTCGCTTCGCCCTTGCCCATCTTGACGTTGGAGAACCGGTTGCCTTCGTCGTCCAGACACACCAGCGGCTGCACATCGGTCACCGAGTTGAAGGTCTTGCCGAACCAGCGGGACTTTTCCAGTTGGCCGTTCATCCGGTGGCCGGTGACGAATTCGCCGCCCTTCCACTCGCCGAGCATGCCGTCGATGGTGGCCGGCGGCAGGCTCGCCCAGTAGTCGTCGAGTTCGGCGTCGGCGATAGCGCCGGTGCGTTCCTTGAATTCGGTGAACTTCTTGCGGGCCAACTCGTCGCTCATCAAATCCATCCTTTCGCGAACCTCAACAGGGCGTCGTTCTCCTCCGGCGCGCCGATCGTGACCCGCACACCGTCACCTGCGAACGGCCGCACCACGATTCGAGCCTCAGCCGCCTGTTCCACGAAATCCGCTGTGCGCTCGGCCAGCGGCAGCCAGACGAAGTTGGCCTGCGAGCGCGGCAGCGTGAAACCGGCGTCGCGCAAGGCGTGAGAAACCCGCTCCCGTTCGGCGACCACCGCGTCCGTGCGTGCCAATAGCTCGTCGGACGCGTCCAGCGACGCCATCGCCGCCGCCTGCGAAACGTTGGTCAACGTGAAGGGCACCACGACCTTGTCCAGTGCGGCGATCACCTCCGGGGCGCCGACCGCGTAACCCACCCGCAACCCGGCCAGCCCGTAGGCCTTCGAAAACGTCCGCAGCACAACAACATTGGGATACGAGCGGACCAGCCCCAGGCTGTCTGGCAGCAAGCCGTCGCGGATGTATTCCACATACGCCTCGTCGATGGCGATCAGGATGTCCGGCGGCACCGCCTCGACAAACCGGGTCAGCGCATCGGGGTCGACGACCGTGGAGGTCGGGTTGTTGGGGTTGCAGACGAAGATCAGCCGGGTGCGGTCGGTGACGGCGGCGAGCATGGCGTACAGGTCGTACGTCTGATCGCGCAGCGGAACCTCGACGGGCACCGCGCCGCAAACCCGCACCTGCAGCGGATACATCCCGAAGCTGCGCCACCCGTAGAGCACCTCGTCGCCGGCCGACGCCGTGGCCTGGATGAGCCGCTGGCACAGCGCCACCGACCCGCAGCCGACGGTGATCTGCTCCGGCGCAAAGTCCCTCAGGTGCTGCGCCAGCCGCAGCCGGAGCTCGACGTTGTGGTTGTCCGGGTAGCGGTTGACGTCGTCGACGGCCTCGGCGATGGCCGCGCGCACGCTGGGCAGCGGCCCGTGCACCGTCTCGTTGCTGGCCAGCTTGATCGTGCCCGGGATCGTCTTGCCCTCGACGTAGGGCGCCACCTCGGCCAGCTCAGGGCGCAGGCGGGCGGGCATTTAGACAGCATATGTGGGGGCGCTGTACGCTGTGCTCCGCGGCGGTTCCGGGGCCCAAGTCGGGTCCGGTACCCTCAGAAATCCAAGGAGGCGTGCCAGAGCGGCCGAATGGGACTCACTGCTAATGAGTTGTCCTCTTACCGGGGACCGGAGGTTCAAATCCTCTCGCCTCCGCCAACGAGGCGAATCGCGAGCGCGGCGTCAGCCGGGCGAAGCGGGTCGCCGCAGAGGTACGACGACAAGTGAACACAGGCGCCCGTAGCTCAACGGATAGAGCATCTGACTACGGATCAGAAGGTTGGGAGTTCGAATCTCTTCGGGCGCGCCCATTTAATAGCTCAGATGCATCGCAGAATTCATTGCTTGCCTATGCGATTGTGTCGACTTGTGCCAAGCCGCGCCAAACTCTGCGCCGCGCCGGCCAAAGCGTCCGGTTGGGAGTGCACATAGGTGCGCATCGTGAACGCGTTGTCGGCGTGGCCCAACCAAGCGGCGACCTCAGCGATGGGCACGTTGTCGTGGTGCATCAGGGTGCCGCAGGTGTGCCGGGCATCCTGCAACCGGATGTGCGGAACCCCGGCCTACGCCGATTTGTAACAACAGCCGTTCGAATACGGCCGTAACGTTTGGCAATGTCGCTCGACGATGATCCAATCAGTTTGACCAGAGAAAAGTGGATGCCCCGACGTTGCACTGCCAGGGCATCCTGTAGACCGACCACCATGCGAAGGGGCAGCCATGCCTGAGGGTACACCGCGCGTACCTCAAACCACACAGCATCACGCAATTCGTGAACACCGCGATCCGCTCCAAGCGGCGATCGACCAACTTCCCGATGGGATTGGTATCCGGACGAGCTGGCCGCTGTCGAAGCTGTGCCCGGGCTGATCCGCGCCGGCCGCGACCGCACGGAGCATGCTGCCCGTAGGTTGCGGATCGTCAGCGACAACTAGCTGGCATCCGAGTGGCGTCGGCGGCCGACGGCCGTCGGCGCCATCCCAGCCTTCAACGCCTCCTTGGGCGAGTGGCGCTCGCGGTACTCATCGACGCCCGGGGTTCCGACGGTCCGGAGATGGCCATCGAACACGACCATTTCAGAGAACTCGCGGTAGTACCTTGCGCGGGCCGCCGGTACTCGTCCTCAGTGAGTGCGACTGCTGCGTGCAGATCCGGTTCGCCGCCTTGGACCGGTGTGGACAATCGGGCTGCGAGGTACTGGACATAGGCGGCATTGCTAACTTCCGGATCGAAGCGCTTATCGGGATCCAAGTCACCACCGAGGATTTCTTCCGCCTGGTCGATCATCACCCGACGCTTGCGCGCTGGTTCTGGACAACGAAAGCCTGTCGGAGGCCGTTGACCGGTATATCAGGCTCGTAGCACCAGGGAAATAACGGCCTTTCGAGGTAGCCGAGACTTGGCCAGCGACTCTCGAGCTGCTGAAGACGATTTGTCTGCGTGCGCCTGAGGTGGGCTCTCCCGCCGACGATGTTAGG
The DNA here is from genome assembly GCF_002101735.1 of Mycobacterium kyorinense. GTDB lineage: Bacteria > Actinomycetota > Actinomycetes > Mycobacteriales > Mycobacteriaceae > Mycobacterium > Mycobacterium kyorinense. The sequence goes on along the minus strand of NZ_LQPE01000176.1, from coordinate 4,431 downwards.
CGGATTCGTACTGCGCCGCATTCGCAGGTGATAAAACACAATCTGTCCAGCAGCAGACGCGGCGTCATTCGGTTCGAAGCTTGGGAGCCATAGACATGCAGTTTCTCGCGGTGCTCTTTGTTGTTGGCCTGGTGATCGTGATCATTCGGGCGATCTGGAAAGTCGCTCTGGTGGTCGGCGGTATCGCGCTCGCGGCGTGGATCCTTTATCGGGTTGGCCGGTATGCCCTCAAGGAGCGATACTTCGCCAGCGAGAAGTTCCTGGCGCACAAGAACGAAGTCGCCGCGGTGGTCGCTGAGCACAACGAAATCGCCGACTACGTGGCGGAGATCCGCAGCCGCGGATCGTTCAGCCTTGGATCGTCGGCCACGGGCAAGCACGCGTATCTGGCAACGTTTCAGAACACCAGCCAGCACAAGTACCGCCGGGACCGGAACATCGCGAACTATGAGGCGCCGAACGTACATAACTGCTCGTTGCAGGTCGTCCGCAACGCCAAGGCTGCCCCTGTGAAGTATGTGATGAAGTACTTCGGCATCAAGGCTGACGAGGCCAGCCTTGCCGACGTGGAGAAGCTGGGTGAGGACATCGCACGACTCGAAGATGCGATCAGCAACCTCGAGCAGCGCGAAGCCAGCATCACCGAGTCGTTCGATCCGCCGGCCTTCATCTTGAAGCATTACGCGGACGATTTCATGAAGCATGTCGGGGTCAAGCTGTCACCGATTAGCGTTCCCTACCCCGTGTATGTCTTCGAGTACGTCAGCGCCGGCGGGAACAGTGGCCAGAAAACCACCGTCACGTTGAACACCCCGACGATCGACGCGCTGATCGAAACGATGTCGCAGAAGATTCGGTTCCGGAAGACGGTGGCCGGCCAGCGCGCGTTGATGACGTCGAAGCTGCGCAACTTCATCAAGTCCCGTGACAACCACACATGCCGGTCGTGCTCGGTGTCGGTCGCGGCGGAGCCTCATCTGCTTCTCGAGGTCGATCACGTCATCCCGGTCTCTAAGGGAGGCTTGTCCACGCCGGAGAATCTGCAGACTCTGTGCTGGCGGTGCAACCGGACCAAGTCGAACAAACTCGCGACGGCCTAACCCGGGGTCGTTCGGCTAGCCGTCCCCTGTCGGGTGCTCGGCTAGCCAGTCGGCCAGCGTGTAGCTTTCACCGTTGGCACGCCGAGCCTCGCATTCGGCGAACACGCGGCGAAACTCAGCCTGATCAGCCCCGCGGTCGCGCAGCTCGCGGTACAGATCGTTGGGCATCGCATACACGCCCGGGATCGGTTCGCGCAGATGTGCCAGCATCACCGCGTCGGAATCGGCCAGGTCGAATTGACCGGAGCCTTGCCGGCGGGCGTACTCGTCCTTGAGCTTGTCCAGAGCTTCGGCCTCACTCGCGCCGCGCACGGTCCAGGTCGCGCCGGGGTAGTGGGCCACCCATCCGTCGCCATCTCGGCCGATCTGCGGCTCGAAGTGAAACGCCCAGGATATCAGTTCTTCGGGCGGCTCGTAGTCGGGTAGCACGGTCATGGCAGCGACCCTCCTGTGTCGTCGGTCCAGCTCCAGTAGATGTCGATGTGGCCGTCGGGATAGAGCACCGAGCACCGCCATTTACCTTCGGCACGCCCCGGCTGCAGGCACCAGGTGATCGGCCCCCGTGGCGCCGGTCGAAAGCCGACGCCTTGAATGTGGCCCTGGCCCGGCTCGTCGTCAAGGGCCGGAAACACCAGCCGCCTGATCTTGGCGGCGATCGCGGCGTCGGTTTCGGCGTAACGCCGCGCCGCCTCCCCGATGTTGGCGGCAACCTTCTGCGCCTCAGCCTTGATTCCCGGCAACCCACCGGTCATGACGACCTACCTTATGCCGCCCCGGCCGCCTCGTTGAGCCACAACCCTTCGGGCTCCGAGACGGCCGGGGCTTCTTTTCGTTCGTTCAGCTCAACACGTCATGAACCATCGAGCTGTACTGCGGGCAGCGCTGGTCGACTGACGCCTGCACATACTGCGCGACCTTCTTTTTGGTCTCCGGGGTCTGTTCCTCGCCCCGCCATCCAAAGTTGCCGACCGAGACGTTGATTGACGCCTGCGCCACGCCGCCAAGGTTCGGTTGCTCCTTGATGTCATTGCACACGTCGATCGCGGTCCAGTGTCTGGCGGCGTTGTTCACGTCGGCGCGGGCGGGTGTGGCCAGCGCGAACGCCGCCACAAGCAGGGCCAGAGCCGCGGCAAGCTGTTTCATCGCAGCGTCTCCGGGCACAGCTCGCGCTGCGCGACTTCCGTGATTCGCGCGTTCCACATCCAGCCGTTGAAGCCCAGCTGTGCCGGCACCTGGTCGGGCGGCACCCCGGCGCGGAGCAGGCGGCACGCGTAGTCGCCTCGTTGCAGCAGGAACGCTTGGCTGTTCAGCGGGTTGATCAGAACGCCTTCCGCTGCGAGACCGTCAAGGTAGGACTGATCGTCGGCGTGAGCGGGCGCGGCCAGCGCGCACGCCGCGGCGACTACGGCCAACCCTGTGGCGAACTTCTTCATGGCGTGTCCTCTGCTCATGGCCGGCCGTCCGTTGGCCGTCGCCCACGGTGACCTGTCGCTCATTGCTGCGGATTATCCGGGGGTGGCACAGGCGGGTACAGGCCGTAGGTGCCTGCCGGGTTGCCGCGCATCCATGCCTGGTGCTCGGCGTCGGCCCGGGCGGCGATCCTGGCCTGCTCGGCACGCCGATCGACGCCACGCTGATAGGCCCAATAGCCGAGGAAACCCAAACCTCCGAGGACGGCCAGCCCGACGAACGCGGCGAAGTGCGAGGCCGCCAGTCCCAGCAGGAACAGGACACCGACCACTGCGCCGACGACCATCGCAGTATGCGATCCGCCCGACCCCCCACCGACCTGCACCCGTCGATGACCCACGATCGCGACGATCAGCCATATCGGCAGCCACATGCCGCACGTGAGCAGAGTCAAGGCCAGATGCAGGCCATGGTTGGGCCCGTTGGTTACCACCACGGCCGGCGCTGACGCACCGACATTGTTGTTGATGACGACCGACGGCTGCGCTGGCGGCGGGGGCGGAAGATCGGTCCACTGTCTGCCGTCGAAATAGCGCTGGCCGCTACCGGATGGGTCGGGATACCAGCCGGGCGGCGGGGTGGGGTGGGTCATGGCGTCTCCTGTGTAGTTGGGTTTAGTTGGGCTGCTTGGGATTTCGCAGGATTGTTCACGGCGTCACGTACTGCTGGCAGCGATACGTGATGGGGTCGCAGATCAGCGGGTTGGTGGTCCAGCCGCCGTAGGTGCCGGGCACATCCCAGGTGTTCAAGCCGGGCCCGTTCCATTGCGGTGGACCTTCGCAGTTCCAGTCACCCTGGAACAGGCAACGGGGCGCAGCGTGCGTCGCGGGAGCGGCGGCGATGCTTAGCGCCGTTGCTGCGGCGGCTGCAAGCAGAATTACGGTTCTCATAACTGTGGCCTTCACTTCGGGGGGAGCAGGTGGTCGAACTGGGGGCAGTAAGCATGAATGCCTGCCCTGACGAGGTTTTCGCTGTCTTGCTGGCTGAAAGCGAGCTGTGGCGCATCCGGGTTCTCGTGCACGTTGTAGGCGACGTTGGCGGTGACCTGGTTGGCCATCGAAGGAAGCCTTTGCGTGTCCGGCGGAGATATCTGGAAGCGGGCCCAATGGGCGAGAGCTTCATACATTTGGCTGAAGGCGGGGTGTCCGAAGTCGGAGATCCCGTACTGGGCGAGATCGGCCAAAAACGCTTGATCGGCCGACGGCGTCGGAGCTGTGGGCGCAGCGGACGCTGCCGGGGGTTTGGCGGTCGCATGCGCCAGGCCGGTCCACCGGCCCAACATGAAGGCTCCGAAGGATACGGCGGCGGCGAGCGCCACGACGAGCATGGCGAGCGGTGCTGGATGCAGTGATCGCCACCGGGAGGGTCGAGAGTCGAGTGCGTCGCTGAGGATCGCGCCTTCACTGTAGGCGAGGGGCGTCGATGGGATGACTTGGCTGGCAAAGGCATTCGTCAGATCGGTAGCTACGCCGGTCGGCTCATCGGCTGGGGGCGGCGCGGGTCGGCTCATCGGCGTCTCCTGTTGTGTCGGGTTGTTCGCGGAAGTGTAAATGTGTCTACCGTCGGCGGGATCGGAAATTGTGTCAGAGTTGTGACAACTCGTGCGAGAAACCGCGATTCATTGCGAGACAGCGTGAGCGGGTTTGCGCAGGTCAGCGCCGGTCGACGAGACATCGCGAGGTAGCCAGAAACACACCGGGTCTGACTACGGATCAGAAGGTTGGGAGTTCGAATCTCTTCGGGCGCGCTTTCTAACTACTTCGACCTGAAAAAGTCGCGCCTGTGCTAAGTGGCTGGCTGGGTCGTATCCAGTTTTGCGCATGAATGTGGCTGCGGTGCTGTCGATCACGCGGCGGGGGCA
>NZ_LQPE01000175.1 GCF_002101735.1 Mycobacterium kyorinense | reverse complement strand
ACGCCTACGAGCCGACCACAAAACCAGCCATCAATCACCGCAAAACACGGCCGCTTGACATAGGAGCAACACGCTCGGGGTCGCAGGCGAGCGACGCGCTCCTGTTGACGGACAGCAATGGCGATTGTATGGTACCAACTAGTTCCGGAACTAGGAGGTTCCTAATGAGCCGCGACACCCTCAGCTCGGTGTTCGGCGCGCTCGCGGATCCGACTCGACGTGCAATCCTCGAACGTCTCCGCGACAGCGAAGCGTCGGTGGCCGAGCTCGCTGAGCCGTTCGCCATTACGCCGCGTGCCGTCTCCAAACACATTGCGGTCCTGGAAGACGCCGGCCTGGTCACTCGGAGCCGCGACGCTCAACGCAGACCGAGCCGCATTCGACCTGAACCGCTGGCCGAGATCGACGATTGGCTGGGCGCTTACCGCCAACTCTGGCAGCACCGCTTCGACCGGCTGGGCGACCGGCTCGCCAGTCAGCAGCACGAAAAGACCGGCACCACACCACAGAAAGGGCAACAGTGATGACCGCCGACCTCTACTCGATTCCCATCGTGCGGCTCTTCGACGCACCGCGCGAGCTGGTGTTCGCGAACTGGATTCGAGCCGAGGACCTCGGAGACTGGTTCGCGCCGTACGGGTTCACCGTCACTCGCTGCGAGGTCGACGCCCGCCAAGGTGGGAAGTGGCTCGTCGAGTATCGCTCCGAAACGGGCGAGGTGCACCGGGAATTCGGCGAGTATCGCGAGATCGTGCCGCCCGGACGGCTGGTGTTCACGCTGACCCAGCAGGATGGCCGGGGCAACACCGGACCCGAAACACTGGTCACCGTCATCCTGGTCGAGCAGGGCGCCAAGACCGAAATGAGGTTCGAGCAGTCAGGTTTCACCGCGGCCGACATGCGCGACGGCAACGCCGAGGGCTGGAACGAATGCTTTGCCAAGCTCGACGGCGTACTGTCGCAGTTCACTCCTGACGAGCGTGCGTTCCGCGCGGAGTTCGCCGAATGGCTACGAAGCGCGGCAGCTAAAGACCTCGACGCTGTGATGAGCAAGGTCGACGACGGCGTGGTTTCCTACGAACACGAAACACCGCTGATGTACGCCGGCGCGGCCGCGGTCCGAGAGGTGTGCCGGCGAGGGTTCGACTACGCCGCCGGCGACTTTCGATGGGAAGTCCCTGATTTGCGGGTCATCGTTCGCGGCGACATTGCGGTCACGTGGGGCCTCAACCACATGACGGCGAGCGAAGCGGGCAGGCCGGCGTTCGATTCCTGGTCGCGGGGCACGCGCGTCTTCCGAAAGATCAACGGCAGCTGGCAGCTCATCCACCAGCACGTGTCCTATCCCTATGACCCGCACACCGGCCAGGCGGTTGTCACGGGGCTGGCACCCTAGCCGCGGCGAGCGTGTTGCTCCTATGTCAAGCGGCCGTGTTTTGCGGTGATTGATGGCTGGTTTTGTGGTCGGCTCGTAGGCG
>NZ_LQPE01000174.1 GCF_002101735.1 Mycobacterium kyorinense | reverse complement strand
ATGCAGCCTCACCCGCCCCACCCGGGGTCACAGCACAACGTAACAACACGAAGTAACTGCACCTACGAACTTAAGGACTGCTATGCAAATCGGCATCGGCTTACCGAACCATGTTGCCGGCGTGCGCGGCTCGCTAATCTCTGAATGGGCGCGCAACGCTGAGCAACGCGGATTCGCCAGTGTGACGACCATCGACCGGCTCGTCTACCCCAGCCTCGACTCGATCGTCGCCCTGTCCGCTGCAGCCGGCGCTACCCGCGACATCGGCCTCGTCACCAATGTTCTGCTCGCCCCGGTATACCCCGCCGCAGCTTTGGCGAAGCAATTGGCCAGTTTGGCCGACATCGCCGGAAACCGGCTCACGCTGGGCCTGGGTGTGGGCCGTCGGGCTGACGACTACACCGCCACGGGCGCAGATTTCCATCAACGCGGGCGAACTTTGGACCGGACCGTAGAGTTGATGCGTCGCGCATGGCAGGCCGACGCCGTCACCGGCGACGTCCCGTTGTGCCCAGCACCTGTGCGGATTCCGGTGCTGTTTGGCGGGGGGTCGCCAGCGACTCTCCGGCGGGTGGTCACAGTGGGGGATGGTTGGGCGGCGGGCGCGGTCCGCGACTATGCGAACCAGTCGTCCTTTGCGGACAAGGTGCGCGCTGCCTGGCTGGAGGCGGGCCGCGCCGGCAAGCCGTGGCTGAATGCCAGCGTGAATTTTGCGCTCGGCGACGAGGCGACGGTGCATACCGGACATGCGAACCTGCGCAGTTACTACGGGTTCGTGCCCGACTATGCCGAACTAAATGTTGCGGACATGCTGAGCTCGCCGCAAGACGCGGTGACCACCGTGCGTGCCTACCGCGACCTCGGCTTCGACGGGCTGCTATTTCACCCCAGCGTCGCCTCCCTCGACCAACTCGAGCGCCTCGCCGACGCGGTGCTGTGACCACCACTGACCAGGAGATCGATATGGCTACGTTGCAAACCCAAGGAATCTCGCTGTATTACGAGGTCCACGGAAATCCCGCCGACCCTCCCGTGCTGTTGATCTCTGGCCTGGGCGGCACCGGCAAGAGTTGGAGCACTCAGATCGACCGGTTCGCTTGCGGCCATTACGCTGTCGTGCCCGATCAGCGGGGCACAGGAGAATCCAGCCATGCTGAAAGCGGTTACACCACAGCACAACTGGCCACCGACATGGCGGCTTTGGTGGAGCATCTCGGTCTGGGGCCGATGCATGTGGTGGGCGCGTCGACCGGCGGCGCGATCGGGCAGTACATGGCGCTGGATCATCCGCATACCGTGCGCAGCCTGACCGTGGTGGCGTCGTTCGCGCGCTTCGACCCATTTGTGAAGCGCGAGTTCGAGGTGCGGCGCAAGATGGCGGCCGACTGGGATCGACACGCCCTCCAGTCCGGGTACGCGCTCTTTCTGTTCTCTCCGAAATACACGCGCGAGCACCCCGAAGCGGTGACGGCGTGGATCGAACGAACGGCCGCGCAGCCCACCGGACCGGGCGACCGCGAGATCGCGCTGAAACGCATCGACATGATCGCTTGCCACGACACATATTCACGCCTCGGCGACGTCCGGCAGCCGACGCTGGTTGTCTGTGGTGAGCAGGACTTCTGCACGCCGAGCGAGCTCTCGAAAGAAATCGCCCGGGCAGTCCCCGACTCCGAGCTGGTCATCGTCCCCGACTGCGGCCACCTGGTCGAGCACGAAAAGGCAGAAGAGTTCTTCGGCATCGTGAGCGACTTCATCCGCACAGCCTGACTCAACGCGCCGCGCGCCACCAGAAATCGGCAGCAGCGCCGGGGGAGCACTGCTGCCGATGTCTTGGTGGTGGTGGCGCCGTCAGGCAGGGTTTGGTGCGCCGCTCAGCACCCGCTGGAGGTCTGGCTTCATGGCCACCAGCTGCTGGTTCCAATAGCCCCAGTCGTGCGTGCCGTTGGTGGGGAAGTTGAACACGCCGTTCCTGCCGCCGGCGGCAATGTAGTTGTCCCGGAAGGCTTCGTTGGTGCGCAGCGTGAAGCTCTCCAGGAACTTGGCCGGCATGCTGTCGCCACCGATCTCGTTCGGTGTGCCGTTACCGCAGTACACCCAGACCCGGGTGTTGTTGGCCACCAGCCGCGGGATCTGCAGCATCGGGTCGTTGCGCTTCCACGCCGGGTCACTGGACGGGCCCCACATGTTGTTGGCGTTGTAACCGCCCGCGTCGCCCATCGCGAAACCGATCAGCGTCGGCCACCATCCCTCGGAGGGGTTCAAGAAGCCGGACAGCGATCCGGCGTACGAGAACTGCTGCGGGTAGTAGGCCGCCAGGATCAGCGCCGAGCCACCCGACATCGACAGCCCCACCGCGGCGTTGCCGGCCGGTGAAACACCCTTGTTGGCCTGCAGCCACGCCGGCATTTCACGGGTGAGGAATGTTTCCCACTTGTAGGTCTGGCAACCGGCCTTGCCGCAGGCCGGCTGGTACCAGTCGCTGTAGAAGCTGGACTGGCCGCCGACCGGCATGATCACCGACAGCCCCGACTGGTAGAACTCCTCGAACGCGGGAGTGTTGATGTCCCAGCCGTTGTAGTCGTCCTGGGCGCGCAGACCGTCGAGCAGGTACACCGCGTGCGGCCCACCGCCCTGGAACTGAACCTTGATGTCGTGGCCCATCGAGGGCGAGGGCACCTGCAGATACTCGACCGGCAGGCCCGGTTTGGAGAACGCCCCCGCGGTCGCCGAGCCGCCGACGATACCGACCAGACCGGGCAGCAGGATTGCGCCCAAGACGGCGATCGTCAGCCGACGCGGCAACCGTGTCGCCGCGCCTCGTAACTTCTCAACGAACTTCATAGCTCCTACCTATCCCAACTTTCATCTGCCGCAATATGCGGTCGAATAGCTGTCCGTCGCAGTCAAACACGCACACGTGGTGAAACCCGTTTGTCGCCACGGGGTTGCGACATCGCGGTTGGCTAACGATTGAGCTTCGGCGGAGACTCAAAGATAACGATTACATTGCGACGGCAGCTGCCATCACGAATTGACCAGGGACGCAGGCCTTCTGGGTTGTCATCTCTGTACCGGGTGCAGGACCACGCCGGCCAACACGCCGTTGTCGACGGTTGCGGTCATGTATGTGCAGGAGGGTTGGCGACGCCGATCCGTCGGTGAGCCCGGATTCAACAGCCGCAGACCGGATTTCGCGGTGGTATCCCACGGGATGTGGCTGTGCCCGAAGACCAGCACGTCGGTATCCGGGTAAAGCCGCGACATTCGTGCCTCGCGGCCGGTCGCAGCGCCGGTTTCGTGGACGACGGTGAAGCGCAGCCCGCCGAGCGTCACGTCGGCGCGTTCCGGCAGCCGGGACCGCAGCACCGGCCCGTCGTTGTTTCCCCAGCACCCGACCAACCGAGCGGCCCGCGACTCCAACTTGTCGAGCAGTTCGGGCGCTACCCAGTCGCCGGCGTGAAAGACGACGTCGGCCGCGGCCACCTCGTCCCACACCTGCGGGGGAAGATCGCGGGCCCGTAGTGGAACATGCGTGTCGGCGAGCAGCAGCAGCCTCACGCGATCATTCTCGCGCTGGGCGCCGCACTATGCTTACCCGCATGCGCACCTTCGAGTCAGTTGCCGACCTCGCCGCCGCCAAGGGACAAACGATCGGGCAAAGCGAGTGGGTGACCATCACCCAAGAGGACGTCAACCTGTTCGCCGACGCGACCGGCGATCACCAGTGGATCCATGTCGACCCGGAGAAGGCGGCCAAGGGCCCGTTCGGCGGGACGATCGCACACGGCTTCATGACGCTGTCGCTGCTGCCGCGGCTCTGGCACGAGATGTACACGGTCAACGGCATCAAGCTGGCGGTTAACTACGGCCTCAACAAGGTCCGCTTCCCGGCGCCGGTGCTGGTCGGTTCCAAGGTGCGTGCCGAGAGCACGCTGGTCGACGTCGAGAACGTCGGCAACGGGGCGGTGCAGGCGACGGTGTCGACGGTCGTGGAGATCGAGGGGTCGAGCAAGCCGGCGTGCGTGGCGGAAAGCATCGTCCGCTACATCACCTGACCGCGTCGAGTGTGTGGCCTATGGACGCCATTGGCGTCATTCACGTCCATAACCCCCACGCTCGGCGAAGCCCTCGTCAGAATTCGGCAACCGCGTGCTCGAGTCGTTCGGCCAGCCGCGCCTCCGCTTCGGCCTTGCGGGTGGGCAGATGCTGCGACGGGAAAGGCGTTGACACCGGCTCGTATTCGCGCAGGGTGCGGCGCGCGACCGTCATCTTGTGCAGCTCGGTGGCGCCGTCGGCGATGCCCAGCGACTCGGCGGCAACCATCATCTTGACGAACGGCATTTCGTTGGAAACCCCTAGCGCGCCGTGCAGGTGCATGGCGCGCTGCACGACGTCGTGCAGCACCTGCGGCATCGCGACTTTCACGGCCGCGATGTCGCGGCGCACCTTCTGGTAGTCGTGGTGCTTGTCGATCAGCCAGGCGGTGCGCAGTACCAGCAGCCGGAACTGCTCGATCTGGATCCAGCTGTCGGCGATCTTCTCCAGCGTCATCTGCAGATCGCCCAGCCGGCCGAACCGGGTCTGCCGCGACACCGCCCGCTCGCACATCATGTCAAAGGCTCTGCGCGCCAAGGCAATTGTGCGCATCGCGTGATGAATACGCCCGCCACCCAGCCGGGTCTGCGCGATCGCGAACGCCTGTCCCTCGCCACCGAGCACGTGGTCGGCCGGCACCCGTACGTCGGTGTAGCGGACGTAGCCGTGGCTGGCGTGCGAGTCGGTGCCGACCCCGACGTTGCGGACTATCTCGATGCCGGGCGTCTCGGCGGGCACGATGAACAGCGACATCTTCTCGCGGGTGCGGGCGTCGGGATTGGTGACCGCCATGACGATGAAAAACGTTGCGTGTTTGGCGTTGGAAGAAAACCACTTCTCGCCGTTGATCACCCATGAGTCGCCGACGCGCTCGGCGCGGGTGACGAACATCCCCGGGTCCGACCCGCCTTGCGGTTCGGTCATCGAATAACACGAACTGATTTCGCCGTCGAGCAGCGGCTGCAAATAGCGTGCCTTCTGCTCGTCGGTGCCGAACATCGCGAGGATCTCGGCGTTACCGGAATCGGGCGCCTGACAGCCGAAAACCGATGGCGCCCAACGGGATCGGCCCAGAATCTCGTTGAGCAGCGCCAGCTTGACCTGCCCGTAACCCTGCCCACCGAGTTCGGGTGTCAGGTGTGCGGCCCACAGGCCCTGCTCTTTGACCTTCTGCTGCAGCGGACGCAGGACCGCCATGGTCTCGGGGTTTTTCTTGTCGTACGGATCGAGCCCCACCAGATCCAGCGGCTCGAGTTCGTCGACCATGAACTGCTCGACCCAATCCAGCTTCCGCTGGTATTCGGGGTCCGTTTCGAAGTCCCACATAGTCCCCCAGCCTAGGTCGCTAGCGTTGCCGGTGTGACGATCCAGACGCGCCCCGCACACAAAGCCGACGTACCCGCGCTCGCGGCGACTCTTGGCCGGGCCTTCTACGACGATCCGGTTGCGACCTGGATCATGCCCGACGACAAGAGGCGGGCAGCGCATCTGCACAAGTTTTTCGCGACGGCCACGCGCCATCACCATTTCGCGGGCGGCGGTGTTGAGGTCGCCTGCGACGGCTCGGACATCGGCGCGGCGGCGCTGTGGGATCCGCCGAACCGGTGGAAGCAGTCGGTGTGGGAACAACTGGTGATGGCGCCCTCGCTCATCCGGGGCTTCGGCTTGCGGCCGGCCGTCGGCCGCAAATTCGCCCAACTGGTGGGCTTGATGAAATTGCACCACCCCGAAGAGCCGCACTGGTATCTGGCCACGATCGGCAGCGACCCCGCGGTCCGCGGCCGCGGGTTCGGGCAGGCGCTGATGCGTTCGCGGCTGGACCGCTGCGATGCCGAGCATTGCCCGGCCTATCTGGAATCCAGCAAGCCCGACAACGTGCCGTACTACGAACGCTTCGGCTTCACCGTCACCGGCGAGATGGTGCTGCCCGGCGGCGGGCCGACGCTATGGCCGATGTGGCGGACTCCCCGGTAGCGTTGGCGCGTGCGCTTCCGCGGCAAGACTGCCGTCATCACCGGCGGCGCGATCGGCTTCGGGCGGGCGTTCGCCCGAGCGCTGACCGCCGAGGGCGCCGGCGTCGCGATCATGGACATCGACGCCCAGACCGCCGACCGCACCGCCGACGAGCTGACCGCCGACGGCGCCCGCGTGATTGCGGTGCCCTGCGATGTCGCCGACCAGCAGCAGGTGGACACCGCGGTCGGCATCACGATCGAAAAGCTCGGCGGCATCGACATCCTGATCAACAACGCCGGCCGGCACCTGATGAAGTACAACCAGCCGTTCGGCATGTTGTCCCGCAGCGACATCCGCGAGCTGTTCGACGTCAACGTGATCGGCGTCATCAATTGCACTCTGGCATGCCGGGATTCGATGCGTGAGCGCGGCGGCGGCGTCGTGCTGAACATCTCGTCGATGGCCGGGTTCATGAACGTCAGCCCCTACGGGGTGTCCAAACTCGCGGTGCGCGGGCTGACGGTCGCCTTCGCCTCCGAGCTGTCGCACGACCGGATCCGGGTCAACGGGATCGCTCCCGGCCTGATGAACACCGAGAACGCGCTGGCCGACCTGCCACACGCCCTCGTCGACGACATCGTGCGCGAGCGCCAACTGGTGCACCGGCTGGGCACCATGGACGACGTGGTGTCGGCCATGCTCTACCTCTGCTCCGACGACGCCTCCTTCATCACCGGCGAAACCCTCAAGGTCAGTGGCGGTTACCCACTTAATTTCTGAGCGCGTTTAGCGTCCGCGACCCACGGGCAACCGTTGGCCATGACCGATCCATCGGACTTCCCCGAGGAAGGCGGCCCCGGCGACACCTTGAATCCGAGCGAGTCCACCGACTCCGACGAGGTGCGCAACGACGACGGCGACATCGTCGTCGACCCGCCGGACGGCTGGAGCGAGGCCGACAAATTCGGGATGACTCAGCGCGAGGAACAACAGGGTGAATCCCTCGACGACAAGCTCGCCGCCGAAGAACCCGACGTGGCCGGCGACCAAACCCCAGTCGACGACACTCCAGCGCGCCGACACCGCGGACAGATCGACGGAACCCCCGAGGATGGGAGCTCGCTCTACGACGTCGTCGACGAGTAAGACCGCTCAGAGCACCGAACGGGTGGTGTCGCGCAGCGTCGCCCGGAACTGCATCGCCCGGTAAGGCCAGCCGCGCGCGGTGTTCCACTGCGACACCACCAACCCGACACCGCCCGCGCGGTCCAATCGCGAACCCGGCAGCACATACCCGCCGTACAACTGGGCAACCCGGCACCGGGCGTGATCCTCGGCGTCCCAAGCGGATCCGACCACCGGGAGTTGCAGCGGCCCGTCGCGCACCGCGGTGGGGAAGTCGACGACGCGATAACCCAGCGCGTATTTCGACGACAGGAACCCGCCCAGGATCCACTTGCCGGGCGCCAGCCGCCGCAGCGACAGTTCGCCCCAGGTTTCGCCGTCGGGTGTGATCGGGGTCGGTTCGCGCCGCCAGGCCCAGCGACCGTCGCGGTAACCCCACGCCCGGTACCGGTCCGGATCGCCGAGGTGCGCCGGCCGCACCCGTCGCAGGATGACGCCCTTGTCGCGCTGAAATCCGGTGGATACCACGTACACCCAGTTTTCGTCGGGGTCGTAATCCCAGGACCAGCATTGCGCGTGGCCGTCATGCAGGTCGGCCGGGAAGGTGTCGCCGTAGCGCCGCCACGAGATGCCGTTGTCGTCCGATTTCCACAGCTCGGTCCAGACGACGTTGCCGAAACCGCGATTGACGATTGCGTGCAAATACAAGACCTCGTCGACGCGCAGCAGATCCGACGGGATCACCGTGCTGATACCGCGGCGCATGCGGCCGGAAGGCGTGCTGCGGTGCGGGTACGGCCACAGCTGCCGCGCATATCCGGGGTCTGGGCCGCCGGCCCGCTGGTAGCGGATGGGACGCGCGGCGTCCCCGGTGCCGATCAGGATCACCGGCGAGCGCCAATCACCATCGCCAACCCTGTTGCCGGAGAACGTATCTCCGAACACCGAGACCAGCGTGCCGTTGGGCGCGAGCACCGACGCGCCGAGGTCGGTGCACGTGACACCCCACCGGTCGGTGACGCCGGGACCGGTGATGTCGGCCAACTTGCCGTCCACCGCCGGTCAGCTCGACCAGGGGGTGACGGGGCGTTGCTGGCGCTCGCCGTCGACGACGACGTCGACCTTCTCGTTGAAAAAGGCGATGCGGTCTCGCACCGGTTCGGCGTCGCGCAGCGGCTCGTGATACGCCCAGGCCACATCGGTCGGCCCTTCGGGCACCGAGAAATACGACGCCCGGCCCTTGTACGCGCAGTAGGTGACGGTGTCGCCGGGTTGGAGGTCGACGACGACGTCGGCGCGCGGCAGGTAGTAGCGGATCGGCAGCAGCGTTTCGAACAGCAGCAGCGGCCGCGATGATTCGGCCAGCAGCCGGCCCTCGGACTCGATCCGGACATGCCGGCTGCTGGCCAGGATGTCAATGCGTTTGAAGGGGTCATGTGGGTGGGCGACGATCTGCTCGTCCTCCTCGCGCCACTCGAAGGCGTCGAAGTCGAGGACGAGGTAACCGGCCAGATCCGGGTCGTCGGAGCGGGCCGCCGCGACTTCCAACCGCGCCACCACGTCGGATTCCGGCACCGCGTACGTCGGCACCACCCGGCCGGGCTGCCACACCAGCAGCCCGCCGCGCGTGTCGGCGACCAGCTGACCGCCACGGTAAACCCGCAGCCGCTTGTCGGTGGGCTCGTAGCGCAGTGATCCCAGTGCGCCGCCAAGCAGATCGCGCATCTTGATGGCCATCAGCCCAACTTATGGACTGCTGCGCCACCCCGCGACACCGACGGCGATCATCCGCAGCTGCTTGACCGCGGTGCGGCGGATCTCTTCCAGCGCCTCGGCGCCCTGGGCGTCCTCGATGGCCTCGGCGATGACGATCATCGAGTTGACGAACAGCGTCGCCAGCACGTTGAGGTCCTCGGTGCTCCAGGTGTTCAGCCCGTCGAAGCGGGCAAGGTCCGTGGCCAATTCGGAAGTGATGAGCCGCAGTTCGGTGCGGATCGCGTACCGCAAAACCGTGACCCCGCTGGAGCGCTCCCGGTAGATGAACCGCCAGTGCTCGCGTCGTTCGGCGATGCTCGCGACGACGATCTCCACCGACGACTCGATCACCCGGTTCGGGTCGAGCTTGCCAGCCCGCGCGCCACGCAGCATGTCGCGCAAGGTGCGGAACGACTCGTCGATCAGGACCAGTCCCAGCGCTTCCATCGACTCGAAGTGACGGTAGAACGCCGCCGGCACGATGCCGGCCTCGCGCGTCACCTCACGCAGGCTCAGGCTGCCGAAGCTGCGCTCATCGAGCAGCTTGAGGGCGGCCGCGATGATGGCGCGCCGCGTGGCCTCCTTGCGCTCCTCCCGCGACGGGCTTTCCCGGGTACGCCCGCGCCCCGACCGGTGTGGCCGAGAGCTAGGCATACGGTCGTTCACTATGTGAACCCTACCACAGAGCTGCAGAAACCCTTGACGACCAGCCGTACGCCGGCGCACGGTGTACACATGTTCACTCAAACTTTGAAAGAGCGGGTGCTGGGCTCCGGCCTGGTCGACCTGCTCACCGGTCCGCACGGCGTCGACCGGTACACCGAGCAGCTGGACCCGACCTGGACGCTGGGCGAGGCCCGCGCCAAGGTCGTCGACGTCCGGCGCACCACCCCGCGCAGCGTCACCTTGACGCTGCGCCCGAACGCCGCGTTCGACCGCAACCTCAAGGCCGGCCAGCACGTCAACGTGACCGTCGACGTCGACGGCCGGCGCCACACCCGGTGCTACTCACCGGCCAACGCCGAAGGCTCTCCTTTTCTGGAGCTGACGGTCGGCCGGCACGACGGCGGGCTGGTCTCGTCGTACCTGTACGAGCAGGCCCGCCCGGGCATGGTGGTGGGCCTGGCGGGCGTCGGCGGCGACTTCGTGCTGCCGGCACCGCGGCCGCGGCGCATCCTGTTCGTCTCCGGCGGAAGCGGCATCACCCCCGTGATGGCGATGCTGCGCACGCTGGTCGCCGAGGGACACCCCGGCGAGATCGCGTTCGTCCACTACGCGCGCAACCCGGCGGAAGCCTGTTACCGCGACGAACTCGCCGCGATGCCACGGGTGCGGGTGCTGCACGGTTACACCCGATCGGGCGACGGCGATGTGGACGGCCGCTTCGGCGCCGAGCACCTCGCGGCGGCAATGCCCTCGCCCGACGCAGTATTCGTCTGCGGCCCACCGGCTTTGGTGGCTGCAGTGCGTGAGCACTGCGACAACGTGTACACCGAGAGTTTTGTGGCGCCGACGCTCGAGGTGCCGGCCAAGCCGTCGGGCGGGCGAGTGACGTTCGCCGACAGCGGAATTGAAGTGGTCGACGACGGCCGGCCGCTGCTGGAGCAGGCCGAAGCGGCCGGGCTCACGCCGGAAAGCGGCTGCCGGATGGGCATCTGCCACACCTGTACCCGCCGCAAGACCTGCGGCGTGGTGCGCAACCTGACCACCGGCGCGGTGTCGACCGGCCCCGACGAGGACGTCCAGATCTGCGTGTCCGTCCCGGTCGGCGACGTCGACATCGCTCTCTAACTCTCCAAGGAGTCACCATGACACAGCCCAAGATCACCCTGACGCCCGAGCAGGCCGAAGAATTCGGTCGCGAACTCGACGCCATCAAGGAACGCGTGATGGCCGATCTCGGCCAGCGCGACGCCGACTACATCCGCCGCGTCATCAAGACCCAGCGCGCACTCGAGGTCGGCGGTCGGGCGCTGCTGTTTTTGCCGCCGGCTTGGCTGCTGGGCACCGCGATGCTCGGGGTGGCGAAGATCCTGGACAACATGGAGATCGGCCACAACGTCATGCACGGCCAATACGACTGGATGCGCGACCCGGCGATCTCCGGCCGCAACTTCGAGTGGGACACCGCCTGCCCGGCCGACCAATGGCGGCACTCGCACAACTACATGCACCACACCTACACCAACATCGTCGACATGGACCGCGACATCGGCTACGGCATCCTGCGGATGAGCGAAGACCAACCGTGGGAACCGTACTTCCTCGGTAACCCGCTCTATGCCTTCCTGCTGATGGTGCTGTTCCAGTACGGCGTCGCCCTGCACGAGCTGGAGACCGAGCGGCTCCGCGCCGGCGAGATCCGGCTGGCAGACAAACGCGAGATCCTGCAAGGCATCTGGCGCAAAACACGCCGGCAGGTCATGAAGGACTATGTGGCCTTCCCACTGCTGGCCGGCCCGTTCGCGCCGTTCGTGTTCGCCGGCAACCTGTCGGCCAACCTGATGCGCAACGTCTGGTCCTACATGATCATCTTCTGCGGGCATTTCCCGGACGGCACCCAGGAATTCACCAAAGAGGAGACCGAGAACGAGACCCGCGGCATGTGGTACTTCCGGCAGATCCTCGGTTCGGCAAACCTGACCGGCGGCAAGCTCTTTCACGTGCTCTCCGGCAACCTGTCGCACCAGATCGAGCACCACCTGTTCCCGGACATGCCGGCCCGCCGCTACGCCGAGATCGCGCCGGAGGTGCGCGAGATCTGCCGGCGCTACGGCATCCCGTACAACTCGGGGCCGCTGCACAAGCAGTTCGCCACCGTGGTGCGAAAGATCGTGAAACTAGCGCTGCCGCCGCTGAAGCGCAGTGCCCCTGCTGAGACGCCCGAGCTGGTCGCCGCCTGAGCCCAATCTCGGCGGCGGCAGGCTACGCTGCCAACCCATGGTCAAGATGCCCGCCCTGGACGGCGTCGAGCACAGGTATGTGGAGCTGTCCGACGACGTCACCATCCATGTGGCCGACGCCGGCCCGGCCGACGCGCCGCCGGTCATGCTGGTGCACGGGTTTCCGCAGAACTGGTGGGAATGGCACGCGCTGATTCCTCCGCTGGCCGCCGACGGCTACCGGGTGTTGTGCCCCGACCTGCGCGGCGCGGGCTGGAGCTCGGCGCCGCGCTCGCGCTATCTCAAGGACGACATGGCCGAAGATCTGGCGGGCGTGCTGGATCGGTTGGGTGTGGGGCCGGTCAAGCTGGTCGCCCACGACTGGGGCGGGCCGGTCGCGTTCATCATGATGCTGCGACACCCCGACAAGGTGAGCGGGTTTTTCGGAGTGAACACCGTTGGAGTCTGGGCGAAACGCGATCTCACCGCGGTCCGCGACCTATGGCGGTTTTGGTACCAACTCCCGATCGCACTTCCAGTCATCGGTCCGCGCTTGGTCAGGGACCCCAATTCGCGGCTTTCCCGGTGGCTGATGTCGTGGGCGGGCGACGGTTTCACGCTGCCCGACGACGACGTCCACATGTACGCCGAATGCATGCGTGAACCCGGACACGCGGTGGCCGGGTCGCGCTGGTACCGCACGGCCTTGACCCGTGAAATGCTGCGCTGGGCACGCGAGTATGGCGACGCCCGAGTGGACGTACCGGTCCGCTGGCTGCAAGGCACGGGCGACCCGGTGCTGAGGCCGAATCTATTGCGCGGCTATGACCGGCGCGCAAGCGATTTCGAGCTCGAGCTGGTCGACGGCGTGGGCCACTGGATCGTCGAGCAGCGACCCGACCTGGTGCTTGACCGGCTCCGTAAGTTCCTCGCGGGGTGAGGATCAGTCGACGCCGATGGTCACCTCAGTCGCCTTGATGAACACCGTCGCGGGCTGACCGGCCTTGAGGCCGAGGTCGATCGCGGCGTCCTTGGTGATCGAGGAGGTGACGACCTGGTCGCCGCCGTCCAGCCGGACCTTGACGGTGGCCATCACACTGCCGATGTCGACGTCGGCGATGGTGCCCTTGAGCTGATTGCGGGTCGATAGCTGCATCGCGGTCCTCCGGGTCGTGGTTCTGGCATGAGCCTAGGCGTGCGCACCGGCGGGCGCGCGGTTTCAGCGGCGAGAGCCGAGCAACGCAATCGACGCTTCCACCGCGGGCTCGACGATTTCCCGCACGTCCTTGCCGTCTTCGACGGCGAGCGCGGTCAATTCCCGCAGGCCGCCCAGCAGGATGACCGCCAACGGCGGCGTCAGCGGCGGCACGTCGGCCCGCCGGAACCCCGCACTTCCGCTGAGGTCGACCAGCAGGGTGGTCAGCAGCTGCAATCCGCGGCGCTGCACAGGCCGCGCGGCGTCGCCCAGCGACGGCAGCTCCCGGATCCAGCTCAGCGTGACGGCCGGCCGCGCCTCGATGTGGCTGACGTAGGCCTCGACGGCCTGACGGATCTGTTGCGTCCAGTCTGCGTCCGGGTCGACGGCAGTCTGGATGTCCTGGCCGAGTAGCTCGTTGTTGGCGTGCAACAACTCGAGGAAACACTGCTCCTTGCTGGCGAATTGGTCGTAGAAGGTCCGCTTCGACGTGCGGGCGTGGCGCACGATGTCGGCCACGGTGGTGGCGCGGTAGCCGCGTTCGCCGATCGAGGCGGCCAGGCCGTCGAGCAGTCGCTGCCGAAACGGGTCGACGTCGACCGAAGCCGCGTCGTTCGCGACCACTGTCACGCTTCGCGCCTCCCTCGTCGAGAACTCTTGCCAGCTGCTGGTACCACCCGGTACCGTACCTCACTACACCGTGGTACACCGCGGTACCACGCGACATGTTGGGAGTGCACGGTCATGAGCGCTGTTGAGACCCACACGACCACCGCACCGCCGGCAATCAGTGTGCCGCCAGGCCCGCGGGTTCCAAAAGCGTTGCAGGGCATCGCCTTCGCGTTCGCTCGGCGACGGACGATCCAGCAGATGGTGCGACGCTACGGCGACATCTTCACCCTGAACCTGCCGGTCTACAGCCGGACCGTGGTGGTGGCCAACCCGCAGCTGGCCAAGCAGGTCTTCACCACCAGCCCGGACGAACTCGGCAACATCTATCCCAACCTGAGCCGGTTCTTCGGGTCGGGGTCGGTCTTCGCGCTCGACGGCGACGATCACCGCCAACGGCGACGACTGCTGGCGCCGCCGTTTCACGGCAAGAGCATCAAGAACTACGAGGACATCATTGAAGAAGAGACGCTGCGGGAGATAGCGAGTTGGCCTGAGGGCCAAGCGTTTCCGACGCTGCCGTCGACGATGCGGATCACGCTCAACGCGATCCTGCGTGCGGTGTTCGGGGCCGAGGGCGCCGAACTCGACCAGCTGCGGCGCATCATCCCGCCGTGGGTCACGCTGGGTTCGCGACTGGCGCAGCTGCCCAAACCGACCCGGACCTATGGCCGCTACAGCCCGTGGGGGCGCCTGGTCGAATGGCGGCGTCAGTACGACCTCATCGTCGACAAGCTCGTCGAGAACGAGCGGGCGGACCCGCGCCTCGACGAGCGGGCCGACGTGTTGGCGCTGATGCTGCGCAGCACCTACGAGGACGGCACGGCCATGTCGCGCAAGGACATCGGCGACGAGCTGCTGACGTTGCTAGCCGCCGGGCACGAGACCACCGCCGCCACGCTGGCGTGGGCGTTCGAACGGCTGAGCCGGCACCCCGACGTGCTCGCGGCGCTGGTGGCGGAGGCCGAGACCGACGACAACGAACTGCGCCAGGCGACGATCCTGGAGGTGCAGCGCAACCGGACCGTCATCGACCTGGCCGGTCGGCACGTCTATGCACCGGTGTATCGGCTCGGCGACTGGGTCCTTCCGCGCGGCTACTCGATCATCGTCAGCATCGCGCAGATGCACGCCAACGCCGACGCCTTCCCGGATCCCGACCGCTTCGACCCGCA
Organism: Mycobacterium kyorinense; assembly: GCF_002101735.1. Taxonomy (GTDB): domain Bacteria; phylum Actinomycetota; class Actinomycetes; order Mycobacteriales; family Mycobacteriaceae; genus Mycobacterium; species Mycobacterium kyorinense. The sequence goes on along the minus strand of NZ_LQPE01000174.1, from coordinate 315 downwards.
GCGCTTCATCGGGTCCAAGCCATCCAGCTTTGCTTGGATTCCCTTCGGCGGCGGCGCCCGCCGCTGCGTGGGAGCGGTGTTCGCCAACACTGAAATGGACGTGGTGCTGCGAACGGTGTTGCGGCACTTCATGATCCAGACCACCGCGGCACCGGGGGAAAACTGGCATTCCCGCGGTGTGGCGTTCACCCCGAAGGACGGCGGACGGATAGTCGTGCATCGCCGTTAAGATCGGCGGTCATGACACCCTCTGTGTCAACCTCAGAGCTGAAATCAGGCTGCTGCGGCGGCGCTGAGCGCGGGTTGGGCGCCGTT
>NZ_LQPE01000173.1 GCF_002101735.1 Mycobacterium kyorinense | reverse complement strand
GAGCCAACGACATGCCCGCACTCACCGCCTAACCCACCGGATCACGCAGCACTACACCACTTCCCGGGACTTGACCCACCTGCTCACAGCTTCACCGCAAACCCACAGGTACTGCCCAGCGTTTCGGGCATTGGTAGGTAGGTGAACGGTAGGTAAACTGCTCGTGAACTATCGGGGCCCTGGCATTGACGCTGACGGACCGCAACCTCGGGAGGTGGCAGATGCCGAACTTGCCGGCTGTAGCTCTGGACAGCACTGTCGATCCCGCAGACCGGGTAAGTGCGATTGACTTCATCAACCGGGTCAACTTGCTGTTCGACGCCTGGGATATCGATGCGATGGTCGAAGCGTTCCTCCCGGATAGCGTCACGTACCACACCCACGGCGTCAATCGTGGCCGGGAGGAAATGCGGCGCTTCTTCCAAGAGATGTACCCGTACAGCGTCGCTGGAGTCAGTCGCATCGCAACCAACCCGATCGTCGATCGCGACGGCGACGGGGTGATCGTTCGCTATCACAACCTCCTGATTCGCTATGCGGCCGAGGCGGCCGGGCCCAGGGTGATCAGAGGCGACGTGCCCGACGGTCCCGATGATCTGCCCGCGATCTGGGTCTACTCCGCCATGACGGACCGCCTGCGCCGGACCGACAGCGGGTGGCGAATTTTCGAACGCCACATCGGGAAGACGACGATGAACGACCGGCTACGCCCCATCCTGTCGGGCCGGGGCTATATGGATCCTTACCTGCCACGGGCAGCATCGTGGTGAGCTGCCCGGCGCAGCTGGTGCGATTCAGCCGATGCGCAGCGGCAACCTCTTGAGCGCGAAGGTCTTCGCCGGGAAACTGATCTCAGGTACATAATCAGGCACCAGCGTGAACTCGGGGATTCTCTTAAGCCATTCGGCGATGATCACGGTCAATTCCATGCGAGCCAAATGAGAGCCCAAACAACGGTGTGGTCCGCCGCCGAATCCCCAATGCCGGTGCACCTTGCCGTCCATGACCAGCTCGTCGGTGGACATCGCGTCGCTGCCGTCGCGATTGACGGCGGCCATGCACAACCGCACATGCGACCCCGCGGGTAGCGTCATGCCGCCGACGACGACCATCTTGGTGGTCACCCGCGGCGCCACCGGTGCCGATGGCTCCAACCGGACGATCTCTTCGATGAAAACCCTGATCTGTTTTGGGTTATCGCGCAGCATGGTGCGCAACGGCGGCCTGCGCGCCAGTTCCAGAAGCGAGAACCCTATCGCCGACGTCACGGTGTCCAAACCCGCGAGGATCAACAGGTGGCTCATGCCCAGCACCTCGAGATCACTGAACCCGCCCTCGCCGGTCATCACTTGAGACAACATGTCGGTGCCCGGGTTCTGCCGGCGCTGCTTGACCGCGTCGACAAGGTAGTCAAAGAGCTCCCGCGCCGAGGTGGCTTCTGCCTCGGTTGGATAGGGCGAGTCGTTGATGATGGCGTCTTTCCAGGCGATCAGCCGGTCACGATCGTCCAGCGGCAGACCGTAGAGATCGAGGAACACCTGAAATGGATACACATTGGCGAGGTCCGCCATCACCTCGCACTCGCTGCGCTCGGCGATGGCCTCGATCATGGCAACCGCATGTTCGCGCAGCAGCGGCAGCGATTTACTCAACCCGTGCGGGCTGAAATACGGCTGCAGGATTTTGCGGTAACGGGTGTGCTCCGGCGGGTCGAAGGCCAGCGGCACTACCGGCAGCGGACTGCCCGGCGGTTGGAGCGCCAATCGTGATGAGAAGACCTTGGGGTTACGCAGCGCCGCGAGCACGTCCTCGCGGCGGGTGAGGTAGTAGAAACCGTTCATGAACACCACCGGTCCGGCATCCCGGAGGATCTTCCACCCGACACCGCGGTCGGCCTCCATCGGCAGCGAGTAGTAGTCAAGTCGCGGTAGGTGGAAACTGCCCCCCGCGCCGTCGTACACGGTGCTCATACCCACATAGTTCCCGTCGTCTTTACTTTCGTTTCACGCCGCCCTCCGCAGCCGCGCGACAGTCAACATCGTATGCGCGCACGTTCATCCCCTACCGTGTCGAGAGACTCCGGTCGACAGGCAAAGCGTCTTCTAGAATCAATGTGGTGCGCGGCCACGAGAGGATAACCGCATGAGAGTTCGTCTCGAACAATCGAAATGCGTTGGGCATGCACAGTGCTATGCGGTGGACCCAGACCTTTTCCCGATCGACGAATCCGGCTACTCAATCCTCGAAGAACATGAGGTGCGGCCTGAGGACGCGCAGTTGACTCGTGACGGGGTGGCAGCCTGTCCGGAGATGGCGCTTATTTTGGAAGAGGATTGACGCCACGGTCCTGGCGGGACTCACTCGGGCTGCAGGTCACCTTCCCACTGGGATTGTGGAAACCGGCCCCGTAGGGCGCTGAGCAGGCGGTGAATTTCGTCGATGCGTGAATGGATTTGCCCCAGATGCCTTGTCGGCGGAGTGCTGCCGATCTCGTGTTGCTGATCCATTGAGTCCGCCATCCGGTATGCCAGTTGATGTAGCTCGGCGACCTCGGCTTGCGGAATCCTCTCGAATAGCCGCGCCTGGGCTACCTCAGCCGGCCGCATGGGGTGCGCCAGCATGCTGGCCGCTCCGAGCGTCCGGTGACCGTTGGTAAGTTTCGGCGGCAGGCAGACGCCGCTATACGCGATGGGCGCAGTCCCCGGCCCTCGTTCGCTTGGGTGATTTCGCGACAATGCGAGAGAACCCGATGGCTCCACGGGCTGCGTCATGTGACACTCCTAACCCGAACCCCGACCGTTCACCAAGCTGCAACCTACTCGCCTACCGGCCGAAATCCCTAGGTCCTTGAGATCGTTCCCAACTGTTCATGTTTGGGTCACGGTCACGATACTTTCGACGCGATGCATTCACCTTCGTTGTCCGCCTCACCATGCGACCGCCGCGTGCGTCGTGTAGAAGAGTCTGATGGACGATCCGGCCCACCGATCGATTGATCCTTCGACGCTGTGCGAGGCGATGGCCCGGCGGTTGTATCGCCGATCGGTGGCCTCGGGCCAGATCACACTGCCGGCCGTCCCCGCGATGATCGACGAGTACCTGAAGATGTGTCACAACGTCTTTGCCGGATTGGGAGTGGAGGTCACCGCCGACCAATTCGACCAGCTGAAAACGGTTTTGGTGGAGCAGCTGGCGCAGGCCTACACGGCCTCCTCGCGTTCCAACATCGTCATCTCGTACCACGTGCCGTTCGGTACCACGCTGCACTACCGCGTCCAACCCGAATTGTCGACGATCGAGAACGAGTACGACCACTGGGTCGCAACTCGTGAGGGACCGCTGTTCGGCAGCGAACCAGACGCGCGAGTGTGGGTTTTGGCCGGCGAAACACCCGATCCCACAAGCTATCCGGTGCTCGACGTCGGCGCCGGAACCGGGCGCAACTCCCTTGCGTTGGCGCGCCGCGGCCACCCGGTGGACGCCGTCGAGTTGAGCCCGAAGTTTGCCCAAATCATCCGCTACGAAGCCGAACAGGAATCACTCAATGTACGCATCATCGAGGGTGATGTCTTTGAGACCGCGGATGGTCTGCGCACGGATTATCAGCTGATTGTCCTCTCCGAGGTAGTGCCCGACTTCCGGACGGCACAGCAGCTACGCGCCATGTTCGAATTGGCCGCCAAGTGCCTGGCTCCTGGCGGGTGCTTGGTGTTCAACGCCTTCGTGGCCCGCAATGACTACACCCCTGACGACGCCGCGCGGGAATTCGGACAGCAATGCAACACAATGATTTTCACCCGCGACGAGATGACGGCCGCAGCGGACCGGCTGCCTCTCGAGCTCGTCGCCGACGACTTCGCCTACGAGTACGAGAAAACCCATCTGCCAGAAGGGGCTTGGCCGCCCACCGGCTGGTACGAGAATTGGGCCAACGGCCTCGACTTGTTCGACGTCGGACCTGAGGAATCACCGATCGAGTTGCGCTGGCTCGTCTACCAGCGTCGCCCGTAGCGTCAGCCGGCGAACGGCGGACGTGACATCACGGTGGGGCGGAACCCGTATCGGGGCGCCGAACCGCCGGCGTGTCCGGCACCCGCACCGGCCAGCGGCATCCCGCCCAACAGGTTTCCGGCACCGCCACTTTCTGGTGCCGCGGCGACGCTGCTGATGGGCATCGGCGCGTGCGGGGCCGTCAACGGGGCTCCGCCGAGCCAAGTGGGCGGTACCGACAATCGACCGACCGCGCCCGCGTTGCCCAAACCCGCCGACACCGCCGCCGGCGCGCCGCCCCCGGTGCCGCCGCCCAGCAGGCCACCGAGCGCGCCCAAACCTCCGGCCGCCTTGGCGGCACCGCCTGCGGCTGCGGGTGCAGACCCTCCGATCAAACCCACCGTTTTGGCCACTTGCACAAAGTTGTTGCCCATACCGACGCTGAAGTACGGCAGACCCTCGGTGTTATACAGGAAGCCCCCGTAGGGCGCCCACGCGTTTACCAGACCCGACAGCGACGTGGGGTAGGTCGACTGCCCCGACAGGAGCTGCCAGATTCCGAGGAACGGGTCTGTCGTGGTTGACGAGGCGGTGGAAGCCGGCGTCGCGAGGCTTTGCAGCGCGGTCGGCACCGAGGATTGCACCTGAGCCAGAGTCGACTGCGCGCTGGTGCCCGACGCAGTGCCGACGGCGTTGGTCACCGCGGCGGCTTGAATGGCCTGCCCGGCCGGGTTGGTCGTCTGCACGGGGGCGGCGAACGGCGTTACCTTCGTGGCGGTCGCCGCCTGGCCCGCGTAGCCGTACATCGCAGCGGCGTCCTGGGCCCACATCTCGCCGTATTGCGCCTCCAGCTGCGCGATCGCCGGAGTGTTTTGGCCGAGAACGTTCGTGGCGACCAGCTGGGCCGTCTGGGCGCGGTTGGCCGCGATGAGCGGCGGAGGCACCGTCGCCGCGAACGCCTGGTCATATGCGGCGGCGGCCGCCCGGGCCTGGGTGGCCGCCTGCTCGGCCTGCACGGCGGTGGTCTGCATCCATGACACATACGGGGCCGCGGCGTTGGCCATCGACGTCGACGCCGGCCCCATCCATTCCTCACTGGCCAGCCGTGTGATCACCGTGTCGTAGCCGGTGGCGGCCGAATTTAACTCAGCCGCCAGGCCATTCCAGGCCGAGGCGGCGGCCTGGAATGACGACGATCCCGGCCCGGCATACATCCGAGCGGAATTGATCTCCGGCGGTAACGCCCCGAAATCCAGCACTACAACCCTCCTCAGCCAGCCGCGACTGCGTTGGCGGCCTCGGTGGCCGCATACGATCCGGCGCTGGTGCCCAGGGTGTTCACGAACAACTCGTGAATCGCTGCAGCCTGCGCACTCACAGTCTGGTACATCTGGGCGTGCGCGGCGAACTGCGCTGCGGTCAGCGCCGACACCTCGTCGGCCGCCGCGGGAACCACACCGGTCGTCGGGGCGGCGGCGGCGGCATTTTGAGCGGTCACCCCCGAGCCGATACCCGTCAAGTTGGCAGCGGCCGCCGACAACGCCTCGGGCTGAGTGGTCACGAAGGACATGCGGTTTCCTCCTCAAGAACCGTAAGTCTCAACGACGTTCAGAAATGTCGTTCGGTGGTTAGGTTAGTTGGCCTGCGCCTTGCTGCGCGTTCTCCACGCCAACTGTTCATTCCCGGATCACCAGTGTTCACCCATCGGTATCGGTTGTTCATCCGCAGTTACGCTTACCGTCCACTTCAATGGCTGCTACCTGCACGAATCCGCCGAATGTGCGCTGGTGATCGACACGTTGCAGACGCTGGGCGGAGGTGCCGCCGTCCCCGCCGGTCGCGGGTAAAAATCTCGTCGCGGATAAAGCCGGTGGCGGGTTGACGTCGGTTGGTTATCCGGAGGACGGTGGGCGTGTCAGCACGCTGTAGCGGAACCCGTAGCGGTGGGTGAAGCCACCCGCGGTGCGTCGGCCCGCGCCCGAGAGCGGCATTCCGCGCAACAGCCCGGCCGGCGCGTTCTTCTCCGAGGCGGCACCGAGGCTGCTGACCGAGGACAACGTGGCCGCCTGGTTCGTCTCGGCCGCACCGGCCGCCCAACCGGGCGGCACCGATAACCGGCCAATGGTTTCCGCCTGGCCCAGATTGGCCAGCACCGGCGAGCTGCCACTGCTCATGCCTCCGCCCAGGCCGGCAAATTGCGGCGTCGGGTACCAGGCGCCGCCCGAACCGGCCGTCGTTCCCCCGGGACCAAATGTCAGCTGCTGGGCGATCGAGGTCAAAAACGAGGAGATCCCCATCGGGAAATATCCCGCAATCCCTGTGGTCTGTTTAAGCAGTGTGGTGTAGTTCGCGGTGGTCAGTGCGGGGCCGGTACCGAAGGGTGCGGGAAGAAACGACGACAGCAACGAGCTGGACGTCGACGCCCCGGTCACTCTCGATGTCGACGAAAGTTGTTGCAGCGCTCCAGGTACCACGGAAGCGGAGGCCAGTTGTGAGGTGGTCGACGCGGCGCCCTGCGCGGAGGTTCCGGCCGGGGTGGCCGCCGCCTTGGCGACCGCCACGGCTTGGGCGTCCAGCCCCGCCGGGTTGGTGGTGTGCGTCGGCGGTGTGAACGGCGTCACCGCCGACGCGGCCGCCGACGCGCCCGCATACCCATACATCGCCGCCGCGTCCTGGGCCCACATTTCCATGTATTGGGCTTCGGTGGCCATAATCGCCGGGCTGTTCTGCCCGAAAAAGTTCGTCGCAACCAAGGCCATCAACAACGCCCGATTCGCCGCGATCACCGGCGGGGGCACCGTCATCGCAAACGCCGCCTCATACGCGGCCACCGCCGCCCTGACCTGATTAGCGGTCAACTCCGCCTGCGCGGCAGTCGAGCTCAGCCACGACACATACGGCGCAGCCGCCGCGGTCATCGCCATCGCCGCCGGCCCCACCCAGGGCCCACCGGTCAGCTCCGAAATCACCGAGTTGTAGCCGGTGGCAGCCAAATTCAACTCTGCCGCCAGCCCATCCCAGGCCCCCGCCGCAGCCAACAACGGCCCCGGGCCCGGACCCGCATACATCCGACCCGAATTGACCTCCGGCGGCAACGCCCCAAAATCCAACAATTGACAGCCCCTACGTCAGCTAGCCGCGACCGACAGGGTGTCAAAACCGAATTTTGCAATCGCTAAACGAAATTCTCTAGCCACGAATTGGATGTGCCTTCTTCTCAACAATGTTCAGCGTCAACGCTATTGAGCAATTACTCCCCGATTGCCAATAGTGCTTCTCGCTGACATTAGATGGCCATCGCTCGGCAGCGCGCGGTCAAGGTGATGTTCGTCCCCGGACAACTAGCGTCGTCTTGGTTCACCCGCCCTTTACGCCAGCCCGCCGGTCGTCAGCACACACGACAGCGGCAACCTGCGCAAACACAGCGAGACACCTCCACCACGAGCTGATTACGGTGCCAAAATCGGGTGCAGGCTCGCGTGCCGATGCGAGTAAAAATCTCGGCGCGGATAAAGCCGATCATCGCACGCCCAGCATCGGCCCGTGATCGCAGATAGTCACGGGCCGAAACGCTATCCGGCGGAGGGTGGGCGTGGCATGACGCTGTAGCGGAAGCCGTAGCGGTGGGTGAAGCCGCCGGCGGTGCGTCGGCCCGCGCCCGAGAGCGGTATTCCGCGAAGCAGGCCCGCCGGCCCATTTTTCTCAGCCGCGGCGCCGAGGCTACTGACCGAGGACAAAGTGGCCGACTCGTTGGCCTGTGCAGCACTGGCGGCCCAGCTCGTCGGCACCGACAACCGCCCGATCGATTCCGCCTGACCTACACCGGCGGCTACCGGCGAGCTGCCACTGCTCATGCCTCCGCCCAGGCCGGCAAATTGCGGCGTCGGATACCACGCGCCGCCCGAACCGGCCGTCGTTCCCCCGGGACCAAACGTCAACTGCTGCGCGATCGAGGCGAAAAACTGCACGACACCGGTCCCGAAATACGCCTGCAGGGTTCGCTTGAGGATCGTATCGAGGTTCGCCGGGGTAAGCGCGGGGCCGGTGCCGAAGGGTGGTGGCAGAAACGACGACAGCGACGACGTGGGCGATGTGGTCGACACCGGCGATGATGAGAGTTGTTGCAGCGCTTCGGGAACCGCCATCGACGAGACCAGGTGGGGGGTCATCGATTCGGTCGTCTGTGCCGAAGTGCCCGCCGGCGTGGCGGCGGCCTTGGCCACCGCCGCGGCCTGCCCGGCCACTCCGGTGAGGTTGGTGGTCTGTGGCGCTGGGGTGAACGGCGTCACCCTCGAGGCGGCCGCCGACGCGCCCGCATACCCATACATCGCCGCCGCGTCTTGGGCCCACATTTCCATGTATTGGGCTTCGGTGGCCATAATCGCCGGGGTGTTCTGCCCGAAAAAGTTCGTCGCAACCAAGGCCATCAACAACGCCCGATTCGCCGCGATCACCGGCGGGGGCACCGTCATCGCAAACGCCGCCTCATACGCGGCCACCGCCGCCCTGACCTGATTGGCGGTCAACTCCGCCTGCGCGGCAGTCGAGCTCAGCCACGACACATACGGCGCAGCCGCCGCGGTCATCGCCATCGATGCCGGCCCCACCCAGGGCCCACCGGTCAGCTCCGAAATCACCGAGTTGTAGCCGGTGGCAGCCAAATTCAACTCTGCCGCCAGCCCATCCCAGGCCCCCGCCGCAGCCAACAACGGCCCCGGGCCCGGACCCGCATACATCCGACCCGAATTGACCTCCGGCGGCAACGCGCCGAAATCCAGCACTACATCCTCCCCAGCATGCCGCGAACGCCGTCGCCGGCCCGCGGTGCGGTCAAGAATCGGTCATGAGCCTTAGAGCCGGGTGCCTGATCGATATCGGCCCACGAAGCGCGGTGTGTGCTCACAGCGGAAATGCGCTTTCTTCCCTCGGTAACCCTCAGAGTCAACAACATTGAGCACGGATGCTCGTCACTGAACAGTCGCTCGTTGGTGAGATTAGATGGCCGTGTCGCGGATAGCCGCCTCGGACGCCAACTATTCATTCCCGGACAACTACTGTTCATCCGCGAACGACAATTGTTCATCCGCTGTTAGATTGTCTTGACCGGTTAGGACTAGCGAGTTCACGATGCGTGCAGCCCGCATTCGATTTTGCCGGTGCCTTGCCAGCGTCCGCTGCGTGGATCGGCACCC
>NZ_LQPE01000172.1 GCF_002101735.1 Mycobacterium kyorinense | reverse complement strand
ACCGGGATGAGCTATCAGGCGTGGCAGGCGCAGTGGAATCAGGCGATGGCCGATCTGGTGCGGGCCTATCACGCGATCGCCGGCACACACGAGACCAACACCACCTCGATGCTGGCGCGCGACCAAGCCGAAGCCGCCAAATGGGGCGGCTAAACGCGTTATCAGCGACCAAGATTCGCTAGCACATGCGCGGTGCCATTCCGTAGACAGGCATGCCGCGCAACACGGATATGTTCAATCCGTCCACAGATGGGAGTGTTTGGCATGACGTTGCGCGTCGTGCGTGTCGCCGTACCGGATGCGGGTGGTAGGCCGTGACGGCACCGGTGTGGATGGCGTCCCCGCCGGAGGTGCATTCGGCGTTGTTGAGCAGTGGTCCGGGTCCGGGGCCGTTGTTGGCGGCGGCGAGCACGTGGTCGTCGCTGAGTTCTGAATATGCTGCTGTCGCAGACGAACTCGGCGGGTTGTTGGCGTCGGTGCAAGGCGGTGCGTGGGAGGGGCCGACGGCTGAGGCCTATGTGGCCGCGCATGCGCCGTATCTGGCGTGGCTGACGCAGGCCAGTGCTGATAGCGCGGCGGCGGCTGCCCAGCATGAGACCGTGGCGGATGCCTATACGGCGGCGTTGGCTGCGATGCCGACGTTGGGTGAGTTAGCGGCTAATCATGCGGTGCATGCGGTGCTGGTGGCGACGAATTTCTTTGGTATCAATACGATTCCGATTGCGCTCAACGAGGCCGACTACGCGCGGATGTGGGTGCAGGCCGCTCTTACGATGGCGACCTACCAGACCGTCTCGGACACCGCGGTGGCGTCGACACCACACACGACTGCCGCGCCGCAAATCCTCGATCACGATCACAGCGGCCATGACCACGGTGATGATGGGATACATGACGGCGAACTGAGTCCCACCGACCCAGAGTGGTGGATCGATGTCGGCGGCGAGATGGCTCGATATGGTCAGCTTCTCCTGAACGATCTACTCACCAACCCGGCTGCGCTGCTGACCGATCTCCCAATGGTTTTGGCCGACCTGGCCTTCCATGCGAGCCAGCTGCTGTCCACCGTGCTCCAGTTTGCCCCAGTGCTGATGGGACCGGCTCTGGGCCTGGTCATTGCCGGCCTTGGCCCGTTTGCCGGCCTGGCAGGGCTGGCGGGGTTGGCCGCATCGCCTCAGCCGGCGGTGGTGCCGGCACCGGCGCCCGATGCGGTTGTCCCGAATGTGTTGCCTGCGATCTGGGTGACTTCGACGGCGGCTGCGCCCGCGGGGGCGACTGTGACGGCGCCGGCACCCGCCCCCACTGCCACGGCGAGCACGGTCGCCGATTCCGCGGCGCCGCCTGCGCCGCCGGCAGCGGGTGCGGCGGGGTTTCTCCCGCCTTATGTGGTGGGGCCGCCCGGTATCGGTGTCGGTTCAGGGATGAGCGCCAGTGCCAGCTCCCGTGCGAAACGCACGGCGTCGGAGCCCGATTCGGCGGCGGCAGCCGCGGCGGCGGGTTCGCGGGAGCAGGCGCGGGCGCGCCGTCGCCGGCGCGCGAAGCAGTCCGGGAGCGGCGACAAGTACATGGATATGAACGTCGAGCTTGACCCGGACTGGGACGGTCCGACGGTGGCCTCTGAGCAGGGCGCCGGGCCGCTAGGATTCGCGGGCACGATGCGTGACGATGCCGTCGAGCGGGCGGCCGGCCTGGCAACGCTGCACGACGATGAGTTCGGTGCTGGCCCAAGGGTTCCGATGGTGCCGGGGAGCTGGGACCACGACGGCGATCGATAAGGGGACGACCAAGCCGCTATCGGGCGGGCTGAGCTAGGGCACCAGCACAGTCGAGCCGACGGTCTTGCGGCCTTGCAGGTCTCGGTGCGCTTGAGCGGCATCGGCCAGCGGGTAGCGGCCGCTGACCGTCACGCTGATCGACCCAGCGGCAATCGCGTCGAACAGTTCCTCCGAGCGCCAAGCGAATTCCTGCGCGGTGCGAGTGAAATGGGCCAGCATCGGCCGAGTCAAATAGACCGAGCCCGCGGCGTTGAGCCGCTGCGGGTCGACCGGCGGAACCGGGCCACTTGCCGCGCCGAACAACGCAAGCGTTCCCCGCACGGCAAGGCTGGCCAGGCTGGCGTCGAAGGTGTTGGCGCCGACGCCGTCGTATACTGCGGCGACACCGGCGCCGTCGGTCAATTCCCGTATGCGCCTGCCGAACTCGTCGGGGTCGTCGGGATAATCCAGCACATCGGTGGCGCCCGCCTTCCGGGACAACTCGGCCTTGGCCGGCGTCGACACGGTCGTGATCACCCGGACACCCAAACTGGTTGCCCACTGCGTCAGAATCAGGCCCACACCACCTGCGCCGGCATGGACCAGCACGGTGTCGCCGGGCTGCACGGGATACACCGACTTGAGCAGGTAGTGCGCGGTCATGCCCTTCAGCAGCGCTGACGCCGCCACCTCGAAATCCACCGCCGTCGGCACCTGAGCGACCAAATCCGCTGGGGCCGTGCAGAATTCCGCGTAGGCACCCGACGCCGCGGCCGTCACCACCCGGTCGTCGACCGCTAGCGCCGTCACGTTGTCGCCCACCGCGGCCACCGTGCCAGCCACCTCGCTGCCCAGGATGAACGGCAATTCGCGCGGGTACTGCCCGGACCGGAAATAAGTGTCGATGAAGTTGACGCCGATCGCGTCGGCCTTGATCAACACCTCACCGGCGGCGGGGGAGGGCCGCGGTTTGTCGACGTAACGCAGGACTTCGGGTCCGCCGGTTTCGGCGACTTCGATCGCGTGCATGACCACTATCATCCGCAAGTGTGGAGTTCGCATGAAGTTGGCCCGGCCCGATATCCGCCATCCCCGCATCGTGCTGGCCGGATCGGGCGACGACACGGGCCTGATCGCCGCATTGCGCAAACGCGGGCTGCACGCCCGGACGATTCCCTGGGAAGACCCCGACACGCAGCGAGCCGACCTCGTGATCCTGCGGGAGGCTCCAGAGGACCGGGGTAAGGAGTTTCTGGCCTGGACCAAGCGGGTGCCCAACCTGCTCAACGCCCCCGACGTCGTCGCCTGGAACAACGATCGCAGGTACCTGCGTGAGCTTCAGCGTGCCGGGGTGCCGACGCAGCCGAAGGCCGAAAGCCCGACCGCGTTGGTCTATTTCGGCGGCATGCAGTCATACGCGTTCGGCCCGCGGGGGCCGGTCGATGCCGACTTCGAACTGTGGGACGTCGGGCATGCGGCGCTGCGCGCGGCAGCCGAACGCCTGCGTATCGGGGCCGACGAATTGCTCTACGCTCGCGCCGACGTCACCGACGACCGGCGGTTGGCGTCCCTCGATCTGGTCGCGCCGGCGCTGGGCTGGGAGCAGTTGGACGACGCGATGCGGCAAGACGCACAGCGCCAGTTCGCGCTGTGCGTCGAATCAGCTTTGGAGCGGCTTGGGCTGGGTCCGCTCTCGCATCGACGCCCATAGCGCCGCGGTGGCCGCGGTGCACAAGGCGGCGCCGGCGACGTGCACTGCCACCAGCGCAGGCGGCACGCCGGTGAAGAACTGCACGGTCCCGACCAGGCCCTGGCCGAAGACCAGCAGCACCAGAACCCCCAGCCGCAGCAGCACCGCCCTCGGCGCTTGCACAGCCAGCAGCCCGAACCCCAGCCCGACCAGCAGCGCCAGGTAGGCCACCACGAGCGACGAATGCATATGCACCAGGGTGGTGATCTCGACCTTGAGTCGCGGCACGGTCCGCGTGGGGCTGGTGTCGCCGGCGTGCGGGCCGGCCGCGGTCACCAGCGTGCCGGTTACCAGCACGGCGGCCAGCGTGATCGCGCTGAGCAGGGTGAGCCCGCGCAGCGGCCTGACCACGGTGTGGCCGACGACGCCCGTGTCGGGTTCGCCGATTTTGACGTAGAGCAGCACCGCCAGCCACACCATCGTCATCGATGCCAGCAGGTGGATGGCCACCGTCCACCACAGCAGGCCAGTGAGCACGGTGATGCCGCCGATCACCGCTTGTGCCACGGTCGAGGCAGGCATCAGCCAGGCGTAGACCTGGACTTCGGCGCGGCGGCGGGCCCGGGTGACTGCAAGCACCGCCAACGCCGCCGCGATCACCACGGCGAAGGTGATCATCCGGTTCCCGAATTCGACCGCCTGGTGGATTCGCGGCACTTCGGCGACGGCGACCGGGGTGAAGCTACCCGGGAAGCACTGCGGCCAGGTGGGACAGCCCAGCCCGGACGCCGTAACCCGGACGATGGCGCCGGTGACGGCGATGCCGCCCTGGCTCAGGATGACCAGCGCCGCGATCGCCCGCTGCGCGCGCACGCTCGGCATCGGCAGCAGGTCCACCAGCCGCAGCAGCCAGCGGCCGACGGGCATGGTCATGGTCGTCACGGACCCGATCGTAGGCGACCAGGAACTACAAGCCGTAGTAGGCCGTCAGGTGAAGCGGAACCAGCGCAGGGCGGCCAGTGCGCCCAGCGTTCCCCAGGCGGCCAGCACCGCGACGCCGAACCAGTCGACCGACACGCTCATAGCCTGTGACAGCGCCTCGGTGAGCGCTCCGGACGGCGTGAGCCGGGCGGCCCACTTGACGGCGGTCGGCACCAGGCTGGTCTCCACGGTCAGCGCGCCCAGGCCGGCGAAGACGAACCAGAGCAGGTTGGCGACGGCCAGCACGATCTCGGCGCGCAGGGTGCCGCCCAGCAGCAGGCCAAGGGCGGCGAAGCCCGCGGTGCCCAGCGCGATGATCACCGCGCCCAGCACCAGCCCGGCGAGCTCGGGGCGCCAGCCCAACCCAAAACCGATGCCCCCCAAGACAATTGCCTGCAGGAACACGACGGCGACGACTGCCAGCGACTTGCCGGCGATGATGCCCCACACCGGCAGCGCGGTGGCGCCAAGCCTTTTGAGGGCGCCGTAACGGCGGTCGAAAGCGACCGCGATGGCCTGGCCGGTGAACGCGGTGGAGATCACCGCCAGCGCCATGATCGCCGGAACGAAGGTGGCCGCACGGTTTTCGCCGAACGAGCCGAGCGGCAGCAGCGTCAGCCCGATCAGCAGAGTGATCGGGATGAACATGGTCAGCAGCAGCTGCTCGCCGTTGCGCAACAGCAGCTTCAACTCCAGGCTGAACTGCGCGGCGAGCATCCGCCCCACCGCGTTGGGTCGCGGGTCGGGTGTGAAAGTGCCTGGGGGAAACAGGGATTCGCTCATGATCGCAACTCCCGCCCGGTCAGATCCAAAAACACGTCTTCCAGGCTGCGCTGCTCGACGCGCATGTCGGTGGCCAGCACGTCGATCTGTGCGCACCATGCCGTCACAGTGGCCAGCACCTGGGGGTCGACCGGGCCTTCGACCAGGTACTCGCCGGGCGCCGGCTCGCTGGCCCGGTAGTTCTCCGGCAGGGCCGCGACCAGCAGCGACAGGTCCAGCCGTGGAGGCGCGCTGAACCGCAGCTGGTCCTTGGCTCCGCTGCGCATCAGCTCGGCCGGAGTTCCGGCGGCCACCGCCGCCCCGTGGTCGATGATCACCAGCCGGTCGGCCAGTTCCTCGGCCTCTTTGAGCTGATGGGTGGTCAGCACCACCGTCACGCCGTCGCGGCGCAGCGCGTCGATCAGCTCCCACACCAGCAACCGGGCGTGCGCGTCCATGCCCGCGGTTGGCTCGTCGAGGAACACCAGCTCGGGGCGGCCGACCAACGCGCACGCCAGCGCCAGCCGCTGCTGCTGGCCGCCGGAAAGCCGCCGGTAGGTGGTGCGGGCGGCCTCGGTCAGGCCCAGCGTGCTCAGCAGCCACTGCGGATCCAGCGGGTCGGCGGCATAGGAGGCCACCAGCTCGAGCATCTCGCCGGCACGGGCGGCCGGGTAGCCGCCGCCGCCCTGCAGCATCACCCCGATGCGTTCGCGCAGCCGCGCATTGTCGGCGATCGGGTCCAGCCCCAGCACTTCGATGGTGCCGGCATCGGGCCGCACGAAGCCCTCGCACATCTCGACGGTCGTCGTCTTGCCGGCCCCGTTGGGGCCCAGCAGCGCGAAGACCTCGGCGGCGTGAACCTCGAGGTCGAGGCCATCCACCGCGATCGTCGACCCGTAGCGCTTGGATACGCCGCGCAACCGCACCGAGACGTCGGAGGCCGAGTTCACGGGGACTCAGCGTAAGCGCCGGGCACCGGCGCGGGCTGCCGGGTCTCCGTGTCGCTCAGCACATCCGGGGTCAGCGCGTCGTGCAGAAGTTCGGCGCCCTCGCTGCGTAATTGCCGCCACGGCAGGCGGGTGTAGGTCGCGGCGATGAGCAGCAGAACGATGATCGTGCTGGCCACGGTGGCATCCACGATCTGGAACAGCGCAAAGCGGTCGCCGTTGGCGGTCGGCCCGAAGACGCCGACGACGATCGTCACGCCGATCGCCGCGATCCGGAAGCCAGCGCGGGTGGCCCACGCGGCCAGCGGAATGATCGCCCACAACAGGTACCACGGCTGCACCACGGGGAACAGCAGCACCGTGACACCGAGGGCCACGCCGAGCCCGCCGACCGGATGCAGCCGGCCGCGGAACACCGCCCACAGCAGCAGGCACACCATCACCGCGATGATCAGGACGCCGATGCCGCGGGTCAGCGACAACACGGCCGTGGTGTGATCGCCGAGCCCCAGCAGGATGCCGACCTGCCCGGTTCCCAGCGCCAACAGCGTCGGCGGCGACATCCAGCTGCGGACCACGTTGGCGGTGCCGAGGGTGAAGATCCAGCCGAAGCCCAGCCGGCTGGCCCAGCCGACCAGGGCCATCACGGCCAGCGCCAAGCCCGCCATCAGCCCGCCGGCCAGCAGGAAGGCCCGCAGGTTGCTGCCCCAGCGGCAGGCCAGTGCCATCGCGACGAACCCCAACGCCAGCAGCGACGGCAGCTTCACCTGGGAGGACAGCGTGATCAGGACCGCGCCGGCCAGTAGCTCGGCCAGTGGCACCCACTCTCGCCACTGGCTCCGATGTTCGGGAATCAGCCGCCGAGTGGAGTCCACGCCCCGCAGGGCGAATTCGGTGCCGGTCAGCATCAACCCAAGCATCAGCGCCTCGTTGTGGATGCCGGCGACCAGATGCATGATCAGCAGCGGGTTGGCGGCGCCCAACCACAGCGCGCTGACCTCGGCGACTCCGCAGCGCCGGGCCAGCCGCGGGGTCGCCCACACGATCAGGCCCACGCCGGCCAGCACAACCAACCGGTGACACAACACCGCCGCGACGAGGTTTTCCCCGGTCAGCGCCGAAATCCCGCGCCCGACCCATAAGAACAGCGGCCCGTAGGGGGCGGGAGTCTCGCGCCACAGGCTGGGTACCGAGAGCGTGAACACATGACCGAGGCCCAAGCCGGGAGCCGGACCCACTCGATAGGGGTCGAGGCCCTCTCGGCAGATCTGGCTTTGGGCCAAATAGGAGTAGACGTCCTTGCTGTACATCGGCGGCGCCACCAACAGCGGGATCGCCCACAGCAGCAGGGTGCGGTCCAGCTCGCCGCGCGACATGCGCCGATCGCCCAGCGCGAAGCGCCCCAGCATCAGCCAGGCCAGCGCCATCATCACGGCTCCGCTGGTGGTCATCGTCAACGACACCGTCTGAATCCGCGACGGCAGGTTGAGGAGCCGGACGCCGAACGACGGGTCCTGCACCACGGGCCGGGCCCCGGCCCCCAGCGCGCCGATCGCCATCAACACCGTGCCGGCGCCGCCGAACAGCCGGGTGCGGCGTACCGCGACCAGCTCGCTAGGGTCGAGCGGCGGTCCCACGGTCTGTTCGTCGCCGTGCCAGCGGGCAATCGACGAGCTCAGCGTGTGGTGGCGAGCAGCCATCAGTGCAGCGTAACTGCCGCGCAGGTGGGTCCGGCTGGACCGGTCGCCGGAATTGCGTCACACTGGTGTTGTGAAAATCCCGTCGGATGCGGCACTGGCCGCGGCTTCGACGCACGACGGCCACACCCGAAGCGCCGTCGTGCGGTTGTTGCTGGAGTCCGGGACTATCACAGCCGGGCAGATCGGCGACCGGCTCGGGCTGTCCGCGGCCGGGGTGCGGCGCCACCTGGACGCCCTGATCGACGCCGGCGAGGCGGAGTCGGTTCCCGCCGCGGCATGGCAGCAGGTGGGACGTGGACGCCCGGCGAAGCGGTACCGGCTGACCGCGGCCGGTCGCGCGAAGCTGGACCACAGCTACGACGACTTGGCGTCGGCGGCGATGCGTCAGCTGCGGGAGATCGGCGGCGAGGAGGCGGTCCGCAAGTTCGCCCGGCAGCGCATCGACGCGATTTTGTCCGGTGTCGAGGCGCCCAAGTCGGACGCGGACACCGATCTGGAAGCCGCCGCCGAGCGGGTCGCCGACGCCCTGACCAAAGCCGGGTACGTCGCGACCACCACGCGGGTCGACGGTCCGATCCATGGCGTGCAGATCTGCCAGCACCACTGCCCGGTGTCGCATGTCGCGGAGGAGTTTCCGGAGTTGTGCGAAACCGAGCAGCAGGCCATGGCCGAGGTGCTCGGGACCCACGTGCAACGGCTGGCGACGATCGTCAACGGCGACTGCGCGTGCACCACGCACGTCCCGCTGAACCCCGAGAAGCTACCGACCCTTCGGCGCACAGCCCGCGCCGAAGCCACCACGAGCAAGCAAGGAGCGTCGTAGATGACGACCACCCCCGAGGTTCGCCAGGTAGGTGAGCCGCTGTCCCAGGAAGAGGCCATCGCGTCGCTGGGCCGGTACGGCTACGGCTGGGCCGACTCCGACATCGCCGGCGCGAGCGCCCAGCGTGGCCTGTCCGAGGCTGTGGTGCGCGACATTTCGGCCAAGAAGAACGAGCCGGAATGGATGCTGGAGAACCGGCTGAAGGCGCTGCGGATCTTCGAGCGCAAGCCGATGCCGAAGTGGGGCTCCAACCTCGAGGGCATCGACTTCGACAACATCAAGTACTTCGTGCGCTCCACGGAAAAGCAAGCGGCCACGTGGGACGACTTGCCGGAGGACATCCGCAACACCTACGACCGATTGGGCATCCCGGAAGCCGAGAAGCAGCGCCTGGTTGCCGGCGTAGCCGCGCAGTACGAATGTCTCGCTGGCGATACCTTGGTGTGGACGGCCAATCGTGGGCAGGTCCCGATCAAGGAGATTGAGTTCGGTGACCGAATTTTCGCATACGACGAGGTTGCTGAGCGGTTCGTAGTCGCGCCGGTCAAGGCGTCGGCGCAGACTGACACCAGGATGACCTACGCGGTCAAGACGACGCGGCGCAGCATCCGAGCCACCGACAACCACCCGATGCTTGTTCTGCGCGACGAGCGCAAGGAAGGGCGTCAGCGTGCCCGCTATGCGCGTCGATGGGTCACCGTAAGCGAGATCAAGCCCGGCGACTTCATCGCGGTACCGCGGGCTGTTCCGGAATTCGGTGTTGCAGCGGAACTTCCGAGTGTTGCCGGACTTTCAACTCCTGCGACGAGCTCCGTCGATCTGATGTGGTTGCTCGGCTTGTACATCGGCGACGGCAACCTGCACCTGTCGAATAAGACATACCGCGTTCAGTTCGCAATTCCGGCTACAGATGTCGAGCTTCGGGCCGAGCTGACCCGTGTTGTCAAGGACCTGTTCGGGCTACGTTGCATCGAAGCCGACGAGTACCGCGTGGTGGTGAACTCCAAGGCGCTGACCGAGTGGATTACCGAGTTGGGCTTCGCAGGCCTGTCATTGACAAAGCGGGTGCCCGACTGGGTTTACGGCTTGCCAGTCGATCAACGGCTGGCGTTCCTCGGCGGCTGGGTCGACGCCGACGGGTACGTAGGACCGGCAAGCAGCGGTTCCGTCTTGCTGACGTGCGCCAATGAGGCATTGATTGAGCAGGCACGCGAACTGGCTGAACTCTGCGGCCTCCGCGCGGGCGGGCCGTGGTCGTTCACTCAGCCGTATCGGCATACTCCTGAACGGATGCAGATCGCTTGGCGGCTAGGCATTTCCGGCGACTTCGAACAGCTGGGATGCCGCAACCCGAAGCGAACCGATCGCTTCGGCCGGCGGCGTTACATGCATTCATCTAATGGTGCTCACGGGACAACGATCCGCGTCCACTGCAACGATTGGCTCGGGTTCGAGCGAGTCAAGGCCATCGAGCCGTACGCCGTCGAACCGGTGTATGACATCGAGGTCGACGGTCCACACAACTTCGTGGCCGAAGGTCTGGTCGTCCACAACTCCGAAGTTGTTTACCACCAGATCCGCGAAGACCTTGAGTCCCAAGGGGTTATCTTCCTGGACACCGACACGGGCTTGCGGGAACACCCCGACATCTTCAAAGAGTACTTCGGCACCGTGATTCCGGCCGGCGACAACAAGTTCTCCGCGCTGAACACCGCTGTGTGGTCCGGCGGCAGCTTCATCTATGTCCCGCCGGGCGTCCATGTCGACATTCCGCTGCAGGCCTACTTCCGGATCAACACCGAGAACATGGGCCAGTTCGAGCGCACGCTGATCATCGTCGACGAGGGCGCTTACGTTCACTACGTGGAAGGGTGCACCGCGCCGATCTACAAGTCGGATTCGCTGCACTCGGCCGTGGTGGAAATCATCGTAAAGCCCGGTGGCCGTTGCCGTTACACCACGATCCAGAACTGGTCGAACAACGTCTACAACCTGGTCACCAAGCGGGCCCGCGCCGAGGCCGGAGCCACCATGGAGTGGATCGACGGCAACATCGGCTCGAAGGTCACGATGAAATACCCGGCGGTCTGGATGACCGGCGAGCACGCCAAGGGCGAGGTGCTCTCGGTGGCATTCGCCGGCGAGGGCCAGCACCAGGACACCGGCGCCAAAATGCTGCACCTGGCGCCGAACACGTCGAGCAACATCGTGTCCAAGTCGGTGGCCCGCGGCGGCGGCCGCGCGTCCTACCGCGGTCTGGTGCAGGTGAACAAGGGCGCGCACGGATCACGCTCCAGCGTGAAATGCGATGCGCTGCTGGTCGATACGGTCAGCCGCAGCGACACGTACCCGTATGTCGACATCCGCGAGGACGACGTCACGATGGGCCACGAGGCCACCGTGTCCAAGGTCAGCGAGAACCAGCTGTTCTACCTGATGAGTCGCGGGCTGACCGAGGACGAGGCCATGGCGATGGTGGTGCGCGGCTTCGTGGAGCCGATCGCCAAGGAACTGCCGATGGAATACGCGCTGGAGCTCAACCGGCTGATCGAGCTGCAGATGGAAGGCGCGGTCGGCTAGTGACGAATCTGACCGAAGCGGTCGAGGGTTCGGCCCTGACCGCAGCCAACAAGGGCGAGGTCTTCACCTCGTTCGACGTCGACGCCTTCGAGGTCCCGCACGGTCGCGACGAGATCTGGCGGTTCACCCCGTTGCGACGGTTGCGTGGCCTGCACGACGGGTCGGCACCGGCCACCGGGACGGCCAAGATCACCGTCGCCGAACATGCCGGAGTAACCGTCGAGACCGTCAGGCGCGGCGACCAACGACTCGGCCAGGGCGGCGTACCCGCCGACCGGGTTGCCGCGCAGGCGTTTTCATCGTTCAACTCGGCGACCATCGTCACCGTGAACACCGCCGAGCCGGTCGACATCGCGATCGAGGGCCCCGGCGAGGGCGCCACCGCGTACGGCCACCTGCAGATCCGGGTGGACGAGCTCGCCGAAGCAGTCGTCGTCGTCGATCACCGGGGCAGCGGAACCTACGCCGACAACGTCGAATTCGTCGTCGGCGACGCCGCCCGGCTGACGGTGGTGTGGATCGCCGACTGGGCCGACGACGCCGTACACGTCAGCGCACACCACGCCCGGCTCGGCAAGGACGCGGTGCTGCGGCACGTCGCCGTCACCCTGGGCGGTGAGCTGGTGCGGATGTCGGCCAATGTCCGATTCGCCGCGTCCGGCGGCGACGCCGAGCTTCTCGGCCTGTACTTCGCCGACGACGGCCAGCACCTCGAGTCGCGCCTATTGATCGACCACGCCCACCCGGACTGCAGGTCCAATGTGCTGTACAAGGGTGCGCTGCAAGGAGATCCGGACTCGAGCCTGCCCGACGCGCACACCGTGTGGGTCGGCGACGTGCTGATCCGCGCCGACGCCACCGGCACCGACACCTTCGAGGTGAACCGCAACCTGGTGCTCACCGACGGCGCGCGCGCCGACTCGGTGCCCAACCTGGAAATCGAGACCGGCGAGATCGTCGGCGCCGGACACGCCAGCGCCACCGGACGATTCGACGACGAGCAACTGTTCTACCTGCGTTCCCGCGGCATCCCCGAAGAGCAGGCCCGCCGACTGGTGGTGCGGGGCTTCTTCGGCGAGATCATCGCGAAGATCGCAGTGCCCGAGGTGCGGGAGCGCCTGACCAACGCCATCGAACACGAACTGGCCATCTCAGAAAGAACGACAGCCTCATGACCACTCTCGAGATCAAAGACCTGCACGTCAGCGTCGAGAACCAAGCCGACGGCGGCGACATCCCTATTCTTAACGGCGTCAACCTGACCGTGCGCTCCGGGGAAACGCACGCGGTGATGGGTCCCAACGGATCCGGCAAGTCTACGCTGTCCTACGCGATCGCCGGGCACCCCAAGTACACGGTGACGTCCGGCTCCATCACGCTCGACGGCGAGAACGTCCTCGACATGAGCGTCGACGAACGCGCAAGGGCCGGGCTGTTTTTGGCGATGCAGTACCCCGTCGAGGTACCTGGCGTGTCGATGTCGAACTTCCTGCGCAGCGCGGCTACCGCGGTACGCGGCGAGGCGCCGAAGCTGCGGCACTGGGTCAAAGAGGTCAAGGCCGCGATGGAGGCGCTCGACATCGACCAGGCGTTCGCCGAACGCAGTGTCAACGAAGGCTTTTCGGGCGGTGAGAAGAAGCGCCACGAAATCCTGCAGCTGGGCCTGCTGAAGCCCAAGATCGCGATTCTCGACGAGACCGACTCCGGCCTGGACGTCGACGCGTTGCGGGTGGTCAGCGAGGGCGTCAACCGCTACGCCGAGGAAGTCCACGGCGGCATTCTGCTGATCACGCACTACACCCGGATCCTGCGCTACATCCACCCGCAATTCGTGCACGTGTTCGTCGGCGGCAAGATCATCGAATCCGGCGGCCCGGAACTGGCCGACGAGCTCGAAGAAAACGGCTACGTACGTTTCACCCAGACCACGGCGGCCACGGGGGCCTGACCATGGCTCCACTCGACGTCGCTGCGATCCGCGCCGACTTCCCGATTCTCAAACGGGTGATGCGGGGCGGAAAACAGCTGGCCTACTTGGATTCCGGCGCCACGTCGCAGCGCCCGGTGCAGGTCCTCGACGCCGAACGGGAGTTCCTGATCACCTCCAACGGCGCGGTGCACCGCGGCGCGCACCAGCTGATGGAGGAGGCCACCGACGCCTACGAGCAGGGCCGCGCCGACATCGCGGCATTCGTCGGGGCCGACCCCGACGAGCTGGTGTTCACCAAGAATGCCACCGAGGCACTCAACCTGGTGTCTTACACCTTGGGCGACAACCGCTTCGAGCACGCCGTCGGGCCGGGCGACGTTATCGTCACCACCGAGCTCGAACACCACGCCAACCTCGTGCCGTGGCAAGAGTTAGCCCGTCGTACCGGCGCCACCTTGCGCTGGTTCGGCGTGACTGACGACGGACGCATAGACCTGGATTCGCTACAACTCGACAAGAACGTCAAAGTGGTTGCATTCAGCCACCATTCGAACGTCACCGGAGCGCGCGCGCCGGTCGCCCAACTGGTCGAGCGCGCTAAAGCGGTGGGCGCGCTGACCGTGCTGGACGCCTGTCAATCGGTGCCGCACGAGCCGGTCGACTTCCACGCCCTCGACGTCGACTTCGCCGCGTTCTCCGGGCATAAGATGCTGGGGCCCAACGGGATCGGAGTGCTCTACGGGCGCAGCAGGCTTCTCGAAAACATGCCGCCCTTCCTGACCGGCGGGTCGATGATCGAGAACGTGGCGATGGAAGCGTCCACGTACGCGCCCCCGCCGCAACGCTTCGAGGCCGGCACCCCCATGACCTCGCAGGTCGTCGGATTGGCCGCGGCCGCACGCTACCTCGGCGACATCGGCATGGACGCGGTGGAGAACCACGAACGCGAATTGACCGCCGCCGCCATCGAGGGCCTGTCGGGCATCGACGGCGTGCGGATCATCGGGCCGCGGTCCATGGAGCACCGTGGATCACCGGTGTCGTTCGTGGTCGACGGTGTCCACGCACACGACGTCGGGCAGGTGCTCGACGACGAGGGCGTCGCGGTGCGGGTGGGGCACCACTGCGCGCTGCCGCTGCACCGCCGCTTCGGGCTGGCCGCGACCGCGCGGGCGTCGTTCGCGGTGTACAACACGCCCGACGAGGTGGACCGGTTGGTGGCCGGTGTCCGACGTGCCCTGGACTTCTTTGGCGGAGCGTGACGATGCGTCTCGAGCAGATGTATCAGGACGTGATCCTCGACCACTACAAGCATCCGCAGCACCGGGGGCTGCGGGAGCCGTTCGGCGCCGAGGTGTACCACGTCAACCCGGTCTGCGGCGACGAGGTGACGCTGCGAGTGGCGCTGTCCGACGACGGCGAGCGCATCGCCGACGTCTCCTACGACGGGCAGGGCTGTTCGATCAGCCAGGCCGCGACCTCGGTGCTCACCGAGCAGGTGATTGGCCAAAGCGTCGGTCAGGCGATCAAGATCGTCACCGCGTTCACGGAGATGGTGTCCTCGCGTGGCACTGTGGAAGGTGACGAGGAGATCCTGGGTGACGGCATCGCGTTTGCCGGGGTCGCCAAGTATCCGGCCCGGGTGAAGTGCGCGCTGCTCGGCTGGATGGCTTTCAAGGATGCACTGGCCCGGGCCAGCGCAGAGGAGGTGAGGGATGAGCGAGACCGCCGCACCGGATAACGAGCTGCTCGCCGACATCGAGGAGGCGATGCGCGACGTCGTCGACCCCGAACTGGGCATCAACGTCGTCGACCTGGGTCTGGTCTACGGCCTGAACCTGGAAGAGGGGGAGGAGGGCACCGTCGCGCTGATCGACATGACGCTGACGTCGCCGGCCTGCCCGCTGACCGACGTCATCGAAGACCAGTCGCGGACTGCGCTGATCGGCGCCGGTCTCGTCGACGAGCTGCGGATCAACTGGGTGTGGAACCCGCCGTGGGGCCCGGACAAGATCACCGACGACGGTCGCGACCAGCTGCGCGCCCTAGGCTTCACGGTCTGAACCACCGTTTTCTCCTCGCCGCATCCCCTGACGTGACTACGCTGGGGCTGTGACCGATCCCGCAAAGGGCCGGGGGGCCAAGGAGACGGGCAAAAAGGCAGAGCCGCATGTCGTCGTCTTGTTCGGTGCCACAGGCGATTTAGCGCGCCGCAAGCTGCTGCCCGGTCTGTATCACCTGTCCTGTTCGAACCTCGCTCCGGAAATCCGCATCGTCGGCACGTCGCTGGACGATCTCGACAACGACGGCTTTCGCAGGCTGGCCGACAAGGCCTGCCGGGAATTCGCCCGACGCAAAGCCACCGACGACCAGTTGGAGCAATTCACCCAGAACTTGGTGTATGTGCCCCAGGACGCGGGCCCGGAAGGTCTGGCGAAATCGGTGCGCGAGCAGCTCGAGGCTCTCGGCGGTAACGCCCGGCTGCTGCACTATCTGAGCGTGCCGCCGTCGGCGGCGATGGCTGTGCTGGAAACGCTCTACCAGGCGGACTTGGTAGAGCATTCGCGGGTGATCATGGAGAAGCCGTTCGGCACGGATTTGCAGAGCGCGCAAGAACTGAATGCGGCCATTCACAAGCGATTCGAGGAAGAACGGATCTTTCGGATCGACCATTTCCTCGGCAAGGAGCCCGCACAGAACATTCTCGCGTTCCGCTTCGCGAACGGGTTGTTCGAACCGATCTGGAACCGGAATTTCATCGACCACATTCAGATCGACGTGCCGGAGAAGCTCACCCTCGAGGGGCGTGCAAAGTTCTACGAGTCGACGGGCGCATTCCGGGACATGGTGGTCACCCACCTGTTCCAGATTTTGGCGTTCGTCGCGATGGAGCCGCCGACCGAGCTGGCGCCGCTCGCGATCACCGACGAGAAGAACAAGGTGTTCCGTTCGATGCGCCCGCTGGATCCCGACGAGGTGGTGCGCGGGCAGTACAAAGGCTACCGGGATGAACCCGGCGTGTCGGCGGAGTCCGACACCGAGACGTTCATCGCGCTCAAATGCGAGATCGACAACTGGCGCTGGGCGGGAGTGCCGTTCTATCTGCGCACCGGCAAGGCCATGGCGGAGGGACAGCGGATCATCTCTATCGCGTTCCACGAGCCGCCGAAGAGCATGTTCCCCCCGGGATCCGGTGTGGGACAACATGGTCCGGATCACTTGACTTTCGACCTGGCCGACGTGGCGAAGATGTCGCTGTCGTTCTACGGCAAGCGGCCCGGCCCCGGCATGAAGCTGGACAAGCTGAGCCTGCAGTTCGCCATGCAGGAGACCGGTCACGCCGAAGAGGTGCTCGAAGCCTACGAGCGGCTCATTCTCGACGCCATGCACGGCGACCGGACCCTCTACACCACCGCAGAGGGCATCGAGCGCCTATGGGAAGTGTCCGAGCCGCTGCTGGAAGATCCGCCGCCGGTACGCAGTTACGACGCCGGCTCCTGGGGACCCAACGCGATCCACCAGTTGATCGCGCCGCGGGCGTGGCGGCTGCCCTTCGAGCGGGTCTGGCGCGGCAAGGACTGAAAGCTCATTACGCGAACTCGCCCGTGCTCAACATGTCCTGCTCGGCGCGGATGATGTGCACGACGGCGTTGATCAACGCCAGATGAGTGAACGCCTGCGGGAAGTTGCCCAGGTGACGCCCCGTACGGGTGTCGATTTCCTCGGCGTAGAGCTTGAGCGGGCTGGCGAATGCCAGCAGGCGTTCGCATAACTGCTTGGCCCGGGTGAATTCGCCGATCTCCACCAATGCCGACACCAGCCAGAACGAGCAGATCGTGAACGTACCTTCCTCGCCGACGAGTCCGTCGTCGGTTTCTTCGACCTTGTACCGCAACACCAAGCCGTCGACGGTCAGTTCATCGGCGATCGCCAGTACCGTGGCCCGCACCCGAGGATCCTCCGGCGGCAAGAAACGGAGCAACGGAATCATCAACGCCGACGCGTCGAGTGCGGGATCGCCGTAGCGCTGGGTGAAGACTCCACGGTCGTCGACGCCGTGCGCCAGCACGTCCGCCTTGATCTCGTCGGCGATGCTGCTCCACTTTGTGGCGTATTCCTTTTCGTTGTGCATCGCGGCCAACTTCGCGCCGCGATCCAGTGCGGCCCAACAGAACACCTTGGAGGACACGAAGTGTTGCGGCTCGCCGCGGACCTCCCAGATCCCGCGGTCGGGCAGCCTCCAGTTTTCGATCGCTTCTTCGACTTGTCTTTTCAGAATCGGCCACAGCCGTTCCGGCACGTGGGCACGCGGCCGCACATGCAGATAGACCGAGTCGAGCATGGTGCCCCAGACGTCGTGCTGGCGCTGGTTGTAGGCGCCGTTGCCGATCCGCACCGGGCGGGCGCCGTCGTACCCGGACAGGTGCGGCAGTTCCTCCTCGGTGAGCGTCTTCTCGCCGCCCACGCCGTACATCACCTGCAGCGTCTGCGCGTTGCCGTCCTCGTCGACCGCGGCGTCGGACAGGAAATGGAAGAAGTTGTTGGCTTCGCGGTCCAGCCCCAGCGAATGCAAGCCCCACAGCGCAAAGGTGGAGTCCCGCACCCACGCGTAACGATAGTCCCAATTCCGCACGCCCCCAGGCGTTTCCGGCAGCGACGTGGTCGACGCGGCCATCAGCGCGCCGGTGGGCGCATAGGTCAGGCCCTTCAACGCCAGCGCGCTCTGCTGCAGGTAACCCCGCCACGGGTGGTCCGGGAACTTGCCGATCGTGATCCACTGCCGCCAGCATTCGGAGGTCTGCCACATCTTCTTGGCCGCTTCCTCCTGGGTTCGTGGCGCCGGCAGCGGAGACCACGACAGCGCGACGAAGGCCTCGTCACCCTCGACCATCCGGGTGCGGGCATTGGCCTCCGGCCCTTCGATGCCCAGCCGCAGGTTGGTGGTGAGCTTGAGCGTCGGATACGAATCACCGTCGCCGGCGCAGGTCGCCGTCGCCTCCTCGTAAACCTGCCCGGTGTATGCCCACTTGGCTTCGTTGCGGTGGTAGCCGAAGGCCGGTTCGCAACTCACCTCGACTTCCACTGTGCCGCTCACGCATTTGATCACCCGCAGAAGGATGTGCTCGGCGTCCCAGTCGGTCGGGGCGCGCCGATGCGTCTTCGAGCGCTTGTCGGTGTTGTGCCATGCGCCCATCACCAGGGCGTCGTGGACCGTCAGCCAGCCGGTCTCGGTCTGCCACGTCGTCTCGACGATCAGTCCACCGGGCCGGTACACCCGCAGCGACGGGACGTTCTGGCCGTACGGCCCGACGCGGAAATGCCCGGCGCTGCGGTCGAGGATGGCGCCGAAGACGCTCGGTGAATCCGGGCGCGGCAGGCACATCCACTCCACGGCGCCGTTCGGGGCGATCAGACAGGTGTTCTCGCAATCGGACAGGAACGCGTACTCGTCGATCGGCGGGAACGGACTGCGCGTCGACATCACGACGTCGAGCGCGCCCGGCTCGTCGTTCGGCTGCAAGCGGACGCGTTTCTTGTCGGCCTTCGGGTGCTTCGGCGCCGACTTCGTGGTGCTCCCCATCTGCACATCATCGTCCGCCGAGCCTGGCCTGTCTGCGGATTCGCGTGTCTGACCTGGACAGACTGTTGGGCACAGGTTTATTAGCGCCAGGGCAGGTCGCTGTTGTCGCCGCGCCAACGCGATGGCGGGATCATCGGCGCGCCAAGCAGTCCGGACGCCTCGACGTGCTTGAGCGCGGCGTCGAGATGCTGTCGCATGCGGTGTTCGGCGCGACGCGGGTCGCGCTCGCTGATCGCTTTGGCGATCGCGCGATGCGACTTGGCGGCTTCGTCGCGGTCGAATTGAGTGATGTCCTGCTCGGCGGCCGCCCACCGGACAGCCTGCTCGACGGCCGCCAAAATCGTTGTCAACAAGGGGTTTCCGCTCGCGCGCACCAGCAGTTCGTGGAATTCGTGATAGCCGGTGCCGTCCGGGGCTATCCCGCGATCGGCGACGGCGGCGAGCGCGGCCCGTTCGTCGGCGGAGGCGTACTCGGCGACGTGCGCCGCGGCGGCCGGCTCGAGCATCTTGCGGAATGCCAGCAGGTCACCCCACGTCGCACCGGTCAGCGTGAGCAGCTGCACCAGCGAGCGGGCGACCCTCTCGGGTTCGGGGTGGCGGATGCGCACACCGCTGCGCCCCTGGCTGGTCGTGGTCAGCCCCTCCGCGTCGAGCAGCCGCAGCGCCATGCGGACGGTCTCGCGGCTGGCCCCCAGCTGGCTGACCAGCTCGGCTTCCGGCGGCAGGGAGTCGCCGGGGGCCAGCTCGCCGGACAGGATCCGGCGACGCAGGGTCGCGGCCACCAGGTCGGGTGCGCGGGATGCCTTGGCTGCGGTCACGCAACTTAGTATACTAAGTTGCCATGGTCATGGTGCCCGACGCCGCGGTCCTTCGCGGCGCGTTTCGGCCGATGCGATTCGAGGCAACCGTCGAAGACTGCGTCACCACGTTCGGAGAAATCCCGACCGAACTGTGCGGCGGCTTCTATCGGGTGGGCCCGACGTTCAAACGGCCGACAAAGCAGGGCGGCAACGGCCTGCTGGCAATGGACGGCATGGTGCAGGGGCTGACGTTCGAGGGCGGCCGCGCCGATTTCCGCAACCGCTGGATCCGCACACCCAAGTACCTGCTGGAGGAGCGGCACGGTCGTGGGATGTTCTGCTGGACCGACGGAGAGTGGACCGACTGGCGCAACATCGGCTTCGGCGCGGCGATCCCGGACAAGTACACCCGCGGAATTCCCCAGGGCACCAACAACATCAACTGTTTTCCGTTCGGCGGCGAAATCCTCGCGTCGGGCGAACAGGGCAGCCCACCCGTGGCGCTGGACCCGATCACGCTGGAGACTCGTGGCATCGTGCCGTGGTCGCCGCAGCTGTCTCGCGGCATCTTCGACCCGGCCGGCTACGGCGACGCGGCGTTCACCGCACATCCGAAGTGGGACAACGGCACCTTGTACGGCTGGGCGTACAGCAACCGCAAACCGTATGTCACCGTGCACGTGGTGCAACCGGACGGCACGGTGAACTCCCGCGAGCTCTGGGATGCGCCGTATTCCTCGGAGGTCCACGACATGTGGCTCACCCCGCAGTGGATGGTGTTGCCGTTCCAGGGATTTGTCTTCGACCCGGACCGCATCGAGCGGGGCCTGCCGGTGCACGGCTGGAACCCGGACCTGCCGACCATGCTGGCGCTGGTGCCCCGCGACGACGTCGAGCACGGCGAAATCCGCTGGATCACCGCCGAAATCGAGCCGCAGTACATGATGCACACACTGGCAGCCGAGGTCACCGACGACACCCTGACTCTCGACGCGCCGGTCTTCGAGCGGCCGCCGTTCCCGCTCGACATCGACCGGTTCGAGGGCGAGGACGTCTCGTTGTTCTTCAACCTGGCGCGCAGCGCGCTCGGGCGCTGGACGGTGGACTTGTCCACCGGCAGCGTGAAATCCGAGCTCCTCGACGACCGCCCCTGCGAGCTGCCCAAAGTCGACGAACGGTTTTACGGGCGCGGGCACCGGTGGGGATACCTGATCGGCGGCGACGCCAAAGGCAACGGCATGCGCATGCACAGCCTGGTGGTGCGCGACCTGCACTCCGGCGACGAGCAGGAGTACCGGCTACGCCACGAGCGCCCGGCGGTGG
This sequence comes from Mycobacterium kyorinense, assembly GCF_002101735.1. Taxonomy (GTDB): domain Bacteria; phylum Actinomycetota; class Actinomycetes; order Mycobacteriales; family Mycobacteriaceae; genus Mycobacterium; species Mycobacterium kyorinense. The sequence continues at coordinate 178,621 of NZ_LQPE01000172.1, read as the reverse complement.
TGATGGAGCCTACTTTTGTGCCACGGACACCCGACGCGCGGGAAGGCGATGGCTACCTGATGGTGCCGGTGTCGCGGTGGACCGAAAACCTCGGCGAATACGTCATTTTCGACACCGACGACATCACCGCAGGACCGGTGTGCCGCATCGAGATCCCCTTCCTGCTGGGTTTCACTCCCCACGGACACTGGATGGACTTCCGTTGATGCTCAACGCCTTCGAGGAAGCCGAGTTACGCGCGTCGGTTCATGGCATCGTCGCCGGCTTCGGCAACGACTACTTCACCCACTGCAGCGAAACCCTGCAGCACCCCACCGAGCTGTGGGTTGCGCTGGCCGCCGGCGGGTTCGTCGGCGTGAACCTGCCCGAGGAGTACGGCGGCGGCGGAATGGGGCTGTCCGCCATGAACATCGTCGCGGAAGAGGCCGCCGCTGCGGGCTGTCCGCAGATCATGCTGATGATCTCGCCGGGCATCGTCGGCAGTCTGTTGGCCCGGCATGCCACCGACGAACAGAAGCGAGCGTGGCTGGCGCCGATGGCCGCCGGAACCCTCAAGGTCGCGTTCGCGATCACCGAGCCCGACGCGGGCTCCAACTCGCATCAGCTCGCCACCACCGCGCGCCGCGACGGCGACAAGTACTACATCACCGGACAGAAGACCTTCATCACCGCCGCCGACCAAGCCGACGCTCTGTTGGTGGTCACCCGCACCGGCACCGACGCGCGTGGTCGCGCACAGCTGTCGCTGTTCCTGGTCGACCGCGACACGCCGGGCATCGACATGCACCGCATCCCAATGACTTTCGAGATCACCGACAAGTCGTTCACGGTGTTCTTCGACAATGTGGCGGTTCCGGCGGACCGGCTCGTCGGCGGCGAGGGCAACGGGTTGCGCGTCGCATTCGACGGCATGAACCCCGAACGGGTGATCATCGCCGCGATCTGCAACGGCGTCAGCCGCTACGCGCTGGACAAGGCGGTCACCTACGCCCGCGAACGCCGGGTGTGGCAGGTGCCCATCGGCGCGCATCAGGGCGTCGCACATCCGTTGGCCGAAGCCAAGATTGCGCTGGAGTCGGCCCGGCTGATGACCCGGCACGCCGCCGAGAGCTACGACACCGGAACCGACGCGGGGGAGGCCAGCAACATGGCCAAGTTCCTGGCCGCCGACGCGGCGATCCGCTGCGTCGACCAGGCCATCGAGGTGCACGGTGGCAGCGGCTTCACCCGCGAGGTCGCGCTGGCCAACATGTACGAATTCGTCCGCCTGTTCAAGACGGTGCCCATCACCCGCGAAATGATCCTCAACCACATCGCCCAGCACAGCCTCGGGCTGCCGCGGTCGTATTGACGCCCCCTGGCTTCCGGCTCGCGAGCAGACCCGGCGCTAGTGGTGATGCACGTGCGGCAGGCGGGGGATGTGGAAGTGGTGGTGCGGTTGGCCCATCGCCGGGCACGGTTCGAGGTCGATGCTGTCCGCGTGCAGCACGCCGCCGTCCTTCGTGCCCTGCGCCGCCAGACACTTACCGTTCTGGATCCCTTGCGCATTGGTGACGGCATGCTTTTGGTACGTGGTCGAGTCACTGACAGCCACATCGGTGTGCGTGGTTTTGCCGGCGGCGTCGGTGCTGTCGACGCCGATGGTATTGCCCGTAACCGATGTGACCGTCCCGGAGACACCGGCGGGCGGCTCGCCCGGCGGTGGTGGGCAATTGCCGCCTTCGGACGGGCTGACGACGACCGACTGCGCGGGGAGCGGGGGACCGGTCTGTGCGGTGGGCTCGGCGTCGACGCAGCTGCCCGGGGTGACGTCGGTCAGCTGGGCCGGACCCAGCTCGGTGATGATCGTCGTCGGTGTGAAGTCGACCGTCGCCGCGCTCCGATCACGCTGCGTGAGCTCGATCGTGTCGGCCGATACGGAGCGGACCATGCCTTCCACGTGGTCGTGACCGACGGAGGGCGGCGGCTTGGATGCGGAACTCGTCGCACTTGTCGTCGCGCTGGTCGAGGTGCCGGGTTTGCCTGCGGTTCCATGATCGGAGCCGCCGCATGCGGCGACCGCCAAGACGGTCGCTGTGGCCACCACGCCGAGCGTGAGCCGAGCCGGTCGACGGTTGTGCGGGATCACAGCCAAGAATCCCACAATCAGCGGTGAACCGGGCCGCGAATAGAGTTGTGCCATGTTCTGGCTGTGCAGAACGTGCGGCGTGGAGCATGCGACCGCGTCGGCGGTTTGCGCGATCTGCGCCGACGAGCGGCAGTGGGTTCCCGCCGAGGGTCAGCAGTGGGCGACACTGGAGGAGCTGGCCGCCGAGGGCATGCGCTCCGAGGTCACCGTGGTCGAGGACGGTCTTATCGGTGTCGGCAGCTCGCCGGCGTTGGGCATCGGGCAAGTGGGAAAGCTGGTGTGCACCAACGGCGGCAACGTGTTGTGGGATCCGTCGGGCTTTCTCGACGACGCCGCGATCGCGGCGGTGAGCGAACGCGGCCCGGTCGTCGGGATCGTTGCCAGCCATCCGCACATGTACGGCGCGCAAGTGGAGTGGAGTCATCGGCTCGGCGGTGTGCCGGTGTACGTCAACGCCGCCGACGCCGACTGGGTGATGCGCCGCGACCCGGTGATCCAGCAGTGGTCGGACACCTTGGAGCTGACGCCCTCGCTGTCGGTGGTCCGCGTCGGCGGGCATTTTCCCGGCAGCGCGGTCGCCTGCTGGAGCGACGGCGCCGACGGCCGCGGCGTGCTGCTGGTCGGTGACACCGTTTTCCCCAATCCCGATCGGCGCACGGTCGGCTTCCTGCGCAGCTACCCCAACCGGCTGCCGCTGTCCGCGGCGGTGGTGCTGCGAATCGCCGACACGCTGGCGGAGCTGCGGTTCGACCGCATCTACGGCCTGTTCACCAACTCCATCGACAGCGACGGCCAGGCCGCAGTCCGGCGCTCGGCGGCCCGGCACGCCGCCTGGGTCCGCGGCGACTACGACTACCTGACCTGACGCTCGGAACATCGCGGCGGCCCCCGACGTTGGGCAGAGGGTGACTACCCGAGACCTCACTGCTGAGCAGTTCAACGACACCATCAACGGCAACGACATCGTTCTTGTCGACTTCTGGGCGTCGTGGTGCGGACCGTGCCGGGCGTTTGCGCCGACGTTCGCGGCGTCGTCGGAGAAACACCCCGACGTCGTCTTCGCCAAGGTCGACACCGAGGCCGAGCAGCAGCTCGCCGCGGCCGCCGACATCCGGTCCATCCCCACACTGATGGCCTTCAAGAAGGGCAAGCTGGTGTTCAACCAGCCGGGCGCGCTGCCGCCGGCCGCACTGGAAGAACTGGTGCAAAAGGTGAAGGACTTCGACATCGACGCCGCGATCGCCGCTCAGGAGGGCGACGGCCAGAGCTAGCGGCGATCGCAAGCGCGGCGAAGCCGGGCGCCGCGGGTCGCCGCCAGATGGCCCAGCGCTACCTTCAGCGGGTGAGCTACGTACTCGTTGAACATCCGCGACCGGCTGTCGCGCTGATCACCCTCAACCGGCCCGAGCGGATGAACTCCATGGCGTTCGACGTCATGGTTCCGCTCAAGGCGGCGCTGGAAAAGATCACCTACGACAACTCGGTGCGGGTGGTCGTGCTGACCGGCGCGGGCCGTGGATTCTCGTCCGGTGCCGACCACAAGTCGGCGGGCGAGGTGCCGCACGTCCAGGGGCTGACCCGGCCGACGTACGCCCTGCGCTCGATGGAGATTCTCGACGACGTCATCCTCGCGCTGCGGCGGCTGCACCAGCCGGTGATCGCCGCGGTCAACGGCGCGGCAATCGGCGGGGGCCTGTGCCTGGCGCTGGCGTGTGACATCCGGATCGCCTCATCCGGCGCCTATTTTCGGGCGGCGGGCATCAACAACGGGCTGACGGCCAGCGAACTCGGGCTGAGCTATCTGCTGCCGCGCGCGATCGGCACGTCGCGGGCCTTCGAGCTGATGCTCACCGGCCGCGACGTCGACGCCGAGGAAGCCGAACGGATCGGCCTGGTCTCCCGCCACGTTGCCGACGACCAGCTGCTGGACACCTGTTACGCGATGGCCGAGCGGATCGCCGCGTTCTCCCGGCCCGGAATCGAGTTGACCAAACGCACACTATGGACTGGACTGGACGCCGCTAGCCTGGAAGGGCACATGCAGGCCGAAGGCCTGGGACAGCTTTTTGTTCGTCTGCTCACCGCCAACTTCGAGGAAGCGGTCGCCGCGCGCGCAGAGAAACGCCCGGCGGTGTTCACCGACGACAAGCCGTAACAAGCCGTCCGGCGACGATGCAGAGCGCGGAGCGCGATGAGGAGGAGCCGGACAAGTTAGCAAGGAGAGTGACCGTGATCACGGCAACGGACCTCGAGGTCCGCGCTGGCGCGCGCACGCTGCTCTCCACCGATGGCGCGGCCCTGCGGATACAGCCCGGCGATCGGATCGGGCTGGTCGGTCGCAACGGCGCCGGCAAGACGACCACGCTGCGCATCCTGGCCGGCGAAGCCGAGCCCTACGCCGGATCGGTGACCCGCACCGGCGAGATCGGTTATCTGCCGCAGGATCCCAAGGAGGGCGACCTCGACGTGCTGGCGCGGGACCGGGTGCTCTCGGCGCGCGGGCTGGACACGTTGCTCACCGATCTGGAAAAGCAGCAGGCGCTGATGGCCGAGGTCGCCGACGACGACGCACGCGACCGTGCGGTACGCCGCTACGGCCAGCTCGAGGAGCGATTCGCCGCGCTCGGCGGCTACGGCGCCGAAAGCGAAGCGGGCCGGATCTGCGCGAGTCTCGGCTTGCCCGAACGGGTCTTGACCCAGCCGCTGCGCACACTGTCGGGCGGGCAGCGCCGCCGGGTGGAACTGGCGCGCATCCTGTTCGCCGCGTCCGACACCGGCGCCGGGTCGGCGACGACGCTGTTGCTCGACGAGCCCACCAACCACCTCGACGCCGATTCACTGGGCTGGCTGCGCGATTTCCTGCGCGCCCACACCGGCGGGCTGGTGGTCATCAGCCACAACGTCGATCTGCTGGCCGCCGTCGTCAACCGGGTATGGTTCCTTGACGCCGTGCGCGGCGAAGTCGACGTCTACAACATGGGATGGCAGAAGTACCTCGACGCCCGCGCCACCGACGAGCAGCGCCGCCGACGCGAACGCGCCAACGCCGAACGCAAAGCCGCCGCGTTGCGGGCCCAGGCGGCCAAACTGGGCGCCAAGGCCACCAAAGCCGTTGCGGCGCAGAACATGCTGCGCCGCGCCGACCGGATGATGGCCGCGCTCGACGAAGAGCGCGTGGCCGACAAGGTGGCCCGGATCAAATTCCCGACTCCGGCGGCGTGCGGGCGCACCCCACTGGTGGCCAAAGGACTGACCAAGACCTACGGGTCACTGGAGGTGTTCACCGGCGTCGACTTGGCAATCGACCGCGGTTCGCGGGTGGTGGTGCTGGGACTCAACGGCGCCGGCAAGACCACGCTGCTGCGGCTGCTGGCCGGCGTGGAACAGCCCGACGCCGGAGCGCTGGAACCCGGACACGGTTTGAAAATCGGCTATTTCGCGCAGGAGCACGACACCCTCGACGACACCGTGACGGTGTGGCAGAACATCCGCCACGCCGCACCCGATTCCGGTGAGCAGGATCTGCGCGGGCTGCTCGGCGCGTTCATGTTCAGCGGCCCGCAGCTCGACCAGTTCGCGGGCACGCTGTCCGGTGGCGAAAAGACCCGGCTGGCGCTGGCCGGTCTGGTGGCGTCCACGGCGAACGTGTTGCTGCTCGACGAACCCACCAACAATCTCGACCCCGCGTCGCGCGAGCAGGTGCTCGACGCGCTGCGCAGCTACACCGGCGCGGTGGTACTGGTGACCCACGACCCCGGAGCGGCCGAGGCGCTCGATCCGCAACGAGTCGTGCTGCTGCCGGACGGCACCGAGGACCACTGGTCCGACGAATACCGGGATCTCATCGAGTTGGCCTGACAGCGATTTCGTGAAATCGGTCCGACGCCGACGGTCGCTTCCTACGCTTAGCCAGGAGGGGTTCGGTTCCCAATGAAGCGGGGAGGCGCCGATGAGGAAATCGAAGAAACCGCGCGAACAGCTGTTGGCCGAGTTGCGTCACGCCTACGAGGGCGGAGCCAGCATCCGTAAGCTGGTGGCGTCCACCGGCAGATCGTACGGGTCGATCCACAGCATGCTTCGCGAGTCGGGAACGTCGATGCGCAGCCGAGGTGGTCCCAACCACCGAACCCGCTCGGCGCGCTAGCCCGCGAGCGTGCGCGTATGCACGTGAAACAGGCGGTTTTGACGGCATTTTGCGCACGCTCGCGCCGGGAGGGCTAGCCCTGGCGCACCGAACCTTCGACGAGATCCAGCACGGCCGTAAGGCGTTGCGGGTCTTCGCCGGACGCCAGCCGCGCCACCAGCCCGTCGAGTACCAGGTCCAGGTAGCACTGCAGCACGTCGCTGGGCACGTCGTCGCGCAGCCGCCCCGCCTGCTTTTGCCGGCGTAGCCGATCCGTCGTCGCCGCCGCCAGCTCCGCCGAGCGCTCGGTCCAGCCGCGGCTGAACGCGGGGTCGTTCCGCAGCTTGCGGGCGATCTCCAAACGTGTGACAAGCCAATCGAACTGGTCGGGTGCGGCGAGCAGGTCGCGCATCACCTGGATCAGGCCCTCCCGCGACGCGACAGCCGCCATCCGCTCGGCATCCTCGCGGGCCAGCTCGAAGAACAGCGTGTCCTTGTCGCGGAAGTGGTGAAAGATCGCACCGCGTGACAACCCGATGGCCTGTTCGAGCCGTCGCACCGTCGCCTTGTCATAGCCGTACTCGGCGAAGCAGCGGCGGGCGCCGTCGAGGATCTGACGGCGCCGGGCCGCCAGATGGTCCTGGCTGACCTTCGGCACACGCGCCCTAGGACTTCAGCATGTTGCGCAGCACGTACTGCAGGATGCCGCCGTTGCGGTAGTAGTCCGCCTCGCCGGGGGTGTCGATGCGCACCACCGCGTCGAACTCGACCGGCTTGCCGCCGTCCTTAGACGCCTTGACGTGCACCGTCTTCGGTGTCTTGCCGTCGTTGAGCGCCTCGATCCCGGTGATGTCGAACACCTCGGTGCCGTCAAGTCCGAGCGACTCGGCCGACTTGCCCTCGGGGAACTGCAACGGGATCACACCCATGCCGATCAGGTTGGAGCGGTGGATGCGCTCGAACGACTCGGCGATCACCGCACGCACGCCCAGCAGCATCGTGCCCTTGGCCGCCCAGTCCCGCGACGAGCCCGAGCCGTATTCCTTGCCGCCCAGCACCACCAGCGGAATGTCTTGCGCCGCATAGTTTTGCGCGGCGTCGTATATGAACGCCTGAGGCCCGCCATCCTGGGTGAAGTCGCGTGTGTACCCGCCGGCCACGTCGTCGAGCAGTAGGTTGCGCAGCCGGATGTTGGCGAACGTGCCGCGGATCATCACCTCGTGGTTGCCGCGCCGCGAGCCGTAGGAGTTGTAGTCCTTGCGGGCCACGCCGTGCTCGTCGAGGTACTGCGCCGCCGGAGTGCCCGGCTTGATGCTGCCGGCCGGCGAGATGTGGTCGGTGGTCACCGAGTCGCCGAGCAGCGCGAGGACCCGTGCGCCGGTGATGTCGCCGACCGGTTGCGGCTCGGCCGACATCCCCTCGAAGTACGGCGGCTTGCGCACATACGTCGAATCCGGGTCCCATTCAAAGGTGTTGCCGCTGGGAGTCGGCAGGTTGCGCCACCGCTCGTCGCCCTTGAACACATCGGCGTAGTTCTTGGTGAACATCTCTTGGTTGATCGCCGATGCGATGGTGTCGGACACGTCCTTCTGGGACGGCCAGATGTCACGCAGGAACACGTCGTTGCCGTCTTTGTCCGTGCCGAGCGGCTGCGCGTCGAAGTCGAAGTCCATGGTGCCGGCCAGCGCGTAGGCGACCACCAGCGGCGGCGAAGCCAGGTAGTTCATCTTCACGTCCGGGTTGATGCGGCCCTCGAAGTTGCGGTTGCCCGACAGCACGGCGGCGACCGAAAGATCGTTGTCGTTGATCACTTTCGAGATCTCCTCGGGCAGCGGCCCCGAGTTGCCGATGCACGTGGTGCAGCCGTAGCCGACCAGGTAGAAGCCGAGCTTCTCCAGATACGGCCACAGCTCGGCCTTTTCGTAGTAGTCGTGCACCACCTGAGAGCCGGGCGCCATCGTGGTCTTGACCCACGGCTTGGAGGTCAGCCCCTTCTCCACGGCGTTGCGCGCCAGCAGCGCGGCCCCCAGCATCACCTCCGGGTTGGAGGTGTTGGTGCACGACGTGACCGCGGCGATCACCACCGCGCCGTGGTCGAGCACGAACTCGCCGAGTTCCTTGGACTTGACCGGCACGGGGTTGCTGGTGCGGCCCTTCGCGTGTGCGGCGGCGGAGTGCACATGGTCGTCGGCGTGGCCGTTCGACACCTGCCCCGGGTCGCTGGCCGGGAACGTCTCGTCGACCACCTCGTCGAGCTTGGAGTACTCCTCCTTCTGTGGGTCGTCGCCGACGTAGTTCGGAAGTGTCTGGCGGAACGCCGATTTCGCATCCGAGAGCGCGATGCGGTCCTGCGGGCGCTTCGGCCCGGCGATCGAGGGCACCACGTCGGACAGGTTCAGCTCGAGGTACTCGGAGAACGCCGGCTCGTGCGCCGGGTCGTGCCACAGGCCCTGTTCCTTGGCGTATGCCTCGACCAACGCAAGCTGCTTATTGCTGCGACCGGTGAACCGCAGATAATCGATGGTCTCCTGGTCGATCGGGAAAATCGCTGCGGTAGAACCGAATTCGGGACTCATGTTGCCCAGCGTCGCGCGGTTGGCCAGCGGCACCTCGGCCACGCCCTCGCCGTAGAACTCGACGAACTTGCCGACCACCCCGTGCTTGCGCAGCATCTCGGTGACGGTGAGCACGACGTCGGTGGCCGTCACGCCGGGCTGGATTTCACCGGTCAGCTTGAAACCGACCACCCGCGGAATCAGCATCGACACCGGCTGCCCGAGCATGGCGGCCTCGGCCTCGATACCGCCCACGCCCCAACCCAATACGCCCAGGCCGTTGACCATCGTGGTGTGCGAGTCGGTGCCCACACAGGTGTCCGGGTACGCCACCCCCTCGCGCTCCATCACCACGCTGGCCAGGTATTCGATGTTGACCTGGTGCACGATCCCGGTCCCCGGCGGCACCACCTTGAAGTCCTGGAAGGCGCCCTGCCCCCAGCGCAGGAACTGGTAGCGCTCGCCGTTGCGCTGATACTCGATCTCGACGTTGCGCTCGAACGCGTCGGCGCGGCCGAACAGGTCCGCGATCACCGAGTGGTCGATCACCAGATCGGCCGGGGCCAGCGGGTTGACCTTCTCGGGATTGCCGCCCAGCTCACCGACAGCCTCGCGCATGGTGGCCAGATCGACAATGCACGGCACGCCGGTGAAGTCCTGCATCACCACCCGCGCCGGCGTGTACTGGATTTCGATGCTGGGCTCCGCCTTGGGATCCCAGTTGGCGATCGCTTGGATGTGGTCCTTGGTGATGTTGCTGCCGTCCTCGTTGCGCAGCAGGTTCTCGGCAAGGACCTTGAGACTGTAGGGGAGTTTCTCGGTGCCGGGCACCGCGTCGAGGCGATAGATCGCATAACTGTCGTCGCCGACTTTCAAGGTGTTGCGGGCTTCGAACGAATTCACCGAATCCTTGTTGCTCACATCAACTCCCGAGATTTAGTTCCTTGGCGGCGACGGGCTGTGCCGGCGGTCGGTGCCACTTTAACAGTACGCTTGTCCTGCATTCTGACGCCCACCCATGCGCCTCAGTCTTGTCCGGTCGCCACCGCGCTGTCAGGCGATCAGCAAAGGCGGTACGGTCTTGATCCGTGACCACCCCGCACGCGCCGCTGTACATCCCGGGCGAGATCTGCGGCACCGTCGGCCTCGACCCGTCCACCCCTCCCGATCAGTGTCTGGCACTGGTCCGGGCGCAGGTCGACTTCGAAGGGGTCAGCGCGCCACCGGATGTCGCGCCGGGGCTGCTGCAGGTGGTCAACCAGGCCCGCGCCGACGGCATCGACCTCAAGATCGTCGTGCTCGACCACAACCCGCCCAACGACCCCCCACTGCGCGACGTCGCCACCGTCGTGGGGTCCGACCATCCCGACGCCACGGTGCTGGTGCTCAGCCCGTCGCACGTCGGCTCGTACAGCACACACTTTCCGCGGTCCACGCTGGAGATCGGTGAAGACAACGCCAAGACCGGCAACCCGGTGGTCTCCGCGGAGAATTTCCTGCATCAGCTCAACACCCCGCAGTTTCCCTGGACGGCCTTCACAATCGTGCTGTTGATCGTGGTGGCGGCGGCCGCTGTCGGCACCCGGGTCCTGCAACTGCGGGCCCGGCGCGCAGCAACGCAAGCCGAAGACACCGAGACACCGGCCCAGAACGCCGAACAGAGCAGCTAGCTCGCTATACGCACATCAGGAGCGTTGCCAAGGGCTTCTGACAGCAAACTCCTCAGGTCACCATTGGGTCACAATCATTTCAATTACAGACCTGTAATTTGTTACTAAAGTTTCAATAGAGACTCCTGTGACTTACGGTGCAAGTGATGCTTCCGTTCTAACCGCGCTTCCAGTGCCATCTGGGGCCGACGCCGACCGTCCCGCGTTGAGCCATAGGAGACTAATGAGACGCTTCCGCCGCGGCTCGCTTTCTCGCTTGGCCGCCAGCCTCTGTGCGCTCACGGTGTTGTGCACGCCGGGGCTGGCGACGGCGGATCCGGGCGCGGGACCGGACACGCTGGGCGCGCTGATCGCCGACGTCGCCAAGGCCAACCAGCGCCTGCAAGACCTCAGCGCCGCAATCAAAGCCGAACAGGAAAGCGTCAACAAGGCGCTGGTCGACGTGGAAACCGCGCGTGACAACGCCGCCGCCGCCCAACACGACGTCGAAGCCAGCCAGCAGGGAGTCAAGGAGGCCAACGCGGCGATCGCCGCGGCGCAGCAGCGTTTCGACAGGTTCGCCGCGGCCACCTACGTCAACGGCCCGTCGGACAGCTACCTGACCGCCGCCGGCCCAGACGACATCATTGCCACCGCCACGGCGGGCAAGACCCTGTCCGCCAGTTCCCAGCGAGTGATGGAGAACCTGCAGCGGGCCCGTACCGAGCAGGTGAACAAGGAGTCGGCGGCGCGGTTGGCCAAGCAGAAAGCCGACAAGGCCGCCGCCGACGCGCAGTCCAGCCAGGACGCGGCGGTGGCAGCGCTCACCAACGCGCACCGCACGTTCGCCGCACAGCAGCAAGAAGTCAACCGCCTGGGCGCCGAGCGCGACGCGGCCCGGGCCAGACTTGACGCCGCCCGCAGTTGGTCGGCGCCGGGGGGCGGAACCGGCACCGGCCCGCGGGCGGCGTCTTCCCCCGGGGACCGATGGGACCCGGGCGCCCCGGCGGCGGGATCGCCGCGGGCCCACAACCCCGGGCAGTGGGACGGCGAGTGGGACCCCACCTTGCCGATGGTGCCCAGCGCCAACGTTCCGGGCGACCCGATCGCCGTCATCAACACGATCCTGGGCATTTCGGCGACGTCGTCGCAGGTCACCGCCAACATGGGGAAGAAATTCCTCCAGCAGATGGGCATCCTAAAGCCCGACGACACCGGGATCACCAACGGCCGAATCCCGCGCGTCTACGGACGGCAGGCCTCCGAATACGTGATCCGCCGCGGCCTGTCGCAGTTGGGTGTGCCGTACTCCTGGGGTGGCGGTAACGCGGCGGGACCGAGCCGCGGAATCGGCTCCGGGTCCGACACCGTCGGCTTCGACTGCTCGGGCCTGGTGCTCTATTCGTTCGCCGGCGTGGGCATCAAATTGCCGCACTACTCGGGCTCGCAGTACAACCTCGGCCGCAAGATCCCGTCGTCGCAGATGCGCCGCGGTGACGTCATCTTCTACGGGCCGGGCGGCAGCCAGCACGTCACGATCTACCTCGGCGACGGCCAGATGCTCGAAGCGCCGGATGTCGGTTTGAAGGTCCGGGTCGCGCCGGTTCGCACCAGCGGCATGACGCCCTACGTGGTCCGCTACATCGAGTACTGACCGTGAAAGGATCTATGCGACAAAGGGTTTCGCGCCTCGCTGGGGTGACATTGGTGGTGATCGGGCTGCTGCTCGGCCTGGCTGGTCCCGCTGCGGCGGAGGACGGTGGCTGGGACCCGACGCTGCCGCCGGTGATCAGTGCCGGCGCGCCGGGGGATCCGCTCGCCATCGCCAACGCCTCGCTGAACGCCACTGCCCAGGCCACCCAGACGACGATGGACCTGGGGCGGCAGTTCCTCGGCGGGCTAGGGATCAACTTGGGCGGCAACAACACCAACACCACTGCAGGTAAGATTCCGCGGGTCTATGGCCGCCAGGCCGTCGAATATGTGATCCGGCGGGCGTCGTCGCAGATGGGGGTGCCGTATTCGTGGGGTGGCGGCAGCCTCAACGGGCCCAGCAAGGGCGTGGACTCGGGCGCAGACACCGTCGGCTTCGACTGCTCGGGCCTGATGCGCTACGCCTTCGCCGGGGTCGGTGTGCTGATCCCGCGGTTTTCCGGCGACCAGTACAACGCCGGCCGGCACGTGCCGCCGTCGCAGGCCAAACGCGGCGACCTGATCTTCTACGGTCCCGGCGGCGGCCAGCACGTCACGATGTATCTGGGCAATGGTCAGATGCTGGAGGCGTCCAGCATCGCCGGCAAGGTCACCGTCAGCCCCGTGCGCACTCCCGGCATGACGCCGTTTGTCACTCGGATCATCGAGTACTGACTCGCCGGGTGCCGCCCACGTCGACGGAATCCGGGCGGCCTGGAATAGTTGGACGAGGGCACGCCGCTGCCCCGCGACGTTCGTCGTGCGAGCAGTCGTGTGTGAAGAGCTGTAGAAGGCTTGAGCCGTGGTAGGAGAGCATCGATGACATCAGCAGGTGGCGCCAGCGGGTACTCCGGCCCGGGCGGGCCGCCGACGACGCCGGCGCATGCGCCGTCTCCGGACGGCGGCAACGGGCTGGCCGCCGAGGTGCACACCCTGGAACGGGCCATTTTCGAGGTCAAGCGGATCATCGTCGGCCAGGACCAGCTCGTCGAGCGGATGCTGGTCGGCCTGCTGTCCAAGGGCCATGTGCTGCTCGAGGGTGTGCCCGGGGTGGCCAAGACGCTGGCGGTGGAGACGTTCGCCCGGGTGGTCGGCGGGACGTTCGCCCGCATCCAGTTCACTCCCGACCTGGTGCCCACCGACATCATCGGTACGCGCATCTACCGGCAGGGCAAGGAGGAGTTCGACACCGAACTCGGCCCGGTGGTGGTCAACTTCCTGCTTGCCGACGAGATCAACCGCGCGCCGGCCAAGGTGCAGTCGGCGCTGCTGGAGGTCATGCAGGAGCGCCACGTCTCGATCGGCGGCAAGACCTTCCCGCTGCCCAACCCGTTCCTGGTGATGGCCACCCAGAACCCGATCGAGCACGAGGGCGTCTACCCGCTGCCGGAGGCGCAGCGCGACCGGTTCTTGTTCAAGATCAACGTCGGCTACCCCTCGCCGGAGGAGGAGCGCGAGATCATCTACCGGATGGGCGTGCGCCCGCCGGAGCCCAAGCAGATCCTGGCGACCGGCGACCTGGTGCGGCTGCAGGACATCGCGGCCAACAACTTCGTGCACCACGCGCTGGTCGACTACGTGGTTCGCGTCGTCACCGCCACCCGCCACCCCGAGCAACTCGGGATGAACGACGTCAAGAGCTGGATCTCGTTCGGCGCATCCCCGCGTGCGTCGCTGGGCATCATCGCCGCCTCCCGGTCGCTGGCGCTGGTGCGCGGCCGCGACTACGTGATCCCGCAGGACGTCATCGAGGTCATTCCCGACGTGCTGCGCCACCGGCTGGTGCTGACCTACGACGCGCTGGCCGACGAGATCTCGCCGGAGATCGTGATCAACCGGGTGCTGCAGACAGTCGCCATGCCGCAAGTGAACGCCGTTCCGCAGCAAGGACATTCGGTGCCTCCGGTGATGCAGGGTGCGACGGCGGCGGCTAGCGGTCGGTGACTGACTCCAAGGCGCCGGCGGCGGTCCATCCGCCGTCGATGCAGCGCGGCGACATCGACGACCCGAAGCTGTCGGCCGCGCTGCGCACGCTTGAGCTGACCGTCAAACGCAAGCTCGACGGCGTGTTGCACGGCGATCACCTGGGCCTGATCCCGGGTCCCGGCTCGGAGGCGGGGGAGTCGCGCGAGTATCAGCCCGGCGACGACGTGCGGCGGATGGACTGGGCGGTCACCGCCCGCACCACCCACCCGCATGTCCGGCAGATGATCGCCGACCGGGAACTGGAGACCTGGTTGGTGGTCGACATGTCGGCCAGCCTGGACTTCGGCACCAGCGTCTGCGAAAAACGCGACCTGGCGGTGGCCGCGGCAGCCGCGATCACCTTCCTCAACAGCGGGGGAGGCAACCGGCTCGGCGCGCTGATCGACAATGGCGCACAACGGATTCGGGTACCGGCCCGATCCGGCCGCCAGCACGAGCAGACCCTGCTGCGCAGCATCGCCACCGCTCCGAAGGCGCCTGTCGGAGTGCGCGGTGACCTGGCAGCTGCCATCGACGCGCTGCGCCGCCCCGAGCGTCGCCGCGGGATGGCCGTGATCATCAGCGATTTCCTCGGGCCGATCAACTGGCAGCGTCCGCTGCGCGCGATTGCCGCCCGCCACGAGGTACTGGGCATCGAGGTGCTCGACCCGCGCGATGTCGAGCTGCCGGACGTGGGCGACGTCATCCTGCAAGACGCCGAATCTGGTGTCACCCGCGAGTTCACCATCGACGAGCAGCTGCGCGACGACTTCGGCAAAGCGGCGGCCGCTCATCACGCCGACGTCAAGCGCACCTTCCGCAGCTGCGGAGCGCCCCTGATGTCGCTGCGCACCGACCGCGACTGGATCGGCGACATCGTCCGCTTTGTGGAGTCGCGCCGGAGGGGCGCACTGGCGGGGCGCCAATGAGTTTGCCGTTGCTCGGCCCGATGACGCTCACCGGGTTCGCTCACGCGTGGTGGTTTCTGTTCTTCCTGGTCGTTCTCGGCATCGTCGCGCTCTACATCATCGCGCAGGTGGCCCGACACCGCCGGATGCTGCGGTTCGCCAACATGGAGCTGCTGGAAAGCGTGGCGCCCAAACAGCCCACCCGGTGGCGCCACCTGGCCGCGATTCTGTTGACGGTGTCGCTGGTGTTGCTGACGATCGCGATGGCCGGCCCGACGCACGATGTGCGGATTCCGCGCAACCGCGCGGTGGTGATGCTGGTGATCGACGTGTCGCAGTCGATGCGGGCCACCGACGTCGAACCCAACCGGATGGTGGCCGCGCAGGTGGCCGCCAAGGAGTTCGCCGGCGAGCTGACGCCCGGGATCAACCTGGGCCTGATCGCCTACGCCGGCACCGCGACGGTGCTGGTGCAGCCGACCACCAACCGGGATGCGACCAAGGCCGCACTGGACAAGCTGCAGTTCGCCGACCGCACCGCCACCGGCGAAGGCATCTTCACCGCATTGCAGGCCATCGCCACCGTCGGCGCGGTGATCGGCGGCGGCGACACTCCACCGCCGGCGCGCATCGTGTTGTTCTCGGACGGTAAGGAGACGGTGCCGACCAATCCGGACAACCCCAAGGGCGCGTTCACCGCCGCGCGGACCGCCAAGGACCAGGGCGTGCCGATCTCGACCATTTCGTTCGGCACCCCGTACGGCTTTGTCGATATCAACGGCCAGCGCCAGCCGGTGCCGGTCGACGACACCACGATGAAGAAGGTCGCCGAACTGTCCGGCGGCAACCACTACAACGCGTCCAACCTGCAGCAGCTCAAAGAGGTCTACGCGTCGTTGCAGCAGCAGATCGGATACGAGACCATCCGTGGCGACGCCAGCGTCGGCTGGCTGCGGCTGGGTTCACTGATCCTGGCGTTGGCCGCTCTGGCAGCGGTCCTGATCAACCGCCGGCTGCCTACGTAGTTGTGCCGCCGAACGGCCCGTAAGTGCACGCGTCCGCCCAAAAGGCGTGTCAGAAGTGGCCACTCGGCGATGCGATAGGTTGTCGGGGTGACTGAGACAGCCACAGAAACCACCCACGCCGGCAGGCCGCCCTTTGTCTCCCGGTCGGTGCTGGTCACGGGCGGAAACCGGGGGATCGGGCTCGCGATCGCGCGGCGGCTGGCCGCCGACGGCCACAAGGTGGCTGTCACGCACCGCGGATCCGGGGCGCCCGAGGGATTGTTCGGCGTCGAGTGTGACGTCACCGACAACGACGCCGTCGACCGCGCCTTCAAAGAGGTCGAGGAGCACCAGGGTTCCGTCGAGGTGCTGGTGTCCAACGCCGGCCTGTCCCTGGACGCGTTCCTCATGCGGATGACCGAGGAGCGGTTCCAAAAGGTCATCGACGCCAACCTCACCGGGGCGTTCCGGGTGGCTCAGCGGGCATCGCGCACCATGCAACGCAAGCGGTTCGGCCGGATGATCTTCATCGGCTCGGTCTCGGGCACCTGGGGCATCGGCAACCAGGCCAACTACGCAGCCTCCAAGGCCGGCCTGATCGGCATGGCGCGATCGATTTCTCGGGAACTGTCCAAGGTCAACGTGACCGCGAATGTGGTGGCCCCGGGCTACATCGACACCGATATGACCCGCGCGCTGGATGAGCGGATTCAGGCGGGGGCACTGGAATTCATCCCGGCGAAGCGGGTTGGCACCGCCGAAGAGGTCGCCGGCGTGGTCAGCTTCCTGGCCTCCGAGGACGCCTCGTACATCTCGGGCGCGGTGATCCCGGTCGACGGCGGCATGGGTATGGGCCACTAACGATTTCCACACGAACAAGGACGGACATGGCAGGACTGCTCGAAGGCAAACGGATTCTGGTCGCCGGGATCATCACCGACGCGTCGATCGCGTTCCACATCGCCCGGGTCGCTCAGGAACAGGGCGCGCAGCTCGTCTGCACCGGGTTCGACCGGCTGCGGCTGATCGAGCGCATCCTCGACCGGCTGCCGCAGAAGCCGCCGCTGCTGGAGCTCGACGTGCAGAACGAGAAGCACCTCGACACGTTGGCCGAGCGGGTCGTCGAGGTGATCGGCGAGGGCAACAAGCTCGACGGCGTGGTGCATTCGATCGGTTTCATGCCGCCCAGCGGCATGGGCATCAATCCGTTCTTCGAGGCGCCCTACGAGGACGTCTCCAAAGGCATTCATATTTCGGCGTATTCGTACGCGTCGCTGGCCAAGGCGGTGTTGCCGATCATGAATCGCGGCGGCGCGATCGTCGGCATGGACTTCGACCCCACCCGCGCGATGCCGGCCTACAACTGGATGACGGTGGCCAAGAGCGCGCTGGAGTCGGTGAACCGGTTCGTGGCACGCGAGGCCGGCCCGTACGGCGTTCGATCCAATCTTGTTGCCGCCGGGCCGATCCGGACGCTGGCGATGAGCGCGATCGTCGGTGGCGCGCTCGGCGAAGAAGCCGGCAAGCAGATGGAGCTGCTCGAGCAGGGCTGGGACCAGCGCGCGCCGATCGGCTGGGACATGAAGGACGCCACCCCGGTCGCCAAGACGGTGTGCGCGGTGCTGTCCGACTGGCTGCCGGCCACCACCGGGGACATCATCTTCGCCGACGGCGGGGCGCACAACCAGTTGCTCTGATGGACTTCGACGCGGTCCTGCTGCTGTCCTTCGGCGGGCCAGAAGCCCCCGAGCAGGTGCGGCCGTTCCTGGAGAACGTCACCCGCGGCCGCGGTGTGCCGCCGGAACGCCTCGACGAGGTCGCCGAGCACTACCTGCACTTCGGCGGGGTGTCGCCGATCAACGGCATCAACCGCGCACTGGTCGCCGAACTGCAAGCCGAACTCGGCGGCAGCCTGCCGGTTTATTTCGGTAACCGCAACTGGGAACCCTACGTCGAAGACGTCGTCGCGACCATGCGCGACAACGGAATTCGGCGGGCAGCGGTGTTCACCACATCGGCGTGGAGCGGCTACTCCAGCTGCACCCAATACGTCGAGGACATCGCCCGGGCCCGTAGCCATGCCGGCGAGGCTGCGCCCGAATTGGTCAAGTTGCGGCCTTACTTCGATCATCCACTGTTCGTCGAGATGTTCGCCGACGCTGTCGCCGCCGCCGCGCAGACCGTGCCGGACGATGCCCGGCTGGTGTTCACCGCGCACTCCATCCCGGTGGCCGCCGACCAGCGCTGCGGCCCGCAGCTGTACAGCAGCCAAGTCGCTTACGCCGCAAGGCTAGTCGCCGAGCGGGCCGGTTACCGGCACTACGACCTGGTGTGGCAGTCGCGGTCGGGCCCGCCGCAGATCCCGTGGCTGGAACCCGATGTGGCCGAACATCTTTCGACGCTGACAGGCGCGGTGATCGTGTGCCCGATCGGCTTTGTCGCCGACCACATCGAGGTGGTGTGGGACCTCGACCACGAGCTGCGATCGCAGGCCGAGGAAGCGGGGATAGCGTTCGCCCGGGCCGCCACACCCAACGCGGACCGCCGATTCGCCCGGCTCGCCGTCGATTTGATCGACGAACTGCGCGAGGGCCGCGAACCCGTTCGGGTGGTCGGACCTGACCCGGTGCCCGGCTGCGGGGCAAGCATCAACGGCGCGCCGTGCGGGCCGCCGCACTGCGTTGCCGAATGGTCGTCGCCGGCCGGGCTCAGCCCCGCCAGGCCGACCGCAGAATCGCGCTGACCGCCGCCATTCGCGCCGAGCGCACCACCGCGCCCAGCGGCCGCAGCGCATCGTTGGCGATCTGCGTCTCCGAGGACGACTGTGTCGCAATGGGTGTCAGCCCGGCGCTGACGGTGATGATCGCGTCGACGTGCGCGGCTGTTTCCAGCACCCGCACCGCGCGGGCGGGCGCGTGGTCGGGAATCCGGTGGTGCCGCATGGATTCCAGCAGCTGCTCGACCAGCCCGCGAGGATCGTCGACGTCGGCGCCGGAAAAGCCGAGCCCGACCGCGCTGAGCACATCCGCGGCCGACCGTACCGCCGACCGCAGTTCGTATTCGGCCTCGCCTAGCTGGTGCCGATCGAGCGCGGTCACCCCCGGCAGCGAGTAGACCGTCCACGACAACGCGGTCAGTGCCGGTACCGCCGTGTCGTCGGGGTCGTCGTAGATGAACTCGGGGACCAGTCCGACGGCCACAGACGAATCGTGGGGATCGGACACCAGCACCGCCTCGCCCGCGGCCAGCGCCTCCTGCTCGAACCGGGTGCCCGCCGCCAGCCCGCGCACGTCGCCGGGCACCGGCAACACCAGGCTCACCGAGGGCGCCGGGATCCCGGTCCGGCCGGCCGCGGTGCGCAGGGTCTGCAGCAGCGACACCGCGCCGGCGTCGTCGACATCGGGCCACGGCAGACCGGTGTGACCGGCCGCAACCGCGTCATATGCGGTAACGGATTGCATTGGCGCCCAACAGGATAACGCGTCGAGAACGTCGTCGGGGGCGGCCTGGCCGGCGAGCCAGGCGTTGGCCCATACCGAGAGCGTTGCGCTGGGGCACCACATGAACTCGCAGTGTAGTTGTTCGGCGCGATCGAGGCAGATCACGCGATATTCTGGCGGCATGCCTGCCGCCCTGATCTGGCTGATCGTCGCGCTGGGTCTTGCCGGTGCGGAGGCGCTGACCGGCGATATGTTCTTGCTGATGCTGGGTGGCGGCGCGCTGGCCGCGGCGGGCAGCAGCTGGCTGCTGAACTTTCCGATCTGGGCCGACGGCGCGGTTTTCCTGGTGGTGTCGGTGCTGCTGCTGGTGCTGGTCCGGCCCGCGCTGCGGCGACGGCTGACACCCGCGGAGGGTGCACGGACCGGTGTGCAGGCGCTGGAAGGCAAGAACGCGCTGGTCCTCGACCGCGTCGCCCGCAACGAGGGCCAGGTGAAGCTGGACGGGCAAGTATGGACCGCACGCCCGTTGAACGACGTCGACGTGTACGAACCCGGTGAATTGGTGACCGTCATGCATATCGACGGTGCCACCGCGGTGGTGTGGAAGAACGTCTAGATAAAGGAGTTCATGATGCAAGGTGCCGCCGCCGGTCTGGTATTTCTGGCCGTCCTGGTGATCTTCGCCGCCATCGTGGTGGCCAAATCGATTGCGCTGATTCCGCAGGCGGAGGCCGCGGTCATCGAGCGGCTGGGCCGCTACAGCCGCACAGTCAGCGGGCAGCTGACCCTGCTGGTGCCGTTCATCGACCGCATCCGCGCCCGGGTGGATCTGCGCGAACGAGTGGTGTCGTTCCCGCCGCAACCGGTGATCACCGAGGACAACCTGACCCTCAACATCGACACCGTGGTCTACTTCCAGGTCACCAACCCGCAGGCCGCGGTGTACGAGATCAGCAACTACATCGTCGGTGTCGAGCAGCTGACCACCACCACACTGCGCAACGTCGTCGGCGGCATGACGCTGGAGCAGACGTTGACCTCGCGCGAGGTGATCAACCGGCAGCTGCGCGGCGTGCTCGACGAAGCCACCGGACGGTGGGGGCTCCGGGTTGCCCGCGTCGAGCTGCGCAGCATCGACCCGCCACCGTCGATCCAGGCGTCGATGGAAAAGCAGATGAAGGCCGACCGGGAGAAGCGGGCGATGATCTTGACCGCGGAAGGCCAACGCGAGTCGGCGATCAAGCAGGCCGAGGGGCAGAAGCAGGCCGAGATCCTGGCCGCCGAAGGCGCCAAACAGGCGGCGATCCTGGCCGCGGAGGCCGACCGGCAGTCGCGCATGCTGCGTGCGCAAGGGGAACGGGCCGCGGCGTATCTGCAAGCCCAAGGCCAGGCGAAGGCGATCGAGAAGACGTTCGCCGCAATCAAGGCCGCCCGGCCGACTCCCGAGCTGCTGGCCTACCAGTATCTGCAGGTTCTGCCGAAGATGGCCCAGGGCGAAGCCAACAAGGTCTGGGTGGTGCCCAGCGATTTCGGTTCGGCACTACAGGGTTTCACCAAATTGCTGGGCGTGCCCGGCGACGACGGCGTGTTCCGGTATCAGCCGTCGCCGGTCGACCAAGACCTGCCCAAGCCCGAGGACGACAGCGACGAGGTCGCGGACTGGTTCTCCACCGAAACCGATCCGGCGATTGTGCAGGCGGTGGCCAAGGCAGAAGCCGACGCCCGCAAGCCGGTGGAGGGAGTGCTCGGTGCGCCCTCCGAGTTGACGCAATAAGGAGTGCCGATGGCTGCGTTGACGTCTCCCAAAACGTATGCGGCGACAGTGTTTTTGACGACGTAGGCGGCGCTGACGGTGAAAGGCCCCGACGGCGGTTAGTCGGCTCCGACCGTCGCCTGCGGCACCAGGAAACACACCAGGACCTTGACGAAGAGGAACAACGGAATCCAGGCGAGCGCGGGCGACACCGGAAGCCAGATCAGGTTCACCAGCACCGCGGTCAGTGTCAGTCCTAGCGCGGTGAGCCGCTTGACGTGTGCGGGCGCGAATTCGACTGCAGCCCCGACGCTTATCAGCAGCGCGGCATTCACGGCCGCCCATGCCCAGCCGGTGTCGAAAAGCAGCGCGGCGGGAATCAGATACAGCAGCGCGTGCGCGATCACGAACCCGATCCGGAACCGGCGGGCGGCGACGCCGGGGCGGTGATACCACTGGTTGGCGGTCTCGCTCGAGGTGGTCACGATCCCGCCGACCAGATCGAAAACCATGACGGCAAGGACCACGATCTGCGCCACCGACCAACCGCGCCACCCGCCGACGTGCCGGATATACCCAGTCAGCAATGCGATGAGCAGTGCGCCTACCACGACGCCGACGATGCTTTCACCGCGGGTGCGCGGCGGTCCGAAGAAGGTGCGCAACACGCCGGCGCTTGTCATGACCGGGCGTCGAGCCGCAGCTCGACCATCGGCAGGGGTGTGTTCGTCTCGGTGATCGGAGTCCCCAGCGTCTTCTCCAGCACGCCCTTGAACCCGGCCCATGCGCGCGGATGGCTGTTGATGTAGGCCGCAAGCGTTCGATCGGCCTCGTCCTGGCTGAGCACGCGCGCCGTTGCTGGCGCCGGGGCGCGGCTTCCGGCATAGACCCGCACCCGCGGGTTGGCCTGAATATTGCAGAACCACTGCGCCTTTGCGCCGAAGCCGGAGGCTACGACGTAGCGGTCCGGCGCCGGGTGCTCGATGACCTCGAGCACCACGTAGCGCCGCGCGCCGGACTTGCGGCCGATGTGTTCGAGCATCAGCAACCGCGACCCCAGCAGGGCGCCGGCGCGCGCCCTGTAGATCCAGATAGGCGCGCGCACCAGCCGACGCGACCGCAGCAACTGCGCGGCACCGGTTCCCAATGACATGCTGCCTCCATTTTCGTTGTGGTGGGTCACGCGAGCCCGTCGCGGTAGATCGTCAAAACCTCTGCGGCCCAGCGCTGAATGCCGTCGGTCGACAGCGGATCGAAGCCGAGCAACTCGGTCAGTCGCGGACGCAAGGTGAGCACCGCCAGGTCGTTGACCATCAAGATGGCCGCGCGCACATCCGGATCCGTGCCGACACTGGCGGTTCCGGCCGCGACCATGGCGTCGAGGGTGTCCCGGCTGATGCGGTGAAGCCGCTCGAACAGCGCCGAGCCGGCGGGGCCGCCGCCGATCAGCATGCGGCTCAGGTATGCCGGGATCGCCGAGTCCGGCGGCAGGTGAGTGGCCAGGCCGTCGAGCATGCTGGGCACCGCGGCGGGGTCCAAACCGGAAGTGGCTGTGCTCGTGGCCATTTCATTCAGCACCGCCTCGAGGCTTTGGATGACGTGATCGTCCACGGCCGCCACCAAGCCTTCCTTGGACCCGTAGTGCCGGATCAGCAAGGCCGGTGACACTCCCGCGGCGGCCGCGATATCGCGCATCGTGACGGCGTCGGGACCGCGCTCGGCGAACAGCCGCAGTGCTTCGTCGCGGATGCGGGCGCGTGCCGTGCGGTCATCGGGTAAATGCACGTTTACTATTGTAAACGTTTGTTTAGCCCGCGCAAGGCGGCGTCGTTATGGGTAAGCGACGTTCGACGACAAGGCGATGGACGCGCGACGAGATCCAGGTGGCCGACACGGCGGCGGCGCATCGATCGGCGCAGGGCCACCGTCCAAACAGTGCATGTGTGTGCTGGTGCTGCGTGTTAACCTGCCGGTGTGGCGGCAGAGGAAATCGAGGTCAACACCCCACGGTTGGGCCGCGGTGGTGAATTGTGCCTTGATGCGGCCGCATCGTTGCGCGGGGCTGCCGAAGCACTTGGTGGCGCACCGGAATCTGGGATTTTCGGTGGTCACGCCGAGGCGCAGCAGTTTCACGCCGCGCTAGATGCTGCCCATCGAAGCCACCAGGAGGAGCTGCACGGCCACCATGCGACATTGACGGGGTTATCGGGCAAAGCGGATACGGCGGCAGAGGCGTTCACCGACACCGACGAGTCTGCGGCTGCCGCCCTGGACTCAGCCGCCACTGTGTTCGACGAGTAGATCGGCCCGATGAGCCATCCGCAGGGACTGGTCAACCTCGATCCCAACGAGTTGGCCGTCGATGCTGGTGGGGACCCGTGGACGCTCGATGATGAACTACAGCAGGGTAATCCCGGCGCGATCGACGCCAAGGCCGATGCGTATCACAGGGCGGCTACGGGCGTCACCGAAGGCCAGGACGACTTTGACCGGGCCAAGAAAGAGTTCCAGAACGCGTATCGGCGTAACCGTTCTGAGGCGCCGATCACCGAGTCGTCCGAGGTCACTCAAACCACCGAGCGGCTGTCGCTGAAGCGGGCCCAAATCGCCCAGATCGCAACGGATCTGGAGACGATCGCCGCGGGCCTGGCGACAGCCCAGCGGGACAGCAGCGCCGAGATCGCCAAGTTGGATAAACAGTTGCATGCTATCGATGACCAGATTTTCGCCGCGCTGAAAGCGAATCAGGACCCCAGCGGGTTGCACGATCAGGCCGTGGCGGCTGTCGCCGCGTCGTTGGCGCATATCAAAGGCGTCCAATCCACCTACAATTCGGTGCTCAAAGCCGCCGAGGAAAAGATGGCGGCGGACACCGGATACACGCCCGAGGCGATCGACAACCTCGACGGGATGCCAGGTGACCCCGCCGCGGCGGCCCGGCAATACGACGAGTCGGGGCGGCGCGCTAAAGACCAGGCCCTCGTCGACAAGGCCAAGGCCGAGGGCAGGACGCAGTACTTGCCAGCCATGGAGGGCCAGCCTGGCTACATGACACGCGAGGAGGCCGACGCGGCGGGCCGGTTGCACGACTATCAGATCGTCACCGACCCGGCCGGCCACGCGGCGCAACATGGAGATCGGCAGCTCTCTGGTGAGCGCCTCAACGACTACAACCAATCCCAGTTCACCGGACCGCTGCCCGTTGATCGTGTTTTCGGCGTCGACGCCCGAGCCCAGGCCAAGGCCAGACTCCAACTGCAGCACGACCTGGAAAACGGCAACACCTCCTGGCACCCCCAACCCATGACTCCCGATGAGGCCACGCGGCTCATCGACCAGATGCAAGCCACCGACCGAGGCGCCATCCTGGCCAAGACGCAAGAGGAGCTGGTAGAAGGCGGCGTGTCACGCGATGCGGCGGCCAGGATTGTCGACGCCATCGCCCACGGCGCAAACCCCCAGGACATCATCCAAGGCGCCGCCGGTGCCAGCCCATTTCTTGCTGGCGGGAAGGAAGGGTTTGAGCGTTTCGCCGAATCACTGCCCACAGGCAGACACTGGCAGGGCTTCGCACCAGACGCGGCATTTTCCGCGCAAGATATCGAAGCGCTCAAGAATATCGGCAAACACATCGGCAATGTCGGCAACGCAATTGATATCGGTGTGGGCGTATACGACTGGCTGCATGGCGCTCCGGCGGGCGAAGTAATCGCGAAAGGCGTTGGAGGATGGGCCGGTGCAACGGGACTCGGCGCGATAGGAGCCGAGGGTGGCATGATGGTCGCCGGGCCACCTGGAGCGTTCGTGGGCGGGTTCTTGGGCGGTCTGTTCGGCGCAGTCAAAGGCGAAGAGTACGCTGGGAAGGCTTACAATTGGCTTACGGAGTAGTGGAGTGCGTCACGCAAATACATTCTTTTTGGTGACCGGAGCTATCGGTCTACTCTTTACGGTGTTGGCATCGTCAAAGAATCGCCGAGCGGGCCGACGCGTGTTTTGGGGGGGTGCTCTCCTCGCAGCGATATCCGCGTTTTTTATCGCATACCCGCCCGACTGGAAGTCAGGGGCGTTATTGGCGATGTTTGCCAGCGGTATGACCGTTTTTACAGCCTACTTTTACACTCCATATATTAAGATTCGCGGAAAAATTTACGCGTTCCATATCGACGACAGCCGGCCTGACCCCTCCAGTGGTGCCTCGCCTGCGCCCGCCAATGACGAGCCCAGCTACGATCCGGCGCAAGACGCCTATAGGGCACTCGGAGGAACTACCGCCAGTAAAATGTGGTGGCTCATGATTTTTGCTATGGCGCTGTGTGTGTTAGGAGTTGCTGAATACTTTCATTTTAGAGATAGTCTATGGAGTGCGGTCTCGGCGGCGGCCGTCGTCGTGGTCGTAGCTGCCCTTTTTGGTTACGCGGTTGACGCAAGTCCAGGTTATCCGATAGCGCGAGGTCAGTATCTCCAGTTCGCCATCGTTTCGGTCATCACCGCCGGTGTATTCACCATTTTTTACCTTTGTGGGTACTTTGCGGGAAAACGGTGGCCGCTGCATCGCGCGGAGTCCTCGGAGTAGCGCAAACATCCACGCCACTAGAGAGGCTGTCGCTAGCGGTGTTGCGTCGCAGTCGGTCTAAGTCACATGCCGGAAAATGCACCGCTTATGGCGTTTGCGGGCTCACCCGGCGGCTTTTCAGCAGTCGAAGGTGGAGAGCACGCTGACGAAGCACATAAATGGCTTACGGAGTAGCGGCGTGCACCATCTAATATATTTTTGATCGTCACCGGAGCTTTCGGTATTCTGCTTCCGACGGTGACACCATCCAAGAGCCCCAGGCAGAACGACGCTATGACGAGAATTTTCGAAATTGATCGCCAAAAACGGGGCTCAAATATTGCAGCCGTAGATCGGGATCATTGGTTTTCATGGCGTCGGTAGTGGGATTGTCGGGCGCGGTATTGATGCCGTCGTCGCCATCGTGACCAGGCCAGCAGCGTGGTGACGGTATGGTTGGTGGCGAGCAAGAGCGCGTCGAAGAGTCGGCGAAACTCGTGGATGGCCACGGCCAGGAACGCATGGGCGAGCATGGCCAGCGTGGTCCAGCGGTGCCAGGACCGCCAGCGCCGGACTTGGTGTTGGTCGAGCCCGACCAGCCCTTTGGCGGCTTGGAACGATTCCTCGATGCGCCACCGTTGGCGGCCACGGCCACCAGGGTGGCCCGGGGTACGGGGTGCAGGTGAAGCAGCGCAGGTAGGCGTGCTCGCCGGTGGTGTCGTTGCGGCGGATCAACAAATGGTGATGACCGGTGTCGGTGTCGTCTTCGGCCAGCGCCCCAGGCCCAGGAGTACACGCGGGCCGTGGCCATGGTCCCCGGCGGAGCGTTTCTGCCAGGCCCGTTTGGGCAGCATCGACGGGAGCTTATCGACGCGGATCGGTCCGGCCGCGGCGGGGACGCGCCGGTTGGCGGCCACTGCCAGCACGTAGCCCAGACCGTGACCGCGCAGGGCGGCCCGCAGGGTGTTTAAGCCTGAACAAGGAGGTCGGACCATCTTGCGGCGCGGTTCACAGCGACTGCGGTGGAAATGGTTGTGGCGGAAGCCGATTGCCCGGCGCGAACCAGCTGACCTTGCTGCGCCACGACAGGGCTGAGGCGTAGGCGAAACCCGTCACGGCCAGGCACCCGCACAGCCATACGGGCAGAGTGACATCGATGCCTGCCCACGCGGTTGCCATCTGAATCACGTTGGCCGCCACGCCGAATCCGGCAGAGATCAGGTAGAGATCCACGGTGGCCTTCGAGCGGGGATCGTGGCGCAGAATGAGCAGCAGCCTGGCTGCGTAGCTCAGCAGGTAGATGAGCAGGCTTCCCAGGACCAGCCAGTAGGCGCCCAGCCAGAGGGTGCTGACGTGAGCCGGGAACAGGTCAGGATGGTAGGCCTCGTCGGCGATGACAAAGACCGCGACCAGCACCGGCACACCGACGCCGACCGGCCCTCCGACGTGGCGATGCAAAAGTCCCTGGACTTTTTCTTCGTCGGTCAGCCGCGCCAGCGCGTGGTCGATGATGGCTGCCACCGCGACGATCAGGCACAGGTGGCCCAGCAGGTCTTCGACGTTCCACAGTCCCAGGATCCGATGCAGCGCCGGCCCGAACGTTGCCGACGCCCATGGAGACATGAGGAGGACGGCGCAGCCCTGTAAGGCGATGTTGAGGGTGGCGCCTGCCTCCCATCGTGATTGCCAGGTGTGGCGACGGATCCAAAGACTGGACACGACAGCGGCGAGGGTGGCGCTGATCAGGGCTGCCAGCATCGACTTGGTGCGTCCGGAAGGCGATCAGACGGGCGGCTTGTTAGGGTCCGGGCGAAGATCGCGCAGCCTCGGCAGCTGCGGGTCTGACTGCACGTATTCGGTGACCGCTTCGGGCTTGATCAAGCCGTAGCGGACCTGCAGGTCGACTGGGTTGAGCCCGAAGTAGTTGGCCACCTTGATCAAGTTGTCGGCGCTGATCAGCCTGCCCTCGCGGGCGGCCTTGTAGTACGCGGACTTGCGGTAACCGAAAGCCTCGTAGACCTCGGTCGCGGCGAGCGGGCGGCCGACCAGATAGGGCAGCACCACCGCCGGGTCTTTGTCGCGGTCTTCCATGTCCTGGGACCTTAGCCCTTTTATATGAACTCGATATGTGCCATCGCAAAGCCGACATGCCGTGTCGACCGGCTGTGGTCAACTTTGACGGACTTTTGTTCACAACACGATCAGCGGTCAGCCTGGAGGACCTTTCTCGCATGGGATCTGCTAATGCCGCGCAGTGCCTGGATTGCGGAAATGCGTTCACCGTGAGCCACGGCAGCGGCTTCTTCTTCCACTTGTTGCGCTGCGCAGAGTGCGGCAGAACACGCGCCGTCGGGTTCGACGAGTTGGGCGACTTTCACCTGCGTTACCTCAAAGGCTCGGCGGCGCCGCACTGCGCGGCCAGCGCCAAGCACGACGAGCTCGTCCGGGAATACGTTGAGGCCGAGCCCATTTCGGCGACGGACTATTGGGCCGGTGTGGAAGCGCTGGCCGGGTGGTGCGAGTGTGGGGGCAAAATCACGCTCGATGCGCCGGCGCGTTGTCCGGCCTGCCGCTCGCTGCAATTCGAGGAAGGCCCCGAGCTGATTCGCTACGACTGAGCGGACTGGCGAACCCTGACGCGGCGGCTAGGGTGGTAATTAGCGGCTCTATGTTGTGACGTTGTCGTGACGTCCGGGGCGGACCGGTAAGCAAACTCGTGCGGGAGGTTTAGTGGACATCGTCCTCGGTGTGTCGATGGCGCCCACGACGGTCCGCATGGTGCTGGTCGAAGGGGAAAATGCCGACGGAGTGACCGTCGACGAAGACGGCTTCGAGGTGCCCGCCGATCCCGGCGCGGCAAATACCAGTGTGGCCGACCAGGTCATCGACGCGATCCTGGGTACCCGCCAAAGCGCCGCCGAAGGCGATTACCGCCTGGCGTCGACCGGCGTGACCTGGACCAACCCGACCGAAGCCGCGGCTTTGCGCGACGCCCTGGCCACCCACAAGGTCGAAAACGTCATGCTGGTCTCGGCGTTTCTAGCGGCCGCCGCGCTGGCCCAGTCGGTCGGCAGCGCGGTGGGATACGCCCACACGGGGCTGCTCTTCCTCGAGCCCGATACGGCGACGCTGGCCATCGTCGACTCCGCCGACGGTTCGGTCACCGACGTGCGCCGCCGGTCGCTGACTGGCGCCGATGCACCGACCGAGTTGGCAGACATGATCGCGGGGCTCGAGGCGCTGCAATCCCGCCCCGACGGGGTGTTCATCGTCGGTTGCGGCGTTGACGTCACCGCGATCAAGCCCCAACTGGAGACCGCGACGCCGCTGCCGGTCAACGCGCCCGAGGAGCCGGAGACAGCGTTGGCCCGCGGCGCGGCGCTGGCGGCGGCGAATGCCCCGCTGTTCGCGTCGTCGACCGCAGCCGTTGCCTATGCCCAGGTTCCCGACTGGACGACGGCTGGGGTGGTGGATCCGGATGCCGCAGCAGACCTTTCGGACTTCGATGACCCCTACACCGTCGACGACGCCGACTTCGGCCAAACCGAACACGGGCGAAAGCCGTTCCTGGTGGCTCTTAGCGCGATGACGGTCTTCTTCGTCGGGGTGTTGGCGCTGGTCGTGTCGCTGGCGATCGCGGTCCGGCCGACCGCCAGTCAGCGGCCAAACCCCGGGGGAAGCGTCGTCGCACCGGCCGAGCGCATGCCGGCACCGGCTCCCAAGGCGGAGGTGCCGGCACCTCCGGCGGCGCCTCCGAACACGGTCGAGCAGCCCGCGCCCGAGGTGCAGCAGGTCCCTGTCGAGGCGCCGTCACCCGCACCGGCACCCGTCGCTCCGGCGCCCGTTCAGGTGCCCGCCGCTGCCGCGCCTGCTCCGGAAGCCCCGGCGCCGCAGGCTCCACCGGCTCCGGCGCCTGAGCCGGCGGCTCCGGCTCCACCGCCCGCCGCTCCGGCACCGGTGCCTGTGCCAATACCGGTGCCGGTGGCGCCGGTCATCCCCCAACTGCCGTCTATCTTCGCTCCGCCCGGCAACAACTCGCCGTGGCAGCCGGGCGGCGGCGACCGTGACCGGGGCGGCTGGCAACCCGGCGGCGGTGACCGTGACCGAGGCGGGTGGCAGCCCGGCGGCGGTGGCGGATGGCTCCCCGGCGGTGGTGATCACGGCGGTGGTCGCGGCGGCTTCGGCGGCATTGGCGGCGGATTCGGCGGCGGCCACGGCGGCTTCGGCGGCCGCGGACACTGAACAACCCTTGCCGCTCTGAGTCTTACGCCGGCCGCGGTGGCGGCGGGCCCCACGGCGGCATCGGACCGCCAGGCGGGGGCGGCGGTGGAGGCGCCCAGGGCCCGGGCGGTGGGGGCCGCGGTGGCCCACCCGGCGCCGGCGGCGGAGGTGCCGGCTCGCCGGGGGCAGGTGGATGCTGAGGCGGCTGCGCGTGGCGCGGATGCGGTCCGGCCGGAGCTTGCGCTGGTGGCGCAGCGGGCGGCATCTCCGCGGGCGGAGGCCCAGGGGGCCCGGCGTGCGGCGGGAACGGCGGCGGCGGTGGCCGCAGTGGCGCGTCGGCGCTGGTCTGCCAACCGGGCGGGGGAGGCGCCGGAGCGGACGTGATGGCGATGACCGCGGCGGTGAGCAGCGCCCCCACAATGATCCCGGCCACACCGGCGACGGCTGCCACGCCCACCGGATGGCGTTGTGCGGACAACTCGCTCCATCCCCGGCGAGGCTGC
The DNA here is from genome assembly GCF_002101735.1 of Mycobacterium kyorinense. GTDB lineage: Bacteria > Actinomycetota > Actinomycetes > Mycobacteriales > Mycobacteriaceae > Mycobacterium > Mycobacterium kyorinense. The sequence goes on along the minus strand of NZ_LQPE01000172.1, from coordinate 148,128 downwards.
GCTGCAACGGGTTCGGCCGCCGGCGGCGAGCTTTCTGGTTCGGGGGTTGCGTTCTGATTCTCTTCGGCGTTCATGACCGTGACGCTAGGCAGCGAAGTTGAAGTGAAGCTGAACAAGCCGGTGCTCGCCGTTTCTTCAGCCTGATCTCAGCTACGCAGCGCTAAGAATGAGACATGGCCGATTGTCGCCGCGCCGAGTTCAGTGTCGGCGTACCGCGTGTGCTGGTGGTCGAAGACTCCGAAACCATCCGCGAGATGGTCAGCGAGGCATTGTCCGACGCCGGCTACCACACCGAAGCGCGGACCGACGGCGACGACCTCGAGGAGGTTCTCGACGGGTTTCGGCCCGACCTGGTGGTGCTGGATGTGATGTTGCCGGGCCGCGACGGGTTTGCGCTCATCGACGTCGTTCTCGAATGGGGGAAGGCGGGCATTGTGTTGATCACCGCCCGCGACGGCCTGCCGGACCGGTTGCGTGGCCTCGACGGCGGCGCCGACGACTATGTGGTCAAGCCGTTCGAGCTGGCCGAGTTGGTGTCGCGGGTCGGCGCGGTGCTGCGGCGACGAGGCCGGCTGCCCGAAGTCGTGCAGGTCGGCGATCTGATGCTCGACGTCGACGCCGGCGTGGCCTCACGCGACGGTCACCGGCTGGAGCTGACCGCCACCGAACTGCGGCTGCTGGCATATCTCGTCGAGCAGCGCGGCCGGATCGTCAGCGCCGCGCAGATCCTGAACGCGGTGTGGGGCTACGACGCCTACGACCCCAACCTGGTGCAGGTGCACATCAGCGGGCTGCGCCGCAAACTCGAGGCGCACGGGCCGCGCATCCTGCACACCGTCCGCGGCATCGGTTATCGCCTGCAGCCGCAGCGATCATGACGTCCGAGGCCTCGACGCCCACCCCGTCGCTGCAGCGCCGCGTGACAATCATCGTGCTCGGGCTGTTGGCCGTGCTGCTGCTGATTTTGGGCATCACCATCGACGTGACGTTGGGCGTTCAGGCCCGACGCAACCTGCACGACCGGCTGGTCGCCGCCACCGCCCGCGCCGACGCGTTGGCCATCGCGCACACGCCGCCGGCACAGTTGGCCGCCGAGCTCACCGGCGGCAGCGTGCGGGCGCTGCTGGTCACGGCCGACGGCGCCACCTACGGCGACCGGGGTATCAGCCCCGACACCAACGCAGGCCCGACAGTCCCGCCGCCACCGCCACCGCCACGTCCGCCACCGCCGGATGCCACCGCCACCGTGGTGGTGCATCCGTTGCCGACCGGCGGACGGGTCATCCTGGTCGCCGACACCACACAGACCACACAGGTGACGCGGCAACTGCGGCAGCTGATGATCGGCGCCGGAGTGGTCACGCTGCTCGTCGCGGCGCTGCTGCTGGTGGCGGCCAGCCGGGCCGCGCTGCGGCCGCTGGACCGGTTGACCGGACTGGCCAGAGCTATCACCACCGGCGATCGCGGCAGGCGGCTTCACCCGGACCGGGTCGACACCGAATTAGGCCGGGCCGCAAGTGCTTTTGACGGGATGCTGGATGCGTTGGAAGCCTCCGAGCGGCGGGCCCAACAAGCCGCGGAAGCTGCGCAGCGCGCCGAGACGGCCACCCGGCGCTTTCTCGTCGACGCGGCTCACGAGTTGCGCACACCGATCGCCGGCATCCAGGCCGCCGCCGAGCAGCTCGCCAGTTACGCCGGCCAGGAGGACGCCGACCCCGAGGCGCGTCGCCAGTACCACCGAGCGACACTGCTGCTTTCCGATGCGCGGCGCGCGGGCTGGCTGGTCGCCGACATGCTCGACCTGAGCCGCATCGACGCCGGCCTGCCGCTGGACATGCAGGACGCCGACCTCGCCGTCGTTGCCGACTCCGAGGTCGACCGGGCCGCCATGCTGGCGCCGCAGCTGGCCGTCACCCGCAGTGGCCTTGACGCGCTGACCGTCCGCGCCGATCCCACTCGGGTGGCGCAGATCCTGTCCAACTTGCTCGACAACGCACGGCGGCACACCCCGCCGGGCGGGCGCATCACCACCGACCTGCAAAAGCGCGACGGCGTGGCGGAAGTGACCGTCACTGACACCGGCCCGGGGATTCCCGACGACGAGCGCGAGCGCATCTTCGAACGGCTGGTGCGCCTGGATGCCGCCCGGGCACGCGACCACGGCGGCGCAGGCCTTGGCCTATCGATCGCGCGGGCACTCGCTCGCGCTCACGGCGGCGACCTGGCGTGCCTCGCGCACAGCGGCGGTGCTCGATTCCGGTTGACGTTGCCGGGTGCTCGATAGTCAGCCGGTGACAGCCGGCTCTGCGGCGTCCTCAGCCTCCGCCAACTGTGCGCGGTGGTGCCGGCGGTGATGTCGGATCTCGTAGGCCAGCAGCGACAGCCCGACGATCCCCGTGCACAGCGACACCAAAAACAGCAGCGGGCTGACGTCACCGGTGAGCGCATCGCCCAAGATCACGACCGCGGCCGTTCCGGGAAACACTCCCGCGAGCGTTGCCAGCGTGTAGGGCAGCACCCGCACCGCCGACGCGCCGACGGCGTAGTTCAGCACCGAAAACGGCACAGCGGGAATCAACCGCAGCGACATGACCGCCGGCCACCCGCGGTTACGCAGCCTCGCGTCCAGCGTCTCGACCGCCTGGTGGCGGACCAGCCGGCTCAGCTGCCAGCCGGCCGCCCGGACCAGCACCAGCGCAATCACGGCGCTGGTCGTGCTGGCGATGACGGCCAGCGCCACGCCCAGCACCGGCCCGAACAGCAGCCCGGCGGCCAGGGTGAACGCGGTACGCGGGAAAGGCAGCACGGTCACCAGGATGTGCGTGGCCAAAAACGCCAGCGGGAACCACGGCCCCACCGACGTGGCCCAGTCGCGCAGCTGTACCGCGGTGGGCAGCGGAACCAGCAGGGCGACAGCCACGACCACAGCCACCGCCCCCGCTGTCAGCAAGATCCGCCGCCGGGGAACCTGCCGCGCCGTCGCGACCACAGCGGAGGCCAAGCCGCGCAACGTATCGGCGATTCTGCTGGTGGCGGAACCCGTCACGAGACCCAAGCTTACGTGGCCGTCGGTGAACAACCCGTTGCGCGCACTTGGCGTTTCCCCACCGGCTCCAGGGCGCCGAGGCCCATCAATTAGCCTGGTTAGCGAGTGCGAGTCCCAACCAGGGGGCTGCCGCTTGCTGCGAACAACAGGAGACGCCGGTGTCTGTTGATGTGTCCGCCGAGCCCGCCGACCTGGGGCAGGGCCGGGCCCGCTGGCGCGAGGCGGTGGCCGGCGTGCTGGCCAAGAGCACACGACGCGACGTCGACGAGCTCGGCCCCGAACCGGAGCGGCTGCTGGACACCCCGACCTACGAGGGCTTCGCCATCCGGGCGCTCTACACCGCGTTCGACGCCCTGCCCGAACCGCCGCTGCCCGGCGAGTGGCCGTTCGTCCGCGGCGCCGACGCGCTGCGCGACGTCAACTCCGGCTGGAAGGTCGCCGAGGCGTTCCCTGGCAACGGCGCCGACGACAACGCGGCGGTACTGGCCGCGCTGAACAACGGGGCGAGCGCCCTGGTGCTGCGGGTCCGCCAGTCGCCGGCGCGGCTCGAGCAGCTGCTGGCCGGGGTGTACCTCGACCTCGTGCCGATCATCGTCGACGCTGGCGCCGACTACGGCGCGGCCGCCGACATCCTGCTCAAGCTGCTCACCCGGCTGGACAACAGCGCGACGCTGTCTGTCGACCTGGGCGCCGACCCGCTGACCGCGCCGCTCAGCGCAGCCAACGGCCCGTCACTCGACGACGTGACCGCAATCGCCACCAAAGTGGCTGATATGCAAGGCGTTCGGGCGATCACCGTGGACGGCCCCACCTTTCACAACCTGGGCGCCAACGCGGCGTGGGAGCTTGCCGGCAGCATCGCGGCCGCGGTCTCGTATCTGCGGCTTCTCGACCAGTCGGGCCTGGCGGTCGAGAAAGCGTTGCGCCAAATCGGTTTCCGGTTCGCCGCCGACGACGACCAGTTCATGACGATCGCCAAGCTGCGGGCCGCGCGGCAACTATGGGCGCGGATCGCCGAAGTCGTCGGCGAACCAGCCGCAGGTGCGGCCACCATCCACGCCGAGACCTCGCTGCCGATGATGACCCAGCGGGATCCGTGGGTGAACATGCTGCGCACCACGCTCGCCGCCTTCGCCGCAGGCGTGGGCGGTGCCGACACCGTGCTGGTGCTGCCGTTCGACGTGGCAATCCCGGGTGGGTTCCCGGGCATGTCGACGAGCTTCTCGCGTCGCATCGCCCGCAACACGCAGCTGTTGCTGCTGGAGGAGTCGCACATCGGCCGGGTGCTCGACCCCGCGGGTGGATCCTGGTTTGTCGAAGACCTCACCGAACAGCTGGCCCAGCAGGCCTGGCAGCATTTCCAGGCCATCGAGGCCCGCGGCGGATTCGTCGATGCCCGCGACTACGTGACCGAGCAGATCGCCGAGGTCGCCGCGCGGCGCAGCGACGACATCGCGCACCGCCGCACCGCTATCACCGGCGTCAACGAATACCCCAACCTCGGTGAACCTCCGCTGCCGCAGGCGGATTCGTCGTCGGCCATCAAACGCTACGCCGCAGGCTTCGAAGCGCTGCGAGACCGCTCGGACGCCTTCCTGGACCGCACCGGCGCGCGCCCGCAGGTTCTGCTGCTACCGCTGGGCCCCCTGGCCGAGCACAACGTCCGGGCCACGTTCGCCGCCAACCTGCTGGCGTCCGGTGGCATCGAGGCCGTCAACCCCGGCCCGGTCGACGCCAACGGTGTCGCACAAGCCGTTTCGGACGCCGGAGCACCCACTATCGCCGTCATCTGCGGGACCGACAAGCGCTACGCCGCGGAGGCCGCCGACGTCGTCGAGGCGGCCCGCAATGCCGGGGTAGAACGGATCTACCTGGCCGGGCCGGAGAAGGCCGTGGAAAGCGCGACACACCGCCCCGACGAGTATCTGACCGCGAAAATCAATGCAGTAGAAGCGTTGTCGACTCTACTGACCCGGTTGGGAGCCTGACCACGATGACTGCGAGTATGTCCGCTGTCGGCAGCTTCGCCGATGTCCCGCTGCACGGCAAGCGCGCCGCCGAGCCCGCCACCGAAGCCGCCGTCGAAAAGCATGTCGCCGCCGCCGCGTCGGCGCACGGGTACACCCCGGACCAGCTCGACTGGCACACGCCGGAAGGCATTGTCGTCAAACCCCTCTACATCGGCGCCGACCGTGAGGCCGTGGTCGCCGAGGGCTACCCGCTGGACAGCTTCCCCGGTGAGCCGCCGTTCATCCGCGGGCCGTACCCGACGATGTACGTCAACCAGCCGTGGACCATCCGCCAATACGCCGGCTTCTCCACCGCCGCCGAATCCAACGCCTTTTATCGGCGCAACCTGGCCGCCGGTCAGAAAGGTCTGTCGGTAGCCTTCGACCTGGCCACTCACCGCGGCTACGACTCCGATCACCCCCGGGTGCAGGGCGACGTCGGAATGGCCGGTGTGGCAATCGATTCCATCCTGGACATGCGGCAACTATTCGACGGGATCGACCTGTCGAGCGTCAGCGTGTCGATGACCATGAACGGCGCGGTGCTGCCGATCCTGGCCCTGTATGTGGTGGCCGCCGAGGAGCAGGGGGTGCCGCCGGAGAAACTGGCCGGCACCATCCAGAACGACATCCTCAAAGAGTTCATGGTGCGCAACACCTACATCTATCCGCCCAAGCCGTCGATGCGCATCATCTCCGACATCTTCGGCTACACCAGCGCGAAGATGCCCAAGTTCAACTCGATCTCGATCTCCGGCTACCACATCCAGGAGGCCGGCGCCACAGCCGATTTGGAGTTGGCCTACACGCTGGCCGACGGGGTGGACTACATCAAGGCCGGCCTGGACGCCGGGCTGGACATCGACAAGTTCGCGCCCCGGCTGTCGTTCTTCTGGGGCATCGGGATGAACTTCTTCATGGAGGTTGCCAAGCTGCGCGCGGGCCGGCTGCTGTGGAGCGAGCTGGTCAGCCAGTTCCACCCGAAGAACCCGAAATCGCTGTCCCTGCGCACACATTCGCAGACATCTGGGTGGTCGCTGACTGCGCAGGACGTCTTCAACAACGTGGCACGCACCTGCATCGAGGCGATGGCCGCCACCCAGGGCCACACCCAGTCGCTGCACACCAACGCGCTCGACGAAGCACTGGCCCTGCCCACCGACTTCTCCGCGCGCATCGCCCGCAACACCCAGCTGGTGCTGCAGCAGGAGTCGGGCACCACCCGGCCGATCGACCCGTGGGCCGGCTCGTATTACGTCGAGTGGCTGACCCACCAACTCGCGCAACGGGCTCGCGCCCACATCGCCGAGGTCGGTGAGCACGGCGGGATGGCCCAAGCGATCGACGACGGGATTCCCAAGCTGCGTATCGAGGAGGCCGCGGCGCGCACCCAGGCCCGCATCGACTCCGGGCGCCAGCCGGTGATCGGCGTCAACAAGTACCAGGTCGACGAGGACCACGAGATCGAGGTGCTCAAGGTCGAAAACAGCCGGGTGCGCGCCGAGCAGCTGGCCAAACTCCAAGAGCTGCGGGCAAATCGCGACCAGGACGCCGTCGACCGTGCGCTGGCCGAGCTGAGCCGCGCTGCCGCCGCGCACGGCACCGCCGGCGAGGACGGGCTGGGCAACAACCTGTTGGCGTTGGCCATCAACGCCGCCCGGGCCAAGGCCACCGTCGGCGAAATCTCCGACGCGCTGGAAAAGGTGTACGGACGCCATCAAGCCGAGATCCGCACTATCGCCGGGGTTTATCGTGACGAAGCGGGAGGAGGAGGAAGCATCACCCCCCTTTCTAAAGCCACCGAACTCGTCGAGAAGTTCGCCGAGGCCGACGGGCGGCGGCCGCGAATCCTGGTGGCCAAGATGGGGCAAGACGGGCACGACCGCGGGCAGAAGGTGATCGCGACGGCGTTCGCCGACATCGGATTCGACGTCGACGTCGGGTCGCTGTTCTCCACCCCCGAAGAGGTGGCCCGGCAGGCCGCCGACAACGACGTGCACGTGGTGGGGGTGTCCTCGCTGGCCGCCGGTCACCTGACGTTGGTGCCCGCGCTTCGCGACGCGCTGGCCGAGGTGGGCCGGCCCGACATCATGATCGTGGTCGGCGGCGTCATCCCGCCCGGGGACTTCGACGAGCTCTATGCCGCCGGGGCCACCGCGATCTTCCCGCCGGGAACAGTTATCGCCGACGCCGCAATCGGCTTGCTGCACAAGCTTGCCGAGCGGTTGGGGTACACCCTCTAGCTACATGACCACCGAGAACGGCGACAGCGTCGACGAACTCGCGGCTGCTGTCCGCAGCGGCGACCGCGCCGCACTGCCGCGGGCCATCACGCTGGTGGAGTCCACCCGTGCCGATCACCGAGAGCAAGCCCAGCAGTTGCTGCTGGCGCTGATGCCCGACGCCGGAAACGCCCATCACGTCGGCATTACCGGGGTTCCCGGGGTGGGCAAGTCCACCGCGATCGAGGCGCTCGGCATGTATCTGATCGAGCGCGGCCACCGGTTGGCGGTGCTGGCCGTGGACCCGTCGTCGACCCGCACCGGTGGATCGATCCTCGGCGACAAAACCCGGATGCCGCGGCTCGCAGTGCATCCCGACGCCTACATCCGTCCCTCGCCGACGTCGGGGACGTTGGGCGGGGTGGCCAAAGCGACGAGGGAAACCATCGTGCTGCTGGAGGCCGCCGGATTCGACGTGATCCTCGTCGAGACCGTCGGCGTCGGCCAGTCCGAGGTCGCGGTTGCGCATATGGTCGACACTTTTGTCTTTTTGACCCTGGCGCGCACCGGAGATCAGTTGCAGGGCATCAAAAAGGGCGTGCTCGAGCTCGCCGACATTGTCGTGGTCAACAAGGCCGACGGCGACCATCTGCCCGAGGCGCGATCGGCCGCCCGCGAGCTGTCCGGTGCGATCAGGTTGATCTACCCCCGCGAGACGCTTTGGCGGCCACCGGTTCTCACGATGAGTGCCTTAGAGGGAACGGGTTTGGACGAACTGTGGGACACCGTCGAACGTCATCGTCAGGTGCTGACCGACGCCGGTGAATTCGAAAAGCGCAGGCGCGCCCAGCAGGTCGACTGGACCTGGCAGATGGTCCGCGACACGGTGCTCGAGCGGGTGCTGTCCAACCCGGCGGTGCGCAAGATCCGCGCCGAGGTGGAGCGGCAGGTGATCGAGGGGGAATTGACGCCGGCGATGGCCGCTCAGCAAATACTTAAGGTTGCATCAGGCTAACGGAAGGATAACTTCAAAGTTGTTTGCGGACGAGGTCGCTACATTCGATGATATGAGGCTCGAAGTCGTGGGCAACCGGCGGTCGATACTACCGAACGGCGTCCGCGGCGCGGCCGATCCACACTTTGCCTGCGCAGTCCGCAGCTTTGCCAGCATGTTTCCCGGGCGTCGATTCGGCGGCGGTGCACTGGCGGTGTATCTCGACGGCGAACCCGTCGTCGACGTCTGGACCGGATGGTCTGACCGGCGCGGTCGTGTGCCGTGGTCGGCGGATACCGCCCCGATGGTGTTCTCGGCGACGAAGGGCATGGCATCCACCGTCATCCACCGGCTGGCCGACCGAGGTCTGATCGACTACGAGGCGCCGGTTGCCGAGTACTGGCCCGAGTTCGCCGCCAACGGCAAATCGGAAATCACCGTGCGCCAAGTCATGCGACACCGGGCCGGGCTTTCCGCGTTGCACGGCGCCACCAAGGAAGACTTGCTGGATCACGAACTGATGGAATCGCGGCTAGCGGCGGCACCCGCCGGAAAGCTGCTCGGCAAACCCGCCTACCATGCGCTGACCTATGGGTGGTTGATGTCGGGCCTGGCCCGGGCCGTCACCGGCAAGGGCATGCGGCAACTTTTCCGCGAGGAGTTGGCGGAGCCGCTGGACACCGACGGCCTGCATCTGGGCCGGCCCCCGGCCGACGCGCCGACTCGGCCCGCGCAGATCATCATGCCGCAAAGCACCATCCCCAACCCGCTGTTCAACGCCGTCGCCCCCAGGCTCGCCGCGCTGGAGCTGTCCCCTGGAATGGGCGCCATGTATTTCCCCGGCGCAAGAGCCGTTGTGCAGGGCGATATTCCGTTGCTCGACGGTGAGCTTCCCGCCGTGAACGGGGTGGCGACGGCGCGGGCCCTGGCGAAGATGTACGGCGCGATCGCCAACGGCGGCGAGATCGACGGCACGCAATTCTTGTCCCGCGAATTGGTCGCCGGGCTGACCGGCCGGCACAGTCTGCGGCTGGACCGCAATATCGGGATGCCGTTGTCATTCCATTTGGGCTATCACAGCGTGCCTTTCAACGTGATGCCCGGATTTGGCCACGCCGGACTGGGCGGCTCGATCGGATGGGCCGATCCGGCAAGCGGATTGGCGTTCGCGTTCGTGCACAACCGCTTGCTGTCGCCGTTTGTGCTCGTGGACCACGCCGGATTCGTCGCCACGGGCACCTTGCTGCGGCGGGGCGCCGCCCGGGCCCGCAGGCACGGGTTCGAACGAGTCACCGATTTCGGGGCGCCGTTCCCCGAGTCGGGAGCCGTTGCGGGCTAGGCATCCTCCAGCCGGAAACCGACTTTCATCGTCACCTGAAAATGGGCGACGCTGCCCTTTTCCAAGTGGCCGCGCACCGATTCCACCTCGAACCAGTCAAGGTTGCGAGTGGTCTGCGCTGCGCGGGCCAATCCATTGCGAATCGCCGTATCGACACTGTCGGTCGACGTTCCGACGATCTCGATCACCCGGTAGGTGTGGTTGCTCACGGCGCCTCCTTTGTCCGTCGGTGCTGTGAACACTAACCAGCACCGACGCCAGGCGGGCGCCTGTTGAGGCCGTGTCGACCGGCTCAGTAGTTGTTACAGGTGGAGGCGACCTGCGCGATGGTTCCCAGGTACTGCTGAGCCTGAGGTGAGCCCTGCAACTGCTGGATCATCTGCTGACGCTGCGGCGGGGGTGAGGCGAGGAATCGCCGCAATGCGGACTGCGCGATCGGCGACGAGTTGAACTGCGCCGCGGCTGCCGGGTCCTGCGCATTGAGCGCCGACACCACTTGCGGGTAGGTGCACGTGGTGTTCACGGCCGGGTCCAGCGGATCTGCGGATGCGACACCGGCCGCGGCGGCCAAGGACAACGCCACACCCCCGACCACGGTGGCAAGTCTGCTCAACGACAGTGTGACCATGTGGACACCTTCCCAGTAATGCGCCGTCGAGATTCGACGGCATCAAACGAACGGTTACGTCTTTTATCGAGGCTACCAGCGTGTGCGTTACAGGCGCCCGGCGTGGGAGTCGACCTGTGGGACAACCACTCCCGACCCGCGCGTCCCCTGCGGGAAGGGGTCCGTGGTTCACCGCCGGTTTAACTCCGTAGAATCGGCTATGATCCGGCCATGCTCCCCGACGACACGGGTAAAGATCTGGCCACAGTGCTCTCGTACATGGCCGGCCGATCGCTGAGCAAAGAGGAGCTGTGGACAGCGATGGAGCTGCCCCGCTCCACCTACTACGACCAGCTGGACAAGGGGACCCTGATCACCGCGGACAACCTGCGGAAGGCGGCGGGCAACCTCGGAGTCAACCGGGCCGAGCTGCTGGCCCGCTACCGGTTGATTGAGCCGGAGGAAGTCTTGTCGCTGGCGGCAGAACTTCGCGGAGACCACCGGGCGCAGACTGCGTCGGTGGCCACCGACGTGAAGAGTCCCGCCAAGACGCGGAAAAGGGTGTCCGAAATGAGGCCGCGGCCGGACGCGCCGCCGCTGTAAGACGGCGAACTTATCGGCGCACCACCGGGCGCTGGAACCACTTGGCCTTTTGTCGCCAGGCATGGGCCGAGGCCAACGCGAACACCGCCCCGCAGGCACACGCAAACAGCCACACCAGGCCCACACCCGACGGACCTTGCAGCGGCGGGATCACTGCGGTGGCGATCCGCACCACGCAGGCCATGATCCCGCACGCCGAAGCCACCAGATACACATTGGCGATGCGTCGTGATCGAGGGTCTTTGCGCAGCACCAGCAGTGCCCGCATGCCGTAGCCGAGCAGGTACGCGAGCGTCCCGCACAACAGCAGCCAGTACGTGCTCAGCCAAAAGTCGGTGGGCACCGCGAAGAAGTCCGGCCGGTACACCTTGCTGCCGTTGCCGATTGAAAAGGTGGCCAGCAGCAACGGGATACACAGCGTGGCCGGTCGTTCGACGAACTGCTTGAACGACGCCTGCAAAGTGTCGTCGTCGGCGAGCCGGCCCAGCGCGTTGTACACGATGGCCGACGCCGCGACGATGTAGCAGTCATGCCCGAGGTAGTCCTCGAGGTTCCATTTGCCGGTGAGGTCGTGCAGGGCAACCCCGACCGTCGCCGATACCGGCGGGGACATGAGCACCACTGCGCATCCCTGCAGCGCGATGTTGAGGGTGGCGGCCACCTCCCACCGGCAGTGCCAGGTCACCCGCCGGATCCACAGACTCCACGAGATGGAGCACAGCGTGACGAGGATGAGAACGCCGAGAGCCATCGGGGGAGCTCTACGCGGTCTCGTTCAACATTGCCGGGAATCCCTCCTCGCAGCCGTCGCGGTTGCGCAACCCGCGATGCAGACGTCCAGGTCATGGTAACGCCCGGCCCGTCACGCGAATTCGTCAATGACAAACAGATGCGGACCTATCCGGTGTTTGATTGACGCATCAGTCAACAAGTCTTTAGTGTGCCGGTATGTCGCAAGCGGTGGCGCGGGCGTTGGTACTGGAAGCGCCGCGGCTCCTGAACGCGCGGGAGCTTTCGGTCCCGGCGCTTGGCGATGACGACGCGCTGATCCGGGTCGCCGCCTGCGGGCTGTGCGGCACCGACCACGAGCAGTACAGCGGCGTGCTGTCTGGCGGGTTTGCGTTCGTTCCCGGTCACGAGACGGTCGGGACCGTCGAGGCGATCGGGCCGCGAGCGGCGCAACGCTGGGGAGTGGCCGTGGGCGATCTGGTGGCCGTCGAGGTATTCCAGTCCTGCCGGCAGTGCCCGGCGTGCCTGGCGGGGGAGTATCGGCGTTGCGAAAAGCACGGACTGGCCGACATGTACGGGTTCATTCCCGTCGACCGTGAGCCCGGACTGTGGGGCGGCTATGCCGAATACCAATATCTGGCCCCGGACTCGATGGTGCTGCCGGTGCCGACCGGCCTCGAGCCGGTGGTCGCCACGTTGTTCAACCCGCTGGGCGCCGGGATACGCTGGGCCACAACGGTTCCCGGGACAAAACCAGACGACGTGGTGGCCGTGCTGGGCCCGGGCATCCGGGGGCTGTGCGCGGCGGCGGCCGCCAAAGAGGCCGGCGCCGGTTTCGTGATGGTGACCGGTCGCGGCCCGCGCGATGCGGAAAGGTTGGCGCTGGCGCCGAAGTTCGGTGCCGATCTGGCCGTCGACGTCGCGGTCGACGATCCGGTGCATGCGCTGATGCAAGCCACCGGCGCGCTCGCCGATGTCGTCGTCGACGTCACGGCGCGGGCGCCCACGGCATTCGCACAAGCGATCGCGCTCGCCCGCCCCGCCGGAACTGTCGTCGTCGCCGGTACTCGCGGATTCGGCGTTGGGGCCCCGGGCTTTTCACCCGACACGCTGGTGGTCAAGGAGTTGCGGGTGCTGGGGGCACTCGGCGTCGACGTGACTGCCTACCGGGCGGCGCTTGATCTGCTGGCGTCCGGCCGCTACCCGTTCGCGAGCCTGCCGCGCCGCTGTGTGGGCCTCGACGACGCCGAAGACCTGCTCGCCACGATGGCAGGCGAGCGCGACGCTGTCCCGCCCGTCCACGGAGTGCTGATCCCATGACCCAACCTCGCGTCCCCCTGCTGCCCGTCGACGAGGCCATGGCCGCCGCCGACGAAGCGGGCGTGCCCAATTACATGGCCGAGCTCAACATCTTCCGGGTGCTGCTGAACCACCCGAGCCTGGCGCGTGGGCTCAACGATCTGCTGGCCACCATGCTGTGGCACGGCGCGCTCGACTCGCGGCTACGCGAGCTGGTGATCATGCGGATCGGTTGGCTCACCGCTTCCGAATACGAGTGGACGCAGCACTGGCGCGTTGCGCAGGGCCTCGGGGTATCCGCCGACGATCTGCTGGGCGTGCGGGATTGGCAGTCTTACAAGGGATTTGGCGCCGCGGAGCGGGCGGTGCTGGCCGCCACCGACGACGTCGTGCGCGACGGCGCGGTGGGCGCCCAGAGCTGGGCGGCGTGCGAACGCGAGCTCGGCGCCGACCGGGCGGTGCTGATCGAACTGGTCACCGCGGTCGGCGCGTGGCGAATGGTCGCCTCGATCCTGCGCAGCCTGCAGGTCCCGTTGGAGGACGGTGTCGCCAGCTGGCCGCCCGACGGCCAAGCGCCCTAGACGCGCCGAGTGTGGGGTTAAGGGACGCGTTCGTCGAAAAAGCGTGACACAACCGCACATTCGGCGGAGTTAGACGATCCGATACGTCTGCACGGCATGCGCGACGACGTTGCCGTCGGTGTCGGTGGCGGTGATCTCGGTGAACGTGAGCTCTTTGCGCCGCCGTGTGGTGCGGGCATGGCACAGCAGATCGCACTGTTTGGCCGCGCCGGTGTACTGGATGCTCATCGCGACTGTGGAGGCCCGCATGCCCTTGTCGAAGTCGTGGTTGGACCAGGCGGCGGCCGCGCCGGCGGTGTCCATCACCGACGCGATCACCCCGCCGTGAAAGTAGACGCCGTCGTTGGTGAGGTCTTCGCGGAACGGCAGCCGGACGGTGACGTCGTCGGGCTCGTAGCGGTCGAACACGATGCCCAACCCGGCCAGGAACGGCGTCGTCGGCATCAGATCCCGCACCGCGAGGCGGCGCTTGTGCTGCTGCTCCTCGGTCAACGGGTCTGCCATGACCCGCACCCTACGTGTGATTGACACGTCAATCAATAACTCGGTAGCGTCATCGCCGTGCGAACCAGGGTCGCCGAACTGCTCGGCGTGGAGTTCCCGATCTGCGCGTTCAGCCACTGCCGCGACGTGGTGGCCGCGGTGACCAATGCCGGCGGCTTCGGCGTCCTCGGCGCCGTCGCGCACAGCCCGCAGCGGCTGGACACCGAGCTGTCGTGGATCGAAGAACAGACGGGCGGCAAGCCCTATGGCGTCGACCTGCTGCTGCCGCCGAAATACGTCGGCGCCGAATCGGGCGGCATCGACGCCCAGCAGGTGCGGGCACTGCTTCCCGAGGAACACCGCGCGTTTCTCGACGAGCTGCTGGACCGTTACGGAATTCACGGTGCGACAGGGTCTTTGCCGCCGACCGCGGGGCTCAACGTGTCGCCCAAGGGCTACCAGCCGCTGCTCGACGTCGCCTTCGACCACGACATCCGGTTGATCGCCAGCGCGCTCGGACCGCCGCCGCCCGATCTGGTCACCCGCGCCCACGACAACGACGTGCTGGTGGCCGCGCTGGCCGGCACCACCGAGCACGCCCGGCGGCACGCGGCCGCCGGGGTCGACCTGATCGTCGCGCAGGGCACCGAGGCCGGTGGCCATACCGGCGAGGTGGCGACGATGGTGCTGGTGCCCGAAGTCGTGGACGCCGTTGCGCCGACGCCTGTGTTGGCCGCCGGCGGGATCGCGCGCGGGCGCCAGATCGCCGCCGCGTTGGCGCTGGGTGCCGAAGGGGTGTGGTGCGGGTCGGTGTGGCTGACCACCGAGGAGGCCGAGACGCCGCCGGTGGTCAAGGACAAGTTCCTGGCCGCGTCGTCGTCGGACACCGTGCGTTCGCGGTCGCTGACCGGCAAGCCCGCCCGGATGCTGCGCACGGCGTGGACCGAAGAGTGGGAGCGGCCGGAAAGCCCTGCGCCCCTTGGCATGCCGTTGCAAAGCGCGCTGGTCGCGGAGCCGCAGCTGCGGATCAACCAGGCCGCCACCCAGCCCGACGCGAAGGCCCGCGAGCTGGCGACCTATTTCGTCGGTCAGGTCGTCGGCTCGCTGGACAAGGTGCGGCCGGCGCGGTCGGTGGTGCTCGACATGGTGTCGGAATTCATCGACGCCGTCGCGCGCCTCGACGAGTTGGTCGACCGGTGAGCCCGGCCGGCACCCGCACTCGCCGGCGCCGCGCGGTCAGCGACGAGGACAAGTCGGCCCGGCGCGACGAGATCATGGCCGCGGCCAAGAAAGTCTTCGCCCGCAAGGGTTTTCACGCGACCACGATCGCCGACATCGCCAAGGAGGCCGGACTCGCGTACGGGTCGGTGTACTGGTACTTCGACTCCAAAGACGAGTTGTTCCACGCGCTGATGGCCGTCGAGGAACAGGCGTTGCGCGCGCACGTGGCGTCCGCGGTGGCGGCGCCGGTCGACGGTGCGGAGCCGTTTCGCACCGCCGTGCAGGCCACGCTGGAGTTCTTCGAAGCCGACAGGGCGACGGTCAAGCTGCTGTTCCGCGACGCCTACGCGCTCGGTGACCGCTTCGAAAAACATCTCGGCGGCATCTACGAACGGTTCATCGATGACATCGAAACCTTCATCGTCACCGCCCAGCAGCGCGGCGAGGTGGTGGCCGCGCCGCCGCGGATGGTGGCCTACACGCTGGCCGCGCTGATCGGTCAACTGGCGCACCGGCGGCTGTCCACCGACGACGGCGTCACCGCCGCCGAAGTCGCGGATTTCGTTGTCTCCCTTGTCCTCGACGGGCTGCGCCCGCGCTGACCGTGCGCTTCGTCGTCGTCGGCGCCGGGATGGCCGGGATCCTCTCCGCCATCAAGCTGCGCGAGGCGGGGTTCACCGACGTCGTCGTCTACGAGAAGGCCGACCGCCTCGGCGGCACCTGGCGGGAGAACACCTATCCGGGCATCGCCTGCGACGTCCCGGCCCACCTGTACAGCTACACGTTCGCGCCGAATCCCGACTGGAGCCATGTGTTCGCGCCCGGACCGGAAATCCTGGCCTACTTCCACGACGTCGCACGCCGCCACGGCGTCGACAACCTCATCCGCTACGGCACCGAGGTCCGCCGCCTCGACTATGACGGAAAGCGTTGGCAGGTAACGACGTCCAGCGGCGAACACGACGAGGCCGACGTCGTCATCGCCGCCACCGGCGTGCTGCACCACCCGCGCTACCCCGACATCGAGGGGCTCGACGAGTTCAGCGGCCGAACCTTTCACAGCGCCCGCTGGGACCACCGGGTGCCGCTGGCGGGTACTCGGCTGGGCGTGATCGGCACGGGCTCGTCGGCGGTGCAAATCGTCGGCGCGGTCACCGATCTCGTCGGCGAACTGCGGCTGTTCCAGCGCACCCCGCAGTGGGTGCTGCCCGTGCAGAACCCGCCGATCGACGACGCCGAGCGGGCCCGCTACCGGGCCGACCCGACGCTGCTGCCCGCGCTGCGCGACGAACTCAACAGCGGTTTCATCCAGAACTTCGCCAACGCCGTCGTCGACGCCGATTCGGCCGCGCTGCATCAGCTGCAGGAGGTGGCGCGCGCCAACCTCGAGGACAACGTCGCCGACCCGGCGCTACGCGAAAAGCTGCGGCCCGACTATCGGGCCGGCTGCAAGCGCCTGATCATCTCGCCCAACTTCTACGACGCCATCCAGCGGCCCAACGCCCATCTGGTCACCGAGCCCATCGCGCGGGTCGAGCCCGACGGCGTGCGCACCGTCGACGGCCAACTGCATCGGCTCGACGTGCTGGTGCTGGCGACCGGATTTCGGGTCGACCGCTTCCTGCGCCCGATCGAGGTGATCGGCCGCGGCGGGATACGCCTCGACGAGCTGTGGGGGCAGCGGCCGTTCGCCTACCTGTCGGTGTCGATTCCGGATTTTCCCAACCTGTTCATGCTCAACGGACCCAACGGACCGGTCGGCAACTTCTCGCTGATCGACGTGGCGGAGGCGCAGTTCGGGTATCTGCTGCAACTCATCGAGCTGCTGCGCGACGGCGACTGCCGACAGATCAGCGCCAGCCGGCACGCCACCGCGCGCTTCGAGGCCCAGCGTGTGCAAGCCGCCAAGAAGACTGTCTGGGTGACCGGCTGCCGGAGTTGGTACCTCGACGATCGCGGCGTCCCGGTCGCCTGGCCGTGGACTTTCACCCGCTTCCGGGAGGTCATGGCGTCGCCCGCGCTGACCGACTACGAGCTGGTATAAGCCCTGGTAAACCCCCAGCGGCCGTTCAGTGAATTCACAGGTGTGGTGAATTGACCCGTTCCAGTTCTTCGTGCATCATCGGTTTCGTAAGCACCTCGTTAGGCGAGGCGTCTACACGGATACAGGCCACTGACCCCGAACGTCGAGAGACGCCCAGGGTCAGGACAGCTCCTCCCGGCTTAAGGGTTGAGCCCAAGTGGCTTCCGGGTTCCGGATACGCCGTGTAGTGCCGAAGCTCTGACGAGTGGGGTGCGGCTACCCGATCTATTCGGGTTCTGTACTCCTGCTTGCGTGCAACCAGCGCGGATCGCCGCGCGTGACGTGCCGTGAGGAGGTGAGGGACGCATGAGTTCCAGTGACAGTCCGGACCGATATCCGGGCTTCGTTTCGTCCCGATCCGGCCTCCGACACGCCGCTCTTTTCTGAGCCAGCGTTCGCCTTAACGGTCCGTTTCGGACGGGACATACGAATCCTGTTGTGCCCGTTTGATTTCCGCCTAGGAGGCGACCATGACCGCTGTACTGTACGACGACGTGGTAACCGCGACGCCGACGCCGAAGCTGCGGGTAGTTCCTGCCCCCAAGCCGGCGCCTGCGCCGGCGTCGAAGCAGACCTCCAGGCGGCCCGATCGCCCGTTCGGCGGCGACCCGCTGGTCGACGGGGCTGCCCGGCTGCTCTGTGTCCCGCTGCGGCAGCTCTACGCCGCGCTGTGGCGGGCGGGCATCCTGGAAGTCAGCGCCTGAAAGTCCGTCGCTCCCGGTGCCGAGATTCGACCTCGGTGCCGGGAGCGCTTTTATGCCCGGGCCGCGGCGATCTCCTCCGGCTTGGCCAGCGGCTCGTGGGGGTCGAGGTGCACTCCGCCGGCCTTCAGCGTGGTGTCCAGCAGCAGCCAGACCCACTCGGCCAGCTGGCCGATCAGCTCCTCCTGCGAATACGCACCCCGCTGCTGTAACCATTGGCGTGCGGCCGAATCGACGAAGCCGACGATCCCGAACCCCAGCGGCTCGGCCGGCCGCGGGTCAATTCCGAAGGCGTTCAGATAGTCGGCCAACAGCTGGGCCAGCAGGGCACCCACGGTGGCGCGGATGTAGGTGATCGCGTCGGGGGCGTCGGCCTCGTCGGTCAACAGGTGTCAGGCCAGGTACAGATACAGGTTGGTGTGGGTGGTCAGCCAGCGGATGTGCGCCCCGACGCCGATCGACACCATCTCGAGCGGGCTGCCGCTGGGCTTCCACACCGGTTCCAGCTCGGTGATCAGCATCGCGGCCGCCCGGCGCGCCACCTCGCGATGCAGGTCGGCGGCGCCGTCGAAGTAGCGGTACAACTTGGTGCGGGTGACCCCTACCTGCGCGGCGATCTGCTCGATGGACGTCGCGGGCCCGCATTCGGCGATGGTGTGCAGTGCCGCCTCGACGAATTCGGCGCGACGCCGTTCTCGTTGCCCGGCCCAGCGGATCGTCCGGCCGTCGACGGCCTCAGAAGTTGAACGGCTCACCCGAGCGCCCACCCTTTACATGGGACATGATGTACCTCTATTCTACCGGGTACGCGGCGTACCGCGTACCCGGGGATTCGAGGATGCATCAGCTGGGGGTGGGTCTGGCATGACCGATAAGACGCCGACATTGTGTTCTTTGCTCGCCTCCGACGTCGGTGACCATACCGTCGCCGGCGGTGGCGCACTGGCAAGAACTCACCTTCAGGGCCCCGGCGTTGCGGTGATGACCGACACCGACGGTGCCTACGTCTACCGGTGCGACGGCAACGCCTTGGTCCAGGATCTGTCGGACGTGGGTTACCTTGGCATGCAAGGTATTCGGGCGTTGCTGACGCTGGCGGAAGACTGTGCACGGGCCGGCGTGGGGTGGCTGCGTCAGGCCTGAGCCGCGATGAGTGCGGATAGCCCGTCTTTGTAGGCGGCGAGGCTGTGGCGCCAGCCGATGTCGATCGGGCCGCCGCTGTCGACCAGGATTTCGGTGCCGACGTGCACGTAGGGCGACGGCGGGACGTGCGGCACGATGTCGAGGAAATTGACTACGCGGAAACAACTTTCGATGGCGGCGTTGAACGCGGCGGCGAAGTCCGAGAGCCCGACCCGTGGACCGGCGAACGTGACGAGCCGCGGCTCGATCGTGTTGGGCGGCATCCCGCGGAAGATGTCCGGCGCGGCGAGCGCGGCCAGCGCCGCGCCGAGGCTGTGGCCGGTGATGAGGATCTGGTCGCAGCCGCTGCTCGCGGCCGCCAGGTTCGCGGCGATGCTGGCGCGGACAAGCTCGTAGACCTCCTGAAAGCCGCTGTGCACCTGCCCGAACCCGCTGAGGGGACGGTAGTCCTCGGGGACCGCGTCGAAGTCGGCCACCCAGTCGGCAATATCGGAGCTGCCCCGAAACGACACGAACGCGGTGCGCGTGGCTGTGCTGTGGCCCATCAACCCGAAGATGTTGGTGTCCTTGGTCATTGCCTTGACGGCGGGATGCGGGTCGGTCATCGCGACAAGCACCGCGGCCTGCACCTGAATCAGCGCGGTTTGGGTGAATCCCGACGGCAGCACGGCAGGACCGCCGTCCATCACGGTGTAGGCCGCCGTCGCCAGCGGCAGGACCACGTCGCGAGCAAACGACGCATCGAATGCCACAGCCGCAGTCTAAGGACGAAATCGCAGGTTCCGTGCGGCTTTAACGACAGCTAGCGTTAGCCCATGGCGACCGATCTGACGCTGTATGTCGACGACGACCCAGGTGAGCTCGCCCGGGTCGGCGACGTGCTGGGCGATGCAGGCGTGAACATCGCCGGTCTGTGCGCCGTCACCAGCGGCGGGGGACAGGCCAAGATCCACATCCTGGTGCAGGACGCGACGCCCGCGTTCGAAGCGCTGCAGGGCGCGGGGATCCAAATCGCCGAGGAGCAAGAGGTGATCGTGCTCGACGTGGAGGACCGTCCCGGCGGGCTCGCCGAGGTCGTCCACAAGTTGGGTGCCGCGAACGTCAACCTCGAGACCGTGTACCTCGCGACCAACACCCGGCTGGTGCTGGCCGCCGACAACCTCGCCGACGCCAAGGCCGCGCTCGGCTGAACGGCTCTACGGCGTCAGCCGAGTGACGGCACTCCAGCGCTTGTTTCCCGGGTTGCGCGGGTCAGGGGCGGGCAGGTACGCGGCGAAGCGATACGGAAACGGCAGCCTGCCGAAGCGGTGCGCGGCCTGCAAAATCGGCTCGGTCTCGACGGGTTTCCAGCCGAGCTCTTCGAAGTAGGCCAGCCCGTTGTCCGGCCCGAATCGAAACGGCGCGTTGGCCATGATGCCTCTGGTCTTCTTGCTCATCCATTTCTTCAGCCCCGCACCCCAGAATTCGAGCAACCACCAGGCAATCTCAGGACGCCTGAACGCCTGCGCAAGGGCGGCGACGTCGCCGGGCTCCAGGTACATCAGCAGCCCCTCGGTCAAGACCAGCGCCTTGCGGGCACCGTCCAGCGCGTCGGTCAAGAACGCGTCGCGGGCCGCGGGGTCGGCCATGTCGACCGCCCAGCGGCGCAGTTGGCATCGCGCTGTCTGGTCGGCGAGCGACTGCTCCTTCTCCGCCAGCAGCGCCGGCAGGTCCGCTTCTATCCAGGTCAAATCCGCTGGCAGGTCCAGCCGGTACGGCCGGGTGTCGAGGCCGGCCGCCACGTTGAGCACCCGGTCGCA
This sequence comes from Mycobacterium kyorinense, assembly GCF_002101735.1. Taxonomy (GTDB): domain Bacteria; phylum Actinomycetota; class Actinomycetes; order Mycobacteriales; family Mycobacteriaceae; genus Mycobacterium; species Mycobacterium kyorinense. Next base: position 127,269 of record NZ_LQPE01000172.1, on the reverse strand, counting down.
GCCCTCCGCGATGGCCTTGACGACGATATCGTCGATCAGCTTGGTGCGGGCCACCAGTGCCCAGCTAACGGGCGGGGCCGCGGCGGCGATGGCGTGGCCGTGCTCGCCGGCGAGCCGCTCGGCGAGGTGGTCACAGAACAGCGCGTCGGGGCGGGCGGACTCGGTGGCACGATAGGCCGCGATCCAGCGGGCCGTGTCGGAAACGTTCGCGATGAGGGTGGCGGCTCCAGCGTCGGGTCGTGTCATACGACTGACCTTACGGCGGTCAGTCGCATCACACAACTGACCCGGTTACCATGGACTGATCATGTTGGACCGCGACTACCCCGACCAGGTCTGCTCGATCGCGCGCACCCTCGAGGTGATCGGGCAACGCTGGTCCGTGCTCGTCATCCGCGACGTCTTCCTCGGCCGGCACCGGTTCGACGAGTTGTGCGCCGGCACCGGCATCACCCGCAGCATGCTTGCCGCGCGGCTGGCGCACCTGGTCGACGAGGGTGTGCTGGAACGACGGCGCTACCAGAGCCGGCCGGAGCGATTCGAGTACCACCTCACCGAGAAGGGCCGCGCACTGTTGCCGGTGCTCACCCAGCTGATGCTGTGGGGCGACCGCTACTACGGCGAACCCGACGGGCCGCCGCTGACGCTTGAACACCACGAGTGCGGCGGGCATCCCGAGGACCGCCTGCACTGCGACCGGTGTGGCGCCGCGCTCACGGGCGACGAGGTGCGGGCTCGCCCGGCTCGATTTGCGCGCCGCCCGTAGAATCGACCCAGCGGCGTCGATCCGGCCATCACCGGGGAGCCTTCGGAAGAACGGCCGGTCAGGCTCAGTAGAACCGAACGGGTAGGCCCGTCACAGCCTGCAATGAGCGGCCACGCCTCTGCGTGGCAAGCGGGGTGGTACCGCGGCGCTCGCGCTACAGCGCGGTCGTCGTCCCCGGCCAGAACAGTGGCACAGGGAGACGACGCTTTGACTTACCCCAAGCTGGCCGGCGGGACGCCCGACTTTCCGGCGGCCGAACTCGAGGTTCTCGACTACTGGGGCCGCGACCACACCTTCCGCGCCAGCATCGCCCGCCGCGCCGACGCCCCCGAGTACGTGTTCTACGACGGGCCGCCGTTCGCCAACGGCCTGCCGCATTACGGGCATCTGCTCACCGGCTACGTCAAGGACATCGTGCCGCGGTACCGGACGATGCGCGGCTACAAGGTGGAGCGTCGCTTCGGCTGGGACACCCACGGCCTGCCCGCCGAACTCGAAGTCGAGCGGCAACTCGGCATCACCGACAAGTCGCAGATCGACGCGATGGGCATCGCCGCGTTCAACGAGGCCTGCCGCGAATCGGTGTTGCGCTACACCGACGAGTGGCAGGCCTATGTCACCCGTCAGGCGCGCTGGGTCGACTTCGAACACGACTACAAGACGCTCGATTTGCCTTACATGGAGTCGGTGATCTGGGCGTTCAAGCAGTTGTGGGACAAGGGCTTGGCGTACGAGGGCTACCGGGTCCTGCCGTATTGCTGGCGCGACGAGACCCCGCTGTCCAACCACGAGCTGCGGATGGACGACGACATCTACCAGAGCCGCCAGGATCCGGCGATCACGGTCGGATTCCTTGTGCCCGAAGGGGAATTGGCCGGCGCGTATCTGTTGGTGTGGACGACGACGCCGTGGACCCTGCCGTCCAACCAGGCGGTCGCTGTCAATCCTGACGTCACCTACGTGCAGGTGCGGGCGGGGGAGCGGCGTTATGTGTTGGCGGAGGCCCGGCTGGCCGCCTACGCCCGCGAGCTCGGCGACGAGCCCGAGGTGCTGGGCCGCTACCGCGGCGCCGACTTGCTGGGTCTGCGGTATCTGCCGCCGTTCCCGTATTTCATGGACTCGGCCAACGCTTTTGCGGTACTCCCCGGCGAGTTCGTGACGACCGAGGACGGTACCGGGATCGTGCACATGGCGCCGGCCTACGGCGAAGACGACAAGGACACCGGTGATCGGGCCGGCATCGTGCCGGTGACGCCCGTCGACGCCAAGGGCCGCTTCGACGCCACGGTCCCGGACTATCAGGGTCAGCACGTCTTCGACGCCAACCCGCACATCATCCGCGATCTGAAGAACGGCACCGGTCCCGCGGCGGCCAACGGCGCGGTGCTGCTGCGGCATGAAACCTACGAGCACCCCTACCCGCACTGCTGGCGCTGCCGAAACCCGTTGATCTACCGGGCGGTGTCGTCGTGGTTCGTCAGGGTCACCGAATTCCGGGACCGCATGGTCGAACTCAACCAGCAGATCACCTGGTACCCCGAGCACGTCAAGGACGGCCAGTTCGGCAAGTGGCTGGCCAACGCGCGCGACTGGTCGATCTCGCGAAACCGCTACTGGGGCACGCCGATTCCGGTGTGGATGTCCGATGATCCGGCGTATCCGCGGATCGACGTCTACGGAAGCCTCGACGAGCTGGCGCGCGACTTCGGGGTGCGCCCGGACAATCTGCACCGGCCCTACATCGACGAGCTCACCCGGCCCAACCCGGACGACCCCACCGGCCGCTCGACGATGCGGCGCATCCCCGACGTTTTCGACGTGTGGTTCGACTCCGGGTCGATGCCGTACGCGCAGGTGCACTACCCGTTCGAGAACCGTGACTGGTTCGACACCCATTACCCCGGCGATTTCATCGTCGAATACATCGGGCAGACCCGCGGCTGGTTCTACACGCTGCACGTGCTGGCCACTGCGCTCTTCGACCGGCCGGCATTCAAAACCTGTGTGGCACATGGCATTGTGCTCGGCAGCGACGGGCAGAAGATGAGCAAGTCGCTGCGCAACTACCCCGACGTGACTGAGGTGTTCGACCGCGACGGCTCCGACGCCATGCGCTGGTTTTTGATGGCGTCGCCGATCCTGCGGGGCGGAAACCTGATCGTCACCGAACCCGGCATCCGCGAAGGCGTGCGCCAGGTCATGTTGCCGTTGACGAACGCCTACAGCTTTTTGGCGCTGTACGCGCCGAAAGTCGGTACCTGGCGCACGGATTCGCGGCATGTGCTGGATCGCTACATTCTGGCCAAGCTGGCGGCGCTGCGCGAGGACCTCACCGCCGAGATGGACGTCTGCGACATCTCGGGTGCCTGCGAGCAGCTGCGCCAATTCACCGAGGCGCTGACCAATTGGTACGTGCGACGCTCCCGGCAGCGGTTCTGGGAAGAGGACGCCGACGCGATCGACACGCTGCACACCGTGCTGGAGGTGACGGCCCGGCTGGCCGCGCCGCTGCTGCCGCTGACCACCGAGGTCATCTGGCGCGGCGTCACCGGCGAGCGCTCGGTGCACCTGACCGACTGGCCCGAGCCCGGCGATGTGCCCGCAGACCCGGATCTGGTGGACGCAATGGACCAGGTGCGCGAGGTGTGCTCGGCGGCGTCGTCGCTGCGCAAGGCCAAGCAGCTTCGGGTGCGTCTGCCCCTGCCGAAACTGACTGTGGCGGTGGAGAATCCGCGGCGACTGGAGCCGTTCACCGATTTGATCGCCGACGAGCTCAACGTCAAGCGCGTCGAGTTGACCGAGGACATCGCCCGCTACGGCCGTTTCGAGCTGACGGTCAACGCCCGTGTCGCGGGGCCACGGCTGGGCAAGGACGTGCAGGCGGCCATCAAGGCGGTCAAGGCCGGCGAGGGCGTCGTCAACGACGACGGCACGCTGACCGCCGGGCCGGCGGTGCTGCAGCCCGACGAGTACAGCTCCCGGCTGGTGGCCGCCGACCCGGACTACACCGCGGCACTGCCCGACGGCGCCGGGCTGGTGGTGCTCGACGCCACGGTCACACCCGAGCTGGAGGCCGAAGGCTGGGCCAAGGACCGCATCCGCGAGCTACAGGAGCTGCGCAAGTGGACCGGCCTGGACGTCTCCGACCGGATCAGCGTGGTGATGTCGGTGCCCGCCGAGCGGGCTGCCTGGGCAGACGCGCACCGCGACCTGATCGCCCGTGAAATCCTGGCCACCCGTTTCGAATTCGGCGACCCGGGGGCGGACGCCGCTGACGTCGGCGACGGCGTGCGGGTGGCGATCGCCAAGGTGTAGACCGGGTTAGCCACCGGGCCGCAGCGCGCGGCGCGCGTACGGCCAGAACGGCATACCCGCAAGGACCGTGGCGCCTGCAGCGATCAGACCGACGGCGGCGTCGACACTTTGGCGTCCGTCGGCCTTCCAGTACACGTCCTCGAGGTCGAGCAGCAACGCCAGCTCGTCGACGATCATCGCGTTGGCCGCCCCGAACGCCACCGCCGCAACGGGGTGGCGCCGCTGTCTGTCGGATCCACGCAGGCCCACCGCACCGACGGCCGACAGCAACGCAATCCCAATGTTGTAGTGGTGAAAATGCCTGTTGCCCAGCTTTATCCCGCCACCCGACGGGCCGTGACCGGCGTGGATCCAGTGGGTCAGCGCTCGCAGCCCGGTGAACGTGACGGTAAACGCCGCCCAGGCCAGAACGGCCGAGCGTTCGTCGGATTCCAGACGCTGCAGCCATTCCTGACGCAGCCGCGACCATGCCGTCGACATGTCGCTCCTCAGCCGGGCTTCACCGCGGGCACGAATCAAGACGTTAGCGCAATAGCATCTGCGAGTGTGGACTCGCGGTGGGTGCTGCATTTCGACATGGACGCGTTCTTCGCGTCCGTCGAGCAGCTGACCCGGCCCACATTGCGGGGGCGCCCGGTGTTGGTCGGCGGGCTGGGCGGGCGCGGGGTGGTGGCCGGCGCCAGCTACGAGTCACGAGTTTTCGGCGCCCGGTCGGCGATGCCGATGCATCAGGCGCGCCGACTGGTCGGCATCCACGCGGTGGTGCTGCCGCCGCGCGGCGTGGTCTACGGGGTGGCCAGCCGGCGGGTTTTCGACGTCATTCGCGCCGTGGTCCCGGTCGTCGAGCAGCTGTCGTACGACGAGGGATTCGCGGAGCCGGCAGAACTGGTCGGGGCGTCGCCCGACGACGTCGAGCGGTTCTGCGAGCAGCTGCGGCGGCGGGTGCGCGACGAGACCGGCCTGGTGGCCTCGGTCGGCGCCGGGTCGGGCAAGCAGATCGCCAAGATCGCCTCGGGTATGGCCAAACCCGACGGTATCCGGGTGGTCCGCCGCGCCGACGAAACACCGCTGCTCGGCGGCCTTCCGGTGCGACGACTGTGGGGGATCGGGCCGGTCGCCGAGGAAAAGCTGCATCGGCTCGGCATCGAGACCATCGGGCAGCTCGCGGCGCTGACGGAAGCCGAGGTGGCCAGCATCCTGGGCGCCACGATCGGCCCCGCGCTACACCGGCTGGCCCGCGGCATCGACGAGCGGCCGGTCACCGAACGCGCCGAAGCCAAGCAGATCAGCGCCGAATCCACCTTCCCCGCCGACCTGACCACGCTCGAGGAACTGCAGGAGGCCGTCGGCCCGATCGCCGAGCACGCCCATCAGCGACTGACCCGTGACGGCCGCGGCGCCCGCACCGTCACGGTGAAGTTGAAGAAGTCAGACATGAGCACGCTGACCCGCTCGGCGACCCTGCCGTACGCGACCGCCGACGCCGCCGCGCTGCTCGCGCTGGCCCGCCGGCTGCTGCTCGACCCGCGCCAGATCGGGCCGATTCGCCTACTCGGCGTGGGGTTTTCGGGGTTGTCCGATGTGCTTCAGGAGTCGTTGTTCCCCGACCTGGACATGTCGGCCGAGACGTCGCACGCCGACCACGCCGCGGAGGCACCGGCGCAGCCGGACACCGCGGCGTGGCGGATCGGCGACGACGTCACCCACCGCGACTTCGGGCACGGCTGGGTGCAGGGCGCCGGCCACGGCGTGGTCACGGTGCGGTTCGAAACCCGCAGCACCGGGCCGGGCCCGGCCCGCACGTTCGCGTCCGACACCGCCGACCTGGCCGCCGCCAACCCCGTGGAGAGCCTCGACTGGCCGGATTACGTTGCGGGACTGGTCGAATCAGCCCCAGCGGCCGACGACGTCGCCGACCGGTAGACCGGCCGCCAGCGCCGCCATCAGCAGCACCCGCACCTGGCTCGGCGGCAGCGTGGGCACCATCGCCGCGCCCGCGTCGGCCAGCTCCCGGCCCGGGCCGTATCCCGCACCGACCCGGGCGCCCGCGACCCGGCTGGACACCGCGACCACCACCCCCGCGGCGCAATGCCGGCGCACCCCGTCGATCACCGCCGCTCCCGCGTTGCCCGAGCCGAGCGCCTCCAGCACCACACCGCGGGCGCCGGCGGCCACGCAGGCATCCAGCGCCACCGCGTCGCCGCCCGGATAGGTCGCGACGATGTCGACGCGCGGCGCCCGTGCCGCGCTGAGCTCGCCCAGGTAGGGCCGGACCTTGTCGCGGACGACCTCCTCGAGGGTCCCCAGCGGCTCGCCCGCGAAGCCCGTCGCCACTTTGCGCAGGCCCAGCGGCTGCAACAGCCGACCGCCGAACGACACCAGCACGCCCAGGTCGCGGGCGTCGGCGCTGGCAGCCACCGACAAAGCGTCGCGCAGGTTGGCCGGGCCGTCGGCGTCGGGCGCGTCGGCGCTGCGCAGGGCGCCGGTGATCACCACCGGCGCCGCGCCGTCGTAGGTGAGGTCGAGCCACAGCGCGGTCTCCTCGAGGGTGTCCGTGCCGTGCGTGACGACCACGCCCCGCGCGCCGCCGTCGACCGCCGCGCGCACCGCCGCGCCGATCACGTCCCAGTCGGCCGGCGTCAACTGCGAGCTATCCAGCGAGAGCACGTCGACGACATCCACGTCCAGGCCGGCGGTCAGCTCGGCGCCGCTGCGGGTCGGCCGGCGTACCCCGTCGGCGTCGGTGCTGGTGGCGATCGTGCCACCGGTGCTGATGACCGTCAGGCGGCTCATGCTGGGATGATAGGGGCGTGACTGACGAATCCCCCGCGGGAACGCCGCAACCTACTGCTCCGCCGCGACGGCTGCGCCTGCTGCTCTCGGTCGCGGCGGTGGTGTTGGCGCTCGACATCGTCACCAAGGTGCTCGCCGTCAGGCTGCTGACCCCGGGCCAGCCGGTGTCGATCATCGGCGACACCGTCACCTGGACGTTGGTGCGCAATTCCGGGGCCGCGTTCTCGATGGCGACCGGATACACCTGGCTGCTGACCCTGATCGCGACGGGGGTGGTGGTCGGGATCTTCTGGATGGGACGGCGTCTGGTCTCGCCGTGGTGGGCCATTGGCCTGGGCATGATCCTGGGCGGCGCGATGGGCAACCTGGTCGATCGGTTCTTCCGGTCGCCGGGCCCGCTGCGCGGGCATGTCGTCGACTTCCTGTCGATCGGCTGGTGGCCGGTGTTCAATGTCGCCGACCCGTCGGTGGTGGGCGGGGCGATCCTGCTGGTTGCGCTGTCGGTGTTCGGCTTCGACTTCGACACCGTCGGCCGGCGGAAACCGGGCGACGAACTCGTGGAGACCGCCGGCAAGGCCGACGAGCGCTGATGCCCGACCGGTCGATGCCCGTCCCGGAGGGCTTGGCGGGCATGCGGGTGGATGCGGGGCTGGCGCGGCTGCTCGGCCTGTCCCGCACCGCCGCCGCGGCGCTGGCCGAAGGCGGCGACGTCGAGCTGGACGGCGCGCCGGCCGGCAAGTCCGATCGGCTGACCCCGGGCGCCCTGCTGCACGTGCGGTTGCCCGACGCGCCGGCCCCGCTGGAGAACACACCCGTCGAGATCGAAGGCATGAAAGTTCTCTACGCCGACGACGACATCGTCGCGGTCGACAAACCCGCCGGGGTGGCCGCGCACGCGTCGGTCGGCTGGACCGGGCCGACGGTGCTCGGCGGACTGGCCGGCGCCGGCTTCCGGATCACGACGTCGGGTGTGCACGAGCGCCAGGGCATCGTGCATCGCCTGGACGTGGGGACGTCGGGGGTGATGGTGGTGGCCATCTCCGAGAGCGCGTACACCGTTCTCAAGCGGGCATTCAAGCAGCGCACCGTCGACAAGCGTTATCACGCGCTGGTGCAAGGACATCCGGACCCGTCCAGCGGCACCATCGACGCACCGATCGGCCGGCATCGTGGCCACGACTGGAAGTTCGCCGTCACCGCGAACGGCCGGCACAGCCTGACCCACTACGACACCATCGAAGCGTTCGTCGCGGCCAGCCTGCTCGACGTGCACCTGGAAACCGGTCGCACCCACCAGATTCGGGTGCATTTCGCCGCGCTGCACCACCCCTGCTGCGGCGACCTCACCTACGGGGCCAACCCCAAACTCGCGAAAAAGCTTGGGCTGGAACGGCAATGGCTGCACGCCCGGTCGCTGGCATTCGCTCACCCGGCCGACGGCAGGCGCATCGAGATCGTCAGCCCGTACCCCGAGGATTTGCAGCACGCGCTGGACGTGCTGCGCGCCGAGGGATAACTAGGCGGGCTTACGGCCTCGACCAGGACGGCTCAGACCCGCGCGGTCTCGGCGTCCGAGGCGATGTCGCCGGCGAGCGGCGCCACCACGGCGAGTATCTCGTCGATCGTTTCGGACGGCACTCCGGCCGCCGCCAACGAGTCCGTCAGATGCCCGGCCACTAGGTTGAAGTGGTGCATGGTGATGCCGCGGCCCTGATGCACCTGCTTCATCGACGCGCCTTCGTAGGGTTCGGGCCCGCCCAGCGCCGCGGCCAGAAATGCGGCCTGCTTGCCCTTCAGCCGATTCATGTTCGTTCCCGCGAAGAAGCCAGAAAGCTCGTCGTCGTCGAGCACGCGAGCATAGAAGTCCTCGACAACCATTTCGAGCGCCTCGTGGCCGCCGATCCTGGCGTAGATACTGGTCGCTTTGCGTTTGCGAAACCGTGAAAGCATTCCCATGCGTCTAGGGCATCATTGGCCGGTTGCACCGCCGTTAGACGGTCGTCACGGGCAAATTACTCGACGTAACAAGGCGATTGCCCACGAATCACCCGCTGTGGTGTAGGACACTGTAGATCCATGAATCTCGCTGACCTCACCAGCCTTGTCGAAAAGCCGATCGCTGCCGTCTCGAGCATTGTCAACACGCCCAATTCCGCGGGGCGGTACCGACCGTTTTATCTGCGCAACCTGCTCGACGCTGTGGCGGGCCGTAGCCTCCACGATGCCGTCGACGGCACGATCACCGTGATCACCGGGGGATCGTCCGGCATCGGGGAAGCGACCGCCAAGAAAATCGCCCGCGCCGGCGGCGAGGTGGTGTTGGTCGCCCGTACTCCCGAGAAGCTGGAGAAGGTCGCCGATGGAATCCGTGCCGATGGCGGCACCGCCCATGTCTACCCCTGCGACTTGTCCGACATGGACGCCGTTGCCGCGATGGCCGACCAAGTGCTGGCCGACCTCGGCCGCGTCGACATCCTGATCAACAATGCCGGCAAGTCGATTCGGCGCTCACTTGCGTTGTCTTACGACCGAATTCACGACTACCAGCGAACCATGCAGCTGAATTACTTCGGCGCGGTGCAGCTCATTTTGAAGTTCATCCCAGGAATGCGGGAACGTGGTTTCGGCCAGATCATCAACGTGTCGTCTGCCGGCGTGCAGACCCGCGCACCGCGCTTCGGTGCCTACATCGCCAGCAAGGCCGCGCTCGACACGCTGTGCGACGCGCTGCAGGCCGAAACCGTCAACGACGACGTGCGATTCACCACCGTGCACATGGCGCTGGTCCGCACGCCGATGATCAGCCCCACCACCATGTACGACCGGTTCCCGACGCTGACGCCCGATCAGGCGGCGGGTGTGCTCGCCGATGCGATCGTGCACCGGCCGCGCCGGGTCAGCCCTCCGATCGGGCAGTTCGCGGCCGTCGCCGACGCGGTCAACCCGTTGGTGATGGACTACGTCCGCAACCGCGCCTTCGCCATGTTCGACGACTCCGCCGCCGCGGCGGGCAGCGAACGCGCCGAGGAGACAACGAAATTCGACAAACGTAGCGAGACGTTTGTACGTGCCACCCGCGGGATCCACTGGTAGGACATCATGAGCCTGCCCAAACCGAGCAACCACGCAACCGTCGTCGTCACGGGCGCCTCGTCCGGCATCGGCACCGAATTGGCTCGCGGCCTGGCCCGCCGCGGCTACCCGCTGCTGCTTGTTGCGCGTCGCAGAGAACGCCTGGACGACCTCGCCGCGGAACTCACCAAGGAGTACTCGGTCGGGGTCGATGTCATGCCGCTGGATCTGGCCAAGACCCGGGGACGCGCCGCTCTGGCCGACCTGATCGGCCGCGAACCGATCGCGGGGCTGTGCAACAGCGCCGGCTTCGGGACCAGCGGCGCGTTCCACGAGTTGCCGATCGAGCGGGAAACCGAGCAGGTCACGCTCAACGCGTTGGCTCTGATGGAGCTGACCCATGCCGCGCTGCCCGGCATGGTCGAGCGTGGCGCCGGAGCGGTGCTCAACATCGCGTCGATCGCGGCGTTCCAGCCGTTGCCGGGCATGGCGGTCTACTCGGCCACCAAGGCGTTCGTCCAGACCTTTTCCGAAGCCGTGCACGAGGGGCTGCACGGCACCGGGGTCTCGTGCACCGTCTTGTGTCCCGGACCGGTGCCGACGGAGTGGGCGCAGATCGCCGACGCCGAGCACGTGAACATCGGCTTGGCGCAAGTCTCGCCGCACGACGTCGCCGAAGCCGCGATCGCCGGGATGCGCGACGGTAAGCGCAGCGTCGTGCCCGGGCTGGTGCCGAAAGTCGCCAGCGTGGGCGGCAGGTTCGCGCCGCGCAGCGTGCTGCTGCCCGCGCTTCGGATCGTCCGGGACCTGCGCCGCTAGGACGTCTTGCGCGGCCTGATCTTGAACGAGATCCGCAGCTTCGTGCGGTAGGTGATCCCCCCACTCGAGTCCAGGGCCAGATCCTGCTCGACGACCTCGGCGACCCGGATGTCGTCGATGGTCTCCTGTGCCCGGCGCACCGCCTCCGCCGCGGCGTCCTCCCAAGACACGGTGCTCGTCCCGATCAAGTCGGTGACCCGGTACACGCTCATGCCTGTCAAGCTAGAGCAGCCGAGCAGCAACTGTCCCAAGAAATGCGCGCCGAGCGTGAAACGGCTGCGAAAATCTGGCCGGGAAGTCGCAGCAGCGTCACGTTCGGCGAGGAGGTCGACGGCGCAAAGCAGACACGCATGCCGACACGCCGAGACTCGTCGGTGCCCGGTCATAGACTGGCGTCTCTATGAACCAGTCCTTCGTGCACCTGCATAACCACACCGAGTATTCGATGTTGGACGGTGCTGCGAAGATCACCCCGATGCTCGCCGAGGCGGAGCGGCTGGAAATGCCCGCGATCGGGATGACCGACCACGGAAACATGTTCGGCGCCAGCGAGTTCTACAACGCGGCCACCAAGGCGGGAATCAAGCCGATCATCGGCGTCGAGGCCTATATCGCGCCCGGCTCTCGATTCGACACCCGCCGCATCTTCTGGGGCGACCCTGGCCAAAAGAGCGACGACGTCTCCGGCAGCGGGTCGTACACCCACCTGACCATGGTCGCCGAGAACGCCACCGGCCTGCGCAACCTGTTCAAGCTGTCGTCGCTGGCCTCCTTCGAGGGCCAGCTGAGCAAGTGGTCGCGGATGGACGCCGAGCTGATCGCCGAGCACGCCGAGGGCATCATCGCCACCACCGGCTGCCCGTCCGGTGAGGTGCAGACCCGGCTGCGGCTCGGGCAACGCCGCGAAGCGCTGGAGGCCGCCGCCAAGTGGCGGGAGATCTTCGGCCCGCAGAACTACTTCCTCGAGCTGATGGACCACGGGCTCGACATCGAACGCCGGGTCCGCGACGGGCTGCTGGAAATCGGCCGCACCCTCAACATCCCGCCGCTGGCCACCAACGACTGCCACTACGTCACCCGCGACGCCGCCCACAACCACGAGGCGCTGCTGTGCGTGCAGACCGGCAAGACGCTCTCGGATCCCAACCGGTTCAAGTTCGACGGCGACGGCTACTACCTCAAGTCGGCCGCCGAGATGCGCGAGATCTGGGACCACCAGGTCCCCGGCGCCTGTGACGCGACGCTGCTGATCGCCGAGCGGGTGGGCTCCTACGCCGACGTGTGGGCGCCGCGCAACCGGATGCCGGTCTTCCCGGTCCCCGAGGGGCACGACCAGGCCTCCTGGCTGCGTCACGAGGTGGAGGCCGGGTTGCGGCGACGCTTCGGTGACAGGCTGCCCGACGGATACGCGCAGCGGGCCGCCTACGAGATCGAAGTCATCTGCGACAAGGGATTTCCGTCGTACTTCCTGATCGTCGCCGACCTGATCAACTACGCCCGCTCGGTCGACATCCGGGTGGGGCCGGGCCGCGGCTCGGCGGCGGGCTCGCTGGTCGCCTACGCGCTCGGCATCACCGACATCGACCCCATCCCGCACGGGTTGCTGTTCGAGCGCTTCCTCAACCCGGAGCGCACGTCGATGCCGGACATCGACATCGACTTCGACGACCGTCGCCGCGGCGAAATGGTGCGCTACGCCGCCGAGAAGTGGGGCCAGGACCGGGTTGCCCAGGTCATCACCTTCGGCACCATCAAAACCAAAGCGGCGCTGAAGGATTCGGCGCGGATCCACTACGGCCAGCCCGGCTTTGCAATCGCCGACCGGATCACCAAGGCGCTGCCGCCGGCGATCATGGCCAAGGACATTCCGCTGGCCGGCATCACCGACCCCAACCACGAGCGCTACAAGGAAGCCGCCGAGGTCCGCGGCCTGATCGACACCGACCCCGACGTGCGCACCATCTACCAGACCGCCCGCGGGCTGGAGGGCCTGATCCGCAACGCCGGGGTGCACGCCTGCGCGGTGATCATGAGCAGCGAGCCGCTGACGGAGGCCATTCCGCTGTGGAAGCGGCCGCAGGACGGCGCCATCATCACCGGCTGGGACTACCCGGCATGCGAGGCCATCGGCCTGCTGAAGATGGACTTCCTCGGGCTGCGCAACCTGACGATCATCGGCGACGCGATCGAGAACATCAGGGCCAACAGGGGAATCGACCTCGACCTGGAATCGGTGCCGCTGGACGACAAGGCGACCTACGAGCTGCTGGGCCGCGGCGACACGCTCGGGGTGTTCCAGCTCGACGGCGGGCCGATGCGCGACCTGCTGCGCCGCATGCAGCCCACCGGGTTCGAAGACGTGGTCGCGGTGATCGCGCTGTACCGGCCCGGCCCGATGGGGCAGAACGCCCACAACGAGTACGCCGACCGCAAGAACGGCCGCCAGCCGATCAAGCCGATCCATCCCGAGCTGGCCGAGCCGCTGGAGGAGATCCTCGCCGAAACGTACGGCCTGATCGTCTACCAAGAGCAGATCATGCGGATCGCGCAGAAGGTGGCCGGCTACTCGCTGGCCCAAGCCGACATTCTGCGCAAGGCGATGGGCAAGAAGAAGGCCGACGTGCTGGCCGCCGAATACGAAAGCTTCTCGGCGGGAATGCAATCCAACGGTTTCTCGGCCGGCGCCATCAAGGCGCTGTGGAACACCATCCTGCCGTTCGCCGACTACGCGTTCAACAAGTCGCATGCCGCTGGCTACGGGATGGTGTCGTACTGGACTGCGTACCTGAAGGCGAACTATCCCGCCGAATACATGGCGGGGCTCTTGACGTCGGTGGGCGACGACAAGGACAAGGCCGCGGTGTACCTGGCCGACTGCCGCAAGCTCGGCATCACCGTGTTGCCGCCGGACGTCAACGAGTCCGGGCTCAACTTCGCCTCGGTCGGCGCCGACATCCGCTACGGGCTCGGCGCGGTACGCAACGTCGGCGCCAACGTCGTTGCCTCCCTGATCAATACCCGTACCGAGAAGGGCAAGTTCACCGACTTCTCCGACTACCTCAACAAGATCGACATCGCGGCGTGCAACAGGAGGGTCACCGAGTCGCTGATCAAGGCCGGCGCGTTCGACTCGCTGGGCCACCCGCGTAAAGGCTTGTTCCTGGTGCACACCGACGCCGTGGATTCGGTGCTGGGCACCAAAAAGGCCGAGGCGATGGGCCAGTTCGACCTGTTCGGTGGCGAAGACGCCGGCACCAACGCGGTGTTCACCATCAAGGTGCCCGACGAGGAGTGGGACGACAAGCACAAGCTGGCCCTCGAGCGCGAGATGCTGGGCTTGTATGTGTCCGGGCATCCGCTCAACGGCGTCGCGCATCTGCTGGCCACCCAGGTCGACACGCCCATTCCGGCGATCCTCGACGGAGATGTTCCCAACGACACCGCGGTCAAGGTGGGTGGCATCCTCGCCTCGGTCAACCGGCGGGTAAACAAGAATGGGATGCCGTGGGCGTCGGCGCAATTGGAAGACCTGACCGGTGGCATCGAGGTGATGTTCTTCCCGCACACCTATTCCACGTACGGGGCGGACATCGTCGACGACGCGGTGGTGCTGGTCAGCGCGCGGGTGAAGATCCAAGACGACAGAGTCTGCCTGATCGCGAACGATCTTGTGGTACCGGACTTTTCCGGCGCACAGGTGGACCGGCCGCTGGCGGTCAGCCTGCCCACCCGCCAATGCACCATGGACAAGGTCACCGCGCTCAAGCAGGTGCTGGCGCGCCACCCCGGCACGTCGCAGGTGCATCTGCGGTTGATCAGCGGCGACCGGATCACCACCCTGGAACTCGACTCGTCGCTGCGGGTGACCCCGTCGCCGGCGCTGATGGGCGACCTCAAGGCGCTGCTAGGCCCGGGCTGTCTGGGTGGTTGACGGCCACCGAGTGTGAAGCTGGCCGCACACTCGGTGGTTAGGCGGACAACCACATCGACGCCTGATGGTCGTGGGTCGGGATGATCGTCACCGCGTGACGGGCCAGGTGCAGTCGTTGGAGTGTTCGGAAGGTTTCGTCACGATCCTCGTCTGCGAAAGCGCCGGGGTAACTTGACTTTTGCCGGATGCTGTCGATCTGCAATTCGTGCCAGGCGGCATCACCGGCGATCAGGATCCATCCCCGCCCGGTGTGGGTGAGCACCCCGATGCTGCCCGGGGTATGTCCAGCGAGGTCCACAAGGATCACGGAGTAGTCGCCGAACAGATCGTGACTTCGGGTGAAGGTGAGTATCGGTGGTCCATCCAGGTCGTATTCCACGATGGGCCGATCGCGCAGCGAATCGCGGACGCCGCCGACCGGCGCGACCCGCCCGGAACTGATCCATTCGTGTTCTGTGCGGTGCAGGTGAACCGGAAGGTCGGGAATGTCCAGCAGCCCCGAGACGTGATCCCAGTGTGCGTGGGTCGGTAAGGCGAAATCCAAGTGCGGTTCTTCGGCCAGCCGACGCAGTGCGGTGATCGTTGGAATCGCATCGGCGGGCGGACGGACCGCGACGCGCAGCACTGTCGGTAGTTGGGCGATCGCCCGTTGCTCGACGTCAATGCACACGGCGGGATCGACGATGAACGTGGCCTGCGGATGCGTAACGACGAACGAGGTCAATGCGTTTGGCACCCGCCGAGGCGCGAACATACCCTCGACGATCGTCGGGGTCGGCACCCAGCGAGGCACCTGCGGAAGCGCAGTCAGCGTCACGGTGTTCCGGGGATCCGGCAGTCCCGCGTCGACGATGCTGCGGATGAACCGCTGATCCGGCCGCCTGGGCCGCACCAGACCGCGAACGAGTCCGGCTGCGGCGGTGCAGCATTCGAAAACAGTCGGTGAGCGAACCGGGTCAGACATGTGACAACTCCACTCGAACGATGACGCTGTCGGGCCAAACTTCCCGGTCACGTGCGCGGCGTAGCTTTTCGCGCACGCACAGATCCTGGTGCACATTGGTGACGCCCGGAACTTTGATCAGCGGCGCGATGTTCCACTGCCAGTGGCGCGGCCCGCGATGGTCGTCGCGCCGCGAGGGATCCGGCCGCGGTAGTCGCAGGCCGTGAGCTCGACGTCGGGACGCGCCGCCAGTCGGCGTGTCTTCGGGCCCACTTTGGTGCGAAATAGCAGCACGTTTCGGTCGAGGGCGAACCAGATCGGCGTGTCAACCGGCGTGCCGTCGCGGCGGAAGCTTCGCAGTGAGGCGTATCGGGCGGCGCGCAACTCGTCGAGTACCTGTGTGTGCATACCGCCGAGTCAACGACTTAGAGTTGGCTCTAAGTCAAGTTCTGGATCTCGTGGAGGGCCCGATGACCACAGCGCTCACGATCGGGGACGTAGCACGCCAAGCGGGTGTCGCGGCGACCACGTTGCGGTACTACGAGCAGATCGGACTGCTGCCGGCTCCAGTCAGGGTGGGCGGTCAGCGCCGCTACGACGATGCCGTGCTGACCCGGCTGGAGGTGATCCGGCTCTGCAAATCCGCTGGCTTCGCGCTTGACGAGATCCAGGTGCTGTTCGCCGACGACGAGCCCGGGCGCCCGGCCAGCCGCGCGCTTGCCGAGGCCAAACTCGCCGAGATCGACGCGCAGATGGCGTCGTTGGCGCGCGCCCGCGCCGTGATCGAGTGGGGGATGCGTTGCACCTGCCCGTCAATCGACGCCTGTACCTGTGGCATTCATGCCGCCTTGCCCTTGTAGATGACACCGTCTTTCATCACGAAGTCCACCTGTCCGGTGACCTCGATGTCGGCGAGCGGGTCGCCGGGCATCGCGATCACATCGGCGATCTTGCCCTCGGCGATCACGCCGAGGTCGTCGAGCCGGAGCAGTTCGGCGGCAACGCTGGTGGCAGCCTGCAGCGCCCGCAGCGGGCTGATGCCGGTGGACACCATCGCCGGGAACTCACGCCAATTCTCGTGGTGCGGAAACATGCCCGCGTCGGTGCCGAACGCGATGCGAACGTTGCTGGCGGCCAGCCGCTCGGCCGCATCCAGCAACGGGCCGCGGTACTTCCGGAACTTGCGCAGCGCGTACTCGGGCACTCCGGCCAGCAACGGGTCGTCTTCGCCGCGCCGCGCGCCGGACAGGATCGCGTACTGCGTCGGGACCATGAAAACCCCGGCGTCCTCCATCATTCGCAACGTCTCGGCGGAGGCGAGGTTGCCGTGCTCGATACTGCGCACGCCGGCGCGCACGGCGCGCTGGATGCCTTCGTCGCCGTAGCTGTGCGGGGTGACCGGAATATCGAGGTCGGTGGCC
Source organism: Mycobacterium kyorinense (assembly GCF_002101735.1). Lineage (GTDB taxonomy): Bacteria > Actinomycetota > Actinomycetes > Mycobacteriales > Mycobacteriaceae > Mycobacterium > Mycobacterium kyorinense. The sequence continues at coordinate 110,209 of NZ_LQPE01000172.1, read as the reverse complement.
GTGGCGACCAGGACGTCGATCTCCTCCTGGCTGTAGGTGGCGTGGCCGGGATCGTCCGACGGCGACGCGAAGCCGCCGGTCGCCGCGAACTTGATCCAGTCGGCACCGGCCCGGATCTCCTGCCGCACCCGGGAGCGGATCTCGTCACCACCGTCGGCCGCCGCCAACTGCAATGGCCGCGCGTCGCCCTGATATTCGTCGGCGAGGAATCCGCTGAAGTCACCGTGCCCGCCGCGCGCGGAAATCATGTGCGGCGCCACCACCATCCGCGGCCCCTCGACCAGACGGGCCGCAACCGCGTCGCGCAGGTCAATCGTCGGGTAGTCGACGTCGCCGCAACCCAAGTCGCGGATAGTGGTGAACCCGTTGCTCAGCAAGGCCCGCAATACCGGCAGCGACATCAGCGCCTTCGCGGTGCTCGAGCGGGCGGCCAGGTGCGGGCCCAACGGCGGCGCCACCATCACATGGGTATGGCAATCGATGAACCCCGGCGTCACCGTGTGGCCGGACAGGTCGACCACCCGCGCATCGGCCGGCGCCTCGAGCGCGTCGCCGACCCGTCGGATCCGGCCGTCGACGACGAGCACGTGCCGCGGAGTGGCGGACGCCGAGACCCCGTCCCACACGTTCGCGCCGGTGATCAGCGTCGCCGCCATGTCGGCGAACCTACTCCTGCGCCGATCGACTTTGTGCTCTGATCGGGTAGGTAGCAAAGGAGATTGCAATGACGACAGCCGAGCGGCCGCGCACCTTGCCCGCAGCATTCCAGCGCACTGCGGCGATCGATCCGGACGCCGTGGCGCTGCGCACGCCCGGCGACACTGCGACGTTGAGCTGGCGCGAATACGCGGCGCAGGTGCGCCGGGTCGCGGCGGGGCTGGCCGGGCTCGGGGTGCGTCGCGGCGACACCGTCTCGCTGATGATGGCCAACCGGATCGAGTTCTACCCGCTCGAGGTGGGCGCACAGCACGTCGGCGCCACGTCGTTCTCGGTCTACAACACGCTGCCCGCCGAGCAACTGACCTACCTGTTCGACAATGCGGGCACCAAGGTGGTGATGTGCGAGGCCCGATACGTCGACCGGATCCGCGCCAGCGGCGCGCCGATCGAGCACATTGTCTGCATTGACGGTTCGCCGCCGGGAACGCTGTCGGTGGACGATCTGCATGCCGCCGCCAGCGACGACTTCGACTTCGAATCCACTTGGCGGGCAGTACAACCCGACGATGTCGTCACCCTCATCTACACCTCGGGAACCACCGGCAACCCCAAAGGTGTGGAGATGACGCAAGCCAACCTGCTGTTCGAGGCCGAAGCACTCGATGCCGTTCTCGGTGTCGAATTCGGGGACCGGATAACCTCTTTTCTGCCCTCGGCGCACATCGCCGACCGGATGATGGCGTTGTACAACCAGGAAGTCTTCGGAACGCAGGTAACGGTGGTGTCCGACGCCCGTGCCATCGCGGCTGCGTTGCCCGATGTGCGGCCCACCATTTGGGGCGCGGTGCCCCGTGTTTGGGAAAAGCTCAAGGCCGCGATCGAATTCGCGGTGGCAAACGAGCCGGACGAGGAGCGCCGTCTCGCGTTGCAGTGGGCGCTGGCGCTCGCCGGGAAACGCGCCGAGGCGTTGATCGCCGGCGAGCCGGTACCCGATGACGTGGCGGCGGAATGGGCGACGGCCGACGAGTTGGTGCTGTCCAAGCTGCGCGCCAGGCTGGGGCTGGACCAGTTGCGGTGGGCGGTGTCCGGGGCGGCCCCGATCCCCAGGGAAACCCTCGGCTTCTTCGCCGGCATCGGTATCCCGATCTCCGAGGTGTGGGGGATGTCGGAGCTCAGTTGCGTTGCCAGCGTGGTCCATCCACGCGAGGGACGCCTGGGCACGGTGGGCAAGCTGCTGCCGGGGCTGGAGAGCAAGATCGCCGACGACGGCGAGTTCCTGGTTCGCGGGCCGCTGGTGATGAAGGGCTATCGCAAGGAGCCGGCCAAGACCGCCGAAGCGATCGACGCCGACGGCTGGCTGCACACCGGCGACATTCTCGACATCGACGCCGACGGCTACCTACGGGTGGTCGACCGCAAAAAGGAACTGATCATCAATGCGGCCGGCAAGAACATGTCGCCGGCCAACATCGAGAACGCGATCATGGCGGCTTGCCCGATGATCGGTGCGATGGTCACGATCGGTGACGGGAGGCCGTTCAACACCGCGTTACTGGTGTTCGACGCCGACTCGGTGGCGCCCTACGCCGCCCAGCACGGTCTCGACCCCTCGGCCGCGGCGTTGGCGGCCGACCCGGAAGTGATTGCGCGGATTGCGGCGGGAGTGGCCGAGGGCAACGCCAAACTGTCGCGGGTCGAGCAGATCAAGCGTTTCCGGGTGCTGCCCACGTTGTGGGAGCCCGGCGGCGACGAGATGACGCTGACCATGAAGCTCAAACGGCGCCCGATCGCGGAGAAGTACGCCGCCGAAATCGACGAGCTTTACGCGAGCGAGCCGGGACCCGACGTACACGAACCCAAGGCCGCCACGACGGCGCAACCGGCTTAGTTGCGGGAGAGCGTCTTGAATGTGAGCCCGGACACCACGGCCACCGCCGCGGCGGTCAGCACCGACGGCGCGGCACTGGTGGTCAGCAGCCCGACGATCAGGAAGGTGACCAGGCCGGCAAGCAGCGCGACCAGCTTGTAGCGCGGCCACGGCACACCGGCGAGCAGTACGGGTTGCGGCGCTGTCACAAAGTTCAGGATACCGAGTACACAGGGTTTCGGCCAAGCGAAACTCCCGATCAGGCAGCCCTCGATTCCCCACCTTCTAAGGTGGGGGTATGCCGCTATCAGGTGAGTACGCCCCGAGCCCACTGGACTGGTCGCGCGAGCAGGCCGAGAAGTACGCCGCCTCCGGCGGGACCGAGGGCACCGAGATGCAGGGAAAGCCCGTCATACTGCTGACCACCGTCGGAGCGAAGACTGGCAAACTACGCAAGACGCCGCTGATGCGGGTCGAGCACAACGGCGAGTACGCCATCGTCGCGTCGCTGGGTGGCGCGCCGAAGAACCCGGTCTGGTACTACAACGTCAAGAAGAACCCACGGGTCGAGTTGCAGGACGGCCCGGTCAGCGGTGACTACGAGGCGCGCGAGGTCTTCGGCGACGAGAAAGCCGTCTGGTGGGAGCGGGCCGTCGAGGTGTGGCCGGACTACGCCAAATACCAGGCCAAAACCGACCGGCAAATTCCGGTGTTTGTGCTGACCCCTGTGCACTGAACTGCCTGTTGGGTGGCACCATTGATCGGTGTCCGCCGAACCGAGCCAGACGCCGAGCACCCAGGTCACCGGGCCGTTGACCGCGGCCGACATCGACGCGGCGGCTGACCGGATTGCCGGCGTGGTCACACCGACACCGCTGCAGCTCTGTGACCGGCTGTCGGCGATGACCGGCGCCCGGGTCTACCTCAAACGAGAAGACCTGCAGTCGGTTCGTTCGTACAAGCTGCGCGGTGCCTACAACCTGCTAGTGCAGCTGTCGCCGGAGGAGGTCGCCGCGGGCGTGGTGTGTTCGTCGGCCGGCAACCACGCCCAGGGCTTCGCGTTCGCGTGCCGGGCGTTGGGGATCCACGGGCGGGTCTATGTGCCGGCCAAGACCCCCAAGCAGAAGCGTGATCGCATCCGCTATCACGGCGGGGATTTCATCGAGCTGATCGTGGGCGGAACGACCTACGACCTGGCCGCCGAGGCTGCGCTCGACGATGTGGCCAGGACCGGCGCCACCCTGGTGCCGCCGTTCGACGACGTGCGGACCATCGCCGGGCAGGGCACCATCGCGGTCGAACTGCTCGACCAGCTCGGCGGCGAGCCGGATCTGGTGGTGGTCCCGGTGGGCGGCGGCGGCTGCATCGCGGGTATCACCACCTATCTGGCGGAGCGGACGACGAAAACGTCAGTGCTGGGCGTCGAACCGGCGGGCGCGGCGGCGATGATGGCCGCGCTGGCCGCGGGGGAGCCGGTGACGCTGGACTATGTCGACCAGTTCGTCGACGGCGCCGCCGTCAACCGGGCCGGCACCCTGACGTATGCGGCGCTGGCCGCCGCCGGGGACATGGTGTCGATCACGGCGGTCGACGAGGGCGCGGTCTGCACCGCGATGCTCGACCTGTATCAGCACGAGGGCATCATCGCCGAGCCGGCCGGCGCGCTGTCGGTGGCTGGCCTGCTGGAGACCGACGTCGAGCCGGATTCGACTGTGGTGTGCCTGATTTCGGGCGGCAACAACGACGTGTCTCGCTACGGGGAAGTGCTGGAGCGCTCGCTGGTTCATCTCGGGCTCAAGCACTACTTCCTCGTCGACTTCCCGCAGGAGCCGGGCGCACTGCGCCGATTCCTCGACGACGTGCTCGGACCCAACGACGACATCACGCTGTTCGAGTACGTCAAGCGCAACAACCGGGAGACCGGCGAAGCGCTGGTCGGCATCGAGCTGGGGTCGGCCGCGGACCTGGACGGGCTGCTCGAGCGCATGCGGGCCACCGAGATTCACGTCGAGGCGCTCGAGCCGGGCTCGCCGGCCTACCGCTATTTGTTGTAGCCGGCACCTGGCCGCGAGCGTGCACAGTTGCACACGATTTGCGGCGTTTCGGCGTGCAAACACGCACGCTCGCGGTTAGGCACGCAGGATCGCGAACGAATGCCCGGGCAGTTCGGTCGAGGTGTCGCCGACGTGCGGTGGGTCCCAGGCCAGCACCACCTCACCGGTGACCGGAACCTGCGCCGCGTCGGCGTCGAGGTTGCAGGCGATGGCGAACCGGCCGCGCCGCAGCACGATCCAGCGCTGGTCTTCGTCGTAGTCGATGGTCAGGTCGGCCAGCCACGGATCGGCTAGGTCGGATTCCTTGCGCCGCAACGTCATCAGTTCTCGGTAGACCTCGAGCAGGCGCGCATGGTCGACGGTCTCGACCTCGCCCCAGTCCAGCTTGGAGCGCCGGAAGGTCTGCGGATCCTGCGGGTCGGGGATGTCGTCGGCGGCCCAGCCGTGCTCGGCGAACTCCTTCTTGCGGCCCTCGGCGGTCGCGCGGGCCAGCTCCGGCTCGGGATGCGAGCTGAAGAACTGGAACGGGGTTGACGCACCCCACTCCTCACCCATGAAAAGCATTGCGGTGTACGGAGACCCGAGCACCAGAGCCGCTTTGACGGCGAGTTGGCCGGGGGAGAGGTTCTGCGACGGGCGATCCCCGAGAGCCCGGTTGCCGACTTGGTCATGCGTGCAGCTGTAGGCCAGCAGCCGGGTGGCCGGAATCTTCGACGTGTCCAGTGGCCGGCCGTGGCGGCGGCGCCGGAACGACGAATAGGTGCCGGCGTGGAAGAAACCGTTACGTAGTGTCTTGGCCAAGGTGGCCATGGAGCCGAAATCGGCGTAGTAGCCCTGCCGTTCGCCGGAAACCGCGGTGTGGATGGCGTGGTGGATGTCGTCGTCCCACTGCGCGGTGAGCCCGTAACCGCCTTGGTCGCGGGGCGTGATCAGCCGCGGGTCGTTGAGGTCGCTTTCGGCGACCAGCGACAGCGGCCGGCCGAGTTGCGCTGCGAGCGCATCGGTTTCGGCTGCGAGCTCCTCGAGGATGTGGATCGCGGTGGTATCCACCAGTGCATGAACCGCGTCGAGCCGCAGCCCGTCGGCGTGGAAGTCGCGCATCCAGCGCAGCGCACAGCCGATGATGTAGCGGCGCACCTCGTCGGAGTCCGCGTCGGCGATGTTGATGCCCTCGCCCCACGGGTTGCTGCCCGACGACAGATACGGGCCGAACCGCGGCAGGTAGTTACCCGACGGCCCGAGGTGGTTGAACACCGCGTCGATCAACACCCCGAGGCCGCGGCGATGGCAGGCGTCGACGAACCGCACCAGCCCGTCGGGGCCGCCGTAGGGCTCGTGCACCGCATACCACAGCACCCCGTCGTATCCCCAGCCGTGCGTGCCGGAGAACGCGTTGACCGGCATCAGTTCGACGAAGTCGACTCCGAGATCGACCAAGTAGTCCAGCTTTTCGACGGCTGAGTCGAACGTGCCTGCGGGAGTGAAGGTTCCGAGGTGCAGTTCGTAGATCACCGCGCCCTCGACGGACCGCCCGGCCCAGTCGCCGTCCCTCCAGGCCGCGGCCGAGGGGTCCCACAGTTGCGACCGCTCGTGCACGCCGTCGGGCTGGCGGGCCGAGCGCGGGTCCGGCAGCACCGTGGGGTCGTCGTCGAGCAGGTAGCCGTAGCGGGCGTCGGGCGCGGTGTCGACGGTGGCGTGCCACCACCCGTCGGCCGAGCGGGTCATCGGGTGCACCGTGCCGTCGACGTCAAGGCGCACCCGTTCGGGCTTCGGTGCCCAGACCGCGAATTCAGTCATCGGCACGTTCCAGCAATACGACCGGCAGCTCGGCGAACAACTCGGCGGCCGGCGTCGATCCGCTCCAGCGCTTAGCTGTCAGCGTGTCGGTCCACGAGCCCGCGGGCAGCGGCACGACGGTGTCGCCCCAGCCCGTGTCTTCGAGCCGGAAAGTCCACCGGGTGACCGCGACCAGGACGTCGTCGCCGCGCCGGAACGCCACAACGTGATCGGCTGCCGCGCCGGCGGCGAGCACCGGGTGGTAACCACCCTCCAGGAAGGTGTCCGGTCGGGCGCGCCGCAGCCGCAGTGCGGCCGCGACCACCCGAATTTTGGGATGCTGCAACGTTTTCAGTGCCTCGCGGCGCGCGGTGTAGTCGACCGGGCGGCGGTTGTCCGGGTCGACCAGGCTGTCGTCCCAGAGCTCGGTGCCCTGGTAGATGTCCGGGACGCCGGGAACGGTCAATGCCAGCAGCTTCTGGCCCAGCGCGTCGCTTTCGGCATGCGAATTCAGCTGGGCCACCAGGCTGGTCAGCTCGCGGGCCGCCGGCCCGTCCAGCACCGTGTCGAGCCAGTGGTGAACCGCGCCCTCGAAGTCGCTGTCCGGATCGTGCCAGGCGGTGTGCCAGGCCGCCTCGCGGATCGCCTTTTCGGCGTAGCCGTGCAGCCGCTCGCGCAGCTCCGCGGTGACCTCGCCGTCCACTGGCCACACCCCGAAGATGTTTTGCCACAAGAACAACCCGGTCGCCGGGTCGGGGGAGGGCGTCCTGGTTTCCCAGCGGGCGACGAATTCGGCCCACAGTGACGGCACCTGCGAGAGCACACCGATGCGCGCGCGGACGTCCTCGCCGCGTTTGGTGTCATGGGTGGTCAGCGTCGACATGGTCTGCGGCCACAGCCGGGCCCGGGTGGCGGCGCTGTGGTGGAACTCGGCCGCGCCGACGCCGAACCGCTGCGGGTCGCCGCCGACCTCGTTGAGCGACACCAGCCGAGCGTCGCGGTAGAACAGGCAGTCCTCGACCGCCTTGGCCGTCACCGCGCCGCACAGCTGCTGCAGCCGCACCGCCGGCTCGCCGCCATCGGCCAGCGCGGCGGCGATCAGCTGCAGCGGCGGACCGAGTTCCGGTGCACCGGGCTGGGTTTCGGCCATGGCGGCCGGCAACAAAGCGGCCAGCCCGCGGTAGTCGCTGCGGTATACGCCGACGTGGCCGAGCAGCGCCGCCACCGCGTCGGGCAGCAGCGGATGGTCGGCGCCCGCGGCCGCGACGATGCTGCGACGCAGCCGGGCCAGCTCGCTGGCCAGCGTGACCGTTGCCGCGACGCCCTTGAGTTCACCCAGCAGCGCCGGCATCGCGTGGTAGTCGACGCCGGCAGATTCGAACAATGCCGTCAAAGCCGGCGCCCCGGCGGGGTCGACGAAAAGCCCGCCGATTTCCCGCAACACGTCGTAGCCGGTGGTGCCGGCCACCGGCAGCGTCGGCTCCAGTGCCTCGTCGGCGGCTAGGATCTTCTCGATCACGATCCACGGCCGCGGGCCCAGCAGCTGCCGCAGCCAGTTCAAATAGCCGCTCGGATCGGACAATCCGTCGGGGTGGTCGATCCGAATGCCGTCGACGAGCCCGTCCGCCACCCAGCGGGCCACCTCGGCGTGCCAGGCGTCGAACACCGCGCGGTCTTCTTGGCGCAGGCCGGCCAGCGAGGTGATCGAGAAGAACCGGCGGTAGCCGCATACTCCGTTGCGCCACCCGACCAGCCGGTAGTGCTGGCGGTCGTGCACCTCGGGGCCGGTACCGGTGCCCGTGCCGGGGGCGATCGGGAACGCCAGGTCGCCGAGTCGCAGCAGCTCGCCGTCGACGGTCAGGTCGGCCGCATCGTCGTCGGAACCCAACACCGGCAAGATGATTCGGCCGTCACCGAGATCCCAGTCGATGTCGAAGAACGACGCGTAAGCCGACGAGCGGCCGTGCCGCAACACGTCCCACCACCACGGGTTCTGTTGTGGTTTGTCGATGCCGACGTGGTTGGGCACGATGTCGACGACCAAGCCCATGCCGCGGGCGCGCGCCGCCGCGGACAGCCGGGCCAGGCCTTCGGCGCCGCCGAGTTCTGCCGACACGGTGGTCGGATCGGTGACGTCGTAACCGTGGGTGGACCCGCTGACCGCGGTCATGATCGGCGACAGGTAGACGTGGGACACCCCGAGCTCGTCGAGGTAATCCAGCAGGTCCTCTGCGTCGGCGAACGTGAACGCGAACCCGCTCGACGCGCCGCGCAGCTGCAACCGGTAAGTCGCCAGTACCGGATAAGCCATGCGTTACAACGTCTTACGCAAAACGAGCAGAGCGCGGGCCGGCAGCGAGATCTCGTCGCCGTCGTGGACCACCAGTTCCACGTCCCCGGTGGGATCGGTGGTGTCGAGCACCGCCGTCCACTCGCGGGCGTAGTCGTCGGCAGGCATGACGAAGTCGACTTCGTGGTCATGCGCGTTGAAACACAACAAAAACGAGTCGTCGACAATTCGCTCGCCGCGGCGGTCGGGTTCGGGGATCGCGTCGCCGTTGAGGAACACCGCGATGCCCCTGCCGAAGTCGCTGTCCCAGTCTTCGGGCGTCATCTCCTGGCCGGCCGGTGTCAGCCAGGCGATGTCGCGGACCTCCTCCCCGCGGCGGATCGGTTGGCCGGCGAAGAACCGGCGGCGGCGAAACACCGGATGCTCTGCGCGCAGGCCCGTCACTTTGCGGGTGAACGCCAGCAGGTCGGCGTTCTTGTCCGCCAATGACCAGTCCATCCAAGACAATTCGGAGTCCTGGCAGTAGACGTTGTTGTTGCCCTGCTGGGTGCGGCCCATCTCGTCGCCGTGCGCGACCATCGGCGTGCCCTGCGACACCATCAGGGTGGCCATGATGTTGCGCATCTGCCGGGCCCGCAGTGCCAGGATGTCCGGGTCGTCGGTGGGTCCCTCGACCCCGCAGTTCCACGACCGGTTGTAGCTTTCCCCGTCGCGGTTGTCCTCGCCGTTGGCCTCGTTGTGTTTCTCGTTGTAGGACACCAGGTCGTTCAGCGTGAACCCGTCGTGGGCGACGACGAAGTTGATGCTGGCGGACGGCCGCCGCCCGGTTGCTTCATAGAGGTCCGACGACCCGGTCAGCCGGGACGCGAACTCACCCAGAGTTGCGGGCTCGCCCCGCCAGTAGTCACGCACGGTGTCGCGATATTTCCCGTTCCACTCGGTCCACAAACCTGGGAAGTTGCCGACCTGGTAACCGCCCTCGCCGACGTCCCACGGCTCGGCGATCAGCTTGACCTGGCTGACCACCGGGTCCTGCTGCACCAGATCGAAGAACGCGCTCAATCGGTCGACGTCGTAGAACTCGCGGGCCAGCGTGGAGGCCAAATCGAAGCGGAACCCGTCGACGTGCATCTCGGTCACCCAGTACCGCAGCGAGTCCATGATCAGCTGCAGGGTGTGCGGGTTACGGGCGTTGAGACTGTTGCCGGTGCCGGTGAAATCCTTGTAGAACCTCAGGTCGTCGTCTTCCAACCGGTAATACGCGGCGTTGTCGATGCCGCGGAAGTTGATCGTCGGACCGAGGTGGTTGCCTTCGGCGGTGTGGTTGTACACGACGTCGAGGATCACCTCGATGCCGGCCTCGTGGAAGGTGCGGACCATGGTTTTGAATTCGGCCACCGCCGCGCCGGCCTGTCCGTTCGCCGCGTACTGGTTGTGCGGGGCGAAGAAGCCGAATGTGTTGTAGCCCCAGTAGTTTCGCAACCCCAGCTCGACCAGCCGGTGGTCGTGCAGGAACTGGTGCACCGGCATCAGCTCGATCGCAGTGACATTCAGCGACTTGAGGTGCTCGATGATCGCCGGATGAGCCAGGCCGGCGTAGGTGCCGCGCAGTTCTTCGGGGATACCGGGATGGGTCTGCGTCATCCCCTTCACGTGCGCCTCGTAGATGATCGTTTCGTTGTAGGGAGTGCGCGGTGCCCGGTCCGAGGCCCAGTCGAAATACGGGTTGATCACCACGCTGGTCATCGTGTGGCCGAGCGAGTCAACCCTCGGGGGAGTCCCGGTGTCGGCGGGATCCTTGGCGGCGGCGGCCATGTCGTAGGAAAACAGTGCCTGGCCGAACGTGAAGTCCCCGTCGAACGCCTTGCCGTACGGGTCGAGCAGCAGCTTGCTGGAGTCGCAGCGATGACCGGCGGCCGGCTCGAACGGTCCGTGTACCCGAAAGCCGTAGCGCTGACCGGGCCCGACGTTCGGCAGGTAGGCGTGCCACACGTATCCATCGACCTCTTCGAGGTTGACGCGGGTCTCGGCGCCGTCGTCGTCGTCGATCAGGCACAGCTCGACCTTTTCGGCGACCTCGGAGAACAACGCGAAGTTCGTTCCGCCGCCGTCGTAGGTGGCGCCGAGCGGATAGCTGTTGCCCGGCCATACCGTGGTCAGGGTCGGCACGCTGTCCGATTGCAGGGCTGAGCCATTCGATGCCATCCGTTAAACCTATCCGTGCCGCAGATGGGTCACCACCAGCCGGTCGCCGCAGCGATCTGCCGGCCGAGTTCGCCCGCCAGCGTTCGCATGTAAGTGGCGGACAAATGGTGAGCGTCGTGGTATATCAGCACGTTTCCCTCGACCGCGCGGCACATGTCGGCCCGGCAGATCGCGTCGCTCATGTCCAGTGGCTTCAGTAGCGGGAACTGCCCGACGAAATCGAGGGTCGGGTTGTGGTCGGACAGCACCTCGGAGCGCTTGATTCCGCACGACTGCGCGTTGCCGCCCTTGGCCAGGCAGTCAGCCGGCTGGAAAGGGTTGCCGTCTTTGACCAGCCACGGCGTGTCCCGCATGGCCAGTACCGGAATGTTGTTGTCGGAGAACGCCTGCCAGATGCCGATGTAGGTTGCCGGCATCACGTCGCCGGGTTTGATGTTCCACGGCCGGGTGGACGTGGTGAACACGTAGTCGGGACGGTCCGCGATCACCTTGGCCATGGTCTTTTGTACCCACTCGTGGCACTGCGGATACGCCTCGTTGTTGCCCATGATCAACGGGACTTCCTCGGTGGACAGCGGGCAGCCCATCTTCAGGTAGGTCACCACCTTGAAGTGGTGCATGCGCCCCAGCAGATCGAGTGCGGTGAGCCAGTGTTCGGCGTGCGACCCGCCGGCCAGTGCGATGGTGCGGGTGGCGTCGTGGTCGCCGTAGGTGCAGTTGATCAGCGCGGGGTTGTTGAAGTCACTGATGCAGCCGTCCCGGGTCGACGGGGGCAGGTCCTTCTCGGCTTCCAACACCGTCGGTCGCATCCGCAGCTTGGGCACCCGCACGTGCTTGACCAGCGCCCGTGCCCCCGGGTAGTCGCGTGCACTGAGCCCGCTGAGCTCCTTGCCGTCGGCGCGCTGCACGGTGACATGCTCGCGCCAGGTGAACGATGTGGCGGTGAGCGTGACGCCCAGCAGCGCCACCACCGAACCCAGCGCGATCGTCGGCCGGCGCAGCCGCTGCCGCCACGGAATCACCGGCTGCGGCGCGGGGTTGGCCGGCGCCCTGTACCGCAGCGGATCCTCGACATGCCGCAGGGTCAGGTAGGCCAGCACGCCGGAGATCAGCAACACCGCGCTGCCCTCGATGAAGTTGGCCCGCCGGTGGCCCGTATAGGACAGCCAGAAGATCAGCAGCGGCCAGTGCCACAGGTACAGCGAATAGGCCATCGCTCCAAGCGTCACCAGGGGCCCCGCGGCCAGCATGCGGTTAGGCAGTGGCAGCCGGTCGCGGGTGCCGGGATCGGCCTGCCGGTTGGCCCCGGCCAGGATGAACAGCACCGTCGCGCCGACCGGGACCAGTGTCCACGGCCCGGGGAATTCCCGGACGCCGTCGATGAGCGCACCGCAGGACACGATCGCCGCCAGCGCGACGGTCGCGACCAGCGTGCGCAGCCACATCGGCCAGCGGATGTAGGGGACCAGCGCGCCGGCCAGCGCCCCCAGCAGCAGCTCCCAGCCCCGGGCGAAGCTGTTGTAGTAGGCGGTAGCCTGATTGGCCTGGTGCGCGAAGATCGCGAACACGAACGACGCCGCCGTCAACGCGCTCAGCACCACGATGAACGTGGTCCGCAGGCGCTGGCCGAAGCGACGCCGGCACACGTACGCCACGCCGAAGACCAGCGCCAGAAATGCGATGTAGAACTGGCCCTGCACAGACATCGACCAGATGTGCTGCAGCGGGCTGACCGCCTCGCCCGCACGCAGGTAGTCGGCCACGGTGTGGGCCAGCTCCCAGTTCTGGTAGTAGCCCAGGCTGGCCAGGCTCTGGTTGGCGAAGGTTTCCCAGCGGGTCTGCGGCTGCACCAGGATCGTCAGCACCGCACAGCCGGCCAGCACCACCACCAGCGCCGGCAGCAGGCGGCGCACCAGCCGGGTCACTTCGGGCAGCAGCGAGAGCGACGACGCGGGGTTGAGCGCGGTGCGAAGCACCTTGCCGCCGAAGAAGAATCCGGACAGTGCGAGGAACACGTCGACGCCGCCGGAGACCCGCCCGAACCAGACGTGGAACATCGCGACCAACGCGATCGCGATGCCGCGCAGGCCGTCGAGATCGTGGCGGTAGAAGCCTGTCTTGCGGTTCCCCATCGCGACCGGTGCAGGATCCGAACGGGCCGCGGGCGCCGGGCGGGTCGGGGACAGGGCAATCATGATCGACAGTCAATTTACCTAACCTGTCGACCGTCCCCGGCGCGCTCGTAGCTCGGGTTACTCGATGATCCGGGTCAGGTACGGCGTCATGTTGCTGGTACGTGCGGCCGAGACCGTGACGGCGGGCTCGGTCGCTTCGATCATCTGGCCGTTGCCCAGGTAGATCGCGACGCTCTGGCTGCCGCCGGGGCCGTAGCAGATCAGGTCGCCGCGCCGGGCTTGCGCGGGCGGGACCTTGCGCCCGACGTTGCATTGCTGGCCGGAGGTCCGCGGCATCTTGATTCCGGCGCCGGCGAAGGCGTATTGGACCAGACCGGAGGCGTCGAACCCGACGGTGCCCGTGTTGGGGACGGTCGCAGCACCCGGCAGGGTGGGGGTGCCCGGGTAGGTGCCGGCCCGGGGCACCGTGCTGATACCCGGGACGGTGTTTCCGCTCTGGCGGACGCCGTTGGTGGGCCCGGAAGCGTTGCCGCCGCCGTAGACATACGGCACTCCGCGCTGGGACAGGGCGCGCTGGATCACGATGTCGATGGGTTGTCCATACCCCGTTCGCTGGTCGGCGGCCGCGACGCCGGGGTTGACGACCGCGGGGGCCGCCAACACCGCCAGTCCGGCCGCGACGGCGTAGACGCGTTTCATGGGATTCCACCCCTCTCGACCGCTGCATTCACAGCAGCCACTTGAGTCACTCTTGTAACAGAGAGTACCGGCGGCGGAGGCGTCGGCTAAGCCGGCGAGGAGAAATTTGTCGGACCGTGACCCAACGGTGACCGCGTGTCAGCGAAAGCCGAATCTCGCGCGGCCCGTTGTGATTTGGCTCTCACTCCCGTCAGTGCCAATAGGGTTGGCTGAAGGCGGTTATCGCCGCGCCGGCCAGTGAGCTGAGCATGACGATCGCGACCGCCAGCAGCGGCCAGAAGAACAGGTACCAGCCCTTCACCAGGGATACCAACGGGCCGATCACCGCCGCGGCCGCCGCCGCGCCGATACCGCCCCACACCACCGGGTAGATCCATTGGTCGATCCCGAACGGCACCGGTGGGCAGCTGTCGGCGGGACACACGTCGGCGAGGAAGCCGAACAGCACCGAAGGCAAACCCGTCGTGGCGGCCACGACCACGACGACCACCCATATCACGGCGGTGCAGATCAGGTCCCAGACGGCCAGACGAACCCGGGGCCTCGGCGGTTGGTCCTCCTCGGCGGCCATGGCGCTGGAGCTTAGCCGCCCGGCGACCTAACCTCAGTCTCCATGCCTGCGTTGACCCCGTCCCAGATCAGCGCGATCGACGCTGCCCATCTGTGGCATCCCTACAGCACCATCGGCGCGGAAGCCGTCGCGCCCGTGGTTGCGGTCGGCGCCCACGGCGCGTGGTTGACGCTGATCCGCAACGAGGGGCCGGTCGAAGCGCTGGATGCGATGAGCTCCTGGTGGACCGCGATCCACGGCCACGGCCACCCTGTGCTGGACAAGGCGCTGGCCGCCCAGCTCGACACGATGAACCACGTCATGTTCGGCGGGCTGACCCACGAGCCCGCCGCCCGGCTGGCGCAGCTGCTGGTCGACCTGACGCCCGCGGGGCTGGAGACTGTGTTCTTTTCCGACTCCGGATCGGTGTCGGTGGAGGTCGCGGTCAAGATGGCGCTGCAGTACTGGCGCAGCCGCGGCGAGTACGCCAAACGCCGGCTGATGACCTGGCGTGGCGGCTACCACGGCGACACCTTCACCCCGATGAGCATTTGCGACCCCGACGGCGGCATGCACAAGCTATGGGCCTCCGGCGAAACTTCAGTGCTGGCCCCGCAAGTGTTCGCCCCGCAGGTGCCCCGCGACTACGACCCGGACTACAGCGCCGCGTTCGAGGCGCAACTGGCCGAGCATGCCGCCGAGCTGGCCGCGGTGGTCGTCGAACCCGTCGTGCAGGGCGCCGGCGGGATGCGTTTTCACGACCCGCGCTACCTGACCGACCTGCGCGAGATCTGCACCCGGTACGGGGTGTTGCTTGTTTTCGACGAGATCGCCACCGGCTTCGGGCGCACCGGCGAGTTGTTCGCCGCCGACCACGCCGGGGTCAACCCCGACATCATGTGCGTCGGCAAGGCGCTGACCGGCGGCTACCTGAGCCTGGCGGCCACGCTGTGCACCACCGAAATCGCGCACACGATCAGCTCCGGGACGGCCGGTGCTTTGATGCACGGGCCGACGTTCATGGCCAACCCGCTGGCCTGCGCGGTATCGGTGGCCAGCGTGGAACTGCTGCTCGGGCAGGACTGGCAGACCACGGTTGCCGGGATCAGCGGCGCGCTGACCACCGGCCTGGAACCCGCCCGCGGGTTGCCCGCCGTGACCGATGTGCGGGTATGCGGCGCCATCGGCGTCATCGAATGCGACCGACCGGTCGACCTGGCCGTGGCCACCCCCGCGGCGCTGGACCGCGGGGTATGGCTGCGGCCGTTCCGCAACCTGATCTACGCCATGCCACCGTTCATCTGCACACCCGCCGAGATCGCGCAGGTCACCTCCGCCATGGTCGACGTCGCCCGCCTCGTAGGCTCTTAGCCAATGACGCAGATCGACGTGTCGCCGCTGGCCTGGCTGGAGGCGGTGGAACAGCAGCGCCGCGCGGCGGGGTTGCGGCGCTCGCTGCGGCCGCGCCCGCCGGTGGCCACCGAGCTCGACTTGGCGTCCAACGACTATCTGGGCCTATCGCAGCATCCCGCCGTCATCGAGGGTGGCGTGGACGCGCTGCGCACCTGGGGGACCGGCGCGACGGGGTCGCGGCTGGTCACCGGCGACACCGAGCTGCACCAGGAATTCGAGGCCGCGCTCGCCGAATTCGTCGGCGCCGCAGCGGGTTTGGTGTTCTCGTCGGGCTACACCGCCAACCTCGGCGCGGTCGTCGGGCTGTCCGGTCCGGGATCGTTGCTGGTGTCCGACGCCTACTCGCACGCGTCGCTGGTCGACGCGTGCCGGCTGTCGCGGGCCCGGGTGGTCGTCACCGGCCACCGCGATGTCGACGCCGTCGAGGCGGCGTTGGCGGCGCGCGACGAGGAGCGCGCCGTCGTCGTCACCGACTCGGTGTTTTCTGCCGACGGCGCGCTGGCACCGTTGCGGCAGCTGCACGAGGCCTGCCGCCGGCATCGCGCGCTGCTGATCGTCGACGAGGCGCACGGCCTGGGGGTGCGCGGCGACGGCGGCCGCGGGCTGCTGCACGAGCTCGGGCTGGCCGGCGCGCCGGACGTCGTGATGACGACGACGCTGTCCAAGGCGCTCGGCAGCCAGGGCGGTGCGGTACTCGGCTCGACCGCCGTGCGTGACCACCTGATCGACGCCGCCCGGCCGTTCATCTTCGACACCGGGCTGGCGCCCGCAGCGGTGGGCGCGGCACTGGCGGCGCTGCGGGTGCTGGGCGCCGAGCCGTGGCGGCCCAAAGCGGTGCTGCAGCACGCGCGCACGCTGGCGCAGATCTGCAATTCTGCCGTGCCGGTGGGGGCACCTCCCGCTTGCGGGGGATCGGCCGTCGTCTCGGTGATCCTCGGCGACCCCGAGGTGGCGCTGGCCGCCGCCACCGCCTGCCTGGACGCGGGGGTGCGGGTCGGCTGCTTCCGGCCGCCGACGGTGCCCGCCGGCACCTCGCGGCTGCGGCTGACGGCGCGCGCCTCGCTGGACGCCGACGAGCTCGACTTGGCCCGCCGCGTGCTCACCGACGTGCTGTCAGGCCGTTGACCGTTCTCGTCGTCACCGGAACAGGCACCGGGGTCGGCAAGACGGTCGCCACCGCCGCGCTGGCCAGCCACGCCCGGCAGCACGGCGTCGACGTCACGGTGTGCAAACCCGTGCAGACCGGCACCGCCGCCGGCGACGACGACCTCGCCGAGGTAACCCGGTTGTCCGGAGTCACCAAAGCGTTTGGACTGGCGCGCTATCCGCAGCCGATGGCACCGCTGGCTGCTGCCGAGCAGGCCGGGACGATCCTGCCCACCCGTGACGACGTGACAGAACTGGTCCGCGGCATCGACCGGGAAGGCCGCTTGACCCTCGTCGAAGGTGCGGGCGGCTTACTGGTCGAGCTGGCGCAGGACGGAATCACGTTGCGCGACATCGCTATTGGCCTGGGTGCGGCGGTGCTGGTGGTGGCCACCGCTGAGCTGGGCACCCTCAACCACACCGCGCTCACCTTGGAAGCCCTAAGCACACAAGGACTTTCGTGTGCAGGGTTGGTGGTCGGCAGCTGGCCAGCACAGCCCGGCGTGGTGGAGACGTCGAACCGGCAAGCGCTGGAGCGGCTGGCGCCGGTGCGGGCCGCGCTGCCCGAACGGGCAGGGGCGATGACGCCCGCGGAATTCTCCGCCATGAGCGCGAAGGCGTTCGACGCTGACTGGGTGACGTCACTGGTCGGCTGATGGTTCATTCGATCGAGCTGGTCTTCGACCCCGACAGCGAGACGGCCATCCGCCGGATCTGGGAAAGCTTGGCCGCCGCCGGGATACCCAGCCAGGCACCGGCGTCGCGTCCGCACGTGACGCTGGTCGTGGCCGACCACATTGCGCCGGACGTCGACGCGCTGCTGGAACCCGCCGCGCAGCGGCTCCCGCTGCCCTGCACCGTCGGGGCGTCGCTGCTGTTCGGCAAGAGCAGCGCCATTCTGACGCGGCTCGTGGTGCCGACGGCCGACCTGCTAGCGCTGCATGCGGAGGTGTACCGGCGCTGCCTTCCGTACATGACGCCGGCGCCCATGCCCAACTGCCTGCCCGGCCAGTGGACCGCGCACACCACGCTGGCCCGCCGGGTGGGCGGACATCAACTGGGCCGGGCGCTGCGCATCGCGGGACGCCCGGCGCAGCTGGACGGCAGCTTCGTCGGGCTGCGCCGCTGGGACGGCAACACGCGTACCGAATACCTGCTATCCGCCGAACAGTAGATACAACCCGGTGAACGTGTAGCCGACCATGACCAGCATCATGGTGAGCTGGCCGGTGAGCTGATGGCCGGCGGGCAGCAACCTCAACGCCTTGTCATGGGCCGCGATCACCGCCACGATGTGGCCGGTCACCACGCAGGTCACCTTGACCGCGGCCAGCACCGACGGATGCATCGACAACACATACGCAACGTGTAAATGGGCCAGTCCCAACAAGTTCCAGCCCCGGCCCAGCGGATCGGCCAGCGCGAAGACGGCCTGCTGGCCGCGCTCGACGAGATACGACAGGTAGTGGGCGAAGATGTAGCCCACCACGATCGGGATCAGCGAGTGCGCCATCTGCCCGGGCAGAGCGCGACGCTGGTCGCGGTCCACCCCGCCGGTCGCCCGCGCAGCCAACGAAAACGTCAGCGCCACAACGCAAATGGACACCAGAAGTCCGATGGTTCGCAGCGCCGGCGACGGCACGGTGGGCGCGAGCCGGTCGGCGAAATTGCGCCACGTCGGCGACGCCGAGTAGCTGTCGAACGCGGTCGACCCCAGCAGCACCGCCACCATGGCGACCACTCCCGGCCGAACCGGCAGCGACGGCAGATGGTCGAACGGGTTGCCGATCACGATCTGCCCGGACACCGCGTTTCGGCGAAACGGCGAAAGCCGTGACACCGCCATGCTGTACACCCCGAACGGGTCGACCCGCGCCAGCCACCGCTGCCCGCACAGCCAGGCCCCGCCGAGCAACACCACGGCGTAGGTCAGCAGCCACCAGCGGACCCACGGCAGCGACGCCGGGTTGGGGCTCGCCAATTCCATCCAGACGAACGCGAACAACCCCGCCGCGGCGGGCCGGTAGCCCCAGCTTTCGGGATAGGACAGCCGCGGTCGGCTGAGCCGTTCCGGCGTGGCGCGCCGCAGCAGCAGATAGAGCGTGCGCACCGGCGAGATCACCCGCCACACCGGACCGAACAGCAGCGAAGCCGCCACCAAGCCGACCCACAGCAGCACATAGAACACCCCGAGCAGTGCGTTGTTCGGGTTTTGTGGCCCCCACAGCCCGGCCATCACCACCCACGCGGTAAACAGCAGCGCCGCTGCCGCCGCCAACGCGCGGGTCGACCGGGCGTCCACCAGCGCGGTGACCACTTCCGGCAACGGGTGTCCGGGCTTGTCCGGATCGAATCTCGGCTTGCGCCAGGCGAACGCGGCCAACGCGAAGGTGAACGTCAACGCCCAGGCGGCGCCGATCATCGCATAGGCATACGGGACCGGCAGGTCGCTCGAGCCGCCCAGGCCGTGCGCCAGGACCGACGTCACGGCCGCACTTGGATCGTCGCGATCGTCCGGTCCAGGTGATGCAGCTCGACGTCGACGTTGCCCGGAACGTCGACGCTGAACTGGAAGGTCTGGTTTGGTGCGGCCGCAACTTCGAACCTGTGGTCCGGCACCGAGTGCACGTGCAGCTCGTCGGCGGCGTCGCTGCTGACCCGGAACGTGATCGGCTGGTGGACCTTCGCCTGCAGCGTCGCGTTAGCCGGGGTGACGTGACCGTGGGCGATGGTGACGTCGACGACCAGCGCGTTGGCCGACGCGCCCTTGTCCGGTGAACCGCCGCACCCGACGAGACCGCAGATCGGGACTGCAGCAACGGTGATCAGCGCGCTGCGTATCCTCATCGACCCCATCACGCGGCTTGTGGTGGGGAGCGGTCGACTGCTGCTTCTCCGGGTTGGGTCGGGGCGGTGTCGGCGGCGTTGATGCGCCCGGCGCCCCAGGTCAGCGCTGAGATGACCATCAGGGTGAACAGCAACACCACGATGCTGCCGGCGGTGAACAGCCAGGCCGGCACATTGGGGTCGCGTTCGCGCTGCAGGATCGACACCTCGAGCACGAACGGGCGGGTGCTCGAGCCCAGCGCCGGAATTTCGGGTGCGGGGATGGCGTCGTCGGCCGGGGCGTAGATCGGCACCGCGGTCATCGTGTAGCCGTCTTGCATGCGCAGCAGGGTTTTCCAGCTGCCCCACACCGGGACGGGCTGGGTGGTGGTGTAGTGGCCCGGTCCGACTTTGTTCAGCCGGTCGATGTACAAGCCGCGGTGGTGTTGCATGCGGCCCTGCCAGGACAGGATCGTCACCCAATCCGGATGGTCGCCAACCAAGTTCGGGGGGTTGGTCTGCACGTCGGCGGCCACCATGCGTTGCCCGGGCGGGCTGGGCAGATCGGTCAGGGTGATCGTCGCCGTGTCTTGTTTGGGCACCCGGATATGCAGCCCGTTGGCCACCGCACCGCCGATCACCAGTACGGTCAGCGCCACCACCGCAATGCCGACGGGCCGCCCCGGCAGGCGTTGACCCGTCAGCACCATGCCCAGCATCGCCCCGCACAGTCCGGTCAGCACCGCCACCGGCACCGCCATCGCCAGGGCTTGGCCCCACAGGCTGACCGGCCAGGGGTAGTGATACACCGCGCCGATCCACAGCGACTCCAGCCACAGCCCGATCGTGGCCACCGCCAAGCCGCCGACGGCGCCGAACAGCAGTGGCCGCCGCAGAAGCGGTGTGAGAGCCAGCAATTCGACGATCACCGCCGGGCCCAGATATAGCGGGAACCAGTTGATGGGCGCCCCCAAAATCGGGCCGACCAGCAGCGCCACCGCACCGCGCAGCGCAATGGCGAACAGCGCCGCGATGATCGCCGCGCCGCGGCCCATGGTCAACCGCGCGGCCACGGTACCGACCGCTGCCGCCGCGGCGATCAGCATCGGTTGAAACGCCAACCGGAACTGCGGCACACCGAAGTCGAACTCGATCTGCCACACCGACATCCCGATCAACAACCCGCCGAACGACAAATACCGCAGGAATTTGATCAGCGGGCGCTCTTCTCGCGCGTAGGTGCCTTCGGCCGGCGTGTCCGGCAACACCCGTCCGCCTTCATACTCCAGCATCAACACCGCGAACAGCGAGAATCCGGCGCCGCCGATCATCATCAGATGGGTTGGGCCCCATAGTGTTACGTCTTGGCCGAAGATGCGATGCCAGATGTCGTCGAGCGGGAAGCCGATCAGCGCGTACAGCCCGCAGCCGGCCATCAAGACGCCTCCGACGGGTGCATACCAGTCGCGGGTGATGCGCACGGCCGCCGGACCGGGTTTGTCGAACGGGAGGACGACCGCGATGGCGCCGGCCAGGAAGATGCCGAACAGGCCGATCACGATGAAGTAGTGGGCGGGGTTGGCCAGCGGGCCGGGATCGCGTCCGTTGCCGATGTGCCAGCTGACGTCCCAGATGAACCCGAACAGCGCACAGATGATCGACGTGGTGAACACCAGGACCGGCAGCGCCACCCACGACGGCCGGTTGAATTTGTCTGCCAACCGGTCCGAAATGCGGCCCAGCCAGCCGATCCGGTGCGTGCGGTGCGCATAGCCGACCCACAGCATCAGCAGGGCTATCAAGGCGGCGGCGATCGACAGACCGATGACCTGGTTCAACCCGGCACCACGTGCCGGGGCTTCCGCAACAACCGCTGGTCCCACAGTTATCCCCCTCCCGGGCCGGGAGATCCGATCGGAGCGTCAACTTACTTCACAGTAGGTTGCCGATCGGTGGTGAGTTCAAACTTCGGCTGAATTCGTTGTGGAGCGCGCTCAATCCCGCTTGCCGTCGACCGGCGCGCGCTCGCCTTGGGCGGCGCTGCGCCGGTCCCGCAGTGCCACGTACAGAACGACCGCGGCCACGATCACCGCCGGCAAGAACGCCGGCAGCGCCAGCAGTAGATAGTGGTGCGCCACATAGTCGACGTGCGCCGTGCTGAAGGTGTTCATGTCCGCTACCACTGAGGCTACCCCGACAGCCGCACCCGGCCCGGCTGACGCGGGTGCGCCGATTGGGCTGCTATGCCGTCGATGAGCAACTGGAGCCCGAAGTGGAATCCGCTGCCGGGGGCGGCGGACGGCGCGATCACCGACTGCGCGTCGGGTATGGCGCCCGCGGCGTCCCACTGCATGCGGGATTGCTCGTCGACGGTGGCGCCCAATACGTAGTAAACGATGGTGCGGGCCGCCAGCTCGGACTGGTCCGGGGGCAGTCCGGCTTCGGCGGTCGCCTGGGCCAGCGACGTCACGATCTGGGTGACTGCTCGGGATTGTCCTGCGGCGAAGCTCGCCGAGACCAGCTCGGCCCCGTCGCTGTGCGAGAGCAGGGCGTCGCGCAGGCGTGAGCAGATCGTGCGCACCCGCACCGGCCAGGCGGTGTCCGGGCCGGTGTCGGTGCCGGTCGGCTGCAATACCCGGTCGGCGACGGCCCCGAGCAGCTCTTGTTTGCTGGGGAAATGCCAGTACAGCGCTCCCGGGGTGATGCCGAGTTCGCGCGCGAGCCGGCGCATGGTCAGATCGGCGATCCCGTATTGGTCCAGGATCGCGGCGGCCGCTTCGACGATGTCCGGTTTGTGCAGTTGCACGCCGTTACCCTAACCTGAACACCGTTCAAGGAGGGAGCACCACGTGACGCAGGCAGCGACTCGGACCAGCACCGACACCGACAGCACGGACATCCTGGCCGTCGCCCGGCGGCAGGTGTTGGAGCGCGGCGAGGGACTGGACCAGGACCAGGTGCTGCGGGTTCTGCAGTTGCCCGACGACCGCCTCGAGGAACTGCTGTCGCTCGCCCACGAGGTGCGGATGGCTTGGTGCGGGCCCGAGGTCGAGGTCGAGGGCATCATCAGCCTCAAAACCGGCGGCTGTCCTGAGGACTGCCACTTCTGTTCGCAGTCGGGGCTGTTCGCCTCGCCGGTGCGCAGCGCCTGGCTTGACATCCCCAGCCTGGTGGAGGCGGCCAAGCAGACCGCCAAGACGGGAGCCACCGAGTTCTGCATCGTGGCCGCGGTGCGCGGGCCCGACGAGCGGTTGCTGGCCCAGGTCGCGGCGGGCATCGAGGCGATCCGCGACGAGGTCGACATCCAGATCGCCTGCTCGCTGGGCATGCTGACCCAAGCGCAGGTGGAGCGGCTCTCGGCGATGGGTGTGCATCGTTACAACCACAACCTGGAGACAGCCCGCTCGTTCTTCCCCAACGTCGTCACCACCCACACCTGGGAGGAGCGCTGGGAAACGTTGTCGATGGTCCGTGACGCCGGGATGGAGGTCTGCTGCGGCGGCATCCTCGGCATGGGCGAGACCCTTGAGCAGCGCGCGGAATTCGCCGCCAACCTGGCCGAGCTGAGTCCCGACGAGGTGCCGCTGAATTTCCTGAACCCGCGCCCGGGCACCCCGTTCGGTGACCTGGAGGTGCTGCCGGCCAGCGAGGCGCTCAAGGCGGTGGCCGCGTTCCGGCTGGCCTTGCCCCGCACCATGCTTCGCTTCGCCGGTGGCCGCGAGATCACGCTGGGTGACCTGGGTGCAAAGCAGGGCATCTTGGGCGGGATCAACGCCGTGATCGTCGGCAACTACCTGACCACGCTGGGCCGCCCTGCCGAGGCGGACCTGGAATTGCTCGACGATCTGCAGATGCCGATCAAGGCACTCAACGCCAGCCTGTAGAAACACTGGTGTGATGGTCGCCGACCTGCCGGCCCCGATCGGCGCCGGCATCTACAACGTCTACACCGGCAAGCCGGCCGGCAGCAGCGTGCCGACGGCTGCCCAGCTGGGTCTCGAGCCGCCGCGGTTCTGCGCCGAATGCGGCCGCCGGATGGTGGTGCAGGTCCGCCCGGACGGCTGGTGGGCGAAATGCTCCCGGCACGGGCGGGTGGATTCGGCCGACCTGGAGGCGCAGCGATGACCGCGGACACCCCACGCTTCTCGCGGAGACGGGCGACCCTCGCGGTGATCGCGGGACTGGTGGCCACCGGTGTGCCGGTGGGCGCGCTGTGGGCCTGGCTGGCGCCCGCGGTGCACGGCGTCGTGGCGTTGACCCGCGACGGCGACCGGGTGCACGACTACCTCGGCAACGAATCCGAGCACTTCTTCGTCGCCGCGTTCCTGATGCTGGGCCTGCTGAACGTCGTTGCCGTGGTGGCGGCGGTTTGGGTGTGGCAATGGCGCGCACACCGCGGGCCGGCCATGGTCGCGGGGATCTGCATCGGCATCGTGGGCGCCGCGTCCGTCGCCGCCGCGGTGGGGTCGCTACTGGTGCACTTGCATTACGGCACAGTGGATTTCGATGCGGCGCCGGTGAGCAACCAGAACCGGGTCTACTACTTCACCGAGGCGCCGCCGGTGTTCTTCGGTCAGGCACCGCTGCAGGCTGCCTGCACCCTGCTGCTGCCGGTTGGCACCGCCGCGCTGGTCTACGCGGTGCTGGCGGCCGCGACCGCGCGCGACGATCTCGGCGGCCATCCCGCCGTCGAACCGCCCGCGCCCGAGTCGCTCACAGCGGACGTCGGTGCACCGTCCGTCCGGTGATCACCTTGGCCGCGATCACAGCCAGCCGGGCCATGCCGGTGTAGGTCGCCGGGTTGAACATGGTCGGCCATTTGGTCCTGGCGCGACGCGTGCTCGGCGGGCGCCCGGCGAACCGATCCTGCAGCCAGCGCAGCGTCATCGGTGCCGACAGCGGGTGCAGCAGCAAGTGCTCGCAGAACGCGTCGCGGTGATAGGTGACATCGGCGCCGCCGGCCGAATAGGCGTCGGCCAGCTCGTCGATGTCCTCGACGGCGATCAGGTAGTCGTGGACCGCCTGCACGATCAGCACCGGCGGTGTCGGCACCGTGGTGCCGAGCTTGATGTTGTCGAAGACGTACTGGACTTCGGGCATCGCCAGGACCTCGTCCAGCGGGCGGTCGAGGTAGTCGCCCATGTCTTTGCGGGCCATCCGGATCACCGCACCCGCCGTCGTCATGGTCTCCAGTTCGCACAGCAGGGCGCGGCCCTCGTCGTTCGTGTGCTCCTTGATGACCCGGTCCAGGTCGGGGTAGAGGTGCGCGAGGGCGGCCACCACCAGTGCCGGCAGCCCGGAGAACAGGCTGCTGTTGAGCCGGCGGAAGGTGTGGCCGAGGTCGCCGACGGGTGAGCCGAGCACCGCGCCGACGATGTCCAGTTCCGGTGCGTAGTCGGCGCACACCTCGGCGGCCCAGGCGCTGGCCAGCCCGCCGCCGGAGTAGCCCCACAGCCCGACCGGGGAGGACGGGGACAACCCGAGCCGCTCGGAGTTGAAGGCCGCCCGGACGCCGTCCAGGATGCAGTAGCCGGGCTGGTACGGAGCGCCCCAGATGCCGTGCGGGCCTTCGTGGTCGGGCACCGAGACCGCCCAGCCTTCGGCGAGAGCGGCGTTGACCAGCAGGAACTCCAGCTGGGCCAGTGCACCGACGGCTTTTGCGCCGCGCCGCAGCGCGTACGACGGGAAGCAGCGGGAGGCGACGGCGTCGATGGCGCACTGGTACGACAGCAGCGGACAGGTCGTAGGGTCCGCGTCCGGCGGCACGATCACGGTGGTGACGGTCGCCTCGGGTTGCCCGTTCATGTCCGTCGTGCGGTACAGCAGCTGGGTCGCGGTGACCCGCTGCGGAATCAAGCCCAGGTATGCCAGCTCGACCTCGCGGGAGCGCAGCACGGTTCCCGGCACGGCGTGCTCGAAGCCGGGTGGCGGTTGGTAGAACGGATCCTCCGACGGCAGGACGGGCCGGGCCTTGCGTTGCAGCTCCTCGTGAGGCGGGCGACCGATCCACTCGGCGCCGGTCGAGGTACTCGCGAGGCTGGCAATGTCCATCGGGGCATTGTTACTTAAGAGGGCCCTAAGAATCCAGTCGACTCACCCGGGCGGGCGCAACGCGGCGAACTCGTCGGTGACCCGCAGCTGCGAGTCGGTGAAGCGGTACAGCGCCGCCGGGCGTCCGCCGCTGCGCCCGGACTGCGCGATGGTGCCGGTCTGGGTGATGACGCGGCGACGGGCCAGCACCCGCTGCAGGTTGGTCGCGTCGACCTGGTAGCCCAGTGCGGCGCTGTAGATGTCGCGCAGCGTGGACACCGCGAATTCCCTTGGCGCAAGGGCAAATCCGATGTTGGTGTAGGACATTTTGGCGACCAGCCGGGTCCGGGCGTGGGCCACCATCGGGCCGTGGTCGAACGCCATCGCCGGCAGCGCGGTCACCGGATGCCAACGGGTGTCGGGCGGGAGCTCGGGGGTGGCGGGGGAGGGCACCAGGCCCAGGAAGGTCGACGCGATCGTGCGGACGCCGGGCACCCGCGCCGGGTCGGAAAACACAGCGAGCTGCTCGAGGTGAGCGACCTCACGCAGGTCCACCTTCTCGGCCAGCTGCCGCCGAACCGAGGTGGTCATGTCCTCGTCGTGGCGCAGCCGCCCGCCCGGCAGCGACCACGCATCGCGATACGGATCGCGTGCGCGCTGCCACAACAGCACGCTGAGCTGCGGTTTCCCGGTCTCGAGCTCGCGAACCTGGAACACGACGGCAAGCACCTCGTGAGCGGTGCTACCATGAATCACGTTTTCGATTGTAAGTCGAAAACCCGCCCGGGGCGAAAGGAACGGCGTTCATGACCGAAATCCTGAATCGCACGGATGCGCCGGCGGAGGGCCTGACCGCCCGTATCAGCGACTCACCCACTGGTTACACCGGCGTTGACGGCGACGAGCAGTGGGCGGCGGAAATCCGCCGGCTGGCCGAGCTGCGCGGCGCCACGATCCTGGCGCACAACTACCAGCTGCCCGCGATTCAGGACGTCGCCGACCACGTCGGCGACTCGCTGGCGCTGTCGCGGATCGCCGCAGCGGCGCCCGAGGACACCATCGTGTTCTGCGGCGTGCATTTCATGGCCGAGACCGCCAAAATCCTGAGCCCGGACAAGACCGTGCTGATTCCGGACCAGCGGGCGGGCTGCTCACTGGCCGACTCGATCACCCCTGAGGACTTGCGGGCCTGGAAGAACGAGCACCCCGGCGCCGTCGTCGTCTCCTACGTCAACACCACCGCGGCGGTGAAGGCGCTCACCGACATCTGCTGCACGTCGTCGAACGCCGTCGACGTCGTCGCGTCGATTCCGGCGGACCGCGAGGTGTTGTTCTGCCCCGACCAGTTCCTCGGCGCGCATGTGCGCCGGGTGACCGGGCGGGAGAACCTGCACGTGTGGGCCGGTGAATGCCATGTGCACGCGGGGATCAACGGCGACGAGCTGGCCGAGCAGGTCCGCGAGCATCCTGATGCCGAACTGTTCGTTCACCCCGAATGCGGTTGCGCCACTTCGGCTTTGTATCTCGCCGGGGAGGGCGCCGTTCCGGCGGACCGGGTGAAGATCCTGTCCACCGGCGGGATGCTCGACGCCGCCCGGGCCACCCGGGCCCGCGAGGTGCTGGTGGCCACCGAAGTCGGGATGCTCTATCAGCTGCGGAATGCGGCACCGGGCACCAACTTTCAGGCGGTCAACGATCGGGCGTCGTGCAAGTTCATGAAGATGATCACCCCGGCGGCGCTGCTGCGGTGCCTGGTCGAAGGTGCCGACGAAGTCGACGTCGACCCGGAAACCGCTGCGGCGGCACGGCGCAGCGTGCAGCGGATGATCGCGATCGGCCAGCCGGGCGGCGGCGAATGACGACGCTCTGGCAGCAGCGGGCCGACGTCGTCGTCATCGGCACGGGGGTGGCGGGGCTGGCCGCCGCGCTAGCTGTGCATCGGGCCGGGCGCCGCGTCGTGGTGCTGAGCAAGGCCGACCGCAGACCCGGCGTCACGGCCACCCATTACGCGCAGGGCGGCATCGCGGTGGTGTTGCCCGACACCGACGACTCGGTGGACGCGCACGTCGCCGACACGCTTGCCGCGGGCGCCGGCCTGTGCGATCCGGACGCGGTCGCGTCGATCGTTGCCGACGGCTACCGCGCGGTGAGCGAATTGGTCGGCGACGGAGCACGATTCGACGAATCACAGCCCGGCCGGTGGGCGCTCACCCGGGAGGGCGGACACTCGCGGCGGCGGATCGTGCATGCCGGCGGCGACGCCACCGGCGCCGAGGTGCAGCGAGTGCTCGACCAGGCGGCGGCCGCGCTGGACATCCGCACCAACCACGCCGCGCTGCGGGTGCTGCACGACGGGGTTGCGGTGACCGGAGTGCTGGCGAGTAACGCCGAGGGACTCGGCATCGTGCACGCGCCGTCGGTGATTCTGGCCACCGGCGGGCTGGGGCATCTGTACAGCGCGACAACCAACCCCGACGGTTCCACCGGCGACGGCATCGCCCTGGCGTTGTGGGCCGGCGTCGCCGTGAGCGACATCGAATTCATCCAGTTCCATCCGACGATGCTGTTCGACGGCCGGGCCGGGGGACGACGACCACTGGTCACCGAGGCGCTTCGCGGCGAGGGCGCCGTTTTGCTTGATGCCCAAGGTCATTCGATCACCAACGGTGTGCACCCGATGGGCGATCTGGCGCCGCGCGACGTCGTCGCCGCCGCCATCGACGCGCGGCTGCGGCTCACCGGCGACCCTTGCGTCTACCTCGACGCCCGCGGCGTCACCGACTTGGCGACCCGATTCCCCACGGTCACCGCGGCATGCCGGGCCGCCGGGATCGACCCGGTGCGCCAGCCGATTCCGGTCGTGCCGGGCGCGCACTACAGCTGTGGCGGCGTCGTCACCGATGTCGAGGGGCAAACCGAGCTTCCTGGGCTGTACGCCGCGGGCGAGGTGGCGCGCACCGGGATGCACGGCGCCAACCGGTTGGCGTCCAACAGCCTGCTGGAAGGTTTGGTGGTCGGCGGCCGCGCCGGCAAGGCCGCGGCTGCACACGCGGCAGCGGCCGGGCAACCGTACGCCACACTGCCCGACGTGCTACCGTCAACTGCGTTGGCGCGCAACGACTTACAGCTTCTCATGAGCCGCGATGCGTCGGTGGTCCGCGACGCCGACGGCCTGAGGCGGCTGACCGAGACGCTCTCGACGGCGCCGGTGCGCAACGTAGGGCGCCGGGCCGACCTCGAAGACGTCGCGTTGACCATGACCGCCCGCGCAGTGGCAGCGGCCGCGCTGGCCCGCGAGGAAAGCCGCGGCTGCCATCACCGCACCGAATACCCCGACGCCGATCCCGCC
This sequence comes from Mycobacterium kyorinense, assembly GCF_002101735.1. Taxonomy (GTDB): domain Bacteria; phylum Actinomycetota; class Actinomycetes; order Mycobacteriales; family Mycobacteriaceae; genus Mycobacterium; species Mycobacterium kyorinense. Next base: position 81,209 of record NZ_LQPE01000172.1, on the reverse strand, counting down.
CAGGCGCGCAGCGTCGTCGTCCGCGCGAGCGAGGACAACACGGTGCGCGTCGAGACGCCGATTCCGGTGTGCTGATGATGCTTTCGGACGCCGAGCTTGCCGAGGCCCGCGCCGCGATCGGCCGCGCGCTGGACGAGGACCTGCGCTACGGGCCGGATGTTACGACGGCGGCGACGGTGCCTGCCGGCGCGACTACCACCGCGGCGCTGGTGACCCGAGAACCGGGTGTGATCGCCGGCGTCGACGTCGCGCTGCTGGTGCTCGACGAAGTGCTCGGCGCCGACGGCTATCAGGTGCTCGACCGCGTCGACGACGGCGCGCGGCTGCAGCCGGGCGCGCCGCTGCTGATGCTCAAGGCCGATACCCGCGGCCTGCTGACCGCCGAGCGGACCATGCTCAACCTGGTGTGCCACCTGTCCGGGATCGCCACCGCGACTGCCGCCTGGGTCGATGCCGTGCAGGGCAGCAACACCAAGATCCGCGACACCCGCAAGACGCTGCCCGGCCTGCGCGCCCTGCAGAAGTACGCGGTCCGCGTCGGCGGAGGAGTCAACCACCGGCTCGGCCTGGGCGACGCGGCGTTGATCAAGGACAACCACGTGGCCGCGGCGGGATCGGTGGTGGCGGCGCTGCGGGCGGTGCGCGCGGCCGCACCCGATCTGCCCTGCGAGGTCGAAGTCGACTCCCTCGAGCAGCTCGACGAGGTGCTGGACGAGAAGGCCGAACTGGTGCTGCTGGACAACTTCCCGGTGTGGCAGACGCAAATTGCCGTGCAGCGCAGGGACTCTCGTGCACCGGAAACCAAGCTGGAATCGTCGGGCGGGCTGTCGCTGGACAATGCGGCCGCCTACGCCGGCACGGGCGTGGATTACCTTGCGGTCGGTGCGCTCACGCATTCGGTGCGGGTGCTCGACATCGGGTTGGACGTCTAGTCAGCGCGCCGTAGCGCCCGCGGCGTCTGGTCGACGTGCTCGCGCACAACTCGGGTGAAATGCGCCTGATCGGCGAAGCCCAGCGTCGCGGCGATGTCGGCCAGTGAGCCCGCATCACACTGCAGAAGCTCGAGGGCTCGGCCGACCCGCACCCGGTTGCGGTACCGGGTCAGCGACACGCCCAGCTGCCGAGGAAACGCCCTGCTCAATCGATGGGGTGACGCGCCGAGCAGCGCCGCGAGCGGAAACAACCCGCTTGCGGCGGGATGGTCGTCGTGGATGGCCGCGCGCGCTCGCTCCACCAGCCGCGCATCGGCCGGCGCCGGGCGGTCGGTCGTCTGCCGCAACGCGGCCGCGATCAACGCCAGCAGTTCCTCGGCGAGTTGGTAGTCGACGTCGTGGCGTCGAGACGCCAGTAGCCGTCGGTGCGCGAGTTCCAAGCGGGCGTCGACGTAGACCGTCGGGCGGCGCGGCTCTCCGACCAACTCGCACCACAACGCCGGGCTCAATCGCACCGAGGTGCAGACGTCGCCACCGGCGGGGTGGGCGAATTGGTCCGCTTCTCCGGGCGCACCGAGGTATCCGACCGTGGGGTCGAGCTCGGCGGGACCGTCGGCGCCGCGCCGCCGGAACCGTCCGGACCGGACCAGCACCAGCCGCCCGTCGACGGGTGATTCCACCGGCGACCAGCCCGCACGCTCGGGCCGGCATGTCCAGGCGTGCACGCTGAACTGCGAGCGGGCCGCGAGAGTCATCATCGACAGCACGGCGCGAGGTTAGCGCGCGGGTCCGACAACGGGCCGCAAGAATCGTCAAGACTCGACGGCGTCCAGGCGCGAAACTGCTGCCATGGCATCCATACACACCGAGATCGAGATCGACGTCGACCCCGCCCAGGCCTGGCAGGTGATCGGCGACTGGGCCGACGGCCCGGTTCGCATGGCGCGCGGCCACGTCGTCTCATCGGAGGCCGACGGCGGGCTGCGGGTGGTCACCTTCGCCAGCGGCACCGTCGCCCGGGAACGGTTGGTCGCGCGCGAAGAGGCCGCGCGCCGCATCGTCTACTCCCTGATCGGCGACACCATGCGGCCCGACCACGACAACGCCGTCATGCAGATCGTGCCGGTCGGCGACGGGCGTTGCCGGTTCGTCTGGTCGCGCGACGTGCCGCCCGACGAGCTGGCCGAACCATTGCGTGCCGCGATGACGGACGCCGCCCCGATCATCAAGCGCACGCTGGAGAGCGACGGCGTAGGCCGGGCTTAGCCGATATCGGCGACGAAGACGCCCACCCGACGGGCCTGCAACCGCGCCGGCCACGGCAGGTCCTCGCCGTCGGAACCGGCGGGCACGATCCGCGGGTTGGTGATGTGCACCGTTTTGCGGATGAAGCGCACGTCGGCCTCGCCGGCGGCCAGCACGTTCTTGACCCAGTCGGTCTTGCCGTGCCCGAGCACGATGACCAGCTTGTTGCCCTTGCGGTAAGCGGTGACGATCGTCTCGTAGGGCTTGCCGGATTTGCGACCGCGATGCGTGATCGTCGCCATCCCCGGGAGATAGCGCGCGAACGGTCTGATCGCCGGATTGAAGTACTTGACCTGAAAGCGTTCCAACCAGGGCGGGAAGATCATCGGCACGCCCGGCGCGCTGTTGGGGCGATCCTGTACGGACATGCGGTCAGCGTACCGGTCCGATAACCATTTGGCCTGCTCTGGGACAATGGTCCGTGTGAACGTGATGGCCCGCATCGACCTGCGCGGCGCCGACTTATCACCCGCCAGGCTGCGCGCGACATTGCCGCGCGGCGGCGCCGACGTCGACGCCGTGCTGCCTGCCGTGCGGCCCATCGTCGAGGCGGTCGCCGAGCGAGGCGCCGAAGCGGCACTGGACTTCGGGGAGTCGTTCGACGGCGTGCGGCCGCCGGCCGTGCGGGTGCCGGCCGCCGACCTGGACGCCGCGCTGACCGGGCTGGACCGCGGCGTGCTGGCCGCGCTCGAGGCGGCGATCGCGCGGACCCGCGCCGTGCACGCCGATCAGCGTCGCACCGACTCGACGACGGTGCTCGGTCCCGGCGCGACGGTCACCGAACGCTGGGTTCCCGTCGAGCGGGTCGGGCTGTACGTGCCCGGCGGCAACGCGGTCTACCCGTCGAGCGTGGTGATGAACGTGGTGCCGGCGCAGGTGGCCGGCGTCGGCTCGCTGGTGGTGGCCAGCCCGCCGCAGGCCGTGTTCAACGGGCTGCCGCACCCGACGATCCTGGCCGCGGCGAGGCTGCTGGGCGTCGAGGAGGTGTGGGCCGTCGGCGGTGCGCAGGCGGTGGCGCTGCTGACCTACGGCGGCGTCGACACCGACGGCGCCGAGCTGGCGCCGGTCGACATGATCACCGGGCCGGGCAACATCTACGTCACCGCGGCCAAGCGGTTGTGCCGCTCCCGGGTGGGCATCGACGCCGAGGCCGGGCCGACCGAGATCGCCATCCTCGCCGACCACACCGCAGACCCGGCGCATGTCGCCGCCGACCTGATCAGCCAGGCCGAGCACGACGAGATGGCCGCCAGCGTGCTGGTCACGCCGAGCGCCGAGCTGGCCGAAGCCACCGAGGCCGCCCTCGCAGTCCAACTCGAGACCACCGTGCACCGCAAGCGCGTGGAGGCCGCGCTGCGCGGACCCCAGTCGGCGATCATCCTGGTCGACGACCTCGACGCCGGCATCCGCGCCGTCAACGCTTACGCCGCAGAACATCTGGAGATCCAGACCGCCGACGCACCGGGTGCGGCGGCCCGGATCAATTCCGCCGGGGCGATTTTCGTCGGACCGTTTTCGCCGGTCAGCCTCGGCGACTACTGCGCCGGCTCCAACCACGTGTTGCCGACAGCGGGCTCCGCCCGGCACTCCAGCGGATTGTCGTTACGAACCTTCCTGCGCGGCATCCACGTCGTGGACTACACCGAGGCTGCGCTGAAAGACGTGTCGGGGCACGTCATCACACTGGCCGAGGCGGAAGATCTGCCCGCACACGGCGAGGCCATCCGGCGGAGGTTCGAACGATGACCGACCACCCGTCGCTCGAGCAGCTGCCGCTGCGCGATGACCTGCGCGGCAAATCACCATACGGTGCACCACAATTGGCGGTCCCGGTGCGGCTCAACACCAATGAGAACCCGCACCCGCCCACCCAGGCGCTGGTCGACGACGTCGTCGCATCGGTGCGCGACGCCGCCGCCGACTTACACCGCTACCCCGACCGCGACGCAGTAGCCCTGCGCGCTGACCTGGCTGCGTATTTGACCACCCAGACCGGGATCGAGCTCGGTGTCGAAAACCTCTGGGCCGCCAACGGTTCCAACGAAATCCTGCAGCAACTACTGCAGGCGTTCGGCGGCCCGGGCCGCAGCGCGATCGGGTTCGTCCCGTCGTATTCGATGCACCCGATCATCGCCGACGGCACCCGCACGGAATGGATCCAGACGGTACGTGCCGAGGACTTCAGCCTCGACGTCGAGGCCGCCGTCGCGGCGGTCACCGAGCGGCGGCCCGACGTGGTGTTCGTCGCCAGCCCCAATAACCCGTCCGGGCAAAGTGTTTCGTTGCCGGATTTGCGCCGGCTGCTGGATGTGACACCGGGCATCCTGATACTGGACGAGGCCTACGGCGAATTCTCGTCGCGGCCCAGCGCAGTCGAGCTCGTCCATGAATACCCGACCAAGCTGATCGTCACCCGAACGATGAGCAAGGCGTTCGCGTTCGCCGGCGGCAGGCTGGGCTACCTGATCGCCACCCCGGCGGTGATCGACGCGATGCTGCTGGTGCGGTTGCCCTACCACTTGTCGTCGATCACCCAGGCCGCCGCCCGCGCCGCGCTCCGGCACGCCGACGACACGCTGGGCAGCGTCGCCACGCTGATCGCCGAACGCGAACGAGTGTCAGCGGCATTGAGCGACATGGGTTTTCGGGTTGTCCCGAGCGACGCCAACTTCGTGCTGTTCGGCCGGTTCGCCGATGCGCCGACGGCCTGGCAGCGCTACCTCGATGCAGGCGTCCTGATCCGCGACGTCGGCATCCCCGGATACCTGCGAGTGACCACCGGACTGGCCGATGAGAACGACATCTTCTTACAGGCCAGCGCGCAGATCGCTGCCACTGAACTCGCCCAAGCTTTCGTGACGATCGCAAGCGCGGCGAAGCCGGGTGCAGCGGGTCGTCACCAATGAGTAGGAGCGTCATGAGTCGTCACGCGCGAGTCGAACGCAGTACCAAGGAATCCGACATCGTCGTCGAACTCGACCTCGACGGCACCGGCCAGGTTGAGATCGACACCGGTATCCCGTTCTACGACCACATGCTGACCGCGCTCGGCAGCCATGCGAGCTTCGACTTGAGCGTGCGCGCCAAGGGCGATGTCGAGATCGAAGCGCACCACACGATCGAGGACACCGCGATCGTGCTCGGGCAGGCGCTGGGGCAGGCGCTGGGCGACAAGAAGGGCATCCGCCGGTTCGGCGACGCCTTCATCCCGATGGACGAAGCGCTGGCGCACGCTATCGTCGACGTGTCCGGGCGGCCGTACTGCGTGCACACCGGCGAGCCGGATCACCTGCGCCACTTCACCATTGCCGGCAACACCGTGCCATACCACACGGTCGTCAACCGGCACGTCTTCGAGACGCTGGCCAACAACGCCCGCATCGCGCTGCATGTGCGCGTGCTGTACGGCCGCGACCCGCACCACATCACCGAAGCCGAGTACAAGGCCGTCGCACGAGCGTTGCGCCAGGCCGTCGAACTGGATTCGCGGGTGGCGGGTGTGCCGTCCACAAAAGGCACGCTGTGAAGTCGGTTGTCGTCCTTGACTACGGCTCGGGCAACCTGCGATCCGCGCAGCGTGCGCTCCAGCGGGTCGGCGCCGCGGTGGAGGTCACCAGTGATCTGGGTGCCGCGGCCGCGGCCGACGGCCTGTTCGTCCCGGGAGTAGGCGCTTTCGAGGCGTGCATGACCGGGCTACGAGGGATTGGCGGTGAGCGGGTCATCGCCGAACGTGTCGCCGCCGGCCGGCCGGTGCTGGGTGTCTGTGTCGGGATGCAGATCCTGTTCGCGCGCGGCGTCGAGTTCGGGTTGGAGTCGGTCGGCTGCGGGCAGTGGCCCGGCGCCGTCACCCGGATCGACGCGCCGGTGGTTCCGCACATGGGCTGGAATGTCGTAGAGGCCGCGCCGGGCACGGCGTTGTTCAAAGGCCTCAGTACCGATACGCGTTTCTATTTCGTGCACTCCTATGCTGCGCAGCGCTGGGAGGGCGGACCGGACGCGCTACTGACGTGGGCCACCCATCAGGTGCCTTTTCTGGCCGCGGTGGAGGACGGACCGTTGGCGGCCACGCAGTTCCACCCGGAGAAGAGTGGGGATGCCGGGGCTGCCGTATTGAGCAATTGGGTTGAGGGGCTTTAGTTATGGCGTTGATTTTGTTGCCCGCCGTCGATGTGGTCGACGGGCGTGCGGTGCGACTGGTGCAGGGACGCGCCGGCAGCGAGACCGAGTACGGCTCGGCGCTTGATGCCGCGCTGGGCTGGCAGCATGACGGCGCCGAATGGGTACACCTCGTCGATCTCGACGCGGCGTTCGGCCGCGGCTCCAACCGCGAACTGCTCGCCGAGGTGGTCGGCAAGCTCGACGTCAACGTCGAACTGTCCGGCGGGATTCGCGACGACGACTCGCTGGCCGCCGCGCTGGCAACGGGCTGCGCGCGGGTCAACCTCGGCACGGCGGCGCTGGAAAATCCGCGATGGTGCGCCGCGGCGATCGCCGAGCACGGCGAGCGGGTAGCCGTCGGCCTGGACGTCCAGATTGTCGACGGCGAACACAGGCTGCGAGGCCGCGGCTGGGAAACCGACGGCGGCGACCTCTGGGACGTGCTGGAACGTCTTGACAGCGAAGAATGTTCACGATTCGTCGTCACCGACGTCACCAAGGACGGCACACTGATGGGCCCCAACCTGGAGTTGCTGCGGGCCGTCACCGAGCGCACCGATGCCCCGGTGATCGCATCCGGCGGGGTGTCCAGCCTCGACGACCTGCGCGCGATCGCCGGCTTGGGATGCGTCGAGGGGGCCATCGTCGGAAAGGCGCTCTACGCCGGGCGATTCACCCTGCCTCAGGCTCTGGCCGCGGTGGCGGAGTAGCGGCGATGGACCTCGACGCACTGGTGGCCCAGGCATCGGAGATCCTCGATGCCGCGGCTGAGCCCTTCCTCGAGGGGCATCGCGCCGATTCCGCGGTCAGCAAAAAAGGCGACGACTTCGCGACCAAGGTGGACCTGGCCATCGAGCGACAGGTCGTCGAAGCGCTGACCAAGGCCACCGGAATCGCGGTACACGGCGAGGAATTCGGCGGCGCGGACGTCGACTTGCCCTGGGTGTGGGTGCTCGACCCGATTGACGGGACATTCAACTACGCGGCCGGATCCCCGTTGGCCGCGATCCTGCTGGGGCTGCTGCACGACGGCGATCCGGTTGCGGGGCTGACCTGGCTGCCGTTCACCGGCCAGCGCTACACGGCCGTCGCGGGCGGTCCGTTGATGAAAAATGGTGCGCCGCAGCCGCCGCTGGAGCGCACCGCGCTGGCCGACTCGGTCATCGGCATCGGCACCTTCAACATCGATTCGCGCGGACGGTTTCCGGGCCGCTACCGGCTGGCGGTCCTGGAGAACCTGAGCCGGGTGTCGTCGCGGTTACGCATGCACGGTGCCACCGGCGTCGACCTGGCCTATGTCGCCGACGGAATCCTGGGCGGTGCAATCAGTTTCGGCGACCATGTATGGGACCACGCCGCCGGGGTAGCGCTGGTGCGGGCCGCCGGCGGGATTGTCACAAACCTGGCCGGCGAACAGTGGACGCCGCAATCCCGGTCAGCGTTGGCCGCGGCTCCCGGCGTGCACGCCGAGATGCTCGAAATCCTGCGTCGCACGGGCAACCCCGAGGACTACTGATGAGTTTGGCGGTCCGCGTGATTCCCTGTCTCGACGTCGACGACGGCCGAGTGGTCAAGGGTGTCAACTTCGAGAACCTGCGGGACGCCGGTGATCCCGTCGAACTGGCCGCCGCCTACGACGCCGAGGGCGCCGACGAGCTGACCTTTCTGGACGTGACGGCGTCGTCGTCAGGGCGGGCCACCATGCTGGATGTGGTGCGCCGCACCGCCGAGCAGGTATTCATCCCGCTTACCGTCGGCGGCGGTGTGCGTTCGGTGGCCGACGTCGACGTGCTGCTGCGGGCCGGTGCCGACAAAGTGTCGGTCAACACCGCCGCGATAGCGCGACCCGACCTGCTGGCCGAGATGGCGCAGGCTTTCGGGTCGCAATGCATCGTGTTGTCCGTGGACGCCCGCACGGTACCGCCCGGTTCGCCGCCCACGCCGTCGGGCTGGGAGGTCACCACGCACGGCGGGCGGCGCGGTACCGGCATCGACGCCGTCGAATGGGCGGTGCGCGGTGCCGAGTTGGGAGTAGGGGAGATCCTGCTGAATTCGATGGACGCCGACGGCACCCAGGCGGGATTCGACCTGGCGATGCTGCGGGCGGTGCGCGCGGCGGTGAGGGTGCCGGTGATCGCCAGCGGTGGCGCGGGAGCGGCCGAACACTTCGCGCCGGCGGTGGCGGCCGGTGCCGATGCGGTATTGGCGGCCAGCGTCTTTCACTTCCGGCAGCTGACCATCGGACAGGTGAAGGCGGCGATGGCCGCCGAGGGGATCACTGTGCGATGAGCCTCGACCCGGAAATTGCGGCCCGCCTCAAGCGCAACGCCGACGGACTGGTCACCGCCGTCGTACAGGAGCGTAGCAGCGGCGACGTGTTGATGGTCGCCTGGATGGACGACGACGCGCTGGCCCGGACGCTGGAAACCCGTGAGGCGACGTACTTTTCGCGGTCGCGGAGTGAGCAGTGGATCAAGGGCGCCACCTCGGGCCACACCCAGCACGTTCACTCGGTGCGCCTGGACTGCGACGGCGACACCGTGCTGTTGGTGGTCGACCAGGTCGGCGGCGCATGCCACACCGGTGATCACGGCTGCTTCGACACCGACGTGCTGTTGCAACCGGAGGACTGACCGGGCGACGGGTGTAACTCCGCGGTTGTCCCGAGTTGGGCTGTTCATTTACCTCTCAGCGATTTCATTAAAAGCTCCGTGCTCCCCACAGCACCGGCGGCAGCGTTGCTGCGAAAGCCGAAGAGACCGAGGGCTCAGATGTGTCACTCATGCATCGCATCATGCCCAGTGCAACACGAGCCCGGTGGCGTTCCATCGAATAGCGCTGCGGTACAAACGATCAGCGCGGGCCGCTGCATATATCGATCTGAGTCGCGCCAAATCCGTGACATTGATCTGGCGCGGAGGCCGCCCTGACCGCGCTTAGCAACGAACTCCGATTCGGGGGCGCGTTGACCAGCGCCAGTCATCGGCCGGGTTCCAAATGCAGTTATCGCTCGAGGTCCCCAGGTCGGAGCATGTCCCATCTCCCGGTTCCACGTTTCGGAGGAGCGTGAGCCGTTGTCAGTCAAGCAGTAGGATCGGACAGCTCCGCAAAGCGTCGTCGAGATGTCCGGCGCCGATTGCACTCGGCAAAATGTTCTCGGCGAATGTTGGAACTGGCCGGAACATTCGGTATTCAACCACTGTTTACCTCCAGTTGGTCATTCTGACATGTCAGTTCGTTTTTAATGAAGCCGGTGTCGAGCCAGCACGTGGAACCAGCCACATCCATTAGCACGGCGCGACGGTGGTTGATGCTGGCGGTCACGCTGGCGGTGACGTCGTGTGCCTTCCTGTTCATCAACTGCGGTGTCTTCCTGATCCCGGCGTTGCAAACCGACCGCCACACCTCGCTGACAGCAGCCGGTCTGTTGTCGGCGATGCCGAGCTTCGGCATGGTGGTGACACTGGTTGCCTGGGGTTACCTGGTAGACCGATTTGGCGAGCGGATGGTGCTAACTACGGGCGCGGCGTTAACCGCCGTGGCGGCCTTTGCCGCGGCACCGCTGCACTCGTTGATGGCGATCGGCACATTGCTGTTCCTGGGCGGGATGGCCGCTGCGAGCTGCAACACGGCCGGCGGTCGGCTGGTGTCCGGCTGGTTCCCCTCGCACCAACGCGGTCTGGCGATGGGAATCCGGCAGACCGCCCAACCGCTGGGTGTTGCGATCGGCGCCGTGGCGATGCCCGAGCTGATCGAGGTCGAAAACGGTTTTTTCGCCGCGTTGTTATATCCGGCAATCGCCAGCGCGGTGGCCGCGCTGGCCAGCTTCACCTTTTTAACCGACCCGCCGCGGCCGATACGGGCGGCCGCCACCGAGGCGCAGCTGGCGAACCCCTATCGGGGATCGAACGTGCTGCGACGCATCCACTTGGTATCGGCGCTACTGATGGTGCCGCAGTCGGTGACGGTAACGTTCATGCTGGTCTGGTTGATCATCGACCATCACTGGTCGACCCCGACGGCCAGTGCGCTGGTGACTGTCGCGCAGCTGATCGGAGCGTTGGGTCGCGTCGCGGTCGGCCGCTGGTCTGATCATGTGGATTCGCGGTTGCGGCCGAAGCGGATAATCGCCGTTGCCTGCTTCGTGGCGCTGCTGGTGCTGGCGCTTAATGATCACCTGGACTCACCGCTCGCCGAGGCCGCCATGGTCGTCGCGGCGGTGATTGCGGTGGCCTACAACGGGTTGGCGGCAACCGCGATCACCGAGTACGCCGGACCGTTTTGGAGTGGGCGCGCGCTTGGCGCGCAAAACACCTGCCAGCGGGTGATGGCAGCAGCTGCACCGCCAACGTTCGGCGCGCTGATCACCGCGGCTGGATATCCCCTGGCGTTCGCGGTATGCGCGTTGTTCCCGCTGGCGGCAATACCTCTGGTGCCAGTCAACTACGAACGGACCAACTAATTTAAGTCAGTCCTCGCGCTTTCCCGCACACGGCAACCGGCTCGAGCCGGGGGGGGGGGGGTGATGTTGGCCAGATGCTGTCGGCGCAAAATGTCGGCACCGACGTAGCCAATACCCCGCTCACCGGCAGCGCACAGATCGGCGTGCGATACGACAAGCGCCTCGGCCCGCTGTGCGCGTGGCTGTCCGAGGTCCGCCACGAAACAGTTGGCTTGAGCCGATCGGCGGCGTTGCAGGCGCCTCAGGCACGCCAACGGCTTCAAACTCGTTCTCCGGTACGACTACCGCCACAACGTGATGGCACGCCCATCGGGCGCCGTAGCAACACTTATTAACCTTGTTGCCAACGCGCTCGTTTTGCCTGCCTTCGCTACATCGCCCGTGCCTCGCCGAGGCACGTGTGGGCAACACCCGCGACCACCCCTGCCGCGGAAAACCACCTGACACGCTCGGAATCCCGACACCACTGCACGGCGGCGCTGGGCTACGGCTATCCTCATGAGCACCGCGACGATGTTGTCGCGCAACAATATTGAGGACGAATTGGTCTGGATCCACGATTGCCCGCCGACGACCACGGCGGTGCAATGACCATCGCACTGCGAGTCCCAGCCGGCGGGTGACTTCGGACCGAATCCACGACCCATTTGTCTTGATCCGTACACGGCCGGCAATGATCGCATTCGGCAGAGCTAATGGGATTCTCGTGGAACCAGGTGTCGCATTTCAACAATCTAGCTGTCAATGGCCATGTAGAAGTCCCCACTGATGGCCAGCAAAAGCCAGTAAAAGTGCGCATCCCGTTGCGGGCGATTGGCTGACTCAGGTGGCGGCTTCCTTCTAACGGCGTAGCGCGCCGACTATAGGGTTTGTGACCGTGCGAAAGTCCCCGCTGCTGGCATGGGCGCTCTGGGATTGCGGTGCGACGGGCCTGAATGCGCTTGTCATCACGTTCGTTTTCCCGGTGTACTTGACGGCCTCGGTAGGAACCGGTGGTGATACGTCGCCGACGAGTTCGCTGGGCCGGGCGATGACCATTGCCGGCGTCGTCGTCGCCCTCTGCGCGCCAATGACCGGCAGCTGGATCACCGACCCGCGGCGACGCCGCCACGTGCTGACCGGCCTCACCTTGGCGGTTGTGGTGTTGACCGCGGCGATGAGCTTGATCCGCGACGATCCCCGCTACCTGTTGCCGGGTCTGGTACTGCTGGCCGCCACCGCAGCCTGCGGCGACCTGGCCTCGGTCCCATACAACGCGACGCTGCGGCTGATCTCCACGCCGGAGACCTCCGGCAGAATCTCCGGATTTGGCTTGGCCTCGGGCTATGTCGGAAGCGTGGCCTTGCTGTTGAGCGTCTATGTCGGCTTCATTGCGGGCGGTGGGTCCGCGGCCGGTGCGCTGGGCATTTCAACCGCCGATGGCCTGAACGTGCGGATGGCGATGCTGCTGACCGCGGCCTGGTTCCTGCTTTTCGCGCTGCCGCTGTTGATCTGGGCGCCGAAACCACCGGCCGTAGCACGCGATCAGCTCGTCGCCGCAGTGGGCGCCGCTCGGCAGCTCTGGGCCGACCTTGTCGCGGAGTGGCGCCGCGACCGCAACGTCGTCTACTACCTGCTGGCCAGCGCGGTGTTTCGGGACGGGCTGTCCGGTGTTTTCGCGTTCGGGGCCGTGTTGGGCGTCAACGTGTATCGCATCTCGGCGGCCGATGTGCTGCTGTTCGGCGTAATGGCCTGCACTGTCGCGGCCGTCGGCGCGGTGCTCGGCGGCCTGCTCGACCAGCGCGTCGGGTCCAAGACCGTCATCCTCGGCTCGCTAGCGTCGATGATCGCCGTCGGACTGACACTGCTCATCCTGTCGGGGCCGCTGGCGTTCTGGGTGTGCGGCCTGCTGCTGTGCCTGTTCATCGGCCCGACGCAGTCGTCGGCGCGCGCTCTGCTGCTGCAGATGACCACCGACGGCAAGGAGGGGTTGGCCTTCGGGCTCTACACCACGACCGGGCGCGCCGCAGCCTTCCTAGCGCCGTCGATGTTTTTCGCGTTCATCGATTTCTTCGGCGCCGACCGAGCCGGCCTGGGCGGTTTGTTGGTCGTGCTGGCCGCCGGTCTGCTGGCGATGCTGCCGATACGTGCCCGGCGCGCCGAATCCGTTGCGGCGTAGCACCTACGCCGACGACCGCGCCCGCAACGTCGCCAACGCCTTGCCGGCGTGCGAGTTGAAGTTGAACTATTTCAGGCACTTTGGCAAATGTCGGCACCGGTAAAAATCGGTAAGAGCGCGTACGAAACGCGTACGACTGGGCGCGGTGTCGACTTTCTGCGATGGCAGCCATAGCCGACGGTAAGCTCCCTGGCATGGACCAGCTGACCGCCGATCCCGCCGCCATTGTCAAGGAGGCTGGCAATTTCGAGCGGATAGCCGACGAGATCAAAGCCGTCATCGCCCGCGTGGAGCAGGCAGCTTCCGCGCTTGATGAGCACTGGCAGGGCACCGCCGCCGATGCGGCTAAGCAAGCGCTGGCGCGCTACCACGATGCCGCCACGGCGCAGGTGGGGCTGCTCAACGAGGTCACCACAAACTTGCAGACCGCTGCTGCGAAGTACAGCGTGACCGATGATGAGCGGGCGGAGGCGGTAGCGGCGGTGATGGGCTCAGCGATGGGTGATCCGACGAATGGGCACGGAGCACCCCAAGCCGTGCATCCGGCAGCGGCGAACGGGCACGGCAACGGGGCACCCCAAACCGCGCCGGCGAACACCACCGGGAGCGGATTCAATTATGGGGGGACGGCTCCCGGCGTCTACAAACACAGCACGGACTCGCCCAACTCCGTGCGCCTGGTGGACTTTAAGACGGACGGCGGCCCGCAGCCCGCGCCGCAGCCGAGTTTCATTGACCAGTACGAGCAGCAAATAACATCAGCTGGTCCGCAATCGCCAGCGCCTCCAATACCTATGCCCTCGTCGGGGCGCACCGCACCTGCTGCGCCGCAAGCGCCCGGACCAATGCCGGTTTCCCCGCCGCCGCCGAGTTTCGGGCAGTGCGTGGGTGATCACGTGAGGGACAGCGTTGGCCAGGAGATGGTGAAGGACGCGTTTAAGAGCGCGGCCGAAAAGGCGGCCCTTGGCGCGGCGGGTGGAGCGCTGGTCACTCCGGAAGCCGCAGGAGCCGGGGCGTTGCCTGGTGCGGTGCTTGGCTGGGTCGGCGGCTTCGGCCAGGGGTTGATCGAGGCACCTATCGAGGCCGCTGCCAAGGGGGCGTGGGAATGCGCGGACGGGCCGCCCATCCCTGGAGTGACCAAGTGATCAACACGAAGCGGGCCGTGCTTTTCTTGCCGGTGTATCTCGCGTGGGTGCTCATGATCGAGGGGCTGTTCAATTCGGCCAGCCCTGCTGGCAGTAAGTCCGTGCCGGTGTGGATGATTGTCGGATTCATCGTGTCGGCGGTGGCCGTGGCCGTCGTCGTGATTTGGTACCTCATCGCACGCGGGGGCGGCAAGGTTCCCCAGCAGCGTCACCACGCCTACATGGCTGTTCTGATCGCCATTGTCGTGTCCGGCTTTGTCGATGATGCGCTGAAGGGCGTCGCGGTCCTGTTGTTCGGTGGGCACCATTGGTGGGCCTTAATCCCGACCTACACGCTCGGGTATGCGGTGTTCTGGGTAGTGCTTGCGTATACCGCGAGCATGTTTGCTCGGCGTGACCGCACAACGCCGGGGTAGATCGATGCTGCAACTTTCGCGCTCCGACAAGCTCCGGTTCGCGATATCGATGGTGGTTGCGCTGGTTTCCGCGGGTGGTGCGATAACCGCTGTTGCAGACGGTAATTGGGGCAGCGTCGTCGTCCTTGGCATAGCGTGCGCGGGAGCTCTGTTCGCCGCGCTGGGTACGCTATCGAAGAATCCGAAGATATACCGGCTCGTATCCAACGAGTGGCTGATTAGGGCGTGGCGGCAGAACAACGAGCGGTGGCACAACGAGGAGCGCCAATCGTCCCGATAGCGCTTGCCGCCATTGTCGCGCGGCTGGCACTCGGTACCGGCGCAATGGTCATCGCGCGACGCACAGCTGCGACTCGGCACGCTCACGGTCTGAGCGTTTGCTGGGCAACGCAAAACTACGTCTAGCTGGCTAGCCGCGCCCGCAACGTCGCCAACGCCTTGTCGGCGTGCGAGTTGAAGTTGAATTCGCTGCCGATCACGTCGAGCACCTTGCGGTCGGTGTCGATCACGAACGTCGTGCGCTTCACCGGCATCAACTTGCCGAGCAGTCCGCGCTTCACTCCGAACCGCGCAGCGACGGTCCCGTCGGCGTCGGACAGCAACGGGTAGTCGAAGCTGTGCATCTCGGCGAACTTGGCCTGCTTGTCGACGGCATCGGTGCTGATACCCACGCGTTGCGCGCCCACGGCGGCGAACTCCTGGGCCACATCGCGGAAGTGGCACGCCTCGCGGGTGCAGCCAGCCGTCATCGCAGCGGGATAGAAGAACAACACGACGGGCCCGTCGGCCAGCAAGGTGCTCAGCTTGCGCGGCGTTCCGTTCTGGTCGGGAAGCTCGAAGTCAGGCGCGGTGTCACCGGTTTTCATGGGCGTCACGCTACGCCGGGGGCCAATGCGGCGCCGGAGACGATGCCTTGGAAGATAGAGGGATGCCCGCCGACCTCGCCACCACCTCGCGCGAGGACTTCCGCATGCTTGCCGCCGAGCACCGAGTTGTCCCGGTGACCCGCAAGGTCCTGGCCGACGCCGAGACTCCGCTGTCGGCCTACCGCAAGCTGGCCGCCGACCGGCCGGGCACCTTCCTGCTGGAGTCGGCCGAAAACGGTCGCTCCTGGTCACGGTGGTCGTTCATCGGCGCCGGCGCGCCTTCCGCGCTGACGGTACGCGACGGCCAGGCGGTGTGGCTGGGCGCAGTCCCGCAGGACGCACCCACCGGCGGCGACCCGCTGCAGGCGTTACGCACCACGCTGGAACTGCTGGCCACCGCGGCGCTGCCGGGTCTTCCGCCGCTGTCGGGCGGCATGGTCGGCTTCTTCGCCTACGACATGGTGCGACGGCTGGAGCGACTGCCCGAATTGGCCGTCGACGACCTTCAATTGCCCGACATGCTGTTGCTGCTGGCCACCGACCTGGCAGCCGTCGACCACCACGAGGGCACCATCACGCTGATCGCCAACGCGGTGAACTGGAACGGCACCGACGAGCGCGTCGACGAGGCTTACGACGACGCAGTCGCCCGGCTGGATGTGATGACCACGGCGCTGAGCCAGCCGCTGCCGTCGACCGTGGCGACCTTCAGCCGTCCCGAACCCAAGCACCGCGCCCAACGCACCGTGGAGGAATACGGTGCAATCGTCGAACGTCTGGTCCACGAAATCGAGCGCGGCGAAGCGTTTCAGGTGGTGCCGTCGCAGCGTTTCGAGATGGACACCGACGTCGAACCGATCGACGTCTACCGGATGCTGCGGGTGTCGAACCCGAGTCCGTACATGTATCTGCTACACGTCCCGAATGATGCTGGGGGGACAGCTTTTTCGATCGTCGGCTCCAGCCCCGAGGCCCTCGTCACCGTGCACGACCAGTGGGCCACAACGCATCCGATCGCCGGCACGCGGTGGCGCGGGCAGACCGACGAAGAAGACGTCTTGCTGGAAAAGGAATTACTGCACGACGAGAAGGAGCGCGCCGAGCACCTGATGCTGGTCGACTTGGGCCGCAACGATCTCGGCCGGGTCTGCGTGCCGGGCACCGTGCGCGTCGAGGATTACAGCCACATCGAGCGTTACAGCCATGTCATGCATCTGGTGTCCACGGTGACCGGGATGCTCGCCGAGGGCCGCACCGCACTCGACGCGGTGACCGCATGTTTCCCCGCCGGCACGCTGTCCGGCGCGCCGAAAGTGCGGGCGATGGAGCTGATCGAAGAGGTCGAAATAACCCGGCGCGGCCTGTACGGCGGCGTGATCGGCTACCTCGACTTCGCCGGCAACGCCGATTTCGCGATCGCCATCCGCACCGCTCTGATGCGCGACGGCACCGCCTACGTGCAAGCGGGCGGCGGGGTAGTGGCCGATTCCAACGGTCCCTACGAGCACACCGAGGCGACGAACAAGGCTCGCGCCGTACTGGGCGCGATCGCGGCCGCCGAGACCCTGACCGCCCCCCAAACCCATGGTTAAGCGGCGGCTGGCCCAAGCGCTGCTGGTGGTTGCCGCGGTCGGGTTGTGGGCCGCGTCGCGGCTGCCATGGGTTGCGATCCAGTCCTTCGACGGGCTTGGCCAGCCGAAGACCGTCACCCTGTCCGGCGCGTCGTGGTCGACGGCGCTGCTGCCACTCGCGATCCTCCTGCTGGCAGCGGCCGTCGCCGTGGTGGCGGTGCGCGGCTGGCCGCTGCGCCTGCTGGCGGTCCTGGTGGCTGCCGCGAGCCTCGCGA
The DNA here is from genome assembly GCF_002101735.1 of Mycobacterium kyorinense. GTDB lineage: Bacteria > Actinomycetota > Actinomycetes > Mycobacteriales > Mycobacteriaceae > Mycobacterium > Mycobacterium kyorinense. Next base: position 63,921 of record NZ_LQPE01000172.1, on the reverse strand, counting down.
TCGGGTACCTGGCCGTCAGCCTCTGGGTGGTCCGCGACGTCGCGGCCCGCGGGGCCGACTTGGCACACGTGTCGCTGCTGACGCTGGTGGGCAGCCAGCGCTATCACGCCGGCGCGGTGATCGCCCTTGCGGCCGCGGTCTGCACGCTTGTCGGCGCCGTCCTGCTGATGCGCTCCGCCGCGTCGGGCGGCGCCACCAAATACGTGACACCCGCGGCCCGACGGTCACAAGCGCAGCGCGGCGACGGCACCCTGTCGGAGCGGATGATCTGGGATGCGCTCGACGAAGGCCGCGATCCAACGGATCGATCACAATCCGACTCCGACACCGAGGGTCGGTGACGAAGCGCACGCCGACGGTCGCTACCCTTCGATGGACATCGTCAATTTGACGGTGACAGCGGGGTCAAAAGGGGAAGGACCGGCAAGGATGAGTTCGGCAACCGTGCTCGACTCCATCATCGAGGGAGTTCGCGCCGACGTTGCCGCTCGTGAAGCCGTCGTTCCGCTGGCCGAGGTGAAGGCCGCGGCCGAGGCGATGCCGGCGCCGCTCGATGTGATGGCGGCACTGCGCGAGCCCGGAATTGGCGTCATCGCCGAAGTCAAGCGGGCCAGCCCGTCGGCGGGCCGGCTCGCGTCGATTTCCGACCCGGCCAAACTGGCCCGCGCCTACGAAGACGGCGGCGCGCGCATCATCAGCGTGGTCACCGAGCAGCGGCGTTTCAACGGCACGCTCGACGATCTCGACTCGGTGCGCGCAGCGGTCAACGTACCGGTGTTGCGCAAAGACTTTGTGGTGGGCCCGTATCAGATCCACGAGGCGCGCGCGCACGGCGCCGACATGTTGTTGCTGATCGTTGCGGCGCTTGACCAGCCGGTGCTGGAGTCGATGCTGGAACGCATCGAGTCGCTTGGCATGACCGCTCTGGTGGAGGTGCACACCGAGGAGGAAGCCGACCGAGCCCTGAAAGCGGGCGCACGGGTCATCGGTGTCAACGCCCGGGATCTGAAGACGCTGAAAGTCGACCGGGATTGCTTCGCGCGCATCGCACCTGGGCTTCCGACCGACGTGATCAGGATCGCCGAGTCCGGTGTACGCGGCACCGCTGATCTGCTCGCCTACGCCGGTGCCGGCGCTGACGCGGTGCTGGTCGGTGAGGGTCTGGTCACCAGCGGTGATCCTCGCGCGGCCGTCGCCGACCTTGTCACCGCGGGGAGGCATCCGTCTTGTCCGAAGCCAGCCCGCTAAGCGTGCACGGCCCGGAACTTCCACGTTCCAGCGCTGCCATCGCCGAACCGACCAGCCACGACCCCGATTCGCGCGGCCACTTCGGGGTGTACGGCGGCCGATTCGTCGCCGAGGCGTTGATGGCGGTGATCGAAGAGGTCACCACCGCCTACGACAAGATCCGCACCGACCAGGGTTTCCTGGACACCCTCGACAAGTTGCAGGCCCGCTACACCGGTCGGCCATCGCCGTTGTACGAGGCGGCGCGACTGCGTGAGCACGCGGGAGGCGCACGGATCTTCCTCAAGCGAGAAGACTTGAACCACACCGGTTCTCACAAGATCAACAACGTGCTCGGTCAGGCGTTGCTGGCCCGGCAGATGGGCAAAACACGGGTGATCGCCGAGACCGGCGCCGGCCAGCACGGGGTGGCCACCGCCACCGCCTGTGCGCTGCTGGGACTGGACTGCGTCATCTACATGGGCGCCGTCGACACCGCACGACAGGCGCTCAACGTGGCGCGCATGCAACTCCTCGGCGCCGAGGTGATCTCCGTCGAGTCCGGTTCGAAAACGCTCAAAGACGCGATCAACGAGGCATTCCGGGATTGGGTCACCAACGCCGACAACACCTACTACTGCTTTGGCACGGCGGCCGGGCCGCATCCGTTCCCGACCATGGTGCGCGACTTTCAGCGGGTGATCGGGCTTGAGACCCGGGTGCAGATCCAGGATCAGGCCGGGCGGCTGCCCGACGCGGTCACCGCCTGCATCGGCGGAGGATCCAACGCCATCGGGATCTTCCATGCGTTCCTCGACGATCCCGGGGTTCGGCTGGTCGGGTTCGAGGCGGCCGGCGACGGTGTCGAAACCGGCCGGCACGCAGCGACATTCACCGGCGGGTCGCCCGGGGCGTTCCAGGGGTCGTACTCGTATCTGCTGCAAGACGACGACGGCCAGACCATCGAGTCACACTCGATTTCGGCCGGGCTGGACTATCCCGGTGTGGGCCCGGAGCATGCCTGGCTCAGGGAGACAGGGCGCGCCGAGTACCGGCCGATCACCGATGCGGAGGCAATGGACGCGTTCGGATTGCTGTGCCGCACGGAGGGCATCATCCCCGCCATCGAGTCGGCGCATGCGGTGGCCGGTGCCCTGCAGCTGGGCGCCGAGATGGGCAGCGGCGCAGTCATTGTCGTGAATTTGTCCGGCCGCGGTGACAAGGACGTCGAAACCGCGGCGAAGTGGTTCGGCCTGCTCGACGACAAGGACCGCTCGTGATCGTGGAGCAGAGCGAAACAAGCCGGCTGGCAGATCTTTTCAGCTCGTGCAGGCAGGACAACCGGGCGGCCTTGATCGGTTACCTGCCGACCGGATACCCCGATGTGCCCACCTCGGTCAATGCCATGACCGCGCTCGTCGAATCCGGTTGCGACCTCATCGAAGTCGGCATTCCGTATTCAGACCCGGGAATGGACGGACCGACGATCGCGACCGCGTCGGAGGCCGCACTGCGGGGCGGGGTGCGTGTCCGCGACACCCTCGCTGCCGTCGAGGCGATCAGCGCGGCCGGTGGCCGTGCCGTCGTGATGACCTACTGGAACCCCGTGCTGCACTACGGGGTTGACGCATTCGCGCGAGACCTCGCGGCGGCCGGAGGGCATGGCCTGATCACGCCTGACCTGATTCCCGACGAGGCCGAGGAGTGGCTGGCTGCCTCCGACAAGCACCAGCTGGACCGCATTTTCCTGGTCGCGCCGTCGTCGACGCCGCAGCGGCTGGCAGCGACGGTCGAGGCGTCACGCGGGTTCGTCTACGCCGCATCGATCATGGGTGTCACCGGCGCGCGCGACGTGGTGTCACAGGCGGCGCCGGAGCTGGTGCGTCGGATTCGGGCGGTTTCCGCCATACCGGTCGGGGTTGGTCTGGGTGTGCGCTCGCGCGATCAGGCGGCACAGATCGCCGGCTACGCCGACGGCGTCATCGTCGGCTCGGCGCTGGTCTCGACGCTGACCGACGGCATCCCCGCCCTACGCGCGCTCACCGAAGAACTCGCCGCCGGTGTGCGGCAAAGGATTTCCTCGCCATGACGACGACTGTGCTTGCTTACTTTCCCAGCCCGCCACGTGGCGTGTGGCACCTTGGGCCTGTCCCGATCCGTGCCTACGCGTTGTTCATCATCATCGGCATCGTGGTCGCGCTGGTGATCGGCGACCGCCGCTGGGAAGCGCGGGGCGGCGAACGGGGAGTCATCTACGACATCGCGCTGTGGGCGGTGCCGTTCGGGTTGGTCGGCGGGCGCCTGTATCACCTGGCCACCGATTGGCGAACATATTTCGGCGAGGGAGGTGTCGGCCTCGGCGCGGCGCTGCGAATCTGGGACGGCGGCTTGGGGATCTGGGGCGCAGTCGCCTTGGGCGGTATCGGTGCATGGCTCGGCTGTCGTCGTCGCGGTATCCCCCTTCCCGCCTTCGGCGACGCCGTCGCTCCCGGGATCGTGCTGGCGCAAGGGATCGGCCGGCTCGGGAACTACTTCAACCAAGAGCTTTTCGGCCGAGAGACGACGCTGCCGTGGGGCCTGGAGATCTTCTACCGGCGCGACCCGGCCGGATTCGTCGACGTGCATTCTCTCGACGGGGTGTCGACCGGGCAGCTTGCGATGGTTGTGCAGCCAACCTTCCTCTACGAATTACTTTGGGACGTCTTGGTATTCGTGGTGCTGATCTGGCTTGACCGACGGTTCAGAATCGGGCACGGCCGGCTGTTCGCGCTGTACGTCGCCGGCTACTGCGTCGGGCGATTCTGCATCGAGCTGTTGCGCGACGACGCCGCTACCCACATTGCCGGCGTCCGAATCAACTCCTTCACATCGACTTTCGTGTTCATCGGCGCGGTGGTCTACCTCATCCTGGCGCCCAAGGGTCGCGAAGATCCGGCCACACTCGGTGGGACGGCTGCCGCCGAACTCGAGCCGCAGCCGGCGCCGGAGCTCGCGTCGGTGGGTGCGGTGGCCGCGGCCGATGAAGCCACAACCGCCACGGCGGTGGCGGTGCCCGAGGCGACGACGGAGGAGGCCGCCAATGCGGAAACCGAGGCGGTGCCGGTAGACACCGAGGCTGAGCCAGAAGTGGCGGCGGTTGCCGAAGCCGACGAACCCGAAGCCGAAGCGCCTGCGGTTGAGCCGGAAGCGGAAGCGGAAGAGCCCGAAGCCGAATCGGCTGAGGTCGAGCCGGACGAGCCGGCGGCAACGGACGCCGAGGAACCCGAGGCAGAGGCGCCTGAGGCTGAGGCGGAGGTTTCGCCTGCGGTTGAGCCGGAAGAGCTGGTGGTCGCCGCAGCCGAGGAATCCGAGGCGGAGCCGCCTGAGGCTGAGGCGGAGGTTTCGCCTGCGGTTGAGCCGGAAGCGGAAGCGGAAGTGGAAGAAGCCGAAGCCGAATCGGCTGAGGTCGAACCGGAAGAGCTGGCAGCTGCGGACGCCGAGGAACCGGAGCCAGAAGCTGCGGCCGAGGCGGCGGAGCCAGAGGCTGAGGAACCGGAAGTAGAGGTCCCTGAGGCTGAGGCCGCCGAGCCTGAGGCCGAGGTCGAGGAGCCCGAGCCAGAAGAGCTGGCCGAGGTCGAGGCGCAAGAGCCTGAGGCTGAGGAACCGGAAGTAAAGGAGCCTGAGGCTGAGCCGGAGGAGCCTGAGCAAGCCGAAGAATCCGAGGCTGAAGCAGCTGAGATCGCGGCGGAGGAGGAGCCTGAGGAACCAGAGGCTGAGCCCGAGCCTGAACAATCCGAGCCTGAGGAACCAGAGGCTGAAGCAGAGGAAGCAGAAGCTCAGCAACCTGAGCCGCCAGTGGCAGAGCCGCCCACAAGAGGCTGGCGATCTCGCCTCGGCAGGCTTAGGCGCAGGTCGGAGCGATAACCGCCCCGCCCGCAAGCCGAACTGGCATGCTGAAGAGCGTGACCGACCCTACTGCCGGAGCGCAGCCGCCCTATCCGCCCGCTAACTACGTGGACCCGGCGGCGCCCTACGGTCGACACCCCGTCACCGGCGAGCCGCTGTCGGACAAGTCGAAGGTTGTCGCCGGTCTTCTCCAGCTGATCGGTCTGCTCGGGATCGTCGGAATCGGCCGCATCTACCTGGGCCAGGTTGGCCTCGGAATCGCTCAGCTGATTGTGGGTTTGGTCACCTTCGGGCTTGGCGCCGCGGTCTGGGGCGTCGTCGACGCCGTGCTGATACTCACCGACAAAGTGCGCGACCCGCAGGGCCGCCCGTTGCGCGATGGGACCTAGCCCGGCGCTGCTGACGCGACGCCGCCGCTACGGCGCGATGGGCGCCGGGGCACTGCTGGCAGTTGCTCTTGGCTACGTCGGACTGGTCGATCCGCACAGCGAAACTTCGGCATTCCCCGCCTGCCCGTTCCGGCTGCTGACCGGCTGGAACTGCCCCGCGTGCGGCGGACTTCGCATGACCCACGACCTGCTGCACGGCAACCTCGTGCAGGCCGTCACCGACAACGTCTTCCTGCTCTTCGGCATCCCGATCCTCGCGACATGGATCCTGGTGCGCCGACAGCGGCGGCAAGCCGTGATGCCACTGCCGGCGATCGTGACGATCGTGAGCGCAACACTGGCCTGGACGGTGCTGCGCAATCTGCCCGGTTTTCCACTGGTTCCGACGCTATTCACCGGGTAGCTCAGGCACCACGACTATGCTTTGTCGTCGTGGCGAGACGCGGCAAGATCGTCTGTACTCTCGGCCCGGCCAGTAACACGGACGAGCAAGTCAGGGCCCTGGTCGAGGCCGGAATGGACGTCGCCAGAATGAACTTCAGCCACGGCGACTACAGCGACCACAAAGCCGCCTACGAACGCGTCCGGGCCGCTTCGGACGCCACCGGTCGCGCCGTCGGTGTGCTCGCCGATCTGCAGGGTCCCAAGATCCGATTGGGACGCTTCGCCGACGGCCCCACCTACTGGGCCAACGGCGAAACGGTGCGGATCACCGTCGCCGACTGCGCAGGCACCCATGACCGGGTGTCGACGACCTACAAGCAACTGGCCAAAGACGCCGCACCCGGTGACCGCGTCCTGGTCGACGACGGCAAGGTCAGCCTGGTGGTCGAACACGCCGAAGGCGACGACGTGGTCTGCACCGTCACCGAGGGCGGCCCGGTCAGCAACAACAAGGGAATGTCGCTGCCGGGGATGAACGTCTCGGCTCCGGCGTTGTCGGACAAGGACGTCGAAGACCTCGAATTCGCACTGGATTTGGGCGTCGACATGGTCGCGCTGTCGTTCGTGCGGTCGCCGTCCGACGTGGAGCTGGTCCACGAGGTGATGGATCGGGTCGGCCGCCGCGTGCCGGTGATCGCCAAACTCGAAAAGCCCGAAGCCATCGACAACCTCGAAGCCGTCGTGCTGGCCTTCGACGCTGTGATGGTCGCTCGCGGCGATCTGGGTGTCGAGCTTCCGCTGGAAGAGGTTCCGCTGGTGCAGAAGCGGGCCATCCAAATGGCCCGGGAGAACGCCAAACCCGTCATCGTCGCGACCCAGATGCTCGACTCGATGATCGAGAACTCGCGACCGACACGGGCCGAGGCATCCGACGTCGCCAACGCGGTACTCGACGGCGCCGACGCGCTGATGCTGTCCGGGGAAACCGCGGTCGGAAAACACGCATTGGCGGCCGTTCAGACGATGTCGCGCATTATCTGTGCGGTGGAAGAGAATTCGACCGCCGCTCCGCCGCTGACCCATGTGCCCCGCACCAAGCGGGGGGTAATCTCCTACGCCGCGCGCGACATTGGCGAACGGCTCGACGCCAAGGCGCTGGTCGCGTTCACCCAATCCGGCGACACCGTGCGACGCCTTGCGCGCCTGCACACCCCGCTGCCGCTGCTCGCCTTCACCGACCTGCCGGAAGTGCGCAGCCAGCTGGCCATGACATGGGGCACCGAGACGTTCATCGTTCCGCACATGCAGTCGACCGACGGCATGATCCGCCAAGTCGACAAATCGCTGCTGGAGCTCGGCCGTTACAAGCGCGGCGATCTCGTCGTCATCGTCGCCGGCGCACCGCCGGGCACAGTCGGGTCAACCAACCTGATCCACGTGCACCGCATCGGCGAGGAAGACGTCTAAGCACCCAGTGTCCGACTTCGACGAGCTGATGACAGTGCTCGACCTCCTTCCCATGGGCGACGACGTCTTCATCGGATCCCATCCCAGTAAGAACCCGCCGCGCACGTTCGGCGGCCTGTTGATGGCGCAGTCGTTTGTGGCGGCCAGCCGCACGCTGACCCGCGACCTGCCTCCCAATGCGCTTTCCGTTCACTTCATCAACGGCGGCGACACCACCAAAGACATCGAATTCCGGGTGGTGCGGTTGCGGGACGAACGGCGTTTCGCCAACCGGCGGATCGACGTGATGCAGGACGGAATGCTGTTGGCCACGGGGATGATCTCGTATCTGGCCGGCGGCCGCGGACTCGAGCACAACATCGAACCGCCCGACGTCGCCGACCCGGACACGTTGCCACCCATCAAGGAACTGCTGCGCGGCTACGAGGACACCGTTCCGCTGTTCGTCAGTGCCCTGCAACCGATCGAGTGGCGCTACACGAACGACCCCTCCTGGGTCATGCGGGACAAGGGCGAACGGCTGGACTACAACCGGGTCTGGGTGAAGGCCGACGGCGAGCTGCCCGACGATCCTGTGCTGCACACCGCGACGATGCTGTACTGCTCGGACACCACCGTGCTGGACTCGATCATCACCACCCACGGCCTGTCGTGGGGATTCGACCGGATCTTCGCCGCCACCGTCAATCACTCAGTGTGGTTTCACCGCCAGGTCGACTTCGACGACTGGGTGCTGTACTCCACCTCGTCGCCGGTCGCCGCGGATTCCCGCGGCCTGGGCACCGGTCATTTTTTCGACCGCTCGGGCCGGCCCGTCGCCACCGTGGTGCAAGAAGGCGTCGTGAAGTATTTCCCCAGTTCGCGGCCATGACGTCGGCGGTCAGCGGCCGGCAACGATCCGGTTGCGACACGTTGCGTAGCGATATGGCTATCAGCGTCGGAGCGTAACCTACTGGGTACTCCCAACGAGGACAGGACGACGACACAGAGCAAACCGGAGGTGGGTGTGAACGAGTCGTCGGTTGACGTCCAACCCAGACTCCGGGCTGCCGAGCGGGTCGTCGTCCACGTCAATTCCCCGGCGGCCCGGTGGATCAGCGCACTGGCCCTGCTGAGCGCGGCGTGCTGGCTGATCACCCTTGTCGCGCGCGACCATCGACACCCCGACTGGGAACCCGCCGGACGGCTGGCATGGTCGCTGACGGTGCTGGCGGCGGTGGCGTTGATCGCGCGCGGCATCTTCCTGGGCCGCCCGGTGACGGCCAAGCATGCGGTCGCGGCGGCCCTCATGCTGTTCGCCGGAATCGCCGCGCACGTGCTTTCCTTCGATCTGTTCGGCGACCTGTTGATCGCGGGAACGGGCCTGGCACTGATGTGGCCGACGTCGGCGCGTCCGCAACCCGAGGATCTGCCCAAAGTATGGGGGTTGATCCAAGCCACGGCCGGCGACCCGTTGGCGCCGTTCGCCATGCAGGTCAACAAGTCCTACTACTTCAGCGGGGACGGTAAGGCGGCGCTGGCCTACCGCACCCGCATCGGATTTGCGGTCGTCAGCGGTGACCCGATCGGTGACGAAACGCAATTCCCGCAACTGGTCGCCGATTTCGCGGCCATGTGTCACACCCGCGGCTGGCGAATCGTGGTGTTGTGTTGCAGCGAGCGACGGCTCGACTTGTGGAGCGACCCGGCAGTGCTGGGCCAGTCGCTGCGTGCGGTGCCGATCGGTCGCGACGTCGTCATCGACGTGGCGGATTTCGAAATGGTTGGGCGCAAGTTCCGCAATCTGCGTCAAGCCGTCAAGCGCACCCACAATTTCGGTATCACCACCGAGATCGTCGCCGAACAGGAACTCGACGAGAAGCGGCTCGCGGAACTGACCGACGTGCTGCGGGCATCACCCAGCGGTGCGCACACCGAACGTGGATTCGCGATGGCCCTCGACGGCGCTCTGGAAGGCCGTTATCCGGGCGTGCAGCTGATCATCGCCAGGGATGCTTCGGGCCGGGTGCAGGGCTTTCACCGGTACGCGATCGCCGGCGCCGGCAGCGATGTCAGCCTCGACGTACCGTGGCGCCGCCGCGGGGCTCCCAACGGAATCGACGAGCGGCTCAGCGTCGACATGGTGTACGCCGCCAAAGATGCTGGGGCGCAGCGATTGTCGTTGGCGTTCGCGGCGTTCCCGGAGATCTTCGACGAGAAGAAACGCGGCTGGATGCAAACCATCGTGTACCGGTTGATCCACTTGGGCGATCCGCTGATTGCGCTCGAGTCGCTCTACCGTTATCTGCGCAAGTTCCACGCATTGGGCGACCGGCGCTACGTGCTGATCAGGTTGACCCAGGTGGTTCCCCTGCTGTACGTGCTGTTGACGCTGGAATTCATGCCGCGCCGCCGCCGACTCTAAGGTGTGGGCGTCAGCGTGACGCTCAACCGGTTCTCGACGTTTTCGCGGAACTGATCCGCGCACTGCTGCTGGCGAATGCGATTCGAGCCGGCCCGGTCCAGGCAATCGAAATAGTTGTCGCCGCCGACGTCTTTCCACAGCGCAATCCAGATGGCGGCGAATGCAAGCCCGACGATGACAGCCACGATGCCCAACACGATGCCGGCGATTGCGACCCCACCGTTGTTGGCCTCGCCGCGCTTGACTCGCGCCCACCCGATGAACCCCAGTATGGTTGCGACGATTCCGAGGACAACGCCGCCGGCTACCGACCAGACGAAGAGCAGTCCAACGATGGCCAATACGAGCGACGCGATGCCGAGCCCGTTCTTGGGGATGGCGGGTGGCGGCGGATAACCGTAATAGGGCGGCGGCGGTGGGTATCCGCCGGGATACCCACCGGGCGGATACGGGTATGAGTACGGGTATGGCGGCGGAGGATTTTCCGGCGGCTTGTCGGGTGATTCGGTCATGGCTTGCTCTCCAGATCGGGCGCCGTGGACGGCTGCCAGCCAGGGTACCTGCCCGCCTCGACACGCAGTTGGGGACAACGAATGTCGTTGGGCAGATGGTGAGTTGCCACCACGACCGTTCGCTCGGCGCTGATCAGCCCGCAGCCGGGGTCGAGCAGGCCGCGCAAAATGGGTTCGGCGTCAGCGGCATCGAGGTGTTCGGTCGGTTCGTCGAGCAGCACGATATGCGCCGGCGAAATCATCGCCCGGGCCAGCAGCAATCGCCTGCGCTGGCCGGCCGACAGCGCGTGCGCACCGCCGGACAACACTGTTCCCAGCCCGTCGGGAAGACCGGCCAGCCACTCACCGAGACCTACACGCCGCAGCACGTCCACCAATTCGTCATCGCCGCAGTCGCCGCGGGCCACCAGTAAATTGTCCCGAACGGTGGTGGCGAAGATGTGCGCGTCCTCCGCAAAAAACATTACGGCACACCGTAATTCGGCTTCGTCGAGCTGGTCCACGGCTATACCGCCCAGTGTGACCTTCCCGTGGAGCGGCGGCAGCAGCCCCGCGAGGGTCATCAGCAACGTCGTCTTGCCGGCGCCGCTGGCACCGGTCACCGCCAGTCTGGAACCTGGCGGCAGATCGACATCGTGGGCGCGCAGCCGGTAGCTCGTGACCGGTTGCGACAGTTGAATCGGTGCGGGCGGCTCATCGGGTACCAGGCCGAGAAGCCGCCGCGCCCCCAGCCGTGACCGGGTCAACTGGACCGCGGCAGCCGGAAGCGGACCAATCGCCTCGAAAGCCGACAGCGGCAACAACATCAGGATGGCCAATGTCGTCGGCGCAACAGCGGTTGCCATCCCGATCCCCGCCACCGCGGCACCCAACACGCTGAACCCGATCGCGGCCGTGGGGATGGCCTCAGCGACGGCGGCCGGCCTGGCCGCGGCGTCGATCGCGTCGCCCCAATCGCGTTGCCTGCGTTGTGAGTCGGCGATCACCTGCGGCAGTGTTCCGCCGACGCGTAGCTCGGCTGCGTGCTCGAGCGCCAGCATGGCGGACACGTCGCGTCCGGAATGGTGTTGCCGCGCAATGGCTTCCTGCGTCGTCGCGGCCCGAGCGGCCAGCCATGGCCCGACGACACCGGCAACCAGCAGGCAGACGGCCATGACCGCGGCCGCCGCTACCGAGATGACGGCGACGACCGTGGTTGCCGTGACCGCCAGTGTCGCCGCGACGCAGATCGGCAGCAGGGCACGGACCAACACATCGGCCAGCTGGTCGACATCGGCGCCGACGCGTGCTACCAGCTCGCCGCTGTGCAACCGGGTGGCGACGTCTGCCGGGCCGTGCGCCAGGCGATAATAGATTTCCGCGCGGGCCGTGCCGGCGGCACGTAACGCGGCATCGTGGCTGGCCAGTCGCTCGCAATAGTGCAGCACCCCACGGGAAATCGCGAACGTTCGCACCGCCACCACCGCGACCGACAGGTCCAGCACCGGCGGCATCTGCCAAGCCCGGGTGATCAGCCAAGCCGATACCCCCGCCAATGCCAGCGCGCTGCCCAGCGAAAGCACGCCCAGCATGACGGCCAACAGCAGGCGCGGCAGCCGTGGCCGCAGCAGTGCAACCGCGCTCAGCAGTGGGTCAGACCTGGACATGACACTCCCGGCCGACCTCGACGACTCGGTCTCCGATCCCGACGACCTGCTCGCGGTGGCCCACGACCACCACCGTCGCCCCGGCGCGGGCCCGCTTGACAATCGCCTGCAGCACCGCGGCTTCGGTTGCGGCATCCAGATGCGCGGTGGGCTCGTCGAGCAGCAGCACCGGCGCCGACGAGCCGAGCGCCCGGGCCAAACCCAGCCGTTGCCGCTGACCCAGCGACAGTCCCACCCCGCCGCGGCCGATCCGCATCCGCATGCCGGCGGGCAGCTCGGCCAGCACGCTGTCGAAACAGGCTGCGGCACAAGCAGCGTCAACGTCAGCGAGCTCGCCGAACAAGGCCAAGTTCTCGGCGATGGTTCCGGGGACGAGGACCGGGCGCTGCGGCAACCAGGCCAGCTGCCGCCACCAAGCGGCCCGATCCAGATCGGCGACGTCGACACCTGCTACGGCGACGCGGCCCGCAGTCGGCGTGGTGATACCGGCGATCACGTGCAACGTGGTGCTCTTTCCCACGCCGTTGGGGCCGGTGAGCACCGTGACCCGGCCCGGCTCGATCACGACGCTGAGGTCATGCGGACATTGGCCGTCGCGGCCGGTCACGCCGAGGTTCTCGATGCGAATCGGGGCGCCGTTCGCGTCGACGGTCCGGGTGCCTGACACCTCGGTCGGTGAACCCTCGATCAGCGCAAAGGCTTTGTCCGCCGCGGCCCGGCCGTCCTGAGCGGCATGGAATTCCACCCCGATGCGGCGCAGCGGCCAGTAGACGTCGGGCGCCAGCAACAACACCGTCAGACCCGCGGTCAGGCTGATTCCGCCGAACACCAACCGCAAACCGATGCTGACCGCGACCACCGCGACGCCCAGCGTGGCCAGCAGCTCCAGCACCAGCGCCGAAAGAAACGCGATCCGCAGCGTCGCCATCGTCGAACGCCGATGTGCCGCCGCGAGTTCGGCGATGCGATGCTCCGGGCCGGCGGCCCGGCCCAATGCCCGCAGCGTGGGGATGCCGGCAATCAGATCCAGTAGCCGGGCCTGCAGCGTGGTCATCGCGGCCAGCGCCGTCGCCGAGCGCTGAGCGGTTGCCAGTCCGATCAGCACCATGAAAATCGGGATGAGCGGCAAGGTGATCAGCACTAGTACCGCGGATCTCACGTCGTACAATGCGACCACGACGACACTGGCGGGGGTCAGGATCGCGGCCAGCAGCAACGCGGGGAGATACGCGGTGAAATAGGGCCGCAACGCGTCGAGGCCGCGGGTCACCACCGTCGTGGCGGCGTCGCGCTGGGCCGCCAGTTGCCGGGGCTGCCGGGCCGTAACCGCGGCCAGTACCTGTCCGCTGAGGTCGGCGATCACCGCGCTCGCGCCCCGCTGGCCCAGCCGCGCTTGCAGCCAATGCGCGGCGCTGCGAACAGCCCACAGCGCCAACAGAATCGACAGCATCGGCACCCACTGCGCAAGGCCGCGCGCACCGGGGTCCGTGATCACCCGGGAAACGATGTGCGCCAGCACAATCGCGGACGCGACCGCACAGCCGGAGATCACCACGCCACAGGTCACGGTGGCGATCAGGAAGCAGCGCAGCGCCGCCGAACCCCGCCACAGTCGCGGGTCCAGCGGCGCCCGGCTGCTCATGCTTCCGACGCTCGCCGCACCAGACCGGTCGGCGGCGGTATGCGATCGGCCGAGATCCGCTGCCGGAACACCCAATACGTCCACGCCTGGTAGGCCATCGCCAACGGGGCGAAAATCACCGCCGCCCATGTCATGATCCTCAACGTGTACGGCGTCGACGACGCGTTGTCGATCGTCAGGCTCCACGACGGATCGATTGTCGACGGCACCAGATTGGGATACAGCGCACCGAAAAGCAGCACCACCACCGCGGCCACGACCAGCGCGACACAGCAGAACGCCCAGCCCTCCCGCTTGCGTGTGGCCACCAACGCCACCGCCGCCGACTGCGCGGCCACCGCGACCGCGAGCAGCAGCCAGGTCCAGCTCTTGCCGTAAGCCAGTTGCGTCCAAAGCCCAAACGCGGCAACGAATCCCGCCGCCGGCAACGACGACCACCGCGCGCACCGCAAGGCGTCGTCTCGGAGCGAACCGGACGTCTTCAGCGCAATGAACACCGCACCGTAGAACAGGAACAGCCCCGTGGTGGCCAGACCGCCCAGCACCGTGTAGGCGTTGAGCACATCGCCGACAGACAGCCGGACCTGATGGTCGGCATCCACCGGAAGGCCACGGACCAGAATCGCGAACGTCACACCCCACAGCAGCGCGGGCAGCCAAGATCCGGCCGCGATTCCGAAGTCAGCCCAGCCACGCCACTTGGTGTCGTCGATCTTGCCGCGCCATTCGATCGCCACCGCACGCAGGATCATGCCGAGCAGGATCACCAGCAGCGGCACGTAGAGCGTCGCGAACACCGTTGCATACCAGCCCGGGAAGGCCGCGAACATCGCGCCGCCCGCGGTGATCAGCCACACCTCGTTGCCATCCCACACCGGGCCGATCGTGTTGAGCGCGGCGCGGCGCTGCCTTTCCGGATCGCCGGCGCCGATGCGAGCCAGCGGCTCCATCAGCATGCCCACGCCGAAGTCGAAGCCTTCCAGGATGAAAAACCCGAGGAACAGCACGGCGACCACACCGAACCACAGCTGGTGAAGCGCCACGGGTCAACTCCTTTCGGTGCTCAGTACGCGAACGACAGCGGCGCCACCTCGTCGGCGGCCGGCGCGGCGGGCGGTGCCGGTTCCGCGTCGTGCTCCAGCGGTCCTTCGACGACATAGCGTTTCAGCAACCAGAACCAGATGACGGCCAGCACGGCGTAAACCGCAGTGAATGTCACCAGCGAGCCGACCACCATGCCGGGCGAGTGATGTGACACGCCTTCGGCGACAGTGAGGCGGACCTGCTGATCGCCGGTGGGGTTGGGCACGACGATCCAGGGCTGGCGGCCCATTTCGGTGAAAACCCACCCCGCGATATTGGCCAGGAACGGCGTGGGAATGGTCAGCAGCGCCAGCCAAGCGAACCACTGCTGACGCGGAACGCGGCCGCCGCGGGTCACCCACAATGCGGTCAGCGCAAACAGCAAGGGGATCGCCAGCAGCCCGATCATCGCCCGGAACGACCAGTAGGTGACGAACAGGTTGGGCCGGTAGTCGTTCGGCCCGAACCGCTGTTGGTAATCCCGTTGGATGTCCCGAACACCTTGCAGCGTCACGTCGTTGATCCGGCCCTCGGCCAAAAACGGCAGCACATAGGGCACCTCGATCACGCGGGTGAGGGCGTCGCAGTTGTTCTGCCTGCCGACGGTCAGGATGGAGAAGTCAGGATCGGTTTGGGTGTCGCACAGCGATTCCGCCGACGCCATCTTCATCGGCTGCTGGTGAAACATCAGCTTGCCCTGCGCGTCGCCGGTGAAGAACAACCCGACCGCGGCGGCCAACGCGACCAGGCATCCCAGGACGGTGGCCGGACGATACATGCGTCGCGCATCGTCGTCCGTCGCCCGCACCATCCACCAGGCGCACACCGCTGCAATGAACGTCCCGCCGGTCAACAACGCGCCGGCAACCGCGTGCGAAACCGCTGCCTGCGCAGTGTTGTTCGTGAACAGCGCCATGATGCTGGTCAGCTCGGCGCGCTTGGTCTGGGGGTTGTAGTGCGCACCGACCGGATGCTGCATGAACGAGTTCGCCGCGATGATGAAAAACGCTGACACGTTCACTGCGATCGCCACGATCCAGATGCAGGCCAGGTGAACCAGCCGCGGCAGCCGACTCCAACCGAAGATCCACAATCCGATGAACGTGGACTCGAAGAAGAACGCCGCCAGGCCCTCCATGGCCAGCGGTGCGCCGAAGACGTCGCCGACGAACCGCGAATACTCGCTCCAGTTCATGCCGAACTGGAATTCCTGCACGATCCCGGTGGCCACCCCGATCGCAAAGTTGATCAAAAACAGCTTGCCGAAGAACTTGGTGAGCCGATACCAGACGTCATTGTCCGTGGCGACCCACACGGTTTGCATGACGGCGATCAGCGGCGCCAGGCCGATCGTGAGCGGCACGAAGATGAAGTGGTAGACGGTGGTGATACCGAACTGCCACCGCGACACGTCGACGACGTCCATCTGCCATCTCCCGAGAAGGGGGGTGTATGCGCTTACTACGACACAGAGTAGTAGACGGACCTCGAGGCGATCTACCACCTTGTCGCGCAAATCACCGGGCGCTGTCAGATCGCGCCGGGCGCCTCACCTGAGATCGCAGTGGTCAGCTCTTTGGACGCTCGGCGGATGCCGAACGCCGACACGATCTCGAACACGCCGATGATCACGAGCCAGATGCCGACGACCAGAGCAAGAATCCCGATGGACTCAAACGGCGATGCGATCAGCACGATGCCGGCCAGCAAGCTGATGACACCGAGGAAAATCTCCCAGCCACGGCCAGGCAACGCGGGATCGCTGATCGCCGAAATCGCCGTCGCCACACCGCGAAAGATGAAGCCGACGCCGATCCAGATGGCCAGCAGCAGGATTGAGTCGTAAAGGCTGCGGAAACACAGCACCGCCAAAATCAGCGATGCAGCGCCGCTGATGAACAACAGCACGCGGCCGCCGGCGGAGACATGCAGGCTGAACGCGAAGAAAACCTGCGCAATCCCGGTCACCAGCAGGTAAGCGCCGAAGATGATCGCGGCCACCAGGATGCTGACTCCCGGCCACACCAACACCAGAATGCCGAGGGCCAACGCCAAAATGCCCGAGACCAGAGTCGATTTCCACAGATGCGGCAGCAAATTCGGAACAACGTTAGGTTGCATGCGCGCAGTTTCCCACAAATCGGATGCCGATGTGGGGTTTGCCGGGACTGTCAGACGCCGGCCGGCTGCGACGCCGCGGTGCGTCGCCCGCCGGAGTCGGCTTCGGGCCTGCGGCCGACCAGATACCAGGTACGCATCACACCCTTGCCCTTGACGGCGACGTCGCCGCGCTCCTCGAGCAGGAAGTCGTCCTTCAGCCGCTCGTACACCGGCTCCGGTACCTGGATGCGTCCGACTGCGTCGGTCGATTCCATTCGCGATGCGACGTTGACGGCGTCGCCCCACACGTCGTAGAAGAAGCGACGGGAACCCACTACGCCGGCGACGACCGGCCCGGTGGCCAGGCCGATGCGCAGCGGAACCGGCCGCCCCTGCGGGTCTTTCAGGTCGGCCACCGCGTCCTTCATATCCAGCGCGAGCTGTGCGAGCGCCTCGACGTGGTCGCGTCGCGGCCACGGCACGCCGCTGACCACCATGTAGGAGTCGCCGCTGACTTTGATCTTCTCCAGCCGGTGCTTGTCGACCAGCGCGTCGAAGTCGGTGTAGAGCCGATCCAAAAACCGAACCAGCTCAGCGGGATTGGTGTCGCTGGCACGTTCGGTGAAGCCGGCGATGTCGGCGAACAACACCGACGCTTCGTCGTACTTGTCTGCGATGACGTTTCGCGCCGGGTCCTTCAGCCGAGCGGCGATGCTGGCCGGCATGATGTTGGCCAGCAGCGTTTCGGACCTTTCGTACTCGGCTTCCATAACCGCTTCGGCGCGGGCGATCTCGCGCAGCGCATACCACACCGTCGCCACCACCATCACGCACGCGGAAGCAATCGTGACGACGAATCCCGTTGTCTGCGCCCAGGGTGGCTGAACGCCGGTGTCATAGGGAACCAAGAACTCGACAGTGATCGCCAGCACGGCCCCGATGCCCGCCAGCGTCGCTGCCAGAACGATGTGTTCGATGCCGAGCGTGAGTACCACCAATGTGGCGGCGACCAGGAAGTAGTACTGTAGGCCCGAACCGGTGCCCACGGTCCAACAGAGGACGAAGATCGTCGCGTACCCGAAGCCCACGAAGGTCAGCGGCGCGACGAGTTCGCCGAAGCGGTACAGCATCGGGGTCATCACGTAGATCGCGGCGACGACCAGTTGGAAGACGGGGATCCAGGGAGCGGTGTGCATCGAGAAGAGTTCGAGGACTGCGAAGCCCACGAGCACGGCCGCGCCGATCCATGCCGTGATCTTGAGTACCCGCAGGCGTCGCGAGACG
The DNA here is from genome assembly GCF_002101735.1 of Mycobacterium kyorinense. GTDB lineage: Bacteria > Actinomycetota > Actinomycetes > Mycobacteriales > Mycobacteriaceae > Mycobacterium > Mycobacterium kyorinense. Next base: position 45,898 of record NZ_LQPE01000172.1, on the reverse strand, counting down.
CTGTCGACATAGTGCTGGGTGCGGGCGCGCGATTGGGTCCGCACCGCTGCGACACAGTCCGGCTTTGGCGACGGACCCGCTGACCAGTCCGGCGGCGCACTGCATTTCTTAGCCGCCACGGCAAAAGCCTAACTGTCGTCCAGGGGACTGGTCAGCCACTCCGACATGCGATGTTCGGATAGGGACCCGTTGGGCATGATGTGCTGCACCAGGCGTCCGTCGCGGGTGGCCAGGTCGGCGATCATCCGGCGGTGGCAACGCCACCAGGTCGGCTCCCCGCACATGATGGCGACGTTACGGCTGTCGGCGTCCTGCAGCAGCCGCTGGTATGCGGTTTCGAATTCGGGCGTACGGGTGTGGGCGGCGTAGTTGGCGAACTGCTGGTTTTCCCACCACCGGTCCCGCGGAATCGGGTGCTCCGGCGGTTTGCGACGGCCGCCGAGGCCGGGTTCGTGGCGGTAGTCGATGCCCGTCTTGGCCAACCAGTCGGGCATGACGTGTTTGGACACGTCGGGATTGCGCCGAGAGCCGGGAAAGCTGCGCACGTCGACCAGAAGGTCGACGTCGTGTTGGCGAAGTGCGGCGGTGAGCTCGTCGGCGGTTTTGGCGCCGTGGCCGATGGTGTACAGCACTGTCGGTGAGTGCCCTCGGTGAGATTCGAACTCACACTGTACGGGTTTTGAATCCGTTTCCTCTGCCAGTTGGGATACGAGGGCGTGGTTTCTACGGCCTCCCACCATAGAGGATGCGTGCGATGGCGCCGCGTCTCAACCCCGCGCTCACGGAACGCCGCGACCCGCTGACACAATGGCGGGCATGACCGGCTCAACGACCGATGCGGCTGCCCCCGTCCCGCGCCGGGTACTGATCGCCGAGGACGAGGCCCTCATCCGGATGGACCTGTCCGAGATGCTGCGCGAAGAGGGCTACGACATCGTCGGCGAGGCCGGCGACGGCCAGGAGGCGGTCGAACTGGCCGAACAGCTCAAGCCCGACCTGGTGATCATGGACGTGAAGATGCCGCGACGCGACGGCATCGACGCGGCGTCGGAGATCGCGACCAAACGCATCGCGCCGATCGTGGTGCTGACCGCGTTCAGTCAGCGTGATCTGGTCGAGCGGGCCCGCGACGCCGGCGCGATGGCCTACCTGGTCAAGCCGTTCACCGCCAGCGACCTGGTGCCGGCCATCGAGTTGGCCCTCAGCCGGTTCAGCGAGATCAGCGCGCTCGAACGCGAAGTGGCGACGCTGTCCGAACGGCTGGAGACCCGCAAGCTCGTCGAACGGGCCAAGGGTCTGTTGCAGGCCAAGCAGGGCATGACCGAGCCGGAGGCGTTCAAGTGGATCCAGCGGGCCGCGATGGACCGGCGCACCACGATGAAGCGGGTGGCCGAAGTCGTGCTGGAAACGCTCGACGCGGCCGCCGAGTAGCCCGCGAGCGTGCGCGTTTGTACGCCGAAGCTGCGCAAATCGCGTACAACTCCGCACCCTCGTGCGGTAGGTGAGCCCTTACTTGGCGACGATCACCGACGAGCCGTGGCCGAACAGGCCCTGGTTTGCGGTGACCCCAACCTTGGCGCCCTCGACCTGACGGCCGGTGGCCTGGCCGCGCAGCTGCCAGGTCAGCTCGCAGACCTGCGCGATCGCCTGCGCGGGGATGGCCTCGCCGAAGCAGGCCAGCCCGCCGGACGGGTTGACCGGGATGCGGCCGCCGATCGTCGTCGCGCCGCTGCGTAGCAGGCCCTCGGCCTCACCCTTGGGGCACAGCCCCAGGTGTTCGTACCAGTCCAGCTCCAGCGCCGTGGACAGGTCGTAGACCTCGGCCAGGCTCAGGTCCTCCGGACCGATACCGGCTTCGGCGTAGGCGGCGTCGAGGATCTGATCCTTGAACACCCGCTCCGGCGCGGGCACGACGGCCGTGGAATCCGTTGCGATGTCCGGCAATTCGGGCAGGTGCTGCGGGTAGCGCGGGGTGACGGTGCTGACCGCGCGCACCGACGGCACACCTTCGAGGGAGCCGAGGTGCTTCTCGGCGAAGGACTTGCTGGCCACGATCAGCGCGGCCGCGCCGTCCGAGGTGGCGCAGATGTCCAGCAGCCGCAGCGGGTCGGCCACCACCGCGCTGGCCAGCACATCGTCGATCGATACTTCCTTGCGGTAGCGGGCATTCGGGTTCTGCAAGCCGTGACGCGCGTTCTTGACCTTCACCTGTGCGAAGTCTTCGAGCGTGGCGCCGTAGAGGTCCATCCGGCGTCGCGCCAGCAGCGCGAAGTACACCGGGTTGGTGGCGCCGATCAAATGGAACCGCTGCCAGTCCGGGTCGTTCTTGCGCTCGCCGCCGACCGGCGCGAAGAACCCCTTCGGCGTGGTGTCGGCGCCGATCACCAGCGCGACGTCGCAGAAGCCGGCCAGGATCTGAGCGCGGGCGCTCTGCAACGCCTGCGAGCCGCTGGCGCAGGCCGCGTAGCTCGAGCTGACCGGCACGCCGTTCCACCCGAGCTTCTGCGCGAACGTCGAACCGGCGACAAAGCCCGGGTAGCCGTTGCGGATGGTGTCTGCGCCGGCCACCAACTGGATCTGCCGCCAGTCCAGGCCGGCCTCGGCCAGCGCGGCGCGGGCGGCCACCACGCCGTATTCGGTGAAGTCGCGACCCCATTTGCCCCACGGATGCATGCCCGCACCGAGGATGTAGACCGGCTCAGTCATGCGATCCTCCAGCCGTAGGTGATCCGCTCGACGCCGTCGTCGTCGGTGAATAGCGGCATGGTGGTCAACTCCATCTCCATGCCGACTTTGAGGTCGGCGGCCAGCGTGCCGTCGACGACCTTGCCCAGCACGATCAGGCCTTCGTCGGCCAGCTGTACCGCGGCGACCGCGAACGGCTCGAACGGATCCGGCGACGGATAGGGCGGCGGTGGGGCATAGCGGTTTTCGGTATAGCTCCACAGCGTGCCGCGTGGCGACAGCGCGACCGGCTCCAGCTGGTCGCCGTCGCAAGCGGGGTTCGGGCAATTATTGGCCCGGGGCGGGAACACGTAGGTGCCGCACTGCGGGCACTTGGCGCCGATCAGATGCGGCGAACCGGAGTCATCGGTGGCGAACCAGCCGTCGATGGCCGGTTCCTGGTGGGTAGCTGCAGACACCCGGCCAGCGTACCGAGAACACCAGCAAAACTGAAACGTGTTCCAGTTTCGCCGCGGGTGGACTCAGCGTCGGACCCGATGCCTAGAGTTGAAGCCGTGAGCCCAGCGAAGACCGCAAGCGCCAAGACGCAACCCGGCCAGGTCGCTGACGGCAAGCCGACGTTGATGCTGCTGGACGGCAATTCGCTGGCGTTCCGAGCGTTCTACGCGTTGCCGGCGGAGAACTTCAAGACCGCGGGCGGGCTGACCACCAATGCGGTGTACGGCTTCACCGCGATGCTGATCAACTTGCTGCGCGACGAGTCACCGACGCACGTGGCCGCCGCATTCGACGTGTCGCGGCAGACGTTTCGCTCGGATCGCTATCCGGAGTACAAGGCCAACCGCACGTCGACCCCCGACGAGTTTCACGGCCAGATCGACGTCACCAAGGAAGTCCTTGCCGCCCTGGGCATTACGGTGCTCGCCGAACCCGGTTTCGAGGCTGACGACATCATCGCCACCCTGGCCTCCCAGGCCGAAAAAGAGGGCTACCGCGTGCTGGTGGTCACCGGCGACCGCGACTCGCTGCAACTGGTCAGCGACGACGTCACGGTGCTCTATCCGCGTAAAGGTGTGAGTGAGCTGACCCGGTTCACCCCGGAGGCCGTCGTCGAAAAGTACGGGCTGACGCCCAAGCAGTATCCCGACTTCGCTGCCCTGCGTGGCGATCCCAGCGACAACCTGCCCGGTATCCCCGGCGTGGGGGAGAAGACGGCGACCAAATGGATCGCCGAATACGGCTCGCTGCAGGCGCTGGTCGACAACGTCGACACCGTCAAGGGCAAGGTGGGCGACGCGCTGCGGGCGCACCTGGCCAGCGTGGTGCGTAACCGCGAGCTCACCGAGCTCATCCGCGAGGTGCCGCTGGCCCAGACTCCCGACACGCTGCGCATGCAGCCGTGGGATCGCGACCAGATCCACCAGCTGTTCGACCACCTCGAATTCCGGGTGCTGCGGGACCGGCTGTTCGAGACGCTGGCCGCCGTCGAACCCGAGGTCGACGAGGGATTCGACGTGCGCGGCGGCGCACTGGAACCCGGTACGGTCGGCCAGTGGCTGGCCGACCACGCCGGTGACGGCCGCAGGTCCGGGCTGGCGGTGGTGGGCACCCATGTGGCCTACGACGGCGACACCACCGCGCTGGCGATCGCCGCTGCCGACGGCGACGGCGCCTACATCGACACGGCGACGCTGACCCCCGACGACGAGGCGGCGCTGGCCGCCTGGCTCGCCGACCACGACAAGCCCAAGGCGCTGCATGAGGCCAAGCTGGCCATCCACGACCTGGCCGGGCGCGGCTGGACACTGAACGGCATCACGTCCGACACCGCGCTGGCCGCCTACCTGGTGCGGCCTGGCCAGCGCAGCTTCACCCTCGACGACCTGTCCCTGCGCTACTTGCGTCGCGAGCTGCGTGCGGAAACCAGTGAGCAACAACAGCTTTCGCTGCTCGACGACACTGATGGCGTGGACGACCAGGCGGTCCAGACCACGATCCTGCGCGCGCAGGCCGTCGCAGATTTGGCCGACGCACTGGACGCCGAGCTGGCCCGCATCGACTCGCAGGCCTTGCTGGCCGACATGGAGCTGCCGGTGCAGGGTGTGCTGGCGGGCATGGAGGCCGCCGGCATTGCCGTCGACCTCGACCAATTGTCCACGCTGCAAAGCCAATTCGGCGACCAGATCCGCGATGCCGCCGAAGCGGCGTACGCGGTGATCGGGAAGCAGATCAATCTCGGCTCACCCAAGCAGCTGCAGGTGGTGCTGTTCGACGAGCTGGAGATGCCGAAGACCAAGCGCACCAAGACCGGCTACACCACCGACGCGGACGCCCTGCAGTCGCTGTTCGACAAGACCGGCCACCCGTTCCTGCAGCACCTGCTCACCCACCGCGACGTCACCCGGCTCAAGGTCACCGTCGACGGGCTGCTGAATTCCGTTGCCGCAGACGGGCGTATCCACACCACGTTCAACCAGACCATCGCAGCCACCGGCCGGTTGTCGTCGACCGAACCGAACCTGCAGAACATCCCGATCCGCACCGACGCCGGCCGTCAGATCCGCGACGCGTTCGTCGTGGGCAAAGGTTACGGCGAACTGATGACGGCCGATTATAGCCAGATCGAGATGCGGATCATGGCCCACCTGTCGCAGGACGCCGGGCTCATCGAGGCGTTCCGCACCGGCGAGGACCTGCACTCGTTCGTCGCGTCCCGCGCGTTCGGCGTGCCCATCGACGAGGTCACGGGCGAGCTGCGGCGCCGGGTCAAGGCGATGTCGTACGGGCTGGCCTACGGCCTGAGCGCCTACGGCCTGTCGCAACAGCTGAAGATCTCCACCGAGGAAGCCAAGGAGCAGATGGACGCCTACTTCGCCCGGTTCGGCGGAGTCCGCGACTACCTGCACGCCGTCGTCGAGCAGGCCCGCAAGGACGGCTACACCTCGACGGTGCTGGGCCGGCGGCGCTACCTGCCGGAGCTGGACAGCAGCAACCGCCAGGTCCGCGAGGCCGCCGAGCGGGCCGCGCTCAACGCCCCGATCCAGGGCAGCGCCGCCGACATCATCAAGGTGGCGATGATCGAGGTGGACAAGGCGCTCACAGAGGCCCGGCTCACGTCGCGGATGCTGCTGCAGGTCCACGACGAGCTGCTGTTCGAGGTGGCCGACGGGGAGCGGGAGCAGCTCGAGGCACTGGTGCGCGACAAGATGTGCGGCGCCTACCCGCTCGACGTGCCGCTGGAGGTATCGCTGGGCTACGGCCGCACCTGGGACTCAGCGGCGCACTGACCATGCGCCCGGTCAAGCGCCGCCGTGGCCGCCCGGCCGGCTCCCGGGTAGACCCCGATGAGCGACGCGCCGCGCTGCTCGACGCTGCCGAGCGGGCGATCCGCGCCAACGGGGCGTCGGTGGGCCTGGGCGACGTGGCCGGCGAGGCCGGCTTCGTGCGATCCGCGGTGTATGCCATGTATCCCAACCGCGACGCGCTACTGGCGGCGCTGAGTCAACGCACCGCGCAGCGCCTCCTCGGTGAAATCACCACGCGCGCAGCCGGTTCCACCGACCTTCGGCAGCGGATGGCGTTGTTCTTCGACGTCATCTGCGCGTGGATGCAGGCCGAGCCCAACCTCTACCGCGCGTTGAGCGGCGACCCGTCGACCAGCGTCTTCGAACAACTCGCCGCCGCGGCGGAGCAGATGCTGGCGACGGCGTTCGACTCCGACCATGCCCGGCTGGCGGCCGCCCCCTGGTCGCGGGCCATCGTGGGATCCGCGGTGGCCGCCGCCGAATGGTGGTGCCGTACCGGGGCCATGTCGCGGGAGGCGCTCGTCGAGCACCTCACCGCGCTGTGCTGGGACGGCGGCGCGGCGCTGCCCTTCCACGCCGACGACATCCGGAGTATTGACAGCGGCCAACCGTAATAGACAGACTGTCTTTTATGGTCCTGGCAGACGTTCACACCCCCTCGCGCTATTGGGAGAGCATCGCCGACGAGTGCGACGTCGATGTGACCGAAATCACCGGCACCCTGCCCGACGACCTCGTCGGCACCCTGTACCGCAACGGATCTGGCCGCTGGAACGTCGGGTCCTCGCAGGTGGAAAGCGTTTTCGACGCCGACGGCATGGTCAGCGCGTTCGTGCTGGAGGGTTCGAGGGTGCGCTTCCGCAACCGGTTCGTGCGCACCAAGCACTACCTGAAGTCGACCGCGGCCGGGCGTCTGGTGGATCGCGGCTTCGCTTATCAGCGCCGCGGGGGCGTGCTGGGCAACGCCCTGAGACTGCCGGGCAATACCGCCAACACCAGCGTCATGGTCAACCCCGGCCAATTGCTGGCGCTGTGGGAGGGCGGACCGCCGCATGAGCTGGATCTCGACACCCTGGATACCCGCGGCCTGTGCGACCTCGGTGGGGTGCTCGAGGGGCCGGTCCGGGCGTATTCGGCGCACTACACCTACGACCCGATCGCCAATACCAAGGTCAACTTCGGCTTCGACCCGTACTTCCCGCGCCTCGACATCCGCGGGATGCGGCTGCGCGACCTGCTCGCCGAGGCGATGCCCCGGGTGCGTTTGCGGCTCTACGAGACCGGCGCCGACGGGGTCACACGTTATCTGCGGGCAGTGCCGCTGCCGGGGATGGGCGTGGTGCACGACATGGCGCTGACGCAGCGCTACGCGATCTTCGTGGTGTCGCCTCTGCGGATCAACCCCTGGGCGCTGACCGGATACCAATCCTATTGGGATTCCATGCGTTTCAAGCCCGATACGCCGTCGTACTTCGTGCTGGCCCCGCGCGACGGCAGCCGGGTCCGGGTGGTCGAAACCCAACCCTTCTACCACTGGCATTTCACCAATGCCTACGACCAGGGCGGCGACGTCGTCGTCGAACTGCCGCGCTTTTCGCCGCAGACCTACGACGGCATGAAGAACTACACCGCGCACATCCGCTCGGACATCGCGCAACTCGACGGCTACGGAACGATCCAGGACGCGGTGGTGCTGACCCGGTTCCGGATCACGCCGTCCGGCGCGGTGACTCGAGAGCCGCTGGCCGAATTCGGCTGCGAGTTCCCGCAGATCGACCAGCGGCGTTCCACGATGCCGCACACGGTGTCCTACGTGGCCGTGCAGGATCCGGGCCGGTTCGAGGGCCAAGGCGTCGCGCGGGTGGATCACCACACCGGCGCGGTTCAGGCCTATTGCCCGCCTGGGCAGATGCTGGTCGAGCCGACGTTCGTGCCGCGCCCCGGCGGCACCGCGGAGGACGACGGCTGGCTGCTCACCGTCGGGTACGACGAATCGCAGCATCGCAGCAGGTTGATGGTGCTCGACGCGGCCCATGTCGACGACGGGCCGATCGCCGAGGCGTGGCTGCCGTTCCACGTGCCGATGAGCTATCACGGCGCGTTCACCAGCCGCGTCGCGCGCCGAACGGGCTAAATGCGCCGGGTTGGGTTTGGCCAGCGTGAGCACAGTCGAGTAGCCTCGACGGGTAACTCAACAACTGTCCCTACGACCAAACCTGTCCGGAGCAACCCCCCATATGCCGAGTCCCACCGTCACCTCGCCCCAAGTAGCCGTCAACGACATCGGCTCGAGCGAGGACTTTCTCGCCGCCATCGACAAAACAATCAAATACTTCAACGATGGCGACATCGTCGAAGGGACCATAGTCAAGGTTGACCGGGACGAGGTCCTGCTCGACATCGGCTACAAGACCGAGGGGGTTATTCCCTCCCGCGAGCTGTCCATCAAGCACGACGTCGACCCCAACGAAGTCGTGTCCGTCGGCGACAAAGTCGAGGCCCTGGTTCTCACCAAGGAGGACAAAGAAGGCCGGCTGATCCTGTCCAAGAAGCGCGCACAGTATGAGCGTGCCTGGGGCACGATCGAGGCGCTCAAGGAGAAGGACGAGGCCGTCAAGGGCACCGTCATCGAGGTCGTCAAGGGCGGCCTGATCCTCGACATCGGGCTGCGCGGCTTCTTGCCCGCCTCGCTGGTCGAGATGCGCCGGGTGCGCGATCTGCAGCCGTACATCGGCAAGGAGATCGAAGCCAAGATCATCGAGCTGGACAAGAACCGCAACAACGTGGTGCTGTCGCGGCGGGCCTGGCTCGAGCAGACCCAGTCCGAGGTGCGCAGCGAGTTTCTCAACCAGCTGCAGAAGGGCGCCATCCGCAAGGGTGTGGTGTCCTCGATCGTCAACTTCGGTGCGTTCGTCGACCTCGGTGGTGTGGACGGTCTGGTGCACGTCTCCGAGTTGAGCTGGAAGCACATCGACCACCCGTCCGAGGTGGTGCAGGTGGGCGACGAGGTCACCGTCGAGGTTCTCGACGTCGACATGGACCGCGAGCGGGTGTCGTTGTCGCTCAAGGCAACTCAGGAAGATCCCTGGCGGCACTTCGCCCGCACCCACGCCATCGGCCAGATCGTGCCGGGCAAGGTCACCAAGCTGGTGCCGTTCGGCGCGTTCGTCCGCGTCGAGGAGGGCATCGAAGGCCTGGTGCACATCTCCGAGCTGGCCGAGCGTCACGTCGAGGTGCCTGACCAGGTGGTCGCGGTCGGCGACGACGCGATGGTCAAGGTCATCGACATCGACCTGGAGCGGCGTCGAATCTCGTTGTCGCTCAAGCAAGCCAACGAGGACTACACCGAGGAATTCGACCCCGCCAAGTACGGCATGGCCGATTCCTACGACGAGCAGGGCAACTACATCTTCCCGGAGGGCTTCGACCCCGAAACCAACGAGTGGCTCGAAGGTTTCGAAAAGCAGCGCGCCGAGTGGGAGGCCCGCTACGCCGAAGCCGAGCGCCGGCACAAGATGCACACCGCGCAAATGGAGAAGTTCGCCGCCGCCGAGCACGCCGAGGCCGAGCACGGTTCAGGCTCGGCCGGCGGGTCGTCAAACGACGATCAGTCCAGCGGCGGTTCGCTGGCCAGCGACGCGCAACTCGCCGCGCTGCGGGAGAAGCTCGCCGGCAGCGCCTAGCCCTAGGGCATGCTGAGAATCGGGCTGACCGGAGGGATCGGCGCCGGGAAGTCGTCGGTCACCGCCACTTTCGCGGAATGCGGCGGGGTGATCGTCGACGCTGACGTGATCGCGCGCGAGGTGGTCGAGCCTGGCACCGAAGGGTTGGCGGCGCTCGTCGACGCGTTCGGTGACGGCATTCTGCAGCCGGACGGCTCACTCGACCGGCCGGCGCTGGCGGCCAAGGCTTTCCAAGACGACGAAGCTCGCAAGATACTCAACGGAATCGTGCACCCGCTGGTCGGCAAGCGACGCGAAGAAATCATCGCGGCCGTGCCCGACGATGCCGTGATCGTCGAAGACATTCCGCTGCTGGTGGAGTCGCACATGGCTCCGCTGTTCCCGCTTGTCGTCGTCGTGCACGCCGACGCCGAGGTGCGGGTGCGCCGACTCGTCGAACAACGCGGCATGAGCGAGGACGACGCCCGCGCCCGGATCGCCGCGCAGGCCGCCGACGATGCGCGTCGCGCAGTCGCCGATGTATGGCTGGATAACTCCGGCACGCCCGAGGAGTTGGCCGAGGCCGCTCGCGAGGTGTGGAATCACCGGATCGTGCCGTTCGCACACAATCTCAGCGCGGGTCGGGTAGTCGAAGCGCCGGCTCGGGTCGTGCCGGCCGACCCGACCTGGCTCGATCAGGGCCGCCGCATTGTCGCCCGGCTGAAGGCGGCGTGCGGTGCAAAAGCGTTGCGAGTCGATCACACCGGTCCTACGGCGGTGCCCGGTCTGGCCGCAAAGGACGTCATCGACATCCAGGTCACCGTCGAATCGTTGGGGGTCGCCGAGGAACTCGCCGGGCCGCTGCTGTCCGCGGGTTATCCGCGCGTCGACGATGTCACCGCGGACACGGCGCTGACCGACGATCCTGGCTTATGGCGCAAGCGGATTCACGCATCGGCGGACCCTGGTCGCCCGACCAGCGTGCACATCCGGGTCGACGGCTGGCCAAACCAGCAATACGCCCTGCTACTGGTCGACTGGCTGCGCGCCAATCCCGATACGCCGGACTACTTTCAGGACACGTACCGCCGCGCGTGGCAGTGGGCCGACGCGACGCGCTGGCGGCCCTAACCGTTTACGTCAACGGCGCGCCGCAGGACACCACCCGGTTGGGGTCGTTGTTGGCCATCATCAGCCCGATGGACCGGTCGACCTGCGCGGCGACGTTGTCGTCGACGTCGATCTCGCAATGGACGTTCGCCGAATACGGCCAGGGAACCGACACCTGCATGCCCGCCTTAGTCGGGTCGGCCAGCACGGTATTCGCCTCGAAGGCGTTGCCGGGCACCGAGCTCAGCCCGGTGCTGCTGGTCTCGTTGTCGTGGATGCGAAAAGTCGCCTGCCCACCGGGAGCAACCCCGTCGATGCGGGCGATGTAGGTGACGTTGTGCAGTTCGGCGGACGCGATCGCCGGAGTTAACTGTGGGCCGATGGCGGCGGCAGCCAACGCGGCGATCGCCATCCATTTGCGCTTGGCGGAGCTCATGACTGCCAGATTACCGCCACCTATTGCGTGACGACCATGCTTTTGCCGGCTAGCCGGGCTGGCAGCGCGGGCACCACACCGAGGTGCGGCCCCCGATCCGCCCGCGGCGCAGCCGCGCGCCGCAGCGCGGGCACGTCGGATCCGGTTCGTCGCGCGCACCGGTGAGCCAGCGCGGCAGCCCGGGGACACAGTCGTGGCGCACCGCGGTGTGCAGCACCCGCCGCATGGTGGCGTGCATCCGCCTGACCTCGTCGCCGTCGAGGCCGGTGATCGCGCGGGACGGATGCAGCCTTGCCTGCCAACAGATTTCGTCAGTAAGCAAGTTGCCCAGCCCCGCAATCACCGACTGGTCCAACAGCGTCGCCTTCAGCCCGCCACGCCGACCAGACAGCACATTCCGAAAGGTCCGCAGATCGATGTCCAGGGCGTCGGGGCCCTGCGGGCCCATCACGCCGGCCACGTCGTCGGCGTCGGGGGGGAGCCACACCCCGCGGAGCTTACGCAGGTCGGCATAGCGAAGCTCGCCGCGATCCAGCGCCACCACCAGCCGCACCGGGTCGGCGGGCTCGTCGCTGCCGCTGGTGTAGTACGGGCGGCCCGTCATCCCGCTGTGCACCAGCAGTGTCGGGCCGTCGGTTGGCAGGATCAGCCATTTGCCGTGCCGCCGCGGGGCATCGAATCGGCGGCCGCGCAATGCTCGTCCCAGCGATTGTGGATTGGTATTACGCAGCACGCCCGCATCGCGCACCTCGACGTGCCGCACCCGTCGCCCGGGCAGGGTGTCGGCCAGCTGGCGCCGGAACCCTTCCACGTCGGGCAGTTCAGGCATGAGTACCAAGCCGTTTCGACAGTCGCTGGCGTGGACGGGTCAGCGACCGGGCGTGCCGGTGCATATCCGCCCACGGATCGCGTCGCCCCGCGAGCCGCTTCGGCAGGTCCCGGATCGTGAACCGGTCCGCCCGCAGTCCGCGCGTATTCAGCTCGTCCCATTCGAGTGGGGTGGCCACCGGCGCGCCGCGCCGGGCTCGAATCGAGTACGGCGCGACCGCGGTCTGCGCGTAGGCATTTCGCATCACGTCGAGGTAGATGCGGCCCCCGCGTTTGTTCTTCCGCGCTTCGACCGTCCGATTCTTGGGGTCGTCGGCGGCCACCAAATCCGCGACGTCACGGGCGAACTGGCGAACGGTGTCGAAGTCGGCATTGCCGCGCAGCGGTACCACCACGTGCAGCCCGCGTGATCCGGTCGTCTGCAAGTAGGGCACCAGCCCGAGGTCGTCGAGCACATCGGCGACCGCGCGGGCCGCGGCACGCACCGCGGGAAACTCGCTGTCGGACGGGTCGAGGTCGAACACCAACCGGTCCGGCGTGTCCAGGCGCCCCCGACGTGACTGCCAGCAATGCAGCGTGATGCAGTTCTGATTGGCCAGCCACACCAGCGCTTCTTTGTGCTCGACCACCGGATGGATCACCGTGCCGCCCTCCTTGGCAACCTGCGCAGCGCCCATCCAATCCGGCATCGAATCGGCGAAGTCCTGCTGGATGAAGCCGGGCCGGTCGATGCCACGCGGAAACCGTTGCACCGTCAGCGGTCTGCCCTTCAGGTGCGGCACCATGGCGCCGGCGACCTCGGCGTAGTAGGCGACGACGTCGTCCTTGGTGATGCCGCCCGGGAACAGCACCCGGTCCGGGTGGGTGATCTCGACCTTCGGGCGAGCCATCAGCGCGTCTCCCTGACCACCTCGCGGGCTTCCTTGTCGGTCCGCAGGCCGATGTAGCGCGGATGGCGCAGTTTGCCGTCCCGCGTCCACTCGCTGAACCCCACCTCGACGACGACTTCTGGACGTACCCAACGGGTTTCGCTCTCACGAGGTAGACCGCGGGTGAAGGGCGACGCCTCCTGTTCGATGGTCGACAGGCGCCGGTGCAGGCTGCGCAGCGTCGCGTCGTCGAATCCGGTGCCCACCTTGCCGGCGTAGACGAGGTCGCGCCCGTCGTAGTAGCCGACGAGCAGCGCCCCCAGCTCGACCCGGCTGCCTTTCGGCGCCGTGTAGCCGCCGACCACGAATTCCTGGTCGCGGACGCACTTGAATTTCAGCCAATTCGCCGACCGGCCACCCACGTAGCGTGCATCGGCGAGCTTGGCGATCACACCTTCGTCGCCGCGCGCGCATGCGGCGTGGTACATGGCCTCGCCGTTCTGCACCCGGTGCGTGGTGAACCGCAGCGGATCGCTGAACTGAAACATATTGCGCAGCAGCCGTTTACGCCATGCCAACGGCAGCTCCGTGGTGCGCTGTCCATCCAGGTGCAGCACGTCGAAGATGTAGTAAACCACCGGTATCCCCGTTGCCCGGGCCTGTTCCGGGTCAGTGATTCCCAGCCGGCCCTGCAGTCGGGCGAAGCTGGTCCGCCGGCCCTCGAAGGCGACCACCTCGCCGTCCACGACAAACCTGGATGTCTGCTGCGCCGCGAGAGCATCGACCAGCTCCGGATAAGTCCCGTTGAGCGGCTGGCGATTCCGTGACAACAGTCGCAGTTGGTCGCCGTCGCGGAAGGCCAGGCACCGCTCACCGTCGAACTTGCGCTCGAAGTACCACTGTGGGTCCGAAAAACGCCGGTCGGTCAGGGTGGCGAGCATGGGGGCTCGCCAGTCGGGCACCGGCTCGTCGTGCAGGGCTTTGCGTATCCCCCGGGGCAGCTCGCTCACGACGGGACGCGCCCAACTGGCAAAGAATGCATACTGCAAACCTGCGCTTTTTGCGGTGCTGTCGCAAGCGTCGGGCATCCTGCATCCTGGAGAGATTGAATCGGATTGCTCAGCCAGGAGGTCCGCGGTGGACACCCGCGCGATTCCCCACCCACCTCACCGCCTGCCCGTTCTGGGTGATGTGGTCGGCATCAATCCCCGCAGCCCCGTCCTGTCGGCGTCGCGGCTGGTGCGCGGCCTGGGGCCGATCGCGGTGGTGAAACTGTTGGGCACCGAGATGGTGCTGGTGGGTGGGGCGGACCTGGCAGCCGAGTTGAACGACGAGACCCGCTTCGGCAAGCATGTCGAACGTCTTTCGCCGCTGCGCCGGATGGTCGGCGACGCCCTGATCACAGCCGCCGACGACGAGCCGAATTGGCAGCTGGCGCATGACATCCTGGCGCCGGCGTTCACCCGGCTGGCGATGCGCGGCTACCACTCGATCATGCTGGAGGTGGCCCGGGAATTGCTGTGCCGCTGGGACGCCGCCGCGGACCGCGCGCAGCGGGTCGACGTCAGCGCCGACATGACACGGTTGACGTTGGAGACCATCGGCCGTGCCGGATTCGGTTACCGGTTCGGCTCTTTCGAGCGTGACCGGCCGCATCCGTTCGTCGCCGCCATGACCCGGTCCCTGCGTTACGTCAACTTGTCGGCAGGCCGGCCGTTGGCACCGCTACGCCGGGCACTCGCGGGCTCTGCCCGCCAGCATCGCGCGGACGTCGCGCTGATAGAGCCCATCGTCGACGACGTCATCTGGGCACGCCGCGACGGCTCGGCGTCTGACGGGCCCGACTTGCTCGGCCTGATGCTTGACACTGCGCATCCCGAGACCGGCCGCCGTCTGGACACCGTTAACATCCGCCAGCAGATCATCACCTTTTTGATCGCCGGCCACGAGACCACCTCGGGCGCACTGTCTTTCGCGCTGTACTACCTCACCCAGGACCTGCAGGCCCTGGCGCGGGCGCAAGCGGAGGTGGACGCACTGTGGGGTCACGCCGACGACCCCGAGCCGACTTTCACCGACATCCCGAAGTTGCGGTATGTGCGCGCGGTCCTGGACGAAGCACTGCGGCTGTGGCCGACGGTGCCCGGCTACCGGCGGGCCGCCCGCGCCGACACCGTGCTGGCCGGCCGGTACCGGATGAACCAAGGCGACTGGGCGGCAGTGGTACTGCCGCTGCTGCACCGCGATCCCCAGGTGTGGCGCTATCCCAACCGGTTCGATCCCGACCGCTTCGCGCCCGGCCAGGCAAAGACACGGCCCGCGCACGCGTACAAGCCCTTCGGGACCGGCCAACGGGCCTGCCTCGGCCGCCAGTTCGCGCTGCACGAAGCTGTGCTGACACTCGGGCTGGTCCTGCATCGCTACCACCTGAAAACCCGCGACACATACCGGCTCCGGGTCGCCGAATCCGCCACCCTCCAGCCGCGGGGCTTCACGCTCCTGCCGCGCCGACGACATTCGTCGTGACTCGGCGCCCGTCCGGGGCTACGCGGCGCGCCAGGTCAGCTCCATTCCCTGGGTTGCCAGCCAGCGCTGCAGGTCGTAATCGTGCCGGGCCAGCCCGTCGACGGCGGCGACCGCGCGCCGCAGCGCCTGCTCGGCGCGCTCCGGGGTCAGCAGGTGATGCCGGACCGCCGCCAACAGCTCGTCGACGTCGGCGAGCCGCACTCCCATGCCGGTGCGCACTTCCAGGTCCAGGTAGTGGTCCTCCGAACGCCACACGGCCGGTCCGGGCGTGTATTCGCCGACGTCGAGGTAGTAGTCGTGGTCGCGTTCGTGGCCGGGGTTGAAGTGGAAGATGGTGGCGCGCAGGCCCAGCGATGGCAGCAGCCACGACTGCAGGTAGTGGAACTGTTCGCGGCCGGGCGCCGGGCGGGCCATGTACAGACCCCAGGGCTGCACCGTGTACTCGTCGACGGCCCGCACGATGCCCTTCGGATCGGTGTTGGTGCGGGCGAGCAGGTCGAACGTCTCGTGCTTGGGTGGGTGTATACCCGCCAGCATAAGCAGCGGGAACCTGTGGCTGTCGGTGGCGCGTTCTAGGCTTTCGATATGGCTTTTGCTACCGAACACCCGGTGGTCGCGCACTCGGAATACCGCCCAGCCGCGGAGGACGTGGAGGGGCTGGTGCGCACCGGCGGCCGCTTCGAGGTGGTCAGCCCGCACGCGCCGGCCGGAGACCAGCCTGCCGCGATCGACGAGCTCGAGCGGCGCATCAAGGCGGGGGAGAAGGACGTGGTGCTCCTCGGGGCCACCGGTACCGGCAAGTCGGCCACCACCGCATGGCTCATCGAGCGCCTGCAGCGGCCCACTCTGGTGATGGAGCCGAACAAGACACTGGCCGCGCAGATGGCCAACGAGTTGCGGGAGATGTTGCCGCACAACGCTGTTGAGTACTTCGTGTCGTACTACGACTACTACCAGCCCGAGGCGTACATCGCGCAGACCGACACCTACATCGAAAAGGACAGCTCGATCAACGACGACGTGGAGCGGCTGCGGCATTCAGCGACGTCGGCGCTGCTGTCGCGCCGCGACGTGGTGGTTGTCGCCTCGGTGTCGTGCATTTACGGCCTGGGCACCCCGCAGTCCTACCTGGACCGCTCCGTCGAGCTGCGGGTCGGGGAGGAAGTGCCGCGGGATGCGCTGCTGCGGCTGCTGGTCGACGTGCAGTACACCCGCAACGACCTGTCGTTCACCCGCGGCTCGTTCCGGGTCCGCGGCGACACCGTCGAGATCATTCCGTCGTACGAGGAACTCGCCGTCCGCATCGAATACTTCGGCGACGAGGTCGAGGCGCTGTATTACCTGCACCCGCTGACCGGTGAGGTGATCCGCCGGGTCGACTCGCTGCGGATCTTCCCCGCCACCCACTACGTGGCCGGCCCGGAGCGGATGGCCCACGCGATCTCCACGATCGAGGAGGAGCTGGCCGAGCGACTGGCCGAGCTCGAGGGCCAGGGCAAGCTGCTGGAGGCGCAGCGACTGCGAATGCGCACCAACTACGACATCGAGATGATGCGCCAGGTCGGGTTCTGCTCGGGTATCGAGAACTACTCGCGGCACATCGATGGGCGCGGCCCCGGCTCGCCGCCGGCGACGCTGCTGGACTACTTCCCGGAGGATTTCCTGCTGGTCATCGACGAGTCGCACGTCACCGTGCCGCAGATCGGCGGCATGTACGAGGGCGACATGTCCCGCAAGCGCAACCTGGTCGAGTACGGCTTCCGGTTGCCGTCGGCGTGTGACAACCGGCCGCTGACCTGGGAGGAGTTCGCCTCCCGGATCGGGCAGACGGTGTACCTGTCGGCCACCCCGGGCCCTTACGAGCTCAGCCAGACCGGCGGGGAGTTCGTCGAGCAGGTGATCCGCCCCACCGGGCTGGTGGATCCCAAGGTGGTGGTCAAGCCGACCAAGGGACAGATCGACGACCTGATCGGCGAGATCCGCAAACGCGCCGAGGCCGACGAGCGGGTGCTGGTGACGACGCTGACCAAGAAGATGGCTGAGGACCTCACCGACTATCTGCTCGAGATGGGCATCCGGGTGCGCTATCTGCACTCCGAGGTCGACACGCTGCGCCGCGTCGAGTTGCTGCGTCAGCTGCGGCTCGGCGAATTCGACGTGCTGGTCGGCATCAACCTGCTGCGGGAGGGCCTGGATCTGCCCGAGGTGTCGCTGGTGTCGATCCTCGACGCCGACAAGGAGGGCTTCCTGCGGTCGACGCGCAGCCTGATCCAGACCATCGGCCGCGCCGCCCGCAACGTGTCCGGCGAAGTGCATCTGTACGCCGACACCATGACCGACTCGATGCGCGAGGCCATCGACGAGACCGAGCGGCGCCGCGCCAAGCAGATCGCCTACAACGAGGAACACGGCATCGACCCCAAGCCGCTGCGCAAGAAGATCGCCGACATCCTCGACCGGGTTTACACCGAGGCCGACGACAGCGAGACCGTCGAGCTCGGCTCGGGGCGCAGCGTGTCCCGCGGCCGGCGGGCGCAGGGGGAGCCGGGCCGGACGGTCAGCGCGGGAATCTTCGAAGGCCGCGACACCACCAACATGCCGCGGGCTGAATTGGCCGACCTGATCAAGGATTTGACCGCGCAGATGATGGCGGCGGCCCGCGATCTGCAGTTCGAACTGGCCGCGCGGTTCCGCGACGAGATCGCCGACCTGAAGAAGGAACTGCGCGGGATGGACGCCGCCGGTCTGAAGTGACCGACACCGCGATATCCAGCACAGGCAGTTGGCGGCTGCTGCTGGGCCGCCGATACCTGGGCACCTCGACGCTGCTGGCCGGCGGGGTGGCGCTATACGCCACCAACGAATTCCTGACGATCAGCCTGCTGCCCAGCACGGTCGCCGACATCGGCGGCGAGCGGCTGTACGCCTGGGTCACCACCCTGTATCTGGTGGGTTCGGTGGTGGCGGCCACCACGGTCTACGCCGCGCTGCAACGGATCGGGGCGCGCTTGTCCTACCTGCTGGGACTGGCGGTGTTCGCGATCGGCAGCGTGGTGTGCGCGGCGGCGCCCAGCATGGAGGTCCTGGTGGCCGGCCGGACCCTGCAGGGCGCGGCGGGCGGGCTGCTGGCCGGTCTGGGCTACGCGGTGATCAACGCAGCCCTGCCGCGTGAGCTGTGGACCCGGGCGTCGGCGCTGGTCTCGGCCATGTGGGGGGTGGCGACCGTGGTCGGTCCGGCGATGGGCGGCATTTTCGCCCAGTTCGGCCTGTGGCGCTGGGCGTTCGCCGCGATGGCGGTGCTCACCGCGGCGATGGGCCTGCTGGTACCGGCCGTGCTCTCCGCGGGACGGGTCGACGGCGGCGGCGCGCCGCCGGCGCTCAAGGTGCCGGTGTGGTCGCTGCTGCTGCTCGGCACTGCCGCGCTGGCGGTCAGCGTCGCCGAGGTTCCGCACAACAACGTCGCCACCGCCGGGTTGCTGGGGGCCAGCCTGCTGCTGGCCGCGCTGTTCGTCGTCGTCGATCGGCGGGTATCGGCAGCGGTGTTGCCGCCCAGCGCATTTGGCGCCGGGCCGCTGAAGTGGATCTATCTGACCCTGACGTTGCTGATGGCAGCCGCGATGGTCGACATGTACGTGCCGCTGTTCGGTCAGCGGCTGGCCCACCTGACCCCGGTGGTCGCCGGCTTTCTCGGCGCCGCACTGGCGGTCGGCTGGACCGTCAGCGAAATCGTCAGCGCATCGCTGAACAGCCCACGCGTTGTTGCCCGCGTCGTTGCGGCCGCACCGCTGGTCATGGCGGTCGGCCTCGGGCTGGGCGCGATCACCCAGGTCGACGACGCGCCGCTCGGCGTCGTCGCACTGTGGGCGTTCGCGTTGCTGATCACCGGGGCCGGGATCGGCGTGGCCTGGCCGCACCTGTCGGCGTGGGCGATGGACTGCGTCGACGATCCCGGCGAAAGCGGCGAAGCGGCGGCCGCCATCAACGTCGTGCAGCTGATCTCCGGCGCGTTCGGCGCCGGACTGGCCGGCGTGGTGGTCAACAGCGCCGGCGGCGGGGCAGCCATGGCGGCCCGCTGGCTGTTCGCGGTGTTCGCGGTGCTTGCCGCCCTCGGCGTCCTTGCCTCCTACCGGGCCACGCGCGGCCAGAGTTAGGGTCGTGCCGTGGACGCCTTCGCCGCCGGACGGCTGACCCGCTCCCTGGACGCCTTGCACTCGCTGGTCTACTTCGTGCCGGACGCCAACGAGAAGTTCGGCGAGATCGGTCTGGGCTTCCGCACCCATTATTTCGCGGGCCGCTCCGCGCCGATGGGCGCGGTGTCGGCGAATGTCGTTGCGGCGACGTTCTATAACTTCAACCCGCGGCTCGTGGCCGGCGCGATCCCGGCCGCCTGGGAGCTGGCCTCGCCGCAGGCGGTGACCCGGGTCCGCTACGAGATCGTCGCGACAGCACTGCCCCGAATCCTCGGCGAAAAGCTCACAGAGTCAACGGAATTGGCCCGGGCCGCCTCGCTGCTGCGCCGTGTCGCCGAATCGATCCCGAACGGCGACGGTCGGCCGCTGTACGCGGGCCACGCCCAACTGCCATGGCCGGACGTTCCCGTCGTCCAGCTGTGGCACGCCATCACGCTATTGCGCGAGTACCGCGGCGACGGGCACATCGCAGTCCTGGTGACCGAGGGCCTGAGCGGACTGGAGGCGCTAATCACCCATACCGCAACGGGAATCGGGTTCAGCGCCGAATCCGCCAGGCGGTTGCGAGGGTGGAGCACCGACGAGTGGAGTGCGGTCACCGAGAACCTCATCGCGCGGGGGATCATGCGCGCTGCGGGTGAGTTGACACCGGCAGGCACCGAACTGCGGTCCAAAATCGAGGATCTCACCGACGAGCTGGGATATCCGCCGTGGCGGGCATTGTCGGCGGATGAGGCCGACGAGCTGATCGGCTTCGCGGCGGTGATCCGCGAGGCCGTCCGCGCTGCGGGAGTATTCCCCGCCGGGGTGTTCGGTC
Source organism: Mycobacterium kyorinense (assembly GCF_002101735.1). GTDB lineage: Bacteria > Actinomycetota > Actinomycetes > Mycobacteriales > Mycobacteriaceae > Mycobacterium > Mycobacterium kyorinense. Next base: position 25,470 of record NZ_LQPE01000172.1, on the reverse strand, counting down.
CACGGCACGGCCAGGCCCGCTGAATCAATGGCGGCGACCCGCCGCGCCCGGCTCCGCCGCGCTTGCGATCGCCGCGCCCCGAACGGATTTGGTCACCTGGGAGTAATGGAATTGCCAGCGTTCGACGATGTGGAACCCGAGTTCGCCGGCGAACTGATAGGCCGGCGCATGTCCCAACAGCGGCCCGGGCGCCAGGGAACTGCCGCTCTGGTGGTCGGGCAGCGTCTTGTCACGACTCGAAATCGTCCACACCGTGGTGCATTTGTCCAACCGGGGCAACACCAGCCATACCGCGACGTGGCCGTCCCACAGCGTGCCGTGATCGGGTCCGTAGGCGCCGCGTTCCACGTCGGCCAACGGCGCGAAGGCCGCCGGCCGGGTCGCCAGCAAGGCGCGGATCGGGCCGGGCAACCAGCGCACGGTGTTGTCGACCAGCAGGCAGTCACCGGGCGACGCGTGAGCGCTGATGACGTCGGCCACCTGACTGTAGTCCCACCCTTCTTTCGCATACGGACCGCGTTGGGTGAAAAGGTAATTCGGGAACGCGGCCGCCGCGAACAGGATCAGCACGGCGGCCATCGCCCACGGCCCACGGGCGATCGTGACGATGCAGACCGCCAGCATGACAGCAGCAGCCGGCGCGGTGAGGATCAGGTACCGCGGGTAGTAGATCGGTTCGCCGAACGCCGAATAGATCAGAATCACGCCCGTAGGCAGGACGATCCAGGCGACGCAGATCAGCAGCAGGCGGCGCATATCGCCCGCCGGAGCCGCACGGCCGGCCAGCCGAGCCGCGACCGCCGCCAGCACTACCACGCCCGCGAGAATCGCGAACGGGACGCTGTGGTCGAAATACTGACGATGCACGACGTCGAGGAACAGGTTCCGCTTCAGTGTCGTGATCCACTTGACCTGCCAAACCTGGCTGTGGGCGAACACCATGAACGGCGCCATGAGTGCCAGCGCGACGAACGAGGTGGCCGCCCACCAGATGACGGCCGGCTTCCCGCGCGCGAGCAGCGGCTGCGCCGCGGCGTAGACCAACACCAGCAGTGACAGGTTGATGCTCAACAAAATCGATAACATCAGCGCCAGCATGTAGAGCAGCCACAGCCACGGCCGGTTGCGGCGCACCGACACCACGAACAAGACCGTGAGCCACACGGCGGCAGTCGCTTCCAGCGCGTAGGGGCGAGCTTCGATACCGGCCCACGTCACCCGCGGCAAGATGGCGAACACGATGCCCGCGCACACCGCGGTGCGGCGGGGCGAGAACTGCCTGGCGAAGACGACCACGCCCGCAGCCGCGGCGCCGACGGCCAGTGCGCTCGGCACCCGCGACCAGAATTCCGTCGGCGGAAACACCGCGAACCAGCCGTGCATCAGCAGGTAATACAGGCCGTGCACGGCGTCGATATGTCCCAGCAGCCGCCACAGCTGGGACAACGACCGGCTCGCCGACGCCGAGATCGTGGCCCCCTCGTCGAACCACAACGACGGCCGACTGGCCGCTGCGCCGCTGAGAACGGCCGCCAGCACCGCAATCAGCAACGGGTCGAGGACCCTGCCACGGGGCGGCGGGCATGGACCGCTCGGGGCGACCGCGGCCGCGAGCTCGTCGACTATCGGGGCAGCCATAATGCCTTTGACTGTAGGGCTCCTGTGGTGAACCTCATTACCAATAGTGGGGCTCGTCAACCATTCCGCCGGCCGGCGGCCGCACCGTCGACTGAAATGCCCTGATAGGCAGGGTATCCCAGACACATCGAGTGTCCGACGACTGCGGCATCCGCCGCAGCGCCAGTCGCGGGCTGCGCCATACCGGCTGGCGCCGCCCGTGTGGTGTGTCGCAAATCCAACCCTGGAATCCGGCAAAGCGATACTGTCTTGGGTTGGCGTAGCAACCGACACCTGGGAGGGTAAATGAGCGCCTATAAGACCGTGGTGGTGGGAACCGACGGCTCGGACTCATCGCTGCGCGCGGTCGACCGGGCAGGCAACATCGCCGGGGCGGACGCGAAGCTGATCATCGCGACGGCGTACCTGCCCCAGCATGAGGACCCGCGGGCCGCCGACGTCTTGAAGGACGAAAGCTACAAGGTGTCGGGCAGCGCCCCGATCTATGCGATCCTGCGCGAGGCCAAAGACCGGGCTCACGCCGCGGGCGCCAAGAACATCGAGGAACGGTCGGTCGTCGGCGCCCCGGTCGACGCGCTGGTCGGCCTCGCCGAAGAAGTCAACGCCGACCTGCTGGTGGTCGGGAACGTCGGCTTGAGCACCATCGCCGGCCGGCTCCTGGGATCGGTGCCTGCCAACGTCTCACGCCGGGCCAAGGTCGACGTGTTGATCGTGCACACCACCCCGTGAGCCGCGCGACCGCACGATAGCGACGACGCCGGCGCCCGCGAGTACCGCGAAGGCCAACACCGGAACCCAATTACCCAGCCGTTGGTACGGGGTGGGGTTCGATCCGAGCGGAACATCGACGACGATCGCGCCGCGATAGCTCGACGAACACCAGGCAAGCTTTCGGCCGCGCGGATCGAAAACCGCGCTGTCACCCGACAATCCGACGTGCACCGCCGCGTGCCCGACTTCGGCGGCTCGCATCGCGACCACGCTGGCCAGCTGCGGCTGGGCCCAGCTTCCCTGGAACGTCGACGTCGAGGTCTGATACACGAGCAGCTCGGCGCCAAGCTGGACCTCGCGGCGCGGCAGGTCGGGGAAGACCGCTTCGAAACTGATCAACGGCCCGAGTGCGAGAGTGCCGGCGTGCAGCACCACCGGCCCGTCGCCGCGACGCCGGTCCTCGCCGGCGGCCTTGGTGTGGCGGGTGATCCAGCCGAGCAGCGGCCGCAGCGGCACGTATTCCCCGAACGGCACCAGCCGGGTCTTGCGGTAAAAACCCAGTAATCCGGTCGGCCCGACCAGCACCGACGACTTGTAGACCCCGCCGCCCGGAGCGGGCGCGTCGACGTTGACCAGCAGGTAGGCGCCGACCCGCCGGGACAACTCGGTCAGCCGCCGCGCGACCTCCGGGTGGCCGGCCGGATCGGATCCCACGCTGCTCTCACCCCACACCACGAGGTCCGGGTGCTGGCCCGCCAGCGTCGCGGTGAGCCCTTCAGAGGCAGCCTGGCGGGCCGCGGCGTCGTCGATAACACCTGGCTGCACCAGCGCCACCCGCGCCGTCGCACCCGCCACTGGTGCCGGTCCCAACGCAAACCACGCGGGCCCGAATCCCGCGCACACCACGGCCACCGCCAGCGGGACCGCACGACGCCGGTGCAGAATCAGGCCGGCGATCGCGGTATTGACCGCGACGATCAGCAAACTTGTCAGCCACATGCCGCCCACCGCGGCCGACGCCGCCGTCGCGGGCTGGTTCCACTGCGAGACGCCCAGTGCAGCCCACGGACCACCCAGACTCGGCAGTGACCGCACCGCCTCCGCCGCTACCCACGCGCTGGGCAGGACCAGCATCGCGGCCGGTGGCGATCGCGACAGCAGCCGATGCGCGGCCCACCCCCACGGCAGCCACAACGCGCCGATTCCGTCGGCCATCAGCACCAGCGCGGGGCCGCTGGTGGGCAGCAGCCAGTATTGGGTGCTCAGCACATAGCCGACCAGGCCACACCATGCCCGCACGGCGCCGTCGACCGCCGTCGGCGCGGCTCGCACGACCAGCAGCAGCGGCACCAGCGCGAACCAGGCCAGCCACCACCAGGACGGCGCCGGGAAGGCGAGCGTCGGCAACGCGCCGACAACCATCGCCGCCGCCCAGCCGGGTAGACGCCGGCGTGTTGAGCTCACCGGCCCTGGTCGCGCCGCAGAGTGACTCGCCACAGCCGGCGGGGTAATTCGCCCTCCTCGAATTCGGCGAAGTCAAGCATGGTGAATCCCGCCGCAAGCCTGTCGACGAGGGACCGGTCGAAGAAGTGGACGATGAACCCGCCGTTCTCAAACATGTTGTCGCCGTGGGAAATTCCGGCACGGTAGTGCGCATCGCGGGTATGTCGCACGGTGTAGACCAGCAGCCCGCCGGGACGTAGCACCCGATGCACTTCGCCGGCGAGATCGACGAGCTCGGCGGTGCTCAGCGCCATGTTGAAGAGCATGTGGCTGTACACGCCGTCGACGCTGCGATCAGACAGTGGCAGCGGTTGGCGAACGTCGTGGACAATTGTCGTCAATTTCGCCCCGACCCGGTTCGCCTCGGCGACATGACGGAGTTCGCGAAGCGCGCCCTCGGCGTAGTCGAGCGCTGTAACCGTCAGCCCGGCGTGCAGAAACCAGACGGTGTCGCGTCCTTGCCCCGCTCCCAGCTCCAAAAGATCCACCACACCGCCGCGGCCGAACAGCCCGATGGCGTACTGGGCGGGGTCGCTCGGTGCCGTGCCGTACATGGCCGGATGGGCCGCATAAGTGGTCTGCCAATGCTGGCGCTGACGGCCGCGGACGTCGCTCGCCTGGTTGTCGCCGCGCCTCATGTCATGTGCCCGTCACGGACTCGCGAGCGCGTGGCGCGTCAGCTCGAAGGTCCGCGTTAACCCGGTCGGCCGGGTCGCGAGGGTGACCTCGACGGCTCCCCCGGGAGTGACGACGTAGCGCTCCTCGACGTCGGGCCCGTCGTCGCGCCGACTGACCGGCCGGCGCCACAGGTCGGGTTCGTCGTTCAACTCGGGGTCGAAGGGGAAGAAGACCGGGTCGTAGGGCGTGACGTCGCCGTCGGGGTGGCCGTCGCGCAGCCGGCTGCACTCCACGAAGCGGAAGTGCCCGATGTTGTGCGCCGCGCGGTAGCTGCGGGTGACGACGAGCGGAGGCTGACCGTCGGTGGGCAGCTGGACGCCCTTCGACACGATCGGGTCGAAGCTGACATCTTCGCCGGCGTGCGCCTCACGAAACACGCCGAAATGTCGCGAAAGACGGTCGGACAGCGCGAATCCCGCTTCTTTGTCGAGGAACGCGGCGAGGCCGATCGCGGTCGCGGCGAACGGGTGCGGTGAGCGTTTGACGCGTTTCTCGTCGAACGCCGCCCGCAGCTTTCGGGCGACCAGCGGGAAGCTGCCCGCGCCGCCCACCACATAAATTCCGGCCACCTCCGACCAGTCGATGTTCTCCAGCACGTGCGACAGGGAAGTCATCGTCTTCTCGACCAGCGGCGCGCAGGCCGCGTAGACGTCGTCGATGGGGCACGAGAACGGCGGCTTGCCGACCGCGTCGAGGTCGACCAGGAAGCGGCGGGTGTTCGGGCCGACGGCCTCCTTGCGGCCGGTGCACTCCTCGAGCAGCAGGTCCCGGGCGGCGGCGTCCAGCGGGCCAAGGCCGGCGCCGTCGCGGACCAGCGTGAGGATGGCCTCGTCGAAGTCGTCGCCTCCGAGCCGCTGGATGCCCTCGCTGGTGACCACCTCGTTGAGCCGCCCGGTCATCTTCAGCAGCGACGCGTCGAAGGTTCCGCCGCCCAGGTCGTAGATCAGCACGTACTCCCGCCGCGCGGTGATCGTCGAGCGGTAGCGGTGGGCGTACTCGAAGCCTGCCGCGGACGGCTCGTTGAGCAGCGCGATCACCTCGAAGCCCGCCTGCGCAAACGCGTCCAGGGTCAAGAAGCGCTGGGCGCTCGAGGCGTTGGCCGGCACGCTGACGGCTGCCTCGATCCGTTCGCCGGGCGCCAGGTCGACGTTGGAGCGTTGCTCCAGATCGGTTTTCAGCTGGGCGAGAAAGCCGGCGAACAGGTCAGCGAGCCGGTAGCAGCGCCCGGCCAGCTCCACGGTGGTGCGCGGCCCGGCGTCGCCCAGCAGCCGCTTGAACGAACGCAGTACCGACCAGCCGGGCTGGTGGCGCACCGCGGCGGCGTCCAAGCCGAAGCGCAGCTCGCCGTCCGCGTGGGCGGCGATCAATGAAGGCCAGGTGTCCGACCCGTCGAACGATGCCACGGGATAGTTGCCGCGGTCGACGACCGCCGCGACCGTGTGCGTTGTGCCGAAGTCGATGCCCACCCTCATCGCGCTTAAGCTTAGGCGCTGCACCGCGTTTCGCGCGGTTGATTACCAGCCGCGCGTCTTCCACTCGCCGAGGTGAGGTCGTTCGGCGCCGAGCGTGGTGTCGTCGCCGTGGCCGGGATAGACGACGGTCGAATCGTCGTACGCGTCGAACACCCTGGTGGTGACGTCGTCGAGCAGCTGCTCGAAATCGCCGGGCTGCCAGGTCTTTCCGACTCCGCCCGGGAACAGGCAGTCGCCGGTGAACAACTGGGTGGCGTCGCCGGCGCCGTCGAGGGCCAGCGCGACCGACCCCGGCGTGTGGCCCCGCAGGTGGATGACGTCGAACGTCAAGTTGCCGATTTGTATGGTGTCGCCGCCATTGAGCAGCCGGTCCGGCTTGACGGGCAGCGCGTCGGCGTCGATCTCGTGCGCGGCGGTCGGCGCGCCGGTGGCTTCGGCCAGGGCTTCCAGCGCCTGCCAGTGGTCGAAGTGCTGGTGGCTGGTGACAATCAGCGACACCTTGGGCGCGTGGCGGCGCACCAGGTCGATCAGGACGTCGGCGTCGTTGGCGGCGTCGATCAGCAGGGTTTCGCCGGTTTGGGAACACGTCACCAGGTACGCGTTGTTGTCCATCGGGCCGACCGACGCCTTCACGATGGTCGCGCCCGGCAGCGTGCGACGTGCCGCAGTGCCCGGCTCCACGTGCCCGGTGTAGTTGTCGTCGAGGACTGTCATAGCCGCCACGGTACTGCTGTCGGTGCGGCCACATAGCATGGGGAAGCGATGACTGGAAAGGAACCCGGTGGCTGACCGGCTGATCGTCAAGGGTGCGCGCGAGCACAACCTGCGCAGCGTTGATCTCGATTTGCCGCGCGATGCGTTGATCGTCTTCACCGGCCTGTCCGGCTCGGGAAAGTCTTCGCTGGCGTTCGACACCATCTTCGCCGAAGGGCAGCGGCGCTACGTGGAGTCGCTGTCGGCGTACGCCCGCCAATTCCTGGGCCAGATGGACAAGCCCGACGTCGACTTCATCGAGGGCCTGTCCCCGGCGGTGTCGATCGACCAGAAGTCGACCAACCGCAACCCGCGGTCGACCGTCGGCACCATCACCGAGGTCTACGACTACCTGCGACTGCTGTACGCGCGTGCCGGAACCCCGCACTGCCCGGTCTGCGGGCACCGGATCGCCCGCCAGACCCCGCAGCAAATCGTCGACCAGGTGCTGGCCATGCCGGAGGGCACCCGTTTCCAGGTGCTCGCGCCGGTGGTGCGCACCCGCAAGGGCGAGTTCGTCGACCTGTTCGAGAAGCTCAACAGCCAGGGCTACAGCCGGGTCCGGGTCGACGGCGTCGTGCACCCGCTGACCGATCCGCCCAAGCTGAAGAAACAGGAGAAGCACGACATCGAAGTCGTGGTCGACCGGCTCACGGTCAAGGCCAGCGCCAAGCAGCGGCTCACCGATTCGGTCGAGACCGCGCTGAATCTGGCCGACGGCATCGTGGTGCTGGAGTTCGTCGACCACGAGCACGACGCACACAACCGCGAGCAGCGCTTCTCCGAGAAGCTGGCGTGCCCCAACGGGCATTCGCTGGCCGTGGATGACCTTGAGCCGCGGTCGTTTTCGTTCAACTCGCCCTACGGCGCCTGCCCGGAGTGCAGCGGGCTGGGCATCCGCAAAGAGGTCGACCCCGACCTGGTGGTGCCCGACCCGGAACTCACCCTGGCCGAAGGCGCGGTGGCGCCGTGGTCGATGGGCCACACCGCCGAGTACTTCACCCGGATGATGGCCGGCCTCGGCGAGTCGATGGGCTTCGACGTCGACACCCCGTGGCGCAAACTGCCGGCCAAGGCGCGCAAGGCGATTCTGGAAGGCTGCGACGAGCAGGTGCACGTGCGCTACCGCAACCGGTACGGACGCACCCGCTCCTACTACGCCGACTTCGAAGGCGTGCTGGCGTTCCTGCAGCGCAAGATGGACCAGACCGAGTCCGAGATGATGAAGGAGCGCTACGAGGGCTTCATGCGCGACGTGCCGTGTCCGGAATGCGACGGAACACGGCTCAAGCCGGAAATCCTTGCAGTGACGCTGGCGGCGGGGGAGCGCGGCAAGAAGTCGATCGCGGAGGTCTGCGAGCTGTCCATCTCGGACTGTGCGGATTTTCTGCGGGAGCTGACGCTGGGCCCGCGCGAACAGGCCATCGCCGGCCAGGTGCTCAAGGAGATCCAGTCGCGGCTGGGCTTTCTGCTCGACGTCGGGCTGGAGTACCTGTCGCTGTCGCGGGCCGCGGCCACGCTGTCCGGCGGTGAGGCGCAACGCATCCGGTTGGCCACCCAGATCGGCTCCGGGCTGGTCGGTGTTCTCTATGTGCTCGACGAGCCGTCGATCGGCCTGCACCAGCGCGACAACCGTCGCCTCATCGAAACCCTCACCCGCTTAAGGGATTTGGGCAACACCCTGATCGTCGTCGAGCACGACCAGGACACCATCGCGCATGCCGACTGGATCGTCGACATCGGGCCGGCCGCCGGCGAGCACGGCGGGCAGATCGTGCACAGCGGTACCTACGACGAGCTGCTGCGCAACAAGAACTCGATCACCGGCGCCTACCTGTCGGGCGCGGAAAGCATTGAGACACCGGCGATCCGGCGGCCGATCGACAAGCGCCGACGGTTGACGGTGGTCGGCGCGCGGGAGCACAACCTGCGCGAGATCGACGTCGCGTTTCCGCTCGGGGTGCTGACCTCGGTGACCGGGGTGTCCGGCTCCGGTAAGTCGACGTTGGTCAACGACATCCTGGCCGCGGTGCTGGCCAACAAGCTCAACGGCGCCCGGCAGGTGCCCGGGCGGCACACCCGGGTGACCGGGCTCGACCACGTCGACAAGCTGGTGCGTGTCGACCAGTCGCCGATCGGGCGCACCCCGCGGTCCAACCCGGCCACCTACACCGGGGTGTTCGACAAGATCCGCACGCTGTTCGCGGCCACCACGGAGGCCAAGGTGCGGGGCTACCAACCTGGCCGGTTCTCGTTCAACGTCAAAGGTGGTCGCTGCGAAGCGTGTTCGGGTGACGGCACCATCAAGATCGAGATGAACTTCCTGCCCGACGTATACGTGCCGTGCGAGGTGTGTCACGGCGCCCGCTACAACCGGGAAACCCTCGAGGTGCACTACAAGGGCAAGACCATCTCCGAAGTGCTGGACATGTCGATCGAAGAGGCGGCGGAGTTCTTCGAGCCGATCACCGGCATCCACCGCTATCTGCGCACGCTGGTCGACGTCGGTTTGGGGTATGTGCGGCTGGGTCAGCCGGCGCCGACGCTGTCCGGCGGTGAGGCGCAGCGGGTGAAGCTGGCCTCCGAACTGCAGAAGCGTTCCACCGGGCGCACGGTGTACATCCTCGACGAGCCGACCACCGGTTTGCATTTCGACGACATCCGCAAGTTGCTGAACGTGCTCAATGGCCTTGTCGACAAAGGCAATACGGTGATCGTCATCGAGCACAACCTCGACGTGATCAAGACGTCGGACTGGATCGTCGACATGGGACCCGAGGGCGGCGCGGAGGGCGGCACCGTCGTCGCCGAGGGCACGCCCGAGGACGTCGCCGCGGTCCCGGAGAGCTACACCGGAAAGTTCCTGGCCGAAACGCTCGGGGTCCCGGCCACACCGCCCCGCAAGTCCGGCCGACGCCGGGTCAGCGCTTAGCCTTCGACAACGGCGACGGGAAGCGCGGGGCGATCCGCACGCCGTCCAGCCAGGCGGTGAGCTCGACGGCGCGTTTCGTCAGTGCGCGGCGCCCGTCACGGCCGGGATCCTCCAGAAGCTGCAGCTGAACCCGGCCGTCGGCGTCCTGAGACCAGCCGCCCACCACGCGGCCGTTCCACCACGCGGTCGGGCCGGCGTTGCCGTTGCGGTCGAAGACCTGCCCGCGGTGCTCGCCGAGATACCAGTCGCGCTGAAACCAGCCCATCGTGGTCAGGTCCAATCCGGGCAGCAGCGCGCACCACGGCTCGGTGTCCGGTTCGGGATCGAGGTCGTCGGCCAGCGCGAAGCCGGGAACGCCGTGCAGATCAACTGCCACCGCGCCGATTTCGGCCAGCGCCGTACGCACCGCGGTCAACGTGGTGCCGAACCACCACTTGATGTCGTCGACGGTCGCGGGCCCAAACGCGTGCAGCCATCGGCGGGTCAGTTCGGCGCGCGCGTCGTCGGCGGGCCGCGGCTCGACAGGCCGTGTGAGCCAATCGGCCGCGGTCACCCACCGCGGGCGTGACGTGGTCCATGTCCCGCCGTTCGGGCCGCGCACGATATCGCCGCGAACCGACAGTACGGTCAGCACCCGCGGGGCAAGCGGAACCGGCCCACCCCAACGCTTTCCGGGCGCCGGGTCCCAGGTTCCGGCAAGTTCGGGTAGAGCGGCCCGCAGGTCGCTGCCGCTGGCCGGCCCGTGCTCGCCCAGGTGCCGCAGCACCGCCGTGCAGGCCGCATCGAGCCAGCGCTCGCCGTCCTCGGCGACCCCGGCCTTTTGCGCATCGGCGACGAGCCGACGACGCTCGTTGGCCGCGACCCGATCGCTGGCCGCGGGCTGAATGATCGCCAGGTCTTCTGCAGTGACTACCCACAGTGTGCGGCGCATCGCCAGATGCTTGACCACAGAACGCTTCTGGTACAGCTCGGTATCCAGGTCGCTGGTGAGAAAGCCCGCCATGCGCGCCCACAGCGAAAGATACGGCGTGGCCGGGTCGGTGGCATGAAGACCCAACAGCTGTGCGGTGACTCCCGCTACGGATTCACCACTCTGCGTCGATAGGAGATGTCTGCGCGCCAAGCGGTTTCGCCGCTCGGCAACGCCGAATCCTCTCAGCGGTCGTCCTGGCGCATCGATTCGCGGATCTCGGTCAGCCGCTCAGCTGCCGCCTCTTGACGCGCCCGGTATTGCTCCTCGACATTGCGACCCTCCGATGTTTCGGAGGCCAATTCAGCGGCGCCCAACGAGGTTCCGTACCGCGTCTCGATCTTCTCGCGAACCGACTCGAACGTCGGCACGCCGGAATCGTCGTATCCGGTATCTGGCTCGTCGGGCATGGTTACACGGTACCCGCGCGGTCCAGGTAGCGGGTCATCTGCTGCCAGTACACCAGCGTCATCGCCATCTGCACCGCGGTGGCGACGGCGGCCAGGGCGAGCTGACGTCGGCGTGCCGCCGCCAGCGCGAGGACGGCAGCGACGGACGTCACGGCGCTGACCGCGGCGGCGGAGTCCTTGGGCCGGTTGGTAATCCACGCTTCTTCGCCGAGCATCGCGCGGGTGGCCCAATTGTCGTGGTCGGCGGGCTTGCCGAAGGCAACCGGGTTGATCGCCAGCCACAGAGCGATTACCGCCGCGTGGCTCCACCGTCGCGTCCACACCGGCACCAGCACCAGCGGGGTACTGGCCCAGCGCGTCCACGCACTCCACGGATTGCAGTGCCGCGCGAATATCGCGCGGCGAACGCGTGCAATCGCCGGCATCGGGCGGGGTTACCTGTTCGCGGGCAGCGGAGTGGGCTCCGCCTGCAACGCAATCCGCGGCACCTCGGGCGTGCCCAGCTGGCCGGCCAGCCAAGGCAGCGCCGCGGTGAACACCCGACCGGCGAACGGCCAGTCGTGTTTGCCCGGCTGGGCGATCACTGCGCAGTCGATGCCGTGGGCCAGCCCGAGCGTGCACAGCGATTCGGCGGCCGCCGCGGTGCTATTGGGATTGGCGGACCGGTCGTCCACCGCGGTGGCGCCGGTACCTGCCACCGTGACCGCTCGATGCGGTGTGGAGTTGACCGCGAACCAACCCGAAACCCCGGTGTAGCGGCCGTGTTTGGTGATCACCTGAGTCGGGTCGAATGCCGCCCAGGCCGCCGCATCCCCGCCGAACAGCCGCGCGATTGTCTGCGCCTTGGTTCCCGAGTTGGGGCCCAGATCGCCGGCGATGTCGACGAACGCGCTGAACATGTCGGGGTGCATCACGGTCAGGTCCACCGCGCAGGTGCCGCCCATCGACCAGCCCACGATACCCCATTTCGAGCGGTCAGGGCTGGCGCCGAAACGAGAAACCATGAACGGCACAACGTCTTTGGTCAAGTGATCGGCGGCATTACCCCGGGCGCCGTTGACGCATTCGGTGTCGTTGTTGAACGCGCCGCCTGAGTCCACGAACACCAGCACCGGCGCGTTGCCGCCGTGCGCGGCGGCGAAGTCGTCGACGGTCTTTACCGCGTTGCCGGCGCGCAGCCAGTCGGCGGGGGTGTTGAACTCGCCGCCGATCATCATCACCGTCGGCAGCGCCGGCCGCGGATCGGCGAACCATGCCGGCGGCAGATACACCAGCTCGCCGCGGTGCTTGAAGTGCGACGCGTCGGCGGGGATCGTTACCGGCACCACGCTGCCGCGCGGCGGCTGGGCGCCCTTGGCGGCCATCGCCGTAACGGCCGCCGCGTCGGTCTGATCGGGCAACGGACCGGCGGTGAGCTGGTTCCACGCCGTCTGCACTGTCGGGAAATAGCCGACCCAGCCGTTGAGCGCCAGCGCCGAACTCAGCAGGCACAGCGGCACCGCCGTCACCGATGCGACGCGATGCCACCAGCGTGCGCTTCGCCAGCCCAGCGTCAGCACCGCGCCGGCCGCGCCGGTCAGCGCGATCCACATCCACAGCGTGTGCGGCGCAGGCTCGCCGGCCAGACCGTCGTCGGCGATGTACCAGTACGCCCAGCACGTCACCGCGACACCCACGGCGGCGGCCACCGGCAGCCACACCAGCCGCCAGCGACGCGACCGCCACCCGACGGCCAACACCAGCGCGACCGCGGCGGCGGCCTGCACCGCGAGCGGAACCCAGCCGTGCATCAACGAGGTGTGATGACCCACCAACAGTGGAGCGGCGACGGTCGTCGTCGAAGGCGTCACAGAAACCATTGTGACTCATCCTGACCGGCGTTTCTGATTGCTAGCTGTGAAACGCGGCCGGTACACGCGGTTAACGCGGCTTTGCCAGTGGGAAGGGCAGCGTCTCGCGGATGCTGCGGCCCGTGATGAGCATGACGACGCGGTCCACACCCATGCCCAGCCCGCCGGTCGGCGGCATCGCGTATTCCATCGCCTGCAGGAAGTCCTCGTCGAGCTCCATGGCTTCCGGGTCGCCGCCGGCGGCCAGCAGGGACTGCTCTTGCAAGCGGCGCCGCTGCTCCACCGGGTCGGTCAACTCGCTGTAGGCGGTGCCCAGCTCGATGCCCCAGGCCACCAGGTCCCAGCGTTCGGCGACACCGGCCTTGTGGCGGTGCGGTCGGGTCAACGGCGACACCGAGGTCGGAAAGTCGGTGTAGAAAGTCGGTCGGCCGGTTTTCGCCTCGACCAGGTGCTCGTAGAGCTCCAGCACCACCGCGCCGGCATCCCACCGGGGCAGGTAGGGGATTCCGGCGGCGTCGGACAGCTTGCGCAGCTTGGCCAGTTCGGTGCCGGTGTCGACGTGCTCGCCGAGCGCCTCGGACACCGCCTCGTGCACCGTCTTGACCGGCCACTCGCCGGAGATGTCGACCGCTTCCAGGCCGCCGTCGGACCGCGGCCGCATCACCACCGGCGAACCGTTGGCGGCTTCGGCGGCGGCCTGGATCAGCTCACGGCAACCGTCCACCCACGTCAGGTAGTCGGCGTGCGCCTGGTAGGCCTCCAGCAGGGTGAACTCCGGGTTGTGGCTGAAGTCGACGCCCTCGTTACGAAACGCGCGGCCCAGTTCGAAGACTCGCTCCACACCGCCGACACACAGCCGCTTCAGGTACAGCTCCGGCGCAATCCGCAGGTACAGATCCAGGTCGTAGGTGTTGATGTGGGTGACGAACGGGCGGGCGGTGGCGCCGCCGTGGACCTGCTGCAGGATCGGTGTTTCGACTTCGAGAAAACCCTTGGCGGTCAACGTCTCCCGGATCGCCCGTAGTACTTTGCTGCGGGCCGTTATCAGCTCGCGGGAGTCCGCGTTGATCGCCAGGTCGACGTAGCGGCTGCGCACCCGCGCCTCCGGGTCGGCCAGGCCGGTCCACTTGTTGGGCAGGGGACGCAGACACTTTCCGGTCAATCGCCAGCGCAGCACGATCAGCGACCGGGTCCCGGTCTTGGAGAATCCCATCTGTCCGGTCACCTCGATCAGGTCGCCGAGGTCGATCGCTTTGGTGAAGTCCGCGGCGCGGCCTTGCTCGAGGACCGAGTTGTCAAGCAGCAGCTGCATTTCGGCCGACCAGTCCCGCAACACCGCGAACAGCACGCCGCCGAAGTCGCGGATCCGCAGCACCCGTCCGGACACCGACACCGTGGTCTGGTCCTCGACGTCCAACGCCTGGGCGATCGTATGGGTGGGCGGATGCCCCACCGGGTAGGCGTCAATACCGCTGTCCTGCAACTTCTTCAGCTTGGCAAGGCGGACTCGCATCTGTTCGGGCAGTCGCCGACGGGGTGTGTCGACGTCCGGCGGCTCGACCTTGCGCAGGCTGGAAACGTCCGGGGTCGAGCCGTCGTGGTGCAGCAGCCCGGTCTCCACCAAAACCGGGGGCACGGACGGGTGGTGGCCGGTGTGCTGCTCGTTGCGCCGCGAAAACGGCAGCACCAGGAAGCCTTCGGCGATCACCGAAGCCACCCCGACCCGCGGAATCAGCCGGGCGTCTTCGTAGCAGGCGTAGCGGGGTAGCCACTCGGGTTGGTACTTCATGTTCGAGCGGTACAGCGTCTCCAACTGCCACCAGCGCGAGAAGAACACCAGCAGGCCGCGCCACAACCGTGCCACCGGACCGGCGCCGAGCTGAGCGCCCTGCTCGAACGCCGAGCGGAACATCGCGAAATTCAGTGAAATACGGCTGATGCCAAGGTGTTCGGCGTTCAATGCGAGTTCGCTGACCATCAGTTCGATGGTGCCGTTCGGCGACTGGGGGGAACGCCGCATCAAATCGAGCGAAACCCCGTTCTGTCCCCACGGCACCAGCGACAGCATCGCCACCACCCGGTTGTCCTGGCCCAGCGCCTCGACCAGCAGGCAGTCACCGTCGGCGGGGTCGCCGAGCCGACCCAGCGCCATCGAGAAGCCGCGCTCGGTTTCGGTGTCCCGCCAGGCGTCCGCGCACTTGATCAGCGCTGCCATCTCGTCGGTGGAGATGTCGCGGTGCCGGCGGATGCGCACCGCCAGCCCCGCCCGGCGCGCCCGGGTCACCGCTTGGCGCACGCCGCGCATGTCGGGGCCGGACAGTTTGAAGTCGGCGGTGTGCAGGATCGCCTCGTCGCCCAGCTCCAGGGCGTTGAGGCCGGCCTCCCGAAATGCTTTGGCCGCTTGGGAACTGGCGCCCATGACGCCGGGTGCCCAGCCGTAGGTCTGGCACAGTTGCAGCCACGCGTCGATGACTTGGGGCCACGCCCGCGGGTCACCCACCGGGTCGCCGCTGGCCAGGCAGACGCCGACCTCGACCCGGTAGGTGATCGCCGCGCGGCCATTGGGCGCGAAGATCACCGACTTGTCCCGGCGGGTCGCGAAGTAGCCCAGCGAATCGTTCTTTCCCCAGAACTCGAGCAGCCCGCGGATGGCCGACTCGTCTTCTCCCGTCAGCGCGTTCTCTGCGCGCTGGGACCGGAAGAGCACGATCGCCGCCACGATGAGCGCCAGACCGCCGAACAACCCGAACAGGTCGTTGAGAAAGATGTGGGGCCTTCCCGTGAACGAACCCTGACCGGCCAGCGCGAATCCGACGACGCGGTCGACCACGTAGAACAACCGGTCGTCGCGTTTGAGCGATCCGGGAAACAGTTCGACCAGACCCCAGGCCAGCGCAATCCCGACCGCCCACCCGGCGAGCAGTGTCGCCGCCGCCTTGACCAGCGCGCCGCGGCGCACCTTGGCCCAAAACTCCCGGTAGGCCAATACCAGCAGGACGATCGCGGCCAGGTGCACGGCAAGGCCGATGTTCTCCCCGACGGTCTCCACCACGGTCTTGTCCGGCGTCGTCAGGTCGCCGATGTTCCACCCGGCGGCGAGCACCAGGTTGAGCACCAACAGCCACCACGCGATTCGTTTGCGTGCGGTCAGCGCGGCGGCCAGCAGCGCCAGCACGAACGACCAGGAGAAGCTGGTGTCGGGGAAGTTGAACAGGTAGTCGTTGATGAACTCGCGGGGCGCCCGGATGATCCACCGCACCAACGGCGACACGCTGGCCAGCAGCGACAGGGTCGAGATGACGCCGACGGTCCAGCCGGCGGCGGCGGGTACCCAGTGATAGCGCGACGTTGGCCGACTCGTGGTGAGTGTCACAGACCGCGAGGATATTCGCTGACCCGGGGATCGCCTGTGCAGCAAGCCGCGCATGTCGGGTTGAGGCATCGGCACTGCTAGACTGGGCGTCGCGACCGTCCCGGCGAATGCCAGGGACAGCAAGTGGAGTCCCACTCCCACCGTTGGCCAGACAAGGCGCAACGGTCCGGTCACCGGCACCTTAGGGTGCCGGTTCTGCGGCTAACGCAGGCGGCTCGGCCTACGACGGGCCGCGACCGGTCGGCACTGGGCCCTGCTTACGCAGGGCTTTTTTGCTGATGGCGTGGTATTTCCGCCCGCTGGATCTCCGACACGGGTCGGCCGCGACCGCCAACAACGAACCCAGGAGGCCCCATCAGCACTGAGACCCGCGTCAACGAACGCATCCGCGTACCTGAAGTCCGCTTGATCGGCCCGGGAGGGGAGCAGGTAGGCATCGTGCGTATCGAAGATGCACTCCGCGTCGCCGCGGACGCCGACCTCGACCTTGTCGAAGTTGCCCCGAATGCCAGGCCACCGGTCTGCAAGATCATGGACTACGGCAAGTTCAAATACGAGGCGGCGCAGAAGGCGCGCGAGTCTCGCAAAAACCAGCAGCAGACCGTCGTCAAGGAACAAAAGCTGCGACCCAAGATCGACGACCACGACTACGAGACCAAGAAGGGTCACGTGATCCGCTTCCTGGAGGCGGGGTCGAAGGTCAAGGTGACCATCATGTTCCGCGGACGCGAGCAGTCACGGCCCGAGTTGGGCTATCGACTGCTGCAGCGCCTGGGCGCCGACGTCGCCGACTACGGATTCGTCGAGACGTCAGCCAAGCAGGACGGACGCAACATGACGATGGTGCTGGCACCGCACCGCGGCGCGAAGACTCGCGCCCGGGCGGCGCAACAGGCCGGCAGCCCCACGCCCGCGCCGGCACACAACGGCGACACCGAAACGTAAACACCAGAAGACAGCAGAACTGAGGACACATGCCCAAGGCCAAGACCCACAGCGGGGCCTCGAAGCGATTCCGGCGCACCGGAACCGGAAAGATCGTGCGCCAGAAGGCGAATCGCAGGCACTTGCTGGAGCACAAGCCGACCACGCGCACCCGCCGGCTGGAGGGGCGCACCGCGGTGTCAGCCAACGACACCAAGCGCGTCAACAAGATGCTGAACGGCTGACCGGCACCACCACCCGACGATAGGAACATCCCATGGCACGCGTGAAGCGGGCAGTCAACGCCCAAAAGAAGCGGCGCACCGTCCTGAAGGCCTCGCGAGGCTATCGCGGCCAGCGCTCTCGGCTCTACCGCAAAGCCAAAGAGCAGCAACTCCATTCACTGAATTACGCATTCCGCGACCGGCGTGCGCGCAAGGGCGAGTTCCGCAAGCTGTGGATCTCGCGGATCAATGCGGCGGCCCGCGCCAACGACATCACCTACAACCGGCTGATCCAGGGCCTCAAGGCCGCCGGTGTCGAGGTGGACCGCAAGAACCTCGCCGAGATCGCGGTCAGCGACCCTGCCGCGTTCACCGCGCTGGTCGACGTCGCCCGTGCCGCGCTGCCCGACGACGTCAACGCTCCCTCTGGAGAAGCCGCCTAACCCGCGGTGCTGACTGAACGCTCGGCCCGGGTGGTCGCAGCGGTCAAGCTGCACCGACACGTCGCCCGGCGCCGGGCCGGGCGGTTTCTGGTGGAAGGCGCCCACCTTGTCGAAGCGGCGTCCCGACGCGGGCTGGTCCGGGATTTGTTCGTCACCGAATCGGCGGCGCAGCGGTACGGCGGCCTGCTCGAGGGCCAGCACGCCCCGGTGCACCTGGTGACTGACCGCGCGGCAAAGGCGTTGTCCGACACGGTGACTCCGGCCGGCCTGGTCGCGGTGTGTGAGATGCCGAACCCCAGCCTCCACGACGTGCTGGCCGATGCGCCCCGGCTGATCGCCGTCGCGGTCGACATCAGCGAACCCGGCAACGCGGGCACCTTGATCCGTATCGCCGACGCGATGGGTGCCGCGGCGGTGGTCCTGGCCGGGCACAGCGTCGACCCCTACAACGGCAAGTGCCTGCGTGCCTCCGCCGGAAGCATTTTCGCGGTTCCCGTCGTCGTGGCGCCGGATGTCGGCGCTGCCGTGGCCGCGCTGCAGGGCGCGGGCCTGCAGGTGCTGGCCACCACGCTCGACGGTGAGCTGGTTCTGGACGACGCTGATCTCACCAAGGCGACGGCGTGGCTGTTCGGCGCGGAATCCCATGGCTTGCCGGCGCAGGTGGCCGGGCACGCCGATCACCGGGTGCGCATCCCGATGTCCGGGGGCGCGCAAAGCCTCAATGTGGCTGCGGCCGCAGCGATTTGCCTCTACCAAAGCGCACGGGCGCTGCTGTAGCTTGGCGAGCAGACGTAAAATCGCCTATTTTGCAACTAAATTGGGCGATTTTGTGTCTGCTCGCGCTCCCACTCAAGCGGCTTTGCCTCGGCCTCGCGCGGGTCGCAGACCGGCCAGCGAGAAGGTGGTGTGCACCAACGATCCGGCACGCTCGAATATCGTTCGCCGGGGCGGAAAATAGTGCATCGGCAAGCCGCGTCGGTCACGCGGCGGGGCCATGAATCGCGGCGCCTCAACCAGTGGGGCGTCGGGGGGAATCCGTCCCTCGGCGCGGCGGTAGGCGGCCAGCGCGCGCGGATGCAGCCGGATCTCGTCGGGAACAGCCAGGAATGCCAGTTCGACGGCTTTGCCGAACAATCGCAACAAGATTTCGTCGCCCGGTGTCCAGCGCATCCCCGCCTTTTCGCGGACCGGCGGGTCGAACAGCCCGGCCGCGATCCAGCGCTGCCCGGCCGACAGTGGCTTGAACAACTGGTCCCACAGCGGCGTGGGCATCAGCACGAACTTCGGCTTGGGGATCCGGATGTTGAAGATGTCGAGAGTGGCCTGATTGATCTCCAGCTCCTCGCGACACACCCGATCCCAGTATTCCTGAAACTCCTCCCACGACTTGGGCACCGGCCGCATGCTCATGCCGTACATCCGGTACCACTGCACATGCTCGTCGAACAACTGGCGCTTCTCGGCCTCGGTCAACCCGCCGCAGAAGTACTCGGCCACCTTGATCACCAGCATGAAGAATGTTGCGTGCGCCCAGTAGAAGGTTTCCGGGTTCAGCGCGTGGTAGCGGCGGCCCGCGGCGTCGACGCCTTTGATCGTGTGGTGGTACTGCTTGATCTGCTCCCCGGTGTGCGCGGCCCGGTCACCGTCGTAGACGACACCCATGATCGGGTAGACCGAGCGGGCCACCCGCTGCAGCGGTTCGCGCAGCAGGATCGAGTGCTCCTCGACGCCGGCGCCCAGCTCCGGATACATGTTCTGGATCGCGCCGATCCAGACGCCCATCATTCCGGTGCGCAGGTCGCCGAAATACTTCCAGGTGAGCGAATCCGGCCCGAGCGGCTCGGCCCCGGCAGGCTTGCGTGCCGCGGCTGCGACGGGCCGGGGTTCGGCGGACGGCATCGACGTCGTTGTCATCACGGCCTCCCGGGTCCAGATGACTCCACGATAAGGCTGACAACGTATGTTGTCTATGATTTCGGCGGTGCGCCGCGGGCGGTGTTATCGAGCGTCGGCCCCGCCGATGCGCGCGTGTGATCAGGCAATTCGTCGCCCGTGGTGGCGCACGCCACCACGTCGGTCGTTGCCCGCTGCTCACGGCAGCACCTACCCTGGGTCACGTGGAACTCGGGCCCCCTCCGGAGTCCGGCGAGCCCGAGCAAACGGCGACCGCGCCGGCACCGTCTGTAGCCAAGAAGCGTTCCCCCGTGTCGATCCGCGGGGCGGCGGAGTGGCTGCGCGAGCGCAACCAGAACCCGGGCGTCGTCGACCTGGTTCGGCGGGCGCGGCGCGTCCTGCCCGGGGATCCCGACTTCGGCGACCCGCTGTCCACCGCCGGCGACGGAGGACCGCGCGCCGCCGCCCGAGCCGCGGATCGCCTTCTCGACCGCGACGGCGCGTCTCGCCAGTTCGGTCTCGGCGCGCTTCAGGTATGGCAGGCATTGACCGAGGCGGTGTCCCGGCGCCCGGCCAATCCCGAGGTGACGATCGTCTTCACCGACCTGGTGGGGTTCTCGTCCTGGTCCCTGCAGGCCGGTGACGACGCGACGCTGACCCTGTTGCGGCGGGTGGCCCGGGCCGTGGAACCGCCGCTGCTCGATGCCGGCGGCCACATCGTCAAGCGGATGGGCGACGGCATCATGGCCGTGTTCGCCGATCCCTTGGTCGCGGTGGGCGCCGTTTGCGCCGCTCAGCGCGCGGTGAAGGCCCTCGAGGTGGACGGCTATCGGCCACGCATGCGCGTCGGCATCCACACCGGGCGGCCCCAGCGGCTGGCCTCCGACTGGCTCGGAGTCGACGTCAACATCGCGGCACGCGTGATGGAACGCGCCACCCGGGGCGGCATCATGGTCTCCGGCACCACCCTCGACCAGCTGGCCCAGGCCGATCTCGACGAGCTGGGCGTGGTCGCCAAGCGGGTGCACCGGCCGATGTTCGGCGCCAAAACCCCCGGGGTTCCGCCGGATTTGGCCATCTACCGACTAAAAACTGCCAGGGATTTGTCAGGTGCCGACGACGCATCCGACGACGATCCGCAGGCATAGTAGATGCCGATGATTTTCGACATACTGTCCCGGCTTGCCCGGGTGCGGCTCACGGTCGGTTACGCAGCAGCCCTGGCAGCGGTCAGCATCACCCTCCTGATTCTCGGTCCACAGGTACAGCAGCAGGTCATCCGCAACGCCAGCACGAACGTGCACAACCTGGCGCACGGACACCTGGGCACGCTGTTCGGCAGCGCATTCGTCACCGACGCCGGTCCCATCTATGTGTGGCTGCCCGGTCTGGTGTGCCTGCTCGCGCTGGCCGAACTGATCTGGCACAGCGGACGAACCGCCGTGGTGTTCGTCACCGGGCACATCGGCGCCACGCTTCTGGTCGCCGCCGGCCTGACCGCGGCGATCGAGCTGGGCTGGCTGCCGTTGTCGATCGCCCGCGCCAGCGATGTCGGCATGAGTTACGGCGCCGTCGCGGTGCTCGGCGCGCTGACCGCCGCCGTCCCGTCGCGATGGCGTCCGGTGTGGGTCGGCTGGTGGGTTCCGGCCGGTGTCGCGGCCGCGGCCGTCGGCGCGGAGTTCACCGACGCCGGCCACGCCGTCGCGCTGGTGCTGGGCATGCTCGTCGCCACCCGGTTCGGGCGACCGGCTCCCTCTGCGTGGACGCCGGTGCGCTATGCGCTGCTGAGCGTGGCGGCGGCGTTCGGGTTTTTGCTGCTGGCCCATACCGTGTGGTCGGCGACCGCCGGTGTGGGCGTCGGCGCGCTGGGCGCACTCGTTGCCGACGGCATTGTCCGGTACCGCCGGATGCGCCGGCCGCTGCGTGCCCCCGCCCTGCAGCCGGCGCTCAACGCCTGACCCTTCCGCCGCGCCGCGGTCCCCGCGAGTCGATCACCTATGATCATCCCTTGCGTCACACCCCGTGTCGTAGCCATTTAAAGGAGTGTCGCCGCGTGGGTGACCACCCCCCTGAGCAGCGGGCCTTGTCGCCGGAAGCGTTGACTGAAGCGGTCGACGCGGCCCGGCAGGCCTTTGCCGCCGCGACCGATCTCGACGCGCTGGCACGCGCCAAAACCGAGCACCTCGGTGACCGTTCTCCGCTGGCAGTGGCCCGCCAAGCGCTGGCCGGCCTGCCCAAGCCCGACCGCGCGGACGCCGGGCGGCGCGTCAACGCCGCCCGCGGCGACGCCCAGCGCAGCTACGACGAGCGACTCGCCGCCCTGCGCGCCGAACGGGACGCGGCCGTGCTCGTCGCCGAGGCCATCGACGTGACGCTGCCGTCAACCCGGCAGCCGACCGGCGCGCGCCACCCGATCACGATCCTGGCCGAGCGCATCGCCGACAGCTTCATCGCGATGGGCTGGGAACTGGCCGACGGGCCGGAGGTCGAGAGCGAGCAGTTCAACTTCGACGCGTTGAACTTTCCCGCCGATCACCCGGCCCGCAGCGAACAGGACACCTTCTACATCGCGCCCGAGGGCTCGCGGCAGCTGCTGCGCACCCACACCTCGCCGGTACAGGTGCGCACGCTGCTCGAACGCGAGCTCCCGGTCTACGTTCTGTCGATCGGCCGCGCGTTCCGCACCGACGAGCTCGACGCCACCCACACTCCGGTCTTCCATCAGGTGGAGGGGCTGGCGGTGGATCGCGGCCTGTCGATGGCGCATCTGCGCGGGACGCTGGACGCGTTTGCCCGTGCCGCGTTCGGGCCGTCGGCACGTACCCGGTTCCGCCCGCACTTCTTCCCGTTCACCGAGCCGTCGGGCGAGGTCGACGTGTGGTTCGAGGGCAAGAAGGGCGGCGCCGGCTGGGTGGAGTGGGGCGGTTGCGGCATGGTGAACCCGAATGTGTTGCGCGCGGCCGGCATTGACGCGGGCGCGTATTCGGGTTTCGCGTTCGGCATGGGCCTGGAACGCACCCTGCAGTTCCGCAACGGAATTCCCGACATGCGTGACATGGTCGAAGGCGACGTGCGGTTCTCGCTGCCGTTCGGTGTGGGGGCCTGATGCGCGTCCCGTACAGCTGGCTGCGAGAAGTCGTCGCGCGCGGCGCCCCGGACTGGGATGTGCCCGCCGACGAGCTCGAACAGACGCTGCTACGCATCGGCCACGAGGTCGAAGAGGTGATCACCCTCGGCCCGGTCGGCGGCCCGCTGACCGTCGGCCGGGTGGCCGAGATCGAGGAGCTCACCGAGTTCAAGAAGCCGATCCGGGCCTGCCTGGTCGACGTCGGAGAAGACAAACCTCGTCAAATCATCTGCGGCGCAACCAATTTCGTGGTCGGCGACCTGGTCGTGGTGGCGCTTCCCGGCGCGGTCCTGCCCGGCGACTTCACCATCACCGCGCGCAAGACCTACGGCCGCACCTCCGACGGAATGATCTGCTCGACCGCCGAACTCGGTTTGGGCGCAGACCATTCCGGCATCCTGGTGCTGCCGCCGGACACCGCTCAGCCGGGAGACGACGGCATCGCGGTGCTCGGGTTCGACGACGTCGTCTTCCACCTGGCGATCACCCCCGACCGCGGCTATTGCATGTCGGTGCGCGGCCTGGCCCGCGAGATCGCCTGCGCCTACGACCTGAACTTCGTAGACCCCGCCGAGGTGTCGCCGCTTCCGGCCGACGGGGAGGCGTGGCCGCTGACCGTGCAGCCCGGCACCGGGGTGCAGCGGTTCGCGCTGCGGCCGGTCACCGGGATCGACCCGGCCGCGGTGTCGCCCTGGTGGCTGCAGCGACGGCTGCTGCTGTCCGGCATCCGGGCGATCTCGCCGGCCGTCGACGCGACCAACTACGTGATGCTCGAACTCGGGCACCCGATGCACGCCCACGACCTCAAACGGATCACCGGCGGGTTCGACGTGCGGTTCGCCCGGCCCGACGAGACCGTGGTCACCCTCGACGACATCGAGCGTCGGCTCAACCCGGCCGATGTGCTGATCGTCGACGAGGTCGCGACCGCGGCGATCGGCGGCGTGATGGGCTCGGGCAGCACCGAGATGCGCGACGACTCCACCGACGTGCTGCTCGAGGCCGCGGTGTGGGATCCCGCCGCGGTATCGCGCACCCAGCGGCGGCTGCACCTGCCCAGCGAGGCCGCTCGCCGCTATGAGCGCGCGGTCGACCCGGCGATCTCGGTCGCCGCGCTGGACCGCTGCGCGGTGCTGCTGGCCGAGATCGCCGGCGGCACAGTGTCTCCGACGCTCACCGATTGGCGCGGCGACCCGCCCCGCGACGACTGGTCGCTGCCGCCCATCCGGATCGCCCCCGACCTGCCGGACCGCACGGCCGGGGTTCGATACCCGGACGGCACCACCGCGCGACGGCTGACCCAGATCGGCGCGGCGGTGATCGGCGACGACATTTTGACCGTCACGCCGCCGAGTTGGCGTCCCGACCTGCTGCAGCCCGCCGATCTGGTCGAGGAGGTGCTGCGGCTGGAGGGACTCGACATCATCCCGTCGGTGCTGCCGCCGGCGCCGGCGGGCCGGGGACTGACCGCTGCGCAGCAGCGCCGACGCGCCGTCGGCAAGTCGCTGGCGCTGTCCGGCTACGTCGAAATCCTCACCTCACCGTTCCTGCCCGCCGGCGTGTTCGACGCCTGGGGACTTCCCGCCGACGACCCACGCCGCAACACCACTCAGGTGCTCAACCCGCTGGAGGCCGACCGCCCGCACCTGGCCACCACGTTGCTGCCCGGCCTGTTGGAAGCCTTGGCGCGCAACGTCTCTCGCGGCCTCGTCGACGCGGCGCTCTATTCGATTGCGCAGGTGGTTCAGCCGACCGAGCAGACCCGCGCCGTCGAGCTCATCCCCGTCGACCGCCGTCCCACCGACGACGAGATCGCGCTCTTGGACGCGTCGCTGCCGCGTCAGCCTCAGCACGTCGCCGCGGTTTTGGCCGGCCTGCGGGAACCGCGCGGCCCCTGGGGCCCCGGCCGGCCCGTGGAAGCCGCCGACGCGTTCGAAGCGGTTCGGATCGTCGCCCGCGCCAGTGGGGTCGAGGTCGCGTTGCGAGCCGCCCGGTACCTGCCGTGGCATCCGGGCCGCTGCGCCGAGGTCCTCGTCGGCGATACCGTCATCGGGCATGCCGGCCAGCTGCACCCGGCGGTGATCGAGCGGTCCGGCCTGCCGAAAGGCACCTGCGCGATGGAGTTGAACCTCGACGCGGTGCCGATCACCGAGACGCTGCCGGCGCCGCGGGTCTCGCCGTTCCCGGCGGTGTTCCAGGACGTCAGCCTGGTAGTGGACGCCGATGTGC
The DNA here is from genome assembly GCF_002101735.1 of Mycobacterium kyorinense. Taxonomy (GTDB): domain Bacteria; phylum Actinomycetota; class Actinomycetes; order Mycobacteriales; family Mycobacteriaceae; genus Mycobacterium; species Mycobacterium kyorinense. The sequence goes on along the minus strand of NZ_LQPE01000172.1, from coordinate 340 downwards.
CGGCCCAGGCGGTGATGGACGCGGTCCGCGACGGCGCCGGGGAGCTGCTGGAGGACATCCGGCTGTTCGACGTCTACACGGGCCCGCAGCTCGGGGAGCGCCGCAAGTCGCTGACGTTCGCGTTGCGGTTCCGGGCACTGGATCGCACGCTGACCGAAGACGAGGCCAGCGCGGCCCGCGACGAGGCGGTGCGATGTGCCGCCGAGCGGGTGGGCGCGGTGCTGCGGGCTTGACTCTTCTTCCCACGAGCCCTCTGACCCTTCCCGGGGGCCGCCTCGCAGGCGTGAAAATGGGGTCGGGTCGCCCGCCACGCCGGTCACTCTATGGGACTTTGGAACCC
>NZ_LQPE01000171.1 GCF_002101735.1 Mycobacterium kyorinense | reverse complement strand
ATGCGCTACCTGACCGGCTGCGCCAACGCATTCCGGATCGGCTACATCGACGTCAACCAATTCACCCTGGCAAAGTAGGTGGGGAATGCCAGGCGCGCCCTCGAAGCCGGGTATTGTGCTTTCACCAGTCGATAACGTGCGGCAGGAAGGGCGACGAGACACCGATGCCTGACAAGCAAATCAGTCCCGTGAACACGCGGACGCGCTTTGAGGACATCCAGGCGCATTACGACCTGTCCGACGACTTCTTTGCGCTGTTCCAGGACCCCACCCGGACCTACAGCTGCGCCTACTTCGAGCCGCCCGACCTGACCCTCGAGGAAGCCCAGCTCGCCAAGGTCGACCTCAACCTGGACAAACTGGACCTCAAACCAGGTATGACGCTGCTGGATATCGGCTGCGGCTGGGGCACCACGATGAAGCGCGCGGTCGAAAAATACGACGTCAACGTCATCGGCCTGACGCTGTCGAAGAACCAGCACGCCCGCGCCCAGCAGGTGCTGGACAGCATCGATACCAATCGCTCGCGGCAGGTGTTGCTGCGCGGCTGGGAGGACTTCAGCGACCCCGTCGACCGGATCGTGTCCATCGAGGCGTTCGAGCACTTCGGCCACGAGAACTACGACCCGTTTTTCAAGAACTGCTTCACCATCCTGCCCGACGACGGGCGGATGACCGTGCAGAGCAGCGTGAGCTACCACCCGTACAACCTCAACGCGCGGGGCAAGAAGATCACCTTCGAGACGGCGCGGTTCATCAAGTTCATCGTCACCGAGATCTTCCCCGGGGGGCGGCTGCCGTCCACCGACATGATGGTAGAGCATGGCCAGAAGGCCGGTTTCATTGTGCCCGAACCGCTTTCGCTGCGCCTACACTACATCAAAACCCTGCACCTGTGGGGGGATGCGCTCGAGGCCAACAAGGACAAGGCCATCGAGATCGCGTCCGAAGAGGTCTACGAGCGCTACATGAAGTACCTGCGCGGCTGCGAGTATTACTTCAGCGAGGACATGCTCGACTGCAGCCTGGTCACCTACCTCAAGCCGGGCGCCGTTAAGTAGCGCCGCGGCGAATTTCGGATTAGCCTCGCCCCGTTCGTCGGACAGGTAGAGAGTGGAGCACAGGGTTCCGCTCACTACTGGAGGAGACCACGAATGCAGTACTTGGCCCTGTTGATGAGCAAGGAGCGCGACTACACCCCCGACGAGCGGGCCGCGATGATGACCGCGTTCGACAACTTCCACGCCAAGTCGGCCTCGGCAATCCGGGCCGGTGACGCGTTGACGCCGCAGGCGTCCGGGGTGCGCATCACCGGCGGCCCTGACGCCCCGGTGGTCACTGATGGCCCGTTCGCCGAAGGCGCCGAAGTCGCCTGCGGCTACTACGTGTTCGAAGCCGACAACCTGGACGAGGCGCTGGCACTCGCCCGCGACGTCCCGGTAGCCGCGCACGGTGCGATCGAAGTTCGGCCCACCTAACCACACCTCCGACCCGGAGTGGTCGCGCTCCGGCGCAGGGTGGCTGGCTCTGCTGCTCGAGCCGCCGGGATCAGTCAACACACCCGGAACGCCCGAATGGGAGGCCGAGGCGGCACGGCATGGCGAATTCGCCGCTGGCGCAGGCGATCACATCGTCGGCGGCGCAGCGCTGCATGAGCCTGCGACGGCGACTACGGTCCGGGTCCGCGACGGCGAGGTGCTGTTGACCGACGGGCCTTTCGCGGAAAGCGCCGAGATCGCCACCGGCTTCTACCTGCTGTCGGCCGCCGATCGCGACGAGGCCGTCAAACTGGCCTCGATGATTCCCGCCTCGACCGTGGAGCTACGCCAGCTGGCGGGACTCTCCCACCTGTAGCGTATGGCCAACCTGGACGGCGTCTTCCGGCAGGAATGGGGCCCGACGGTGGCGGCACTGGCCCGCCGCGATCGGCTGCGCCGCGAATCCATCCGTCCCGGAAAAGAATTGGCTGCAGTGATGGACCAGATCGTGGCCCGCACCGACCACGCCGACCCGCACCCGGTGCGCGACGACGAGCTGCGCATGATGTTCACCTGCGCCCATCCAGCACTCGACCGGGTCTCGCAGCTGGCGCTGACGCTGCGGCTGGTCTCCGGGCTCACCGTGACCGAGATCGCCCGGGCACTGCTGCAGACCGAGGCCGCGGTCGGTCAGCGAATCACCCGCGCCAAGAACAAGATTCGGCACGCCAACATTCCGCTGCGGGTGCCGCCCACCGAGCTGCTGGCTGAGCGGGTGCCGCATGTGCTGGGCTGCATTTACTCGGTGTTCACCGAGGGATACTGGTCGACCGCGGGCCCGTCGGCGATCCGTGACGAGCTGTGCGACGAAGGAGTCCGGCTGGCCGGCGAGGTGTGCACGCTGATGCCGTCGGGGTGCGAAGCCCATGCGCTCGCTGCCCTTGTGCTGCTTCATGATTCGCGGCGGTCCACCCGCGTCGACGCTGCCGGGGCGCTGGTCCCGCTGGACGAGCAGGACCGCAGCCGATGGGACCGCGGCCGCATCGCCGCGGCCTGGACCGGCTGCGGCAGGCGGAAGGATCGAGCGGGCCGTATCTGCCTCAGGCGGTGATCGCGGCCGTGCATGCGACGGCGCCGAGCTGGGAGCAGACCGACTGGACGACGATCTGCACCGCCTACGACAGGTTGCTCGCCATGGCCGACTCGCCGGTGACACGCGCGAATCGCGCTCTGGCCGTGGGCTTTCGAGACAGCTATGCCGCCGGTCTGGCCGCCCTGGAAGTGGTGGCCGACGATCCGCGGCTGGCCCGCTCGGCGCTCGTGCCGTCCATCCGCGCGGACCTGTTGCGCCGCGGCGGCCGGGCCGCCGAAGCGGCTAGCTGGTATCGAAAGGCGTTGACCTACACCGGCTCCGAGTCGGCCCGGGCATTCCTGCAACGCCGGATCGCCGAATGCGAGTAACGCGAGCAGACAGAGAATCGCGTTACCCGAGCGGTTTTCGTGCGATTCTGCGTCTGCTCGCGCTAGGAACTACTCCGCGGTGAAGTTGCGGGTGACCGACGGGTCCACCGGAATGCCGGGCCCGGTGGTCGTCGAGACGGTGACCTTTTTCAGGTAACGCCCCTTCGACGACGACGGCTTGAGCCGCAGCACCTCGTCGATCGCCGCGCCGTAGTTCTCTGCCAGCTTCTTCTCGTCGAAGGACGCCTTGCCGATGACGAAGTGCAGGTTGGCCTGCTTGTCCACCCGGAAGTTGATCTTGCCGCCCTTGATGTCGGCGACGGCCTTGGCGACGTCGGGAGTGACGGTGCCGGTCTTCGGGTTCGGCATCAGGCCACGCGGCCCGAGCACGCGGGCGATGCGGCCGACCTTGGCCATCTGGTCGGGGGTGGCGATCGCGGCGTCGAAGTCCAGGAAGCCGCCCTGGATCTTCTCGATCAGGTCGTCGCTGCCGACGATGTCGGCGCCGGCGGCCTCGGCCTCAGCCGCCTTCTCGCCCACCGCGAACACCGCCACCCGGGCGGTCTTACCGGTGCCGTTCGGCAGGTTGACGGTGCCACGGACCATCTGGTCGGCCTTGCGTGGGTCGACACCGAGCCGGATGGCCACCTCGACCGTCGCGTCCTGCTTGGTCGACGACGTCTCCTTGGCCAGCTTGGCCGCCTCCAGCGGCGTGTACAGCCGTGAACGGTCCACCTTCTCGGCGGCGGCGCGATATGCCTTGCTGTTCTTGCTCATTGAAATTTCCTATCTGTGGTTGCTAAACGGGCCGAAGCTAGCCCTCCCACTGGCCGAGCAAGCTACTCGACCGTGATGCCCATCGACCTCGCGGTGCCGGCGATGATCTTGGCGCCGGCCTCGATGTCGTTGGCGTTCAGGTCGGCCTTCTTGGTCTCGGCGATCTCGCGGACCTGGTCCCAGGTGACCTTGGCGACCTTGTTCTTGTGCGGCTCGGAGGAGCCCTTGCCCACACCCGCCGCCTTGAGCAGCAGCTTGGCGGCCGGCGGAGTCTTCAGCGCGAACGTGAAGCTGCGGTCCTCGTAGACGGTGATCTCCACGGGGATCACGTTGCCGCGCTGGTTTTCCGTCGCGGCGTTGTAGGCCTTGCAGAACTCCATGATGTTGACGCCGTGCTGGCCGAGCGCCGGGCCGACCGGCGGCGCAGGGTTGGCCTGCCCGGCCTCGATCTGGAGCTTGATCAGCCCGACGACCTTCTTCTTGGGGGCCATATCGTTTCCTTTCCAGCGATTTCGGCGCGGTTTTCGTCGCTGAGCGACGATTTTCGCGCCGAAATCGCTCCGTTAGATCTTGGAGACCTGGTTAAAGGTCAGTTCGACAGGTGTTTCGCGGCCGAAGATGGACACCAGCACCTTGAGCTTCTGTTGTTCGGCGTTGACCTCGCTGATCGAGGCCGGCAGCGTGGCAAACGGCCCGTCCATGACGGTGACCGATTCGCCGACTTCGTAGTCGACCTCGACGGGAGCCCGTTCCAGCCCGCCCTCGGCGGGAGCGGCCGCGGCCGCGGCGCCCTTGGCGGGTTTCTTCGCCGCGCCCTGCGGCAGCAGGAACTTCACCACGTCGTCCAGCGACAGCGGCGACGGCCGCGACGTCGCTCCGACGAACCCGGTCACGCCCGGCGTGTTGCGCACCGCGGCCCACGACTCGTCGGTCAGGTCCATGCGCACCAGGATGTAGCCCGGCAGCACCTTGCGGTTGACCTGCTTGCGCTGACCGTTCTTGATCTCGGTGACCTCTTCGGTGGGCACTTCCACCTGGAAGATGTAGTCGCCGACATCCAGGTTCTGCACCCGGGTCTCGAGGTTGGCTTTGACCTTGTTCTCGTATCCGGCGTAGGAGTGGATGACGTACCAGTCGCCCGGCTTGGTGCGCAGCTCCGCCTTCAGCGCGGCGGCGGGGTCGACCTCTTCGGCCGGCTCTTCAGGGGCAGCGGCCTGCGGGCTGGTCTCCTCTACGTCGACCGCTTCACCCGTGGGCGTATCGCCCTCGAAGGTAGTCACGGGTTCAGTCCTCTCTATAACTTCTGCTCGCTCAGCGACTGCCGAACGCGAGCATCACCAGCTTGGCCAGGCCGAAGTCGGTCAGCCCGATCAGCGCCACCATGAACACCAGGAACGCCAACACCACCGAGGTGTAGGTGATCATCTGCTTCCGGTTGGGCCAGATCACCTTGCGCAGCTCGGCGATGACCTGCTTGAGGTAGTTGTAGACGTAGACGAACGGGTTTTGGCCTCGCGACGCCCCCGCCTTCTTGGCCTTCTTCGCCTTCTTGGCCTCGTCCCCGGTGAGCTCGATCGCCCCCGAGGTCTCGTCGGCCTCGGCACGCTGACGGGACCTCTTGCCGGTGGGACGCTGCGGTCGCGTCACCACCGCCGTCCGGCCGCCGCGCTGTTCCTCGGTTTCGTTGGCGTCGGCTGCGTCGGCAACGTCGCGCTCGTCGCTCACCGCATGCTCCTTAAGTTCGACTGGGTGGTCGCCTTCCAGTGTCCACCATCTCCGGCTCCCTCAGCAGGGGCGACAGGACTTGAACCTGCAACCTGCGGTTTTGGAGACCGCTGCTCTGCCAGTTGAGCTACGCCCCTTCGCCGGTTGGCAGGCCAACCCGCACGGGGCCTCACATGACGCGCGCATCCGCCTGGTCAAAGCCGGAAAGCGTGCTGATGATGGGAAAACCCCGAGGTCCGAGTGTACATCGGCGCCGCGGCTAGGTACTAATCACGCGGTTCTGACGATCTGCCCGGCGTCCATGTCCCACTTGAGCGCAACCGAGTCGGTGGCCTCGTTGCCCATCATCGTGGTGTAGGCCTCCAGCACAACCTCGCCGGCGTCGTTGGTGCAGATGTTGCGGGTGACGACGATGTCGGCGCCGAACCGCTCGTCGACGGACTGGATGTGCATCTCGGCGTGCAGCACGTCGCCGGCCAGGATCGGCTTGTGGAAGATGAACTTCTGGTCGACTTGGACGATCTGCATGGTCTCGTAGCCGGTGTCGACGCTGCGCATGAAGTCGCTTTGGACCAGCTTGGCGAAGATCGTCGCGAACGTCAGGGGCGCGACCAGGCCGTCGTACCCGAGTTCGGCGGCCGCCTCGTCGTCCAGGCTGGCCGGATCGTCGGCCTTGATCGCCCTGGCGAATTCCCGGATCTTTTCTCTACCTACCTCGTAGGTGTCCGGATAACGCCAGACCATCCCGCGGATGTCTGTTTTGATCGCCATGCTTACGCCAGCTTCGCCGACGCGACCGCCCGGCCGAAGATCTTCTTGCCGCCGGTGGTGGCCGTCAACGCGATCGTCACGGTCTTGCTGTCGGGATCGACCGACTTCACCTTGCCGCCGAACACGATCTCGGCGCCCTTGCCGTCGTTGGGCACCGGCACGACGGCGGTGAACCGCACGTTGTACTCGGTCACCGCGCCCGGGTCGCCGACCCACGAGGTGACGTAGCCGCCGCCCAGTCCCATGGTGAGCATGCCATGCGCAATAGCAGTGTCCAGGCCGACCATCTTGGCGATATCGTCGTCCCAGTGGATCGGGTTCAGGTCGCCCGAGACGCCCGCATAGTTCACCAGATCCTGGCGGGTCAACGGGTAGACCTTCTCGGGAAGCTGGTCACCCACCTTGACCGAATTGAACTCACGCAGTGGCATCGCTGAAACCCTCTTCCCCTTCGCCGGCACGACCCGCCAGGGTCGTGTAGGTCTCCTGTACTACTTCGCCTGCTTCGTTGGTGACGATGTTCTTGGTGACGATGATGTCGGTGCCGTGCGCCCGTCGCACCGAGTCGACGTAGACGTCGCAGTAGAGCTTGTCGCCGACCTGGATCGGTTTCAGGAACTTCAGCACCTGGTCGACCTGCACGATCTGCGCGTCGTTGGTCGCGATGTTGGCGTGCTCGAAAAACGCCGCCTGCGCGGTGTAGCCGAACACCGAGATGAACGTCAGCGGCGCCACCAGGCCTTTGTAGCCCAGTTCCAGGGCCGCCTTTTCCTCGAAGAACGCCGGGTCGTCGTTTTTGACGGCGACTGCGTATTCCCGGATCTTTTCCCGCTCGACTTCGTAATGGTCGGGGTAGCGGTAGTGCATCCCGACGATCTTGTCGCCCAAAGACACTGCTGTTCGAACCTAACGGGTTTCGCGGTGCGCCTGATGCTTGCCGCAGTTGGGGCAGAATTTCTTCAGCTCCAGCCGGTCGGGGTCGTTGCGACGGTTCTTCTTGGTGATGTAGTTGCGGTGCTTGCACACCTCGCACGCCAAAGTGATCTTCGGCCGTACGTCGGTACTGGAGGCCACGTCAGTTCTCTTTCACACGTTTCGTTGTTGTCTTGTAGCGATGGCCGGACTCGAACCGGCGACCTAACGATTATGAGTCGTTCGCTCTAACCGACTGAGCTACATCGCCTCGCGCCGCCAGCCTGCTCGGCGTCCGCCGAGCCCCCTAACGGAATCGAACCGTTGACCTTTTCCTTACCATGGAAACGCTCTGCCGACTGAGCTAAGGGGGCGCTCACCCGTAGCGACCAGGTCGGGTCGTGCCGCGGGCCTAAAAGAGGGTACAGCCCGCGCCGCGACGCGGCCAAACCGCGTGGCGCGTCACTCGGAACTCCGCGGGAACGGGACTAGCCGGTGCGCCTGGATCGGCGGGGATCCAAGACGCCGAGGTCGAACGGGTCTACCTCTTCCGCGGCGTCTGGCGAAGGTTCTGCGGCGTCATCACTGTTGACGAGCATCCGAAGCGCAAGATTGACCGCTTCCCGGGCACTTCGAAGGTGGTACCGGCGTATCACCTCGTCGACCAGGGTTTGATCAATCTCGATCTCAACCGTGGCAAACGACATAATCCAACGATACCCAGTCGGACAGCACGCCAACCAGCAAAATTCGGGCCAAAGCCGCAGGCAGGCGCCGTGAGGCAGCACACAACACGTCGTAGTCTGGGGGCGTGCCTGACACCGACCGCTTGTACTTTCGGCAGCTGCTTTCCGGCCGCGATTTCGCGCCCGGCGACATGTTCGCGACGCAGATGCGCAACTTCGCCTACCTGATCGGCGACCGCCAGACCGGCGACGCCGTCGTGGTCGACCCGGCGTACGCGGCCGGGGATCTGCTCGACGCGCTGGAGGCCGACGGCATGCATCTGTCGGGGGTGCTGGTCACCCATCACCACCCCGATCATGTCGGAGGCTCGATGATGGGCTTCGAGCTCAAAGGCCTGGCCGAGCTGCTGGAACGCACCAGCGTGCCCGTGCACGTCAATTCCCATGAGGCGCAGTGGGTTTCGCGGGTCACCGGGATCTCCATGGGGGATCTGACCGCACATCAGCACGGCGACGTGGTCAGCGTCGGCGACATCGACGTCGAGCTGCTGCACACCCCCGGTCACACGCCGGGCAGCCAGTGCTTTTTGCTGGACGGCCGGTTGGTCGCCGGTGACACGCTGTTCCTGGAAGGCTGCGGGCGCACCGACTTTCCCGGCGGCGACTCGGACGAGATGTATCGCAGCCTGCAGCAGCTCGCCCGGCTTCCCGGCGACCCGACGGTGTTTCCCGGGCACTGGTATTCGGCCGAGCCGAGCGCGTCGCTTTCGGAGGTCAAACGCACCAACTACGTGTATCGGCCGGCGAATCTTGATCAGTGGCGAATGATGATGGGCGGCTAGCCGGACCTTTAAGATCGCCCACGTGGACTGGGTCCAGGACCGCTGGCATGAGCTGATCACTGCGGGTTCGACGACGTGGCTGGCGTTGGGCACCTGGGCCGTGCTCGCGGTCGGGGTGTTCGCGCTGTGGTGGGCCAACCGGCAGGTCCGGCGCAACCGCGAGCTGTCCATCGAAGAGACCCGCCCGCACGTCGGCATGTTCATGGAGCCGCACGCCGCGGATTGGCACGTGATGGAACTGGTAGTGCGCAACTTCGGCAAGACCGCCGCCTACAACATCCGCTTCGCGTTCGCGCACCCGCCCACCGTCGCCGCCTACGAGAACAGCTCCGACGGCTACGCGGACGTCGTCGAACTGCACCTGCCCGACGAGTTGGCGACGCTGGCGCCGAACCAGGAGTGGCGCACGGTGTGGGATTCGGCGGTCGAGCGCGCCGAACTGGGCGACGACATCGAGTCCCGGTTCACCGGCACGCTGACCTACTACGACCGCCCGCACGACCGGCCGCGGTGGAAGTTCTGGCGGCCCGCCCGGCGCCGGTTCGAAACCCAGGCGGTGCTGGATTGGGATGCGCTGCCGCCGGTTCAGCGGGTCGAGCTGATGTCCGCCCACGACTTGGCCAAGCGGGAAAAGCAGAAGCTGGAGTTGCTGCGCGGCGTGCTGAGGTATTTCCACTACGCCAGCACCGAGCCCCGTCCCGACGTGTTCCGCAGCGAGATCGAACGGATCAACCGCGCCGCCGACGAAACCCAGGAACGATGGCGCGCCCGCCAGCAGCTCGACGACCCGACGGATGTCCACCTGCGCTGGGGCCGGCCCGAAGAGGCGGTCGGTAAGCACCGGGTCTGAATCGCGCCGTGGTTCAATCGACTCCCATGGGCAGCCCGGTCAGTTATAGCCACGACGAATCCATCGCGGTCATCACGATGGACGACGGCAAAGTCAACGCGCTGGGCCCCGCCATGCAGCAGGCGCTGAACGAGGCGCTCGACAACGCCGACCGCGACAACGTCGGCGCCGTCGTGGTCACCGGGAACGACCGGGTGTTTTCCGGCGGGTTCGACCTGAAGATCCTGACGTCCGGCGACGCGCAGCCCGCGATCGACATGCTCAAGGGCGGATTCGAGTTGGCCCATCGGCTGCTGTCCTACCCCAAGCCGGTGGTGATGGCCTGCACCGGCCACGCGATCGCGATGGGTGCGTTCCTGTTGTCCAGCGGCGACCACCGGATAGCCGCGCCGGCCTACAACATTCAGGCCAATGAGGTCGCGATCGGAATGACCATTCCCTATGCGGCCCTGGAGATCATGAAGCTGCGGCTGACGCCGTCGGCGTACCAGCAAGCGGCCGGGCTGGCCAAGACGTTCTTCGGCGAAACCGCCGTCGCCGCGGGCTTTATCGACGAGATGGTGATGCCCGACATGGTGCGCGACCGCGCCGTGGAAGCCGCCCGCGAATTCGCCACCCTGAACCAGAAGGCCCACGCCGCGACGAAGTTGCGGACCCGCGCCGACGCTTTGACCGGAATCCGCGCCGGAATCGACGGCATGGCGGCCGAATTCGGGCTCTAAGGGCGCGAAGTTTCGCAAATTCCCAGGTCGGGTACGCCCCGGGCATGGCCCCGCCGGATCCGATCGCCCAACCGTGGGGGCTGCGGACCCCGTATCAGCCAGGTCAGCCGTGGCCTGAGCGCGTCGACCAGTTCCTCGCCGACGGCATCACACCGGAGTCGGTGGACCGCTGGGTGCAGTCCGCGGCCGTGCTGCACTCCAACGGCGACGGCCTGGACATCGCGGTCAAAGACGGGCGCATCGTGGGCGTCCGCGGCCGCGCCGTGGACCGGGTCAACCACGGCCGGCTCGACCCCAAGGACATGTTCGGCTGGCAGGCCAACGCGTCGGCCGACCGGCTGACCACCCCGTTCGTGCGCGACGGCAGGCGCCTGCGGCCCTGCGACTGGGACACCGCGATGGACCGGATCGTGCGACGCAGCCGCGAACTGCTCGACGGGCACGGCCCCAGTTCGATCGGCTTCTACACGTCGGGCCAGCTGTTCTGTGAGGAGTACTACACCCAAGGGGTCATCGCGCACGGCGCGATCGGCACCAACCACGTCGACGGCAACACCCGGCTGTGCACCGCGACGGCCGCTGAGGCGCTGAAGGAATCGTTCGGGTGCGACGGGCAACCCGGTTCCTACACCGACGTCGACCACGCCGACGTGATCGCGTTGTTCGGGCACAACGTCGCCGAGACGCAGACCGTGTTGTGGACACGGATGCTCGACCGGCTGGCCGGCGACCAGCCGCCGGCGATCGTCTGTGTCGACCCGCGCCGCACCCCGGTGGCGCTGCACGCCACCGTGCATCTGGCTCCGCTGCCGGGCACCAACGTGGCATTGATGAACGGCCTGCTGCACGAGATCATCGTGCACGACTGGGTCGACCATTCGTATGTCGACTCGCACACAATCGGTTTCGACGAGCTGCGCAAGCGGGTGTGCGAGTACCCGCCGGAGCGCGTCGCCGAGATCTGCGGCGTCGATATCGACGACATCCGCGAGGCCGCCCGGCTGATCGGCACCGCGCAGCGGCTGCTGTCGACGGTGCTGCAGGGTTTCTACCAGTCGCACCAGGCCACCGCGGCGGCGGTGCAGGTCAACAACATTCACCTGGTCCGCGGCATGCTGGGCAAGCCGGGCTGCGGGGTGCTGCAGATGAACGGCCAGCCCACCGCGGAGAACACCCGCGAATGCGGCGCCGACGGGGATCTGGCCGGTTTCCGCAACTGGGCCAACGACGACCACATCGCCGAGCTGGCACGGTTGTGGAACCTTGAGCCGCAACAGATTCCGCATTATGCGCCGCCTACCCACGCGATGGAGATCTTCCGCTTCGCCGAAGAGGGCACGCTGCGGATGCTGTGGGTGACGGCTACCAACCCGGCGGTGTCCATGCCGGAGCTGGCCCGCATCCGCGACATCCTGACGGACCGGCGGCTGTTCCTGGTCGTCGAGGACATTTTCATGACCGAGACCGCGGAGCTGGCCGACGTCGTGCTGCCCGCGGCGGCCTGGGGCGAGAAGACCGGCACCTTCACCAACGCCGACCGCACGGCGCACCTCTCCGAAAAGGCAGTCGAGCCACCGGGTTCGGCGCGCTCGGACCTCGACATCTTCCTCGACTACGCGCGGCGGATGGACTTCCGCGACAAGGACGGCCGACCATTCCCGCCGTGGACCGACCCCGAGTCGGCGTTCGAGGCGTGGAAGCAGTGCAGCGCCGGCCGGCCGTGCGACTACACCGGGCTGAGCTATCAGAAGCTGCGCGGCGGCAGCGGCGTCCAATGGCCCTGCAACGCCGAGAATCCCGACGGCACCGAGCGGCTCTACGCCGACGCCACGTTCTGGGCGCATCCGGACTACTGCGAGTCCTACGGCAAGGACATGGTCACCGGCGCGCCGCTGGAGCCCGGCGAGTACCGGGCAATGAACCCCGCCGGCAAGGCGATCATCAAAGCGGCGCAATACCTTTCGCCGCACGAGCCGCCGTCGTCGCACTACCCGTTCACGCTGATCACCGGCCGTACCCTGTATCACTTCCATACCCGCACCAAAACCGCTCGGGCGCCGCAACTTCAGCAGGCCGCACCTGAGGTGTGGGTGGAGGTCTCCGAGCGCGACGCCCGTCGTCTCGGCATCGAAGAGGGCGACGTCGTCGAGGTGAGCACCCCGCGCGGCAGTGTCATCGCCGCGGCCCGGATCAGCGGTATCCGCGACGGAGCGCTGTTCGTGCCGTTCCACTACGGGTATTGGGAGGCTTCAGACCGGCGCGGGCACCACCGGGCCGGTAACGAACTCACGCTCACCGATTGGGATCCGGTGTCCAAGCAACCGATTTTCAAAACCGCCGCCGCCCAGCTGCGTCGCATCGGGAGCAGGACGACGCCGGTCAACGGCCAGGTGCCGGTCGCGGTCAAAGTTCCGGCGGGTCGGTCATGAAAATCAAACTGGCGCTTCGGCAGCTGCACCGCTCGGAACGCAAACTGGCCCACGAGCTCAACGTGATGGCCGCGCGTCATCGCAGCGACCAGGACATCTTTCACCTCGCCCACGACTTGGCCGGCTGGTCGCAGCAGCATCTCGAGGAGCTGGCCACCCACGGCCGCCACTACGGCGTCCGGCTCAACGTCAATCCGCGCACCGGCGCGTTGACCGGGTTTCTGCAGTCTCGGCTGAGCGGGCTGTTGCGCAAGCGCCCCGAGCCGAGCCTGATGCTGCTGGCCGACCTGCGGGGCATCCACCGCACGGCGGCGGCCACCTCGGTGGACTGGGTGGTACTGTGCCAGGCTGCACAGGCCACCAAAGACCAAGAGCTGCTTGATCTTACCCAGCGCTGCCATCCGGAAACACTGCGGCAGATGCGGTGGGCCAACGGCATGCTCAAGGAGCTCTCGCCGCAGGTGTTGACCAACTAAGGCCGTCGATAGCTTTCCCGGTACTGCGTCCAGTTCCAGGTGGACAGGAACTCCTGCGCCGCGTCGTAGCCCTTCTGGTAGAGCGCTTCCATTTGCTCGCGGGAGATGTCGAAGTCCAGGAAACCGACGTCGGTGGAGTCCACTCGGATCGCCCGGGCGCTGACCCACGGCTGGTTCAGGTAGGCCTGGTCGCGGCCGACGATCATCGTGGTGAGCAGATCCTCGAGCAGGGTCGGGCCGCCGAACCAGTGCAACGGCGCCAGGGCGGGGATCACTTTGTCGTTGCCCTGCGGCAGATTCGGCAACACGGTGACGCCGATGGTCGGCCAGCGCGGCGGTTTGCCGTCGGGCCGGTCGAACGAGTCGATCGGGAAGTTGGACAGCATGCCGCCGTCGACCAAGGTGGACGTCAGGCCGCCGGCGCTGGTGAGTTTCACGGTGCGGAAGAAGAACGGAATCGACATCGACGCGCGGACCGCGTCGGCGACGTACTGCTCGTCAGGGTCCAGCCCGTAGAGCCGGCGGTAATCCCATGGCAGCCGCACCAATTGGCCGGTGGTCACGTCGGCCACCGTCACCACCAGCCGGTAGCGCCGCTCCGGCAGCACGTAGTCGTCGTCGATGGCCAGATCCCCGAACGTGCTAACGCCGAGGTTCTTCAGCTCCGAACGGATCCACTCGTGCGCGAAATCGCCCTTGTAGATGCCTTGTTCGCTGAGCAGACCCCAGGCCGGGCCCAGTAACGGGATTCGTTCGATGGGTCCCGGGTCGAGGAATTTACGGTAGGGCAGCGTCATAGTGAGGTGCCGGACTTCTTCGGGGGTCAGCTGGTCGTGGCCGGCCGCCAGGATGGCGCCGACGATCGAGCCGGCCGATGTGCCTGAGACGCGCGGTATTTCGTACCCGGCCTCCATCAGTGCGACGACGGCGCCAACCAGGCCGATGCCTTTGACGCCGCCGCCCGACAGCACCAGATCCGTCTTGTTGGCCATTCAGTCCTCTCCGGAAACCCAGTCGTAGGGAAGGAATTTCCCGTCGAATGTCACCACCACCCGATCGCCGGCCGGGTGTGATTTCTTCTCCAGATCGACGCTGAAGTTGATGGCGCTCATGATCCCGTCGCCGAACTGCTCGTGGATCAACTCCTTGAGCGCCGGACCGTAGACCTGGAGGGCTTCGTAGAAGCGGTAGATCGTCGGGTCGGTGGGCACCGCGGTGGGCAGTCCGCCGCGCATCGGCACTGCGGCCAGCACCGCGACCGCGGACTCGTCGAGCCCCAGCATGTCGACGAGCACCTTGCCCAGCTCGGCGGGAATCGGGTGCTGTCCGAGCAGCGCCGACGTGGTCCACACCACCGGCCTGTCTATGGCGTCGGCCAGTTCCTGCCAGCTGAGCCCTTTGTTCAAGCGTGCGACGACGATCTGTTCGGTGATCTCGTTTCTGGTCATGGCTACCAGCATGCCTTCTAGCCGGGCTTGGTGCCGGTCACCAGACGGGTCGCCGCCCAGGGCCCGCCATACCACATCCGCCAGCCGAGATTGCGGCGCCGGACGTGCGACCACCTCAGCTCGCGCAGCTCGTCGGCATGCTGCCGGGTGGCCCACAGGTCGGCGATCGCCAGGCGACCACCCGGACGCAGCACCCGAGCCGCCTCACGCAGTGCTTGGCGCCGACCCTCGCGAGTCGGAATGTTGTGGATCGCAAGGCTGCTCACGATCACGTCGACGGTGTTGTCGTCGAACGGCAGCGCGGTCATGTCGGCCGTGCGGACCTCGATGCGGTCCCCCACCTTCTCCAGGTCCGCGTTTTTCAGCGTCGCCGACGGCGAGTTGTCGGTCTGGTCGGGGCGCCACAGGTCGATGCCGATGGCGTGGCCGCGCGGCAGCCGCTTGGCCGCGGCGAGCAGCACCGCGCCGCGGCCGCAGCCCATGTCGAGCACCGTCTCGTCGCCCCGCAGCTGCAGCTCGTCGAGAATCCGGTCCCACACCACGAACTTGCCCGCGCGCGTCGCATAGAGGTAAAGCGTTGTGTGGGCGGCAATTCCGAGTCCCGCGGCACCGGTGAGCGCCGCCTTGCGCCGCTTGCCCTTTCTCCAGCTGATCAGGGACCACAGCAGCAGCGCCGCGGCTTGCACACCCAGACCACCGAATTGGGCGCCGGCCGGGATGGTCTTGAACGATCCGTCGATTCCGTACTCGCCGTTGTGCTCGTGCATCGCGATCACCAGCGGCCCTGGTGGACTACCTCGGCGAACGGCCGACGATTCGGCTTGCGGATCGGGGCGAGCGGGCGATCGGCCGGATAGCCGATGCCGAGCAGGTATGCCACCAGGTAGCCGTCGGGCACGCCGAGGATGGCGCGGGCCTTGTCCTGGTCGCCCACCGACGAATGGCCGGTGCCGATGCCGAGGTCGGTGGCCGCGAGCATCATCGCCATGGTGGCCTGACCGGCGTCGTACTGGTCGGTGACCTTCCGGCGTTCGCTGGGCGGCTGCGGCACCACCAGGGCGATCGCGGCCGCGGCCGAGGCGATATGGCCGGCGCCCTGCCACACCGTGGAAAGTTCCTGCAGCTGAGCGCGATCGGTGACGATCACGAAGTCCCACGGCTGGCGGTTCTTGGCCGACGGCGCCCGCCATCCGGCCTCGGCGATCCGGTTCAGGTCGGCCTCGGACACCGGCTCCGGCCGATACTGGCGCACATTGCGCCGTGCGCGAATCGCATCCCAGGTTTCCATCTCAATCGCTCCCTCGTCTGCCGCGGCCGTCTATGGTGGCACCGCAATGGCGCTTCATCTCCACCGTGCCGAACGTACCGATTTGCTCGCCGACGGGCTCGGTGCCCTGCTGGCCGACCCGCTGCCCGACCCGTTCGCGGAGGAACTGGTGCTGGTCCCGGCGCGCGGGGTCGAGCGGTGGCTGAGCCAGCGGCTCGCGCAGACGCTCGGGGTGTGCGCCGGGGTTTCGTTTCGCAACCCGGCGTCGCTGATCGCCGAGATCACCGGGATCCTCGACGACGATCCGTGGTCGCCGGAGGCGCTCACGTGGCCGCTGCTGGAGGTCATCGACTGCTCGCTGGACGAGCCGTGGTGCCGCACGCTGGCAACGCATCTGGGCCACTTCGACGCCGGCGAGGAGGCCGAGCTGCGCCGCGGCCGGCGCTATGCGGTGGCGCGGCGACTCGCGGGACTGTTCGCCTCGTACGCCCGGCAGCGCCCGCAGCTGCTGGTCGACTGGCTCGACGGGCGCACCGGCGTCGATCCCGACCTGGCCTGGCAGCCGGAGTTGTGGCGGGCGCTGGTGGCGGCGGTGCCCGCCGACCCGCCGCACCTCCGGCACCACACAACCGTCGCCCGGCTGCGCGAGGGCCCGACCGACCTGCCGGCGCGGTTGTCGTTGTTCGGGCACACCCGGCTGGCCTGCACCGAGGTGGAGCTGCTCGACGCGCTGGCCACCCACCACGACCTGCACCTGTGGCTGCCGCATCCCAGCGACGAGCTGTGGGCGGCGTTGCAGGGTATCCACGGCGCGGTCCCGCGCGCCGAGGACACCAGCCGGCACAAGGCGCGGCATCCGCTGCTGGAAACCCTCGGCCGGGATCTGCGCGAGCTGCAACGCAGCCTGCCGGGCGACGTTGGCTCCGACGAATACCTCAGCGGCGCAACCAAACCCGACACGCTGCTGGGCTGGCTGCAGTCCGACATCGCGGCCAACGCGACACAGCCGCACGGCCGCGTCCTGGCCGCCCTCGACCGCTCGGTGCAGGTGCACAGCTGCCACGGCCCGGCCCGGCAGGTCGACGTCCTGCGCGAGGTGCTGCTCGGCCTGCTGCAGGACGACCCGACGCTGGAGCCGCGCGACATCGTGGTGATGTGCCCGGATATCGAAACCTATGCGCCGCTGATCGTCGCCGGTTTCGGGTTGGGTGAGAACACAGGCGACAGCCACCCGGCGCACCGGCTGCGGGTTCGGCTCGCCGACCGCGCGCTCACCCAAACCAACCCGTTGCTCGCGACGGCCGCGGAGCTGCTCGCCATCGCGGGCACCCGGGCCACCGCCAGCCAGGTGCTCAACCTTGCCCAAACCCCGCCGGTGCGTGCGCGATTCAAGTTCACCGACGACGACCTCGAGGCCATCACGGACTGGGCGCGGGACTCCAACATCCGGTGGGGCTTCGACAAGGACCATCGCGCGCCGTACGGCCTCGACCACGTCGTACACAACACCTGGCGGTTCGGGCTCGACCGCATCCTTGTCGGCGTCGCGATGTCGGACGACTCGCCGGACTGGCTGGACACCGCTCTGCCGCTCGACGACGTCGGCAGCAACAAGGTGGAGCTCGCCGGCCGGCTCGCCGAGTTCGTCGCCCGCCTGCAATCGGCCGTCGACGCTCTGACCGGCGCCCGGCCGCTGACCGACTGGCTGGACGCGCTGCGGGACGGGGTGGCGCGACTCACCAGCCCCGAGGAAGCCTGGCAAGAGGGTCAGCTGCAGCGCGAATTCGCAAAAGTGTTGCAGGACGCGGGCTCTCGCGGTGGCACACTGCTGCGGCTGCCCGACGTGCGGGCGCTGCTGGCCGGGCATCTGGCCGGACGGCCCACCCGGGCCAACTTCCGCACCGGCACGCTGACCGTCTGCACGATGGTGCCGATGCGGTCGGTCCCGCACCGGGTGGTGTGCCTGGTCGGGCTCGACGACGGCGTCTTCCCGCGGGTTCATCTGCCCGACGGCGACGACGCGCTGGCCCGCCTCCCGATGACCGGTGAGCGCGACATCCGCTCCGAGGACCGGCAATTGCTGCTCGACGCCGTCTGCGCGGCCGGCGAGACGCTGGTGATCACCTATACCGGCGCCGACGAACACACCGGTCATCACCGCCCGCCGGCGGTGCCCCTGGTCGAGCTGCTCGACGCACTGGACCAGACCACCGAGCAGCCGGTGCGCAGACGGATCGTCGTCGAGCATCCGTTGCAGCCGTTCGACCTTCGCAACGTCACCCCCGGCGCCTTGGTGCCCGACAAGCCGTTCACGTTCGACCCCACCGCGCTGGTGGCAGCGAAAGCCGCGGCGGGCCAACGACATCCGAAGCGGCCATTCGTGGCGAACCCCCTGCCCGCCCCACCTCGAGACGACGTCGTGCTGGCCGACCTGCTCACGTTCTTCAAGGACCCGGTCAAGGGCTTCTTCCGGGCCCTCGATTTCACCCTGCCGTGGGACATCGACGAGATCAAAGACGACATGCCCGTCGACATCAATGCCCTGGAAGCGTGGGCGGTCGGCGACCGGATGCTGCGCGACATGCTGCGCGGTCTGCACCCCGACACCGCGGCACACCGCGAGTGGCGTCGCGGAGCACTGCCGCCCGGCCGGCTCGGCATGCGCAAAGCGCGCGAAATCCGCGACGAGGCAAAGCAATTGGCCGCGGCGGCATTGGGACTTCGGCGCAGTGACTCCGACGCGCACGACGTCGACGTCGGCCTGGACGGCGGACGTCGGCTCACCGGCACCGTCTCGGAAGTTTTCGGCGACCACACGGTCTCGGTGACCTACTCCAAGCTCAACTGCAAGCACCTGTTGGCGGCCTGGATTCCGTTGGTGGCGTTGGCTGCTCACCAGCCAGGTCGGCCGTGGCGGGCGTCGTGCATCGGCCGCGACAGGAAGGCCAACCGGATCCTGCACCGGGTGCTGGTCCCGCCGCCGGACGCGGTCGGGGTGCTGCGCGACTTGGTGCTGCTCTACGACAACGGCCGGCGCGAGCCGCTGCCGCTGCCGCTGCGCACCTCACACGCGTGGGCCGACGCGCGCGAGTGCGGCAACGATCCCTACGACGCCGCGCTGCGGCGGTGGCAGTCGAACAGGTACTACACGGGCGAAGCCCAAGACGAGGCACACAAATACGTGTGGCCGCATGGGCGGCTCGAGGACATCCTCGGCACACCGCGCCCCGGTGAAGAGGTCGACGGCGAGGACACCCGGCTTGGCGCGCTGGCCGCCCGGCTATGGCTGCCCCTGATTCGGACCGAACGGGATCCGGACTGATGGAACCCTTCGACCTACTCGGCCCACTGCCGGCGCCCGGTTCCACGACGGTGCTGGAGGCCAGTGCCGGCACCGGCAAGACGTTCGCGCTGGCCGGCCTGGTCACCCGCTACATCGCCGAGGGCGTCGCAAACCTCGACGAGATGCTGCTGATCACTTTCAGCCGCGCGGCCAGCCGCGAATTGCGCGAGCGGGTCCGCTGCCAGATCGTGGAAATCGTTGCCGCGCTGTGTGACTCGCCGGACCATGCGCCCAACGAGTTCGTGGCGTATCTGTGCCGCGGCACGGCCGCCGACCGCGACCAGCGCTGCAATAGGCTGCGTGACGCGCTGGCCAACTTCGACGCCGCCACGATCGCCACCACGCATCAGTTCTGTCAGCTGGTGTTGAGGTCGCTCGGCGTCGCCGGGGACACCGACGCCGGGATGACTCTGGTGGAAAGCCTCGATGACCTGGTCACCCGGATCGTCGACGACCTGTATCTGGTGCACTTCGGATCCGACCGCGACGAGGCGGCGCTCACCCACGCCGACGCGCTGACGCTGGCCCGCGCGGTAGTCGGCGACCCATGCGCCCAACTGCGCCCGACGGATCCGGACCCGGAATCCGTTGCCGCAGTGCGGTTGCGGTTTGCCCGCGACGTGCTCGACCAACTCGAGCTACGCAAGCGCCGGCTGGGCATCCTCAGCTACGACGACCTGCTGACCCGGCTCGCGGACGCCCTCGAAGGCGACGACTCCGACGCTCGCGACCGGATGCGCAATCGCTGGCCGATCGTGATGGTCGACGAGTTCCAGGACACCGACCCCATCCAGTGGCAGGTCATCGACCGCGCCTTCAACGGTCACAGCACGCTGGTGCTGATCGGCGATCCCAAGCAGGCGATCTACGGGTTCCGCGGCGGCGACATCTACACCTATCTGCGGGCCGCCCGCACGGCCGGCCAACGGCGCACGTTGAGCGTGAACTGGCGCAGCGACAAGGTTCTCGTCGACGCCCTGCAGACCGTGCTGCGCGGAGCGGCGCTGGGCGATCCGGACATCGTCGTGCGCGACGTCGAGGCGCACGTCATGGGCCATCGGCTGCGAAACGCTCCGCGTAATGCGCCGTTTCGGCTGCGGTTGCTCAACCGTGCAATGTTCGGCCGCTCGGGCACCAAGACCATTCCGATCGCCGCCCTGCGCGACTACATCTCGGGTGATCTCGCCGCAGACGTGGCGGCGCTGCTGGCCAGCGATGCCACGTTCGACGGCAGGGCAGTGCAAGCCGGCGACGTCGCGGTGATCGTCGAAAGGAGCGAGGACGCTCTGGCGTGCCAGAAAGCTTTGGCAGCGGCCGGAATCCAAGCGGTCTACACCGGCGACTCCGACGTGTTCGCCTCGGATGCCGCCCAACAGTGGCTGTGCCTGCTCGAGGCGTTCGACCAGACCCACCGCAACGGGTTGGTGCGTGCGGCCGGGGCGACGGTGTTCTTCGGCCACACCGCCGACGACCTCGCCGCCGGAGGCGACCAGCTGACCGACCGGCTGGCCGTCACGCTGCGGGACTGGGCCGACCATCTGCGGACCCGCGGGCCGGCCGCGGTCTTCGAGGCGGCGCAGCGGGCCGGGCTGGGCCGGCGGGTGCTGCGCGAGCCGGGCGGCGAGCGCACGATGACCGACCTCGCCCATATCGCCCAGCTGCTGCACGAGGTGGCGCATCGGCAGCGGTTAACCCTTCCCGCACTGCGGGATTGGCTGCGCCGGCAGCGCGAGGAGCGCGACGGCCCGCAGGAACGCAACCGGCGCATCGACAGCGACGCCGCCGCGGTGCAGATCATGACGGTGTGGGGCGCCAAGGGCCTGCAGTTCCCGATCGTCTATCTGCCGTTCGCGTTCAACCGGCACGTGTTCGTCGACGACATTCCGCTGTATCACGACGACGGGGTTCGCTGCCTGCATGCCGGTGGACCCGAGAGTGCCGACCGATCGGAGATCGAAACGCTCAGCCGGGCGGAGGCCGCCCGCAACGATATCCGGCTGACCTATGTGGCGCTGACCCGCGCGCAGTCGCAAGTGGTGGCGTGGTGGGCGCCGGCCTGGGACGAACCCGATGGTGGCCTGTCGCGGCTGATGCGGGGACGGCGGATCGGTGACACGCAGGTGCCGGATTCCTGTGAGCCCAAGACGATTTCCGACGACGAGGCGTTGGCGCTGATGCGCGAATGGGAGGCCGCGGGCGGGCCGGCGATCGAGGAGCCGTCAGGGATTGCCGTCGCGCCGGTTCCTCCGTCTGCGCCGCCGGCCGGCCTTGACGTGCGCCATTTTCACCGGTCGATCGACACCACGTGGCGGCGCACCTCGTATTCGGCGCTGATCCGGGGCGCCGAGACGGCCGGGGTGAGCAGCGAGGCGGAGGTGACTGCCCGCGACGACGAAGTGGAGGTGGTCCCCGCCGGTGCACCGCGCGGCGGCGGCGTCCTGTCGCCGATGGCCGAGTTGCCGTCGGGTGCCACGTTCGGCTCGCTGGTGCATGCGGTGCTGGAAAATGCCGACCCGTCCGTCGCGGATCTGGCCGCCGAGCTCGAAGCACAGGTGCGGTTGCACCGAGCCTGGTGGCCGGTCGACGTCGAGCCTTTCCAGTTGGCCGCCGCGCTGGTGCCGATGCACGACACGCCCTTGGGTCCGCTGGCCGCCGGCCTGACGCTGCGCGAGATCGGGCTGCCAGACAGGTTGCGCGAGTTGGACTTCGAGATCCCGGTGGCCGGCGGCGACGTGCGCGGCCTGACGCCGGACATTCGGCTCGCCGGTGTCGGTGCACTGCTGCGGGACTACCTGCCCGCCGACGACCCGTTCGCGCGCTACGGCGAGCGGCTGGTGTCCGACGGGCTCGGTGGCCAGCCGCTGCGGGGCTATTTGTCCGGGTCGATCGACGTCGTGCTGCGCTTGCCCGGGCCGCGTTATCTGGTGGTGGACTACAAGACCAACGTCTTGGGTGTGACCGCGGCGGACTACAGCGTGCCGCGGCTCACCGAGGCGATGCTGCATTCCGACTATCCGTTGCAGGCCCTGCTGTATCTGGTTGTGCTGCACCGGTTTCTGCGATGGCGCCAGCCGGGCTACGACCCGTCCAGGCATCTCGGCGGAGTCGTGTACCTGTTTGTGCGCGGCATGTGCGGCGCGCAGACACCGGGGTCGGGGGTGTTCGGCTGGCAGCCGCCGGCCGGACTGGTTCCGGCCCTGTCGGGCCTGCTCGACGAGGGGCGGCAGGTCGCATGACGGTAACCGACATCGAAACGGCCATTGGTGCGTCGGGACTATTGCGCACGTTCAACGAGGCAGGCGTGCTCGAGATCGCCGACGTCCACGTGGCCCAACGGGTTACCGCGCTGGGCAACGAGTCCGATGAAACGGTTGCTCTGGCGGTGGCTTTGGCGGTTCGGGCGTTGCGCGGCGGATCGGTGTGCATGGACATGACCACGGTGGCGGCGGATTCCCCGGATCTTCCGTGGCCGTCGCCGTCGGATTGGCTGGCCGCTGTGCGCGCCTCGGGGTTGGTGGGCACGCTGTTGCGGCTCTACGACGACCGGCTGCTCTACCTCGACCGCTATTGGCGCGAGGAGGAGCAGGTAAGCGCCGACTTGCTCGGCTTGCTGGTGTCCGGGACGGCTGTCGAAAGCCCGGCCGTCGCACGGCTTTTCCCCACCGGCTACGAGGAGCAGCGGGCCGCCGCCGAAGTCGCGCTGTCGCAATCGGTTACGGTGCTGACCGGCGGCCCGGGAACCGGGAAGACCACGACGATCGCGCGGCTGCTGGCACTGCTCGCGGACCAGGCGTCGGGTCAGGCGGGCTTCCGGATCGCGCTGGCGGCGCCGACCGGTAAGGCGGCCGCACGGTTGACCGAAGCGGTGAGGGCCGAAGTCGAAAGGCTGGACGACGTCGACCGTGGCCGGCTGGCCGGACTGCAGGCGGTGACCTTGCATCGGCTGCTGGGTAGCCGTGCCGATACGTCGTTGCGGTTCAAGCACAATCGCGGCAACCGGTTGCCGCACGCGGTGATCGTCGTCGACGAAACGTCGATGGTGTCGCTGACGATGATGGCCCGGCTGCTGGAAGCGGTGCGCCCGGATGCCCGGCTGATCTTGGTCGGCGACCCGGACCAGCTGGCGTCGGTGGAAGCCGGGGCCGTCTTGGCGGACCTGGTGGACGGGCTGTCGGCACGCGCCGACGTGCGGGTGGCGGCGCTGCGGACGTCGCACCGGTTCGGCAAGGCGATCGGCGCGTTGGCGGACGCGATCCGCGACGGGGACGGCGACCACGTGGTCGAGCTGTTACGGGCAGGCGATCAGCACATCGAGTGGATCGACGACGAGGACCCGACGGCGCGGTTGCGGTCCATACTCGTGCCGCATGCGACGCGGCTGCGCGAGGCCGCCCTGTTGGGGGCAGATGCGGCCGCGCTGGCGACGCTGGACGAGCACCGGCTGCTGTGCGCACACCGGCGGGGCTCGTTCGGCGTCCAGCACTGGAACCGGCAGGTGGAGCAGTGGCTGTCCGAAGACACCGGCCTGCCACCGTGGTCGGAGTGGTACGCAGGACGACCACTACTGGTGACGGCCAACGACTATGCGCTGAAAATCAACAACGGGGACAGCGGGGTGGTGGTGTCGGGGCCCGGCGGCCTGCGAGCAGTCATCTCGGCTGCCACTGGGCCGCTTGACTTTTCGACCAGCCGGCTGGCCGACGTCGACACCATGCACGCGCTGACGATCCACAAATCCCAGGGCAGTCAGGTCGACGAAGTCACGGCCCTGATCCCGTCCGAGGATTCGCGGCTGTTGACCCGGGAGTTGTTCTACACGGCGGTGACCCGGGCGAAGCGAAAGGTGCGCGTGGTCGGATCGGAGGCGTCCATCCGGGCCGCGATCGAGCGGCGGGTGGCGCGGGCGAGCGGATTGGCGCGGCGGCTACAGGCGGTCTAGCACAGTCACATCTGCCACATGAGTCCCCGCTCCGAGGCACTACCCAATGTGCCCTCCTCATAGCGACAACCGGGGGGAATGTCGGGTGGGCCGACGCCGCATCCACCACTTCTGCCACGGGAGTCCGTCCAGGCGCACCTGTTACGGCAAATTCGGGTGTTTCAGTATGCCCGCCTACGAGCGACACCGTTTCGGTTGTCGCTCAGAGGCGGGCACAACGAGGACCCAGATTTCTCGAGACTCCTGCGACTGTCGGCCGGCGGGCTGAAAGCAGCCGAGCATGGGCACGCATCGGTAGTCACCCGAATGATGAAGCGCTAGAGCACATCCGGCTGCTAATCAACCGAGCGCCCGAGAAAGGCCATCAGCCGGGCAGTGGGCGTCGCGCCTTCGGGCACCGCTCGGGCTGGCCCGAACCCGCCCGGTCGCCGCAGCATGTCGTCGGGCACCAACTCCACCAACTGACGGCAGAACCCCAGCAGGTCGTCAGGGAGCTCGAACGCCTGCTGTCGTGAGCGGTACAGATCCCAGGTATGCAGGGCCAGATCGGCCGCGGGATAGGCCAGCGCCCGGTGCAACGGGACATCACCCTGCGGCGACGGCCGCGTCGCGTCCAGGTCCGCACCGGGCAGGGCGCCGTCTAACCGGGCGGCGAGCTCGCGAAGCCGCCCGGCCGGGTCGTCGCATTTCCAGTCATCCGGCTCGGAAGGCCGTTGCCAAATGTCGCCACCCTCCACCAGCGTCACAACCTTCGTCGCGCTGCCGGTGACATGGCCCACCAGGTCCCGAATACTCCAGCCTTCGAGATTGGATGGCAGATCCCAACTTTCGGAAGGAATCTGCTCTACCGCGTCGATCAGCAAACCGAGCGCCTCGGTGGCACGCGCGCCGACCTGCGTGGCCGCGTCGGCGTTCACCGGCCCAGCGGCTTGTAGAAGACCAGACCGTTGCCCTTGTTGTCGTAGACCACGGCGCGGCGTTCGTGCGCGTCGTCGTAAAGGCCCTTCACGATGCCGCCGCCGCTGGCATCGATCGCTTTCGCGGCGCCGTCGGGGTCCGCGGTCTTGATGCCGACGACGACCTGTCCAGGGTCTCGGTGTAGAACCGGATCGACTCATCCAGGTCGTCGGTGGACAAGATCACCATCTTGACTTCGTAGTCGCTCATTGATTCCTGCGACTGAGTCACTCCACCGCATCGAAACTCAACTCATTGCGAAGCCCATCGGCGTGTCGTCGCAACCATTTAAGTGTCGCCGCGTCTTCGGGCCTGCCGGTTTGCCGACGACCGCCGCCGGCCGCTGACAGACTGGGCTCATGACAGATCCCGGTGCCGACCGTGTTGCGGTCTACCTCGACTTCGACAACATCGTGATTTCCCGCTACGACCAGGTCAACGGCCGCAACTCGTTTCAGAAGGACAAGGCCAAGGGCCTCGACAAGGATCGGCTGGCGCGGGCCACGGTCGACGTGGGGGCCATCATCGACTTCGCGTCGTCGTTCGGCACGCTGGTGCTGACCCGCGCATACGCGGACTGGTCGGCGGAGGTCAACACCGGTTACCGCGAGCAGTTGGTGGGCCGCGCGGTCGACCTGGTGCAGCTGTTCCCGGCGGCCGCCTATGGCAAGAATGCCGCCGACATCCGGCTGGCCGTCGACGCGGTCGAGGACATGTTCCGCCTGCCCGACCTGACCCATGTGGTAATCGTGGCCGGCGACTCCGACTACATTCCGTTGGCGCAGCGCTGTAAGCGGTTGGGCCGCTACGTGGTTGGGGTCGGAGTGGCCGGGTCGTCGAGCCGGGCGCTGGCGGCCGCCTGCGACGAGTTTGTCACCTACGACGCGCTGCCCGGGGTGCCGGTACCCGAGCCGGTGCCGGCGCCCAAGCGACGCGCCAAGGACGCCGAGGAGCCGCTGCCGCCCGACCCGCAGGCCGCCGCCACCGGTCTGCTGACCCGCGCGCTGCGCATCGGCATGGAAAAAGACGACGCCGAATGGTTGCACAACTCCGCGGTCAAGGCGCAGATGAAGCGGATGGACCCGTCGTTCAGCGAAAAGTCACTGGGATTCAAGTCTTTCAGCGACTTTCTGCGTTCCCGCTCGGATCTGGTTGAGCTCGACGAGAGTTCGACGACGCGGATGGTGCGACTGCGTTAGACCCGCCGCGCCGACACGAACCGATTCCAGGGGGCGGACTGCTCGTCGTCCTTGGCGGGTTCGCGGCCGTAGCGCGCCATCAGCTCGTCGGCCGGTGTCACCGTGACGTCCCAGCCGTGGCGGCGCAACCACTCGCCGACGTCTTCGCGCTCTTCGAAGTACCACAGCTGGTCGCTGCGCGGGACCTGACGCTGCGGATCCGCCTTGGCCATCAACGCCTGGACCCGCTCCATACGCTCACGGCGCTGCGCGAGGGCATCGGGGTCGGCAAAGTTGGGTGCAAGCGCCTCGACGCCGATCCGGCTGCCGGGGGCGGCGAGCTCTTGGACGCGGGCGAACAGCAGATCTTGGGCGGCGGCAGGCAAGTACATCAGCAGTCCCTCGACCGACCAGGCGCTCGGAGCCGTCGCGTCAAATCCCGCCTGCAGCAACGCCGTTGGCCAGTCGTGGCGCAGATCCACCGCCACTTCGACCCGGTTGCACGTCGGTTCCGCGCCGTGCCGGGCCAGCGTCGACGACTTGAACCCCAGCACCCGGTGCTGGTCGAGTTCGTAAACCGTCGTGCCGTCGGGCCACGGCAGCCGCCAGGACCGCGCGTCCAGGCCCGCGGCCAGGATCACCGCCTGACGGATGCCCGCCGCCGTGGCGTCGAGGAAGAAGCTGTCGAAAAAAGCTGTCCGCGAAGCGAAGTAGTCGACCAGCGACCGCATCCGCGCGGGCAACTCGGGTTCGGCTTCGACGACTTCGCGGGGCAGCTCGGGGGCCTCGTACCAGTTCCACACGCCGTCGCCGACGGTGTCGAGGAACACCCGTGCGAACGGATCGCTGATCAGCGGATTGTCGCTCTCGGTTTCCGCCGCGCGTGCGGCGGCCACGCCGAGCGCCGTCGCACCCACGCTCTCGGTGATCTCCCAGGTGTCGTCGTCGGTTCTCGCCACGCCTCGACCCTACGTCAGGCACGTGCGGGACAATCGCGGTCACCATGAGCAACATCGCCTCGCGACGACGGCACATCCTGCGGCTCGCCGCGTTCGCCACCTTCCTGCTGGTGATGTTCTACCTGGTAGCGGTCAGGCACGTCGTTGACGTCGACGAGGTGCGGCGCGTGGTCGCGGCGACGGGGCCGGCGGCGCCGCTGACCTATGCCGTGGCGTCCGCGGTCCTCGGCGCGGTGTTCGTGCCGGGCCCAATGCTGGCCGCCGGCAGCGGGCTGCTGTTCGGTCCGCTGCTGGGGATCTTCGTGACGCTGGGTGCGACGGTGGGCACCGCGATCGTCGCGAGCCTCGTGGGCCGTCGGGCGGGCCGCGACAGCGCGCGGGCGCTGCTGGGTGCGCAGCGCGCGGACCGCGTCGACGCGCTGATCGAACGTGGCGGACTGTGGGCGGTCGTGGGTCAGCGCTTCATACCTGGCATATCGGACGCGCTGGCCGCCTATGCATTCGGGGCGTTCGGAGTTCCGTTGTGGCAGATGGCCGTTGGGGCGTTTATCGGTTCGGTGCCGCGTGCGTTCGTTTACACGTCGCTGGGCGCCTCGATCGCGGATCGGTCCGCGCCGCTGGCCTACGCTGCGATTGCGGTGTGGTGCGTGACGGCCGTCGTCGGCGCGTTCGCTGCACACCGCGGATACCGAAAATGGCGGGCACACGCCCGCTCCGCCGGGGACAGCGGAGTTTCAGACAGCGAGGCGCGCTGAGAGCGCTCTCCGTCGCGCCCTCATCCCTTCAACGCGGATTCAATCCCCGTATGCCCAAAGTCATCGCCCTTCCAAAGCAGCGGCTCGCGAAGGTCGAGTGCCAACGCGTATGACAGGCAATCACCGAAGTTCAATCCGGCAGGGTGGCCGCTGCCCTTGCCGAAATCTGCGTAAGCTTGGCGAGCCAGCCGCGCCTGACGCTCCGTCACAGGCTCAATGACAAACTCGGCTTCCTGGAGAAGGTCGTCGAGCCCCCTGCTAACGATCGGGTCGCGCTGGGCATCTAGGACCATCCCGCACTCGAGATAGCTTGCCGCGGAAAGCCTTCGGACGTTGGCACCAGCGATGACCTGGGCATAGAGAGCGGCGTCATCCTCATCCCTGAGGATCGCGATGATTGCTGACGTGTCCACGATCAAGCTGGAAGCCCTCGCTCGTCGTAGAGGAGGTCGGCGTGGTCAAGCCGCTTCGCATCTGGACTCATCCGACTCGCAGTCTTGCGGCCAACAGCCAGAAGCCGGGCCGCGAGATCGTCTCTCTGCAATCTGGCGAGACGCTCGTTCACGGCGGTTGCCACGGCCTGCGCCTGGGACTCACCGGTGATTTTCGCGATCTCCTTGACGGCTTCGTGGACCGACGGATCTTTGATGTTCAACGCCACGCTGGTACCTTTCTACCTTGTCTATGGTACCGCCGATCGACTGGCATCAGATTGCGGTAGGAATCAGCACCGCGACATCGCTGTGCAGGTGGGCGAGGCCGCTATCGAGAGTCGCCAGCTGCCCGTTGCGGCCTCGTGCGAGCTCAGCAAGGTACGCATCTGTTACCTGGCGGTGGCCGACCACCCCACTGAGCTCTACATCGGCGAAAGAGACACTGTCAGGCCAAAACTCGTGGCGATCAGCCTTCCCGATTGCGCTGACGACATCGCGCGCAGTGGAGGTCGATTGTCCGGTCCGCAGCAGGAATCGGACGAGACTTCCTTGCGTGATCGGACACGTCGCAAATTCTGTGTTCGATGCCGATAGCCATTCCGCGGCGGCGTCATGATGAACATGCTCGGTAACGACCAGCGCGATGAGAACATTCGCGTCGAGCAGCGCCGTCATTCCTCATCCTCCAATGCGCGCACGTCTTCAGAGGTCACCACGGTCCCGACGCTCACCAGCGGTAGGCCGGTTCTGGAGTCTATGGAGACCGCAGCCGTGCTGCCGGCGCTCAAGCCCCGTCGGATGAGGTCGGCGACAGTTTCGCTCAACGTGCGGTGAGTGTCGCGTGCGATCGCGAGCGCCTGCTTATGCAGGTCATCCGGGAGGTCAATGGTCGTACGCACACCCAATTCTAGCATCGTTGCATCATGATGCGCAGATGCAGACGCCGCTGCCCCGCCTCAGGCCGATGCAGCCTGGCCGGTTCGTACCCAGCTGCACGCGTCGATGAAGCGGGCCCACTCGGCCGCCGTTGGACGGACCCCACGGTCGGCGAGCGCATCGTCGCTGACCGCGAGGCCCGGGACCAGAGGTGCCAGGATGTTCGCCAGTTGGGCGATGTGCCCTGGCGGACTGTCGGCGAAGCTTTGGAACACCCTGCTGTGGATCCACGTCTGGGCGCTGTCGATGCCGGCGGCCAAGTCGACTTCGGGTAGCCGCAGGGCGCCCTTGCATCGCAAGGCTTGTTCCTCGAACCGATCGTCCCAACGCTCTGTCTGCCACCCACGCCATAGGTTCGGCAGCGCTTGGAAAAAGCCCATCGTGTCGGCGGTTTGCCAGGCTCCCAACGTTTTCCGAGGAACGTCGATATGGACGCCGCCTTCCGGAATCTTGCCGAGGGTCAGGCGACGAACACCACGGCCGGGCAGCTTGTCCAGCAACGCGGGCCCATGCCATGCCTTACTGAGGTGCCACCACAGCGGCCACATCCGAATTTCTCCCGCGTCGTTGATCACGGAAACAAGATGGCACAACGCATTTCGGTCGCGGGACAGCCGAAGTTTGGGCTGCTTGTCCCAAGAGTGAGGCGGCAACTCGGCTCCCACGTATTCCGCAAGTTCGGTGGTTCCGTCGTACGCCCAGCAAATTGCGTAGCCGCGCCACACCCTGGCCAGCACATTCATCATGGCGCGGCGCTCGGCCATCTCCACCATAAATTCGTCGCCGAAGAACAGCACCCGGCGGCGATCGAGATCCACCACCGCGCCGCCGTCGGCCCAGATCGGATCGGCCCACTCAATTTTGGTGCATTTCCGCAGCGACTGCGCGTACCGCAGCGCCAGGTCCGGCCCGCCGATCAGCGCATCGAGTATCCTGCAGCCCGCCCAGTGCGAGTAGTAGAGCTGCCAATCCTGATCTTTGACAATGACGAAGTTCGCCCTGTTACCCATGTCGCCCCCCAAATTCCGGCTGGCGTGACCTTCGAGGTCGCGCCCACTATGAGGAGTGTCCTCCAGGGGTCCGACACGAATGCAGCCTCGATCCACAAGTGGGTTCGTTTCGGATCTCGCCGTTGAGCCACTCGCGGAATAGGGTGGTCGGCGTGGCTGATGCATCCGGCGAAACACTCGCGGGAATTCTGACCGAACACGGCCCACTACCCCAGGACGACATCGCACGACGGCTGCGCGAGCGCGGGGTCGCCGACCCGGATGCCGTACTCCAGCAGCCTCAACTCGAAATCGAGTTCCCGGCAAGACAATTGGTCGACGAGCGATGGGTGTGGCTGCCGACGGTGCTGCCCGGGCGGGTGCTCACCCACCGGCTGAGCGCAGACGAGTTGGCCCACGACATTCTCAACGTCTGCCCGGATCTGGAGCCGATCACCACACTGTGCGAGTACGAGCAGCGGTTCGCCGACGGGTCGCCAGCACGAGTCGTAATGCCCGACTACGACGACGAGCTGCTCGAGGAGCGCGGCATCCCGGACGAGGCGATCACCGAGGGCGGTGCCCTGCTGTTGGCCCCGGGCACGCTGGCGGGGTTGGGCGTGACCGAAGGGGATCTGGTCAGCGTGCGGCTGACCGAGCAGGGACTCGCGGTCGAGCGTATCAGCGAGACCGCCAGTTCCCCGGTGGGCGAGCGACTGGTCGCGATGCTCGACGCCGACGAGCCCACCTACCTCAACGCGGCGGTATGGACTATGTGCGCGGAAGACCCGGCTTGGTTCGCCGAGCCGCTGCCACCGCTGTCCGAGATCATCGACGACTATGGTCTGGCACGCAGCCTGGATTGCGTGGCAGTGGCCGGATTCGATTTCGACCGTTGGCGTTTCGAGCAGCGCTGCGAAATGCTGGCCAAGCTTCACGACCTCGACATCGATGACGCGGCCGCGCTGTACACACTGATCGAGCTGTATCAAGGAATAGCGCAGCTGCTCGATGCGGAGCAGTCACCTGAGTTGCCCGCATCGGTTGGCGAGATCGGCGCCGTGCTTGCCGATCCTCAGCTGGCTGAGCTGTTGGTGACCGAGACCGTCGACATGTACGACGACGGGGCCGCCGCGCTGGGCATGCTCGCTGAACTGCTGGAGCCCACGGTGCCGCGACCGGCGCGGGTGGCGTGCCGCTGGCTGCGCGCGGTGGCGCTGGAGCGCATCGGCGACGTCGAGGCGGCCGAACGCGAGTTCTTGGCAGCGGAGTCGATGGATCCGGATTGGCCGCTGCCGTTGTTCGATCTGGCGCGCATCGCCTCCGATCGCGGCGACGCCGAGCGGGGTTTGGCGTTGTTGCGCCGAGCCGGCGCCGACCCGGACGACCCCCTGGTGGAACTGCTGGAGCAGCACCGGGCCGAGCCGCGCAGCGATGTCGGCCGAAATGAGTTGTGCTGGTGCGGTTCTGGGCGCAAGTACAAGAAATGCCATTTGGGCCGCGAGCAGCTGCCGCTCCCCCAGCGGGTGCGCTGGCTGTACGCGAAGGCGATCCAGCATGCGCTGAGCGGCTGGGGCGATCTGCTGGCCGAGGTGTCGTACGAACGTTGCCGCTACGTCGACGGTGACCTCGAGGCCGTGCGGGCGACAATGGACGACCCGCTTGTGATGGACGCGGTGCTGTTCGAGGGCGGCGCGTTCGAGGATTTCCTGGAGGTGCGCGGATCGCTGCTGCCCGACGACGAGCGGCTGCTCGCCGAGCAGTGGCTGCTGGCGGAGCGGTCGGTGTTCGAGGTCGAACGGGTGCAACCGGGCCTCAACGTAACGCTGCGCGACGTGCGTACCGGCGACACCCAGGAGGTGCAGGAGCGCACGGCCAGCCGCCAGCTGAAGCCCGGGCAGCTGACCTGCGCACGCCCGGTACCCGTCGGGGACGACACCATGCAGTTCTTCGGCGGGCTGGAACCCGTTGCGCTGCATGAGCGTGACCGGATGATCGACCTGCTCGACACCGAACCCGACCCGGCGACGTTGGTGGCGGAGCTGAGCCGCCGGTTCGCACCGGCCACGCTGATCAACGCCGAGGGCGATCCGCTGGCCATCTGCGAGGCCACCGTGCGCGTCAGCGATCCGGACCGGATGCAGGCGGCGCTGGACGACACCTACGATCGCGTCGACGACGACGAGCCGCAGTGGTTCGAGCACGTGGAAGTCGAAGGCATGCAGCGGCTTCGGGCCTCGTTGAGTCTCGAGGGCAGCACGCTGGAGGTAGCGACCAGCAGCGAAAGGCGCATGGATCGCGTTCTGGCCACGCTGGCACGTCTGGATCCCGAGATGAAGGTGCTCGACGATTTCCGCCGTCCGGTGCGCGACGCGCGTGACGCCGCCGAGCTGGCCGAGGAGTTCGATCTCACCGACGAGGACGACCTCGATCCCGACGACGCCAAAGTCGCTGCGGCCCTTGAGGAATTCATCCGCGGCTA
Organism: Mycobacterium kyorinense; assembly: GCF_002101735.1. Classification (GTDB taxonomy): domain Bacteria; phylum Actinomycetota; class Actinomycetes; order Mycobacteriales; family Mycobacteriaceae; genus Mycobacterium; species Mycobacterium kyorinense. The sequence goes on along the minus strand of NZ_LQPE01000171.1, from coordinate 10,122 downwards.
CGAGGTCTAGTGGCTCGATCAACCGCTGCGGGCGCTCGACGGCCACACGCCGCGGCAGGCCGCCGATGACCCGACGCGGCGCGGTGACCTGGTCAAGCTGCTGGACAGCTTCCCGTCCGACGCAGCGGCCCGTGGGGGTATGGACGTCGACCGGTTGCGCGCCGCTCTGGGGCTGTAGCGTCAGGCTTTTCAGCCCGAAATCCCGCCGCCCTCAGCCCGCCCAGATTCGAAGCGATGTACAGCTGGCAAGGTGGTCGAAGCCCTGGTCGGCGTGCGACAGCGGGGCACCGGTACGCACACAGGGTGCGGCGATCAGATAGTCGAGTGTTTTGCGAATCGTCACGCCGGCACGGCGCGCCGCGCGATACAGCTTGGCCGCCAGTAGGAAATCATCGAGGTCCGCCAGGCGAAGGATCGGGAAGGCGCGCAGATGTCGCTCCACACGGTCGGCTTGGCAGCGGGATCCTGCGTACGCGTCACACCAGTCTCAATAGTCACGGCCCGGGACCACTATGCAAATTGCCCGCCTCACAGCGACAATCCGTTGTGTGCGTTGAGTTGTCGCTGTGAGGCGGGCAAATTGCGCACCGGCCGGCCGAGAGATTCGTGTGGCAGAAGTGATTGCGTCGACGCCGGGGGCGTCGTCGTCAGCGCCTGCTCAGCGCTTTGCGCGACGTGGCCTTGGCTGAACGGTTCCGGGCGACTCCCCTGACCTTCTTCGCCGCCCGCACCGCTGGTCGGCCGACCGGTCGGACAACGAATGTCAGCCCAACTGGTGCGAGCATGTTGACAAGCGCGTCAAGACTGAACTTGCCGATTTTCCCGTTCAGCAGATCGGAGATTCGGGGCTGGGTGACATGAAGACGCGCGGCAGCTTCGGTCTGCGTCCATCCTTCTTCTCGGATTCGCTGCTCGATGGCGATCATCAACAGGCCGCGCGCGGTGAGGTTGGCCGCCTCCTCGGGGGTTTCGGCGAGGTCGTAGAACACGCTGTCAGCCATGTTTTGCCTCTCGATAGCGTTTCCTGGCGAGAGCGATGTCGCTCTTCGATGTCTTCTGCGACTTCTTCGTGAAGACGTGAAGTACATAAATCGCGTCATGGAACTTCGCGACGTACATCAGGCGCGCAATACCCCCGGCATCTTGCACTCGCACCTCGTATGCACCCGAGCCCACGGCGCTCATCGGTTTGTAGTTGTTGGGCATCAGGCCCATCTGCACCCGCAGCAGCTGCTGGCCGAACTCGTATCGCACGGCAGGACGTTGCTCGCGGATGTCGTCGTGCGTCGTGCCCAGCCATCTGATGGGCTTCAGATCGATGTCCATGTTATATCAGAACCGATATAGACGCCAGGCGGAACACCGGCCGGGTTGGCGACACACCTGGCTTGAGACGAACTCGCCTCGTACGAAGTATCTGCATTACAACCTCGACGGCCATGACTGCATCTAAGCGCCAGCCACTGACAGAAGTAGGTCCGCCAGAATTTGACGCGACCCGCTGAGGTCCGCCGCACGTCAACCGGCTTCGCCAACGCGCAACGCGACTCGTCGGAACCTGCATCGCAGCCATCACCGGCGTGTCAGCTGCCGTACAGGTGCAAGACCTGCGCTGCCGCCGTCGCCACTTCACCGCGCACATCCGAGATCGGTGAACTGCCTCGGATCAGGATTGAGTTCGCGAGCAGGATGACATAGGTATCCGAGCCGGGGTCCATCCACAGCGAGGTTCCGGTAAAGCCTGTGTTGCCGAAACTTCCGATGGGAAAGATCGTGCCTCGCGGCTTGGAAAAAGGCGTGTCGATGTCCCAGCCGAAGCCGAACAGGTTCTGTCCCGTGATCGCAGGATATTTCGGAGCGCCGACTTGGCGGGCGGCGTCGTTCGCCGCCTCGACTTGTTCAGGGGTGTGGCCGGGCTGCTGCGGGGTCGTCATCAACTCCAATGTCGCTTGCTTCAGCGGGAATTCGCTCGGGCGGCCCGCGAGCCGGTCAAGCACGGCCTGTGCGTAGATGCCAACGTCGTGCGCCGTCGAGAACACGCCGGCATTCCCGGCCACTCCTCCCATGCGGCGCGCCGTCGGGTCATGCACCGTGCCGCGAAGCAGGTGACCATAGTCGGGATTCTTGACCGGGTCGTCTCGGCTTTCCTCGTCAATGGCAGTCGGTGCGATGCGTGACAAAAGACTCGTGCTCCACGTACCGGCGGGACAGCGCCCTTGTGGCCCGGGGGCCCAGACAATCGCCGCTCCTCTTACCGTGTGCGGACCGCATGCTTTGGCCGGCGGTAGATAGCCGGTTTCCGTCATGCCAAGCGGCGCAAAGACATTGCGCTGAACGTAGACGTCTTCTGCCTCGCCGGTGACCTTCTCGAGCAGTGCACCAAGCAGTATGTAGTTGATGTCGGAGTAGCGGAAGACCTCGCCGGGGCCCGACTGCAGCGGCGTGGTGAGCGCGCGGTGAATACCTTCGGCTTTGTCGGCTCGGCCGAGTCCCCACGGGTCGTGCAGGTTGACATCTATCGCTTCGCCGGAGGTGTTCGTGAGCAGCATGCGCACGGTCACCTTTGCGCGCTGCGGGTCGTTCGTCGTGTTGAAGCCGGGCAGATAATTCTGCACGGGATCGTCGAATGCAACCTTGCCTTGTTCGTACAGCTGCATGACCGCGGTCGCCGTTGCGAGGCACTTTGTCAACGACGCCAGGTCGAAGATCGTGTCCTCGGTCATCGGTTCGCCGGCAAGCGTGCGAGAGCCAAAAGCCTTATGGAAGACGACCTTGCCGTCGTGCCCGATCGCAACCACGGCACCTGGCAGCCGCTCTGCTGCAATCGCATCGGTCATCAGCTTGGAAACCGCTGCGAAGTCAGGGGTGCCGGCCGGCGTTGCCGGCGCGCTGCGGCGTACAGCTTTGTGCGCTGCACAACCGGCGGCAGCCAGCGTAAGTACAACGGTCGCAACGGCAATAGCCTTCGGCAGCTTCATGTCAACCGGTTTCGCCACCGCGCAAAGCGACTCGTCGGAACCTGCATTGCGGCCATCACCGCGCTCATCGGCGACGCCACCGACTTCGCGCGCGTCGCGGCCTTGGCGACCGGCGGGCCGTCTCCCTCCCACCACGTCGGCTCCAACAGCGCCGACGTCACCGGGAGTGCCTTCTCGACACTCCTGCGGCCCCATCGGCTTGCACGGTCGATGGCCGCGACCGACGGCGCCAGGTTGGCCGGCGACAGCGTCGGCCCGAAGCGGACGAGATGATCGGCATAGGGCAGGTTGCGCATCATCTGCAGCTGGACCGCCTGGGTGATCGGCACCAGCCACAGGTGCCGCGGATCCCATTGCGGGTGAAAGCAATCGAAAGCCAAATAGCACGCATTGCGGGTGCCCAGTCTGCCGTCGCGGACGCGCTTCCACGCCAGTTCGACCGGGACGTTACTCGCCGTACCGCCGTCGACCAGAGCCGCGACGTCCTTTTCTTCGCAGAGCTCGTCGAGCAGAGGGATCATCCGCGGGTCGCTCGTTTCGTGGTGCAGCACACCGGGAATGGCCGACGAGAAGGACGCCGCGTCGACCACGTCGAAGTCACGGGCCGGGTCGTCGCCGCCGATGACGATCGGTTTGACCACGCGCAAGTCGATGAAGGCGGCCACCTGCCACATCCGCGCGCCCACCTGCGCGCCGATTCCGATCGGGCGAAACGGAATCGCCCGCATCTGCAGCGCCGCCAGTTCGGGACGGCGAAACCGTGACGGCAACGCCGAGTAGGGCTGCTTGCGCACGCCGGCGATCACGATGTCGAACGGAATTGCCAACTCGGACATACGCATTCGTTGGCCGTCCTCGCGGGTCAACATGGCGTGCGCGAACCGGTCGAAGCGCAGTGCGAACATGCCCGCCAGCCCGTGGCGGCGGCGCAGCCGCTCGGGTCCGAGGATGGCCCGATACGACACCGTCTTCGCCCAGGCGATGTAATCCTCGATCGGCACCGGCAACTCCCGGCTGACCAGACTGCCCAGGATGGACCCGATCGACGAGCCGATCAGGTAGTCGGGCACGTGGCCGGCCTCCAGCATCCGCTCCATGCCGCCGATGTAGACGAAGCCCGCTCCCCCGCCGCCGCCGAGGACGGTGACGAGCTTTTTGTAGCCGACCTCGGCGTCCAGTTCTGCGGCGGAAAAGTCGTTGCCGTGGCGCTCGAGAAGCACGCTCCGCTGGTCGTCCTGGTCGGCGGCCAGAACCGCCAGGGCCTCTCGCGCCGCCTGTAGCGCGGCGATGGGATCCGGCTCCTCGCGCAGCGGTCCGAACAGGGCGTCGGCGACTCGGGAGCGCCACGGCGCGATTTCGGCGCCGACCGAGATGTCCCCGCGCCCGCGGCTGCCGCCCGGTCCGGCGGCGCCGGGTTCGAAGTCGGCGAGCCGGGCGAAGTTGAGGATGTAGCGCAGCTTGCGCAGCTCCTCGCTGCTCAAGACGTCGGGGTTCGCGAGGTGGTGACGGACGAGCCGGTTTTCCATCTTCTGCAGCAGCAGGGCCGGCTCGGCCGGTGGCAGCTCGGCGACATCGGAGTCGACGGCCTCGTCCTCAATCTCCTCGACGGCCTCGAGCGCGGCTTCGCGGCGGCCGAGGCGGCCGAGCATCGCGTCGGCGAACGGGATCTGCATGAGCGTCAGTTTGGTCGGCGGGGCGGATTCGCGCCCGGGTCGGGCGCCTGGACCTCCGATGGATGGCGAACGTCGACGAGATCACCAATGATCTGGAAGTCGCCGGTGTGGTGAGTGAGCAGTGGCACGCCGTAAATGTTTGCGGTGGCAGCGATTACGAGGTCGATTGGGCGCCGGCGCGGCTGGCCCCCTCGGTTACTGACAGCAGCTGACAGCCGACCCCATTCTCGGGCGATCTCGACCGTGATCGGCAGCGGGTCAAACGCGGATTCGATTGCGCCCAGCCGCTGGGTTCGAACCGCCCGTTCATCGTCGTCGCCGGCGACGAGCACACCGAAATGCAGTTCGGCTATCGAGGCGACGCTGATCGCGGCCTCGATGTGCGATGGCGGTTCTTCTCCGATAAGCACAGAGGTGTCTAGGACTGCGCGCATCCGCTACTCGGACGGGTCGACGATCGAAGCGGGAAACCGCTCAAGGTCTGCGCCAAGGGTTTTCGAGGCTGGGCCGCGCCAGACCGCGCGCAACGCCGGCCCGCTGACCCATCGCCTCGGCATGGCCGGGCCGAGCTGCGCCACCGGCCGGCCCGCAACCGTGATCGTGATCTCCTCGCCGGCTTCTGCGCGGCGCAGCACCTCGCCGACGTTGTTGCGGAGTTCCTTCTGTGGAATGGTCGCCACAGGGCCATGGTAGCAGAACTGCTACCGGAGCGTGGTGACCCCGCGCGGCGCATCATGGAAGGGTGCGGATCGGAGTAGGCGTTTCCACCGCCGCCGACGCACGACAGGCCGCGGTGGAGGCTGCAGCGCAGGCGCGCGACGAGCTCGCCGGTGCGGCGCCGTCGCTGGCCGTGCTGTTCGGATCGCGATCACACACCGACCAGGCGGTGGACGTCCTCAAGACGGTGCAGGAGGTGGCCGAGGCGCCCGCGCTGATCGGGTGCGTCGCGCAGGCGATCATCGCCGGCCGCCGCGAGATCGAGCACGAGCCCGCGGTGGCGGTGTGGCTGGCGTCCGGGCTGGCGGCCGAGACGTTTCATCTGGACTTCGTGCGCACCGACACGGGTGCTCTGATCACGGGTTACCGGTTCGACCGCACCGCGCACGATGTACACCTGCTGCTGCCGGATCCCTACACGTTCCCCGCGGACCTGCTCGTCGATCATCTCAATGCCGATCTGCCGGGAACGACGGTCGTGGGCGGGCTGGTCAGCGGTGGGCGCGGACGCGGCGACACCCGGCTGTTCCGCGACCACGAGGTGCTCAGCTCCGGTCTGGTTGGTGTGCGGCTGTCCGGCGTGCAGTGTGTGCCGATCGTGTCGCAGGGTTGCCGGCCGATCGGCTTCCCCTACATCGTCACCGGCGCGGACGGCACGCTGATCACCGAGCTGGGCGGCCGACCGCCGCTGGTGCGCCTGCGGGAGATCGTCGCGGGGCTGCCGGCCGACGAGCAGGAACTGGTCAGCCGCGGCCTGCAGGTGGGGATCGTGGTCGACGAGCATCTGGCGGCTCCGGGCCAGGGGGACTTCATGATTCGCGGGTTGCTCGGCGCGGATCCCTCGACGGGGGCGATCCAGATCGGCGAGATAGTCGAGGTGGGCGCGACGGTGCAGTTCCAGGTCCGCGACGCGGCTGGGGCGGACAAAGATTTGCGGCTGACGGTGGAGCGGGCTGCCGCGGAGCTGCCCGGGCGTCCGGTAGGCGCGCTGTTGTTCACGTGTAATGCGCGGGGGCGACGGATGTTCGGGATCGCCGATCACGATGCGTCGACGATCTCCGACTTGCTTGGCGGGATTCCGCTGGCTGGTTTCTTCGCCGCCGGGGAGATCGGCCCGATCGCGGGCCGCAACGCGCTGCACGGGTTTACGGCATCGATGGCGCTGTTTGTCGAATGAGCCGCAGCGGCTGGGCCAACCTGGTGTTGGTGTGAACCCGCTTCTCAGGGCAACAAGAGCGGTGTACTGCTGGCGGTGTCGATTGCACACCAGCTTGTGGAAAACCTGCTTCCTGGCAATACAAAGGCTGATCAGCCCAATTAGAATCTAGATCGATGAGTCAGGCTGTTGCTGAACCGCCACACCTGCCGCCAGCGACCGAGGTGCAGGTGCGGTCGCATGCTGCCGAGTTAACAGAATTGGCGGGGGGATATGGGATCACTGAACTGGCGTTTGCATCCGCGGGCAGACTGATTGGGCGGGTCGATAATGGCCATGATCTCTTCGATATGTTCGAGTTCCAAAGGGCCGCGACCGACCTCGTGGGCGGCGAAATCGTTCTGTTTTCCGCAGGCGCTCTTGCGAATGAAAACGTGAGTCCAGACCTGCAGTCTGCCGCGCCTCTGTGAACGCCGACCACCGGCCAGATCTCCATGCGTTACTCGAGCTCGACGCGCTCCTCACGGAGATCATTTCACTTCGTGACACAGGCGACCCGGCTCGCTACGCAGCCGAAGCTCACTATCGATGGGTGCTGCATCGCTTATGGATCGCCGTCGGTAATGAAGCGCTGGCCTACGCCACGGCAACCGAGAGGTCCATTAGGGCCAATCGGCTCTGGGCAAACCTGTGCGACCTGCGCAACCATCTTGCGCATTCGCGGCTTCCGGATATCGACGAAGGAATCGTCCAACGATTCACTTGGGCTCGCGCTGACTCATTGCGTTCGACGATCCGAGAGACGCTGCGGCCCATGCAGTAAGCCGACGTAATCGATCACGCCCGCTCGCGCTGGAAATCGCCAGAACGGTTACCGCTTTGTGATCGCGTCGCGCACGCGTCCGTGTGCCCGCTCGAGCCGGACGGCGGCCTCGGCCGCGTCGACGCCCGCGAGCAGCGCGACGATCGCGGTCTTGGCGTGGCCTCCCGCGGCGGCAAGCGCTGCGGCAGCGGTCTTTTCGTCGACGCTGGCCGCGTCGCGGACGATGCGCACCGCGCGTCGGCGCAGCTTCGCGCTGGTCGGGCGCACGTCGACCATCCGAGGTCCGTAGGCCTTACCGAGCGCGATCATCACGCTCGTCGACAGCGTGTTGAGCACGACCTTCTGGGCGGTTCCCGCAGTCAACCGGGTTGATCCAGCGAGAACCTCAGGGCCGGTGAGCAATTCGATCACGACGTCGGCAGAGGCCTCGCTGCCGAGATTGTTGACGATCGCGACGGTCAGCGCTCCCACCGCGCGTGCGTGCTCGAGTGCTCCAAGCACATACGGCGTGCGGCCCGACGCCGTGATCCCGACGAGCGCGTCGGCGGCGCTCAGGTCGGCGAAATCCTTTGCGTCGAAGGCGTCTTCGGCACCCTCGATCGCCTGTGTCAGCGCCGCCGGCCCGCCGGCGATCACCCCGCGCACGAGGTCGGTGTCGAACGTGGGCCCGCACTCGGCCGCGTCCAGCACGCCGAGCCGCCCGGACGTTCCGGCACCGGCGTAGATCAGGCGGCCACCGCGCTCCAGCCGTGCGGCGATCCCTTCGGCCGCCGCCGCGATCCGCGGGACCGCCGCCGCCACCGCGTGGTGCGCCTCGCCCTCGGCGGCGACGAGCAGCGCGACGACCTCGCCGATAGGCCGCGCGTCGAGGTCGTCCAGGCCCGGCCGCACCGCCTCGGTGGCGAGCGCGTCAAGTCCTTGTGGAACAACGGCTTTCGGGGCCGCCTGCACGCGGATGATGTGGGGCTCGTGGATCGCCCCTAGCCGCAGCGCGCCGTCGAGCGCGTCGCCGGCGGCCGGGACAAGGTCGAGATGCTCGCGCAGCGCCTGCACCCCTGCAAGGCCGCCGACCATCGCTACCGGGCCGTCCCCGGCTGCGCGGCCGGTCGCGGCGAGCGCCTCGGCGGCGGCGCTGACGATCGCCCGTGCAGCCGGGTCTTCGGCGGCGAGGACGTCGGGCGCGAAGGACGCCAACGCGGCGGCATCGGTGAGTTGCGCGGGCCAGGTGTTCGGCGCGCCGAAGCGGGCGCGGGCGGCGTCGAGCAGTGTGGTGGACGGGCCGCGGCCGTCGTGGGCGCGTAGTGCTGCGCGCAGCCCGGCGGCGCCGATCCACGCGCCGCCGCCCTCATCGCCCAGCCACGGGCCCCAGCCGTCGGCGGTCCGCAGCGCGCCGTCCGCGCCGATCGCGAGCGCCACCACACCGGTGCCCACAATCAGCACGACACCTGGCTGGCCGTTCAGCGCGCCCGCGTGGGCGAGCACGGCGTCGCTGGTCACCGCAACGCGTTGCGCGCGGAGTGATTTCAGCAGCGCATCGCCGAGCGCGCGCGCCGCATCCGGCGCCGCCAGCGCCCCGGCGGCGCCCACGATCACCTCGTCGACCGCCCCGAGATCGCGCGCGACGGCCCGGATCGCCGCGTGCGCGGCCCACACGCCGCCGGGCGTCGCGAGCCCCGGCGCGCCCGCGCCCTCGGCCCGTCGGCCGGCTGCTGCGGCCCGGCAGGACGTCTTGCCGAGGTCGACGGCGAGGATCACCACACCCCTATCGCCGCGGTGGGTCGAGGTAGCGGCGCGCGCCCCAGTAGTCGGCGTCCAGCCGGACCGGGGTGATGCGCACCGGTGTCGTCTTGTCGAATGCCTCGATCAGCTCGCCGTTCCCGGAATACATGGCCACGTGGTAGATCGCGGCGGGGTTGTTGGGGTCCCTGCTGCCGTGCGAGTAGAAGAGCAGATCACCGGGTTGCAACGAGGATTTGTCGATCGCGCGGCCCCGGCTGTCGGTGGCCTGCGGGCCGGCATCGCGCGGCAGGGTGATGCCGTGCACCTGGTAGATGGTGGAGGTAAAACCGGAGCAGTCGAACCCGAATCCGGCACGGCCGCCCCACAGGTAGGGGACGTTGACGAGCGTGGCGGCGTACCGGACCAGATCGGCTCCGGCGGGATGCGGTGTGTCCGTGGGCTTTTCGTAGACCGCCACCGATCGGGCATCGAGCCACTTCGGGCCGCGATCGGGGGTGGCCACCTGAACGGCCTTGTCGGTGCGGCTCAGGACGGGAAGCCTGGTGTTGGTGCTGATCTCGAGGTCGCGATCGGAGAGTCCGGAGTCGCGGTACAGCCAAGTGGTGATGCCGCGATCGGCCAGGGCGAAGGGAGCATGCTCCGTCAGTGCGCCGTAGCTCGGGTCGGTGGTCAACTGGGCCTTGGGAATCCAGCCGGGATAGCCCTGGGGATCCTTCCGTGTGGGCTGGCCGGAGACCCGTACCTCGTCCCAGTCGCCCTGCTCCCCCACCACAAAGACGCGGTCGCCGAAGAGGGCCTGCGTTTGGGTGAGATTGTCCGACGTGAGGGCTTCCTGCTGCGCGCGCGTCATCGCGGACAGCCAGCCGCGAATATCGACCGGATTCGTCAGGGCGGGATGGTCGACTGGGCGCGGGCTCTGCGGCGTGGTCCACACCGTGGCCACCGAAACGGCGACATAAGCCTGAATCCGTGGACGGTCGGTCGTTGGTGATCGGCGTGGGAACCACGAAAATGCCTCCTGAACTGGGACAATAC
>NZ_LQPE01000170.1 GCF_002101735.1 Mycobacterium kyorinense | reverse complement strand
GGAGCCAACGACATGCCCGCACTCACCGCCTAACCCACCGGATCACGCAGCACTACACCACTTCCCGGGACTTGACCAGCGGGCGAGCGTTTTGACCGCCCGCGGCGCCCTGGTGAGCCGCCGTTGTTCGGTGACGCGTTGCCCGAGGCAGGCCGTCCATGCCTGCGTGGGTGGAAGTAAGAGCTGCAGGATCCCGCGATCAATTTTCCGAGGCTCGTCGTGGTCGACGCCACTGTTATTCACAGCTACCTAGCAGCACCTTACGGGTGGTTTCCCGGGATTGTGTTTATGTCGAACCTTCATAATCACCAAACGCGGGGAACCGTTCGCCCGAACGTCGGCGACAGGTACGTGGCGGTTTGCCGGCAAACCAATACCGATCACATACAGATCGGCGAAGGGAAGTAGCGATCGACTGGCCAGCGCCTGCCGCGTGGTTTTCGCGTAAGGCATCAGCAGGGACGCCGAAGCTGGGGTTTGACCGACGATCCTGGGGGTACAGTTGTCGGCGGATACTGTGACCTAAGTCATGTGCGGCTACGTGAATGCAGAGAAGAGGTGAGGCGATGGATTTCGGGATGTTGCCGCCAGAGATCAACTCCGGCCGAATCTATGCCGGTCCCGGGCCGGGGCCGATGCTTGCCGCTGCGGCGGCCTGGGATGTACTGGCCGCGGAACTGCAGTCCGCCGCGGCGTCCTACAGGTCGGTGATCTCCGGGCTGACTGCCGGGTGGCACGGTCCGTCGTCGGCGACGATGGCAGCCGCGGCCGCACCATATGCGGCGTGGATGAGTGCGACCGCCGGCCAGGCTGAGCAGACTGCCAACCAGGCGAGAATGGCGGCGGCCGCCTATGAGACGGCGTTCGCGGCCATCGTGCCCCCGCCGGTGATCGCCGCGAACCGCGCTCTGCTGATGTCACTGATCGCGACCAACTTTTTGGGTCAGAACACCGCCGCCATTGCGGCCACGGAGTTCCACTACGCCGAGATGTGGGCCCAGGACGCCGCGGCGATGTACGGCTATGCCGGCGCGTCGGCCACCGCCGCGCAGGTGAAACCCTTCACCCCGCCGCCGCCGACCACCAATCCGGCCGGGACGGCCGGGCAAGCTGCCGCCGTTGCCCAGGCGGCCGGCACGGCCGCCGGCGCCCACGCGCAGACGCTGCCCCAAATGATGTCCGCAGTGCCGCAATCGCTGCAGAGTTTGGCCTCACCCGTATCGTCGGCGGCGCCTGCTGCCGCGGCTGACCCGCCGTCGCCGCTGATGACAATTGACAGCTTCATCACGGGGCCGTTATCGCCGGCGTCGTTGTTCACTATTGGCGGCGTCCCGTATCTCTTGGGCATACAGGGTTACCTGTTGCCCCAAGGCGGGGCGAACCTGACGGCGGCGGCCGAAAGGGTCCGTCGGGACCAGATGAAGTTGGTGCAGTTGGGAATCGAGCCCGAAGACGTTGCCTCCGGGCCACGTTTTGTGGGCTCAGGAGGTGGGGCGGTATCGGCAGGTATGGGCCGCGCCGGCTTGGTCGGGGGGTTGTCGGTGCCGCAAGGCTGGGCCTCCGCCGCGCCGGGCATCAGGACCGCCGCCGCGATGTTGCCGGAAGCCAGCCTGAGTGCCGCCCCGGCGGCACTCGCGGCAGAGGGCCAAGGAAGCCTGTTCAGCAATATGGCGCTATCGAGCCTGGCCGGACGGGCCCTCGTCGGTACCGGCGGTAGTGGCGGTACCGCTGCCCGGTCGGTGGGGGTGGGTGGCAGCGCTGATGCGGGACAGGCCACCACCGCCAACATATTCGTGATATCCGAGGACGATTAGCCGCCGCTGTGGCAGTGAACAAATAAGGGATGTAGCAATGTATTTCGCAGCATTACCACCGGAGATCAACTCCGGTCGCATGTATGCCGGTGCGGGGTCGGGGTCGCTGCTTGCCGCCGCGGCTGCCTGGGACGGGCTGGCCGCCGAGCTGCGTAGCACGGCGGCCTCCTACTCCTCGGTGATCGTGGGACTGACTGCCTCGTGGCAGGGTCCGTCGTCGGTGTCGATGGCAACCGCGGCCGCCCCCTACGTGGCGTGGATGAGCACCACCGCCGCGCAAGCCGAGCACACCGCCGCGCAGGCCAGGGCCGCGGCGGCCGCCTACCAGACCGCGTTCGCGGCGACAGTCCCGCCGTCCGCGATAGCAGCCAACCGAAGCCAGCTGGCATCGCTGGTGGCGACCAACGTCTTCGGACAGAACACGGCGGCGATCGCGAGCACCGAGGCCCAATACGGCGAAATGTGGGCCCAGGACGCCGCCGCGATGACCACGTATGCCGGTCAGTCGGCGGCGGCTACGCAGGTGACGCCGTTTAGCCCGCCGCCGCAGACCACCAACCCGGCGGGCACCGCCGGCCAGGCCGCTGCTGTCGCCCAAGCCACCGGCACATCGGCCGGCACGAACGCGCAGTCGGCACTCTCACAGCTGATGTCGGCGACGCCGCAAGCGCTGCAAAGCCTCGCCACACCTGCCGCGGCTGATCCGCCCGCGTCGCCGCTGTCGTCACTGGCGAGTTTTCTCAGCAGCCTCGATTCATCCCCGTTGGCGACGATCGCTGGGAATGTCGAGCTGATACCCAAAGCTATCCTGCCGGCCAACGACATCTTGATCAGCATCATCATGGGCTTGGTGATCGGGGGACGGACCCTCAGCGACCAAGCGGTCTCATTAGAGGCGCCGCTGTTTGCGCAGCTTGGCACAAGCGCGCCCGCGTTGGGGGCAGGCCTGGCTGGCGGCGGCTCCGCGGTATCGGCCGGTATGGGCGGCGCGGGCCTGGTGGGGGCATTGTCGGTGCCGCCGAGTTGGGCCGCAGCGACCCCGACCGTCACGCTTGCCGCTTCGGTGCTGCAGGGCGCCGGCGCGGCTGCCGCACCGGCGGTCACGGCGGAGGGCGCGGGAACCGTGTTGAGCCAGATAACCTTGGCGAGTTTGGCCGGAGGCGCTCTGGGCGGCGCTGTGCCGCGTGGCATTAACGTCGCTGCGGTACGGCGCGGCCGGCCCAACCCCGGCAAAGACAACGCAAAGGGCGAAGACAGCCAGACGCCCAACAAACTCAAGCAAGTCCTCGCCGAGGCGTCGCAGAAACCGGAGTCGGTGCAGCATTGGCACACCGACAAAGAGCACCTCGAGAGTTTGCTGGATCAGCTGTCGAAGAAACCGGGCATCCACGCGGTGCACGTGTCCAAACGTGGCAAGAATAAGACAACACCGCCCAAGACGACCTGGGGATAACTGGAGAGGATTGGCCAAATGACTTTTGTCACAACGCAACCGGAGATGCTGACAACAGCAGCCGGCCAGTTGCAGAGTATCGGCTCAGCGATGTCTGCTCAGAACGACGCCGCAGCAACGCCGACCACAGGCGTGGTTCCCGCCGCCGCCGATGAGGTGTCAGCGCTGACGGCTGCACAATTCGCCACGCACGCCAGCATGTATCAGGCTATTAGTGCACAAGCGAGTGCAATCCACGAAATGTTTGTCAACACTCTCGGCGCCAGTGCCGGATCGTACGCGGCTACCGAGGCCGCCAACGCGATCGCGGCGAGGTAGTAGGGCTACTGCAAAATCCGGGCTAAGCGATCTATGCGCTTTCGGCTTTGCTATCAACGTTTTTGACCGCGATAGGGTCGTTGTCGGTGGGTCCGATTTTCGCTGCACCACCGGGGGAGCCGAGTTCCGCAAAGAAGTCTGCGTTAATCTGGCTGTACCCGGCCCACTGCCCGGGCAGGTCGTCTTCATAGTAGATGGATTCCACCGGGCACACCGGCTCGCAGGCGCCGCAGTCGACGCACTCGTCCGGGTGGATATAGAGCATCCGACCGCCCTCATAGATGCAATCGACAGGGCATTCCTCGATGCATGCCTTGTCTTTAATGTCGATGCAGGGTTCGGCGATGACGTATGTCACGATACGTGTCCTTCCTTTTTACTATCAATGGAACCGGCGCCGCGTTCGCTGGACCGGAATTAGGTATGTCCGATCCGCAGTAACCCGTCCAGGCTGGGCAGTTTGACGCGTGGCCGCCCGTGCGGTCTACCCGCCGAACGCTCGTACTCGTCGATCAGTTTCCAGTGTGCTCCGGTGACCAGCTTGGGCTGTCGCGATGTCAGCCACTCGGCGAGCTCCTTGGTGTGGTCGGGACCGTAATTGGCCCGGCTGGCCCGTGACAGGTCATCCAGCAGCGTGTTGACGGTGTCCTGGGAGTCTTTCTTGTTGGTTCCGATTACCCCGGACGGTCCGCGCTTGATCCAGCCGACGACGTACTCGTTACGACTGCCGGCCACCCGGCCGTTGGTGTTCGGGATGGTTCCTGTGGACTCATCGAACGCCAGGCCCGGTATGCGTACACCGCGGTAGCCAACCGATCGCACCACCAATCGCACGGCCAGTTCTTCGCGCGCGCCAGTGTCTTTGGCCACCATCCGCCCGCTCTCGTCGCTGATCAACTCGTTGCGTCCAAGCACAATCCGCTCGACCTTTTGGGTGCCCTTGATCTCGATCGGCGATGTCAAGAATCGCAACACGATTCGACGGTGTCCTGGGCGCGGCTCGCGGCTGGCGTAGTCTCGCAATAGCTTGAGGTTCTGCCGACACGTCTTGCCCACTGCGGCCGCGTCGTCATCGCTGATTCCCTCCAACTGCGCCGGATCAACCACCACGTCGACCCCGTCGAGCTCACCCAGCTCACGTAACTCCAGGGTCGTGAACGCCGTCTGCAGCGGGCCTCGCCGGCCGGTGATCACCACTTCGTGGATACCGCAGTGACGCAACGTTTCCAGCGCGTGATCGGCGATGTCGGTCTGTGCCAGCACTTCGGGGTCGGTCACTAAAATGCGGGCGACGTCGAGGGCGACGTTGCCATTGCCGACCACGACGGCGCGCCCCTCGGACAAGTCGGGTGACAAGTGCTGAAAGTGCGGGTGAGCGTTATACCAGCCCACGAAATCGACGGCGGCGACGCTGCCCGGCAAATGCTCACCGGGAATACTCAGCGACCGATCCGATTGCGCCCCAACGGCATAGATCACGGCATCATAGCGCTGCGCGAGTTCGGCAGCTTCGACGTGCTGGCCCACGACAATATTTCCGAAAAAGCGGAAGCGGCGATCTTCGGCGATCTTCGCGAACTGCGTGCTGATCGACTTAATCTTGGGATGATCAGGCGCCACACCGGAACGCACCAGCCCCCACGGCGTCGGCAGCATCTCTAGCATGTCTATGGCGACCTCGTGCTGGGCAGACGTGTCGGCGAATTTCAGCAGCGATGCCGCCGCGAAAAAGCCCGAGGGACCGGAACCCACGATCGCAATATGATGAGGCATACTCACTGCGCCTCGGTTGTTGGACGGCTCATGGCTCTAATGGTTGCTGTCTCGAAGTCCTATCGGTAGCGGTGCGCGCATTGTGGAGTCACAAGACACCGTTGTGTCGGCGTACTTTGTATAACGTTCCGTAATCCGAGCACAACTATGCCCGGGCGACAACAGGCTGGCGGTAGCTTCGGAAAACGTGGGAATTTGGTGAATATCGGCTGTGAATATATTCCTGCGAACGCAACCGACACTTTGCTGCATGCGGGAGTCCCTCGTCCTACCGCCCATTGGCAAATCTGAAATGCGCTAGCCGGCAAGAACATTCGGCTAGAGCGGTGGTCGTCGAATCGTCAAAGGCTCAACCACTTTGTCTGATCGTGCTCAACGGGAGCAGCGACCTACTTGCAGGTCCGCCGTATAATGATGAACAGGATTCGTGAAATATACAAAAGGCCGATTTTTTTGACTTGATTGACATGGTGCTCAGTTCTCGCATGCCCGAACTCGCTTCGCTCGAAATCTTTCTGGCGATCGCTAACACAGGCAGTCTCGGCGGTGCCGCCCGCGAACTCGGGTTGACCCAACAAGCGGTGTCAGCGCGGCTGGCATCGCTGGAGGCCCAAATCGGAGTGGTGTTAGCCATCCGGACCACACGCGGCACACAACTGACGCCCGCTGGTGCTCTCGTCGCCGAGTGGGCAGCCCACTTGGTTGAAGTCGCCCACGAGGTCGACGCCGCCCTGGGCTCGCTGCGTGCGAAGAGCCGCCAGCGACTCAAGGTGGTGGCTAGCCAGACGATCGCGGAACAACTCATGCCCCGTTGGCTAGTATCTTTGCAGGCTGCGGTGGCCCGGCGCGGCGGCACCGCTCCCGAAGTGGTTCTGACCGCCACGAACAGTCTCAACGCCATTGCTGCGGTTCGCGACGGCAGCGCCGATCTTGGATTCGTCGAAAAGCCCGGCCCGCCTCGGGGATTAGGCAGCTGTATCGTGGCGCACGACGAGCTGGTCGTCGTTGTGCCGCCGGATCACAAGTGGGCTCGGCGCTCAGGACACGTGAGCGCCGCCGAACTCGCACAAACACCGCTAGTTACGCGCGAGGTGGGCGCTGGTATACGCGACAATTTGACAATGGCGCTACGTCGAGCCCTCGGTGAAGACATGCAGCAAGCTCCCCCTGTGCTCGAATTGCCTTCTGCTGCAGCGGTACGCGCCGCCGTCCTCGCGGGTGCGGGGCCGGCAGTGATGAGTCGGCTGGCAGTTGCCGATGACCTAGCTGTTGGTCGTCTGCGTGCCATCACAATCCCCGAGTTGAAACTGGGGCGACCGCTTCGAGCCATCTGGGCGGGCGGGCACAACCCTCCCGCTGGCGCGATACGAGACTTACTCAGCCACATCAATTCCAGCACACGAAAGTCCCGCACATAGGAATCGTCGGTGCCGATTCACGGCCTCGCCGACTAACGGGACTGCCCGGTAGTTCGAGTTTCATGCCGCGAGCCGGGTTTCGGTAATGCACTAGCCCGGATTTTGCAGTAGTTGTGGGCGACACGGGGTGTAGATAGCGGAAAGCCCTTCTGTTGCAAGGGAAACTGTGGTTACCAACCATAACAGTCCCTACAACAAGAAGGGCATTTCCGAGGTGAAGGTTACCGCTGGCCGTCCGCGTGTGGTCGTAACTACTGGTGGGCGGGGTGTCGTGGCGCACGTCGGGGCGCGGTTATTGTGCGAGCTGGCCGATGGGGTCGGGCTGACCAAGGGGTTATCGGCCGCAATGGCGCCGACCAAAAGGCGCGGCCGCGGCCATGACCGGGGCCGGGTGCTGACCGATTTGGCGGTGGCCATCGCTGACGGGGCGACCGCGATCACCGACCTGCGGGTGCTGGCCGATCAGCCCGATCTGTTCGGCCAGGTGGCCTCGGCGGCTACGGCGTGGCGAGGCCTGGATGCCACCGACGCCGAGGCGCTGGCCCGGATCGCGGCCGCCCGAGCGCAGGCGCGTGCTGCGGCCGGGGCGGCGGGCGCCGATCCTGGCTGGTATGTCATCGATATCGATGGGGTGCTCATCGACGCCGACTCCGACGAACAGCACGCCGCGCCAACTTACAAACACGGGTTCGGGTTCTACCCGCTGCTGGCGTTTCTCGATGGCACCGGAGAAGCGCTGGCCGGGCTGCTGCGGCCCGGCAATACCGGCTCGGGCACCGCCGCTGATCACCTCACCGTCTTGGAGGCCGCGCTGGCGCAGTTACCGGTGGACCCAGCGCGGCGGCAGGTGATCTGCCGCACCGATGCCGGCGGCACCAGCCACGATCTGGCCGCGGCCTGCCGCGAGCGGCGAGTGCAGTTCATCGGCGGGGTGCGGCTAAGTGCCCAGCTGGCCGGGATGGTCTTGACATTGCCGCGCTCCCGTTGGCAGTCAACAGTTTCTGCCGACGGTGCCGAGATCCGAGAGACCGGTGAGGTGGCCGAGATCACCGACCTGGTTGAGCTGGTGGGCTGGCCAGCCGGCACCCGGATGCTGGTACGCCGCGAACAACCCCACCCCGGCGCGCAGTTACGCTTCACCGATGTCGATGGCTACCGCTACCAGCTGTTTGTCACCGACCTACCTGAGGCAGATCTGTCCTATCTGGAAGCGCTCTATCGCGGCCGCGGCCGGATGGAATGCGCCATCCGCGACGCCAAAGACACCGGGCTGGCCAACCTGCCCTCCCATGACTTTTCCATCAACAGCGCATGGCTGACCTTGGTGCTCATCGCCACCGACTTGCTCGCCTGGACCAAAGCACTCTGTCTCGACGGCGAACTGAAAACGGCCGAACTTAAACGACTGCGCTACACCCTGCTGCACACGGCTGGCATGCTCGTGCGCTCAGCGCGGCGCACCACGCTGCGGCTGGCCGCCGCCTGGCCATGGGCCACCGACCTGCTCACTGCGTTTACCCGACTACCTGGATGGACCCCAGCCCCCGGTTAAACAGACCTACATCACCCATCGCCGCCCTCGTCGATGTGCCCGAGGTAGATGAAAGCTGTTCCTGCACAGCAACGTTGATAAAACGCGCCCTGAATCAACCCAACAACGGCACGTCGAGCGATCAATCCGCTCAACAACGTTGCACCACACAACCCTGACCAACCTCCACTGCAATCGACACAGGCGGCAACGCCCGCAATCACCTACCGAAGGGCCTTACTGCAAAATCCGGGCTAAGCGTTTGCCGGAGTTCAGGCCGCGGCTTGGCCGGCCAGCGCTTGGTCGTAACGGTCCAGCACCGTTTCAGCTACCAGCCGGTGCGCGCCCAAAGGGGCAGCCATCGCGATGCCGGCCGCTCGCGCGTAGGACTGCACTCGGTCGGGCAGCAGTCCCGGCGCCAAAAACCACGGCGCGATTGCCAGACGTCGGGCACCGCGGCGCCGCAGTTGATTGACGGCCTCGGCCACCGACGGCCGCGGGCCAGTGACAAAAGCCGTTGTGGCAGCGGCCCACCGGGTGCCCATTGCAAGCTTGGCCGCCACCGTTGCGGTACGCGCGTTCGCTGCGTGATCCGACGAGCCAATCGCCACAACCACCACACCTAATCCGTCATCATCGGAAACCCCGCACTGGGCGAGGCGTTCGCGTAGCACGGACACCAGCCGATCATCCTCACCCAAGACATCGGCCTGCCGTACCCCATGTATAGCCGCGCTAGCGATCTGCTTCGGGATATCCACGCGGGCATGATAGGCGCTGGCCAGCAGCAGGGGAGACACCACCGCCTGGCGGGTATCCGGCAGGCGGCTAAGCACGTCGACCAGGTTCGGTGAATTCTGTTCCAAGAATGCGATTCGCACGTCGATGTCCACACGCATACGCGCGACCCGGCGTGCTATAGCGCGCACATTGGCGGCCGATCTCGCATCCCTGCTGCCATGCGCGGTTAGCACAAGCGTGTTCATGCGCTATGCAATCCGCATTCGGTCTTCGACGTGCCCTTCCAACGCCCGCTGCGCGGATCAGCGCCCTCAGCCGGCTTGGCGGTGCAGGGGGCGCAGCCGATCGACGGATAGCCCTCGTCGACAAGTGGATTGACCAGCACATTATTTTCCGCAATGTAATCCGCCACGTCTTGGTCGGACCATGCGGCCAGCGGATTGACCTTCACTAGCCCGAAATGCTCGTCGAAACAGATCACCGGGGCATTAGCGCGGGTCGGTGCCTCTACCCGACGTAGCCCGGTCACCCACGCCGAATACCGGCTCAGCGTTTTGGCCAACGGAACGACCTTGCGTAACCGGCAGCACTCGTTGGGATCACGGGCGAACAGGTCCTTGCCCAGCATTGCGTCCTGCTCGGCCACCGTGTGCTCAGGAGTGATATTGAGCACCCGCACATCGTAGACGGCCTCGACTGCATCGCGGGTACCGAGGGTTTCCGCGAAGTGATAACCGGTGTCAAGAAAGAGCACCGGCACACCGGGGCGCACCTTTGACGCTAAAGACACCAGCACCGCGTCTTGCATGTTGGAGGCCACCACGTAATCGCATGTCGCCCATCCGCGTGGCCCGTCGAAGCCGCCGAAATGCTTCTCGGTCCAGAGCAACAGCTCGATGGCACTGGCACCATCCATCTCAGCCGCGCCGCGTGCAGCCAGCTCGCGTAGTTCCGTTTCGGTGTACTCGTTCGCCTGTCCGGTCATCGGAGCTCCGCCTCGTCCACGCGCATCGCCCACTGCGCAAACCTTTCGCCATCGTCGCGTTGTTTGATGAAGTTGCGCACGACCCGGTCGATGTAGTCCCCGAGCTCCTCGCTGGTGACCTTGTGCTGGCGCAGCTTTCGGCCAAATCCGCTGTCGAGGCCCAAGCTGCCGCCCAGATGTACCTGGAAGCCCTCGACCGACTTGCCGTGGCCGTCGTCGACCATCTGACCCTTGAACCCGATGTCGGCCACTTGTATGCGAGCGCATGAGTTCGGGCAACCGTTGATGTGGACCGTGATCGGCACGTCGAGCTGTGCATTGACGTCCCCGAGCCGCTTTTCCAGTTCGGGCACCAGAGTCTGGGCGCGCACCCGTGTTTCGGCGAAAGACAACTTGCAGAACTCGATACCAGTACAAGCCATCAGGTTCTTTCGCCAGTGCGACGGCCGCGACGGCAGCCCCAGCGCATCGAGACTGGCCACCATCTCGTCGACCCTGTCGTCCGGCACGTCCAAAATGACCAGCTTCTGATACGGAGTGAACCGTGCCCGATCCGATCCAGCCCGTTCCATCAGATCGGCCACCGCACACAATGTGGTGCCCGAGACCCGGCCGGCGATCGGTGCGACCCCAATCGCGTTGAGACCGTTCTTCAATCTCTGCACCCCGACATGGTCGATCGGGTGCTCGACCGGCTCGGGGGCCGGGCCGTCGATGAGCTTGCGACCGAGATATTCCTCTTCGAGAACCTTACGGAACTTTTCAATACCCCAATCCTTGATCAAGAACTTCAGCCGGGCCTTAGAGCGCAGCCGCCGGTAACCGTAATCGCGAAATATCTTCGTCACGGCCTCCCACACATCGGGCACCTCGTCCAGCGGCACCCAAACGCCGACCCGCTGGGCCAGCATCGGGTTGGTGGACAATCCGCCACCAACCCACAAGTCCATCCCCGGACCGTGCTCGGGATGTTCGACGCCGATGAACGCGACGTCATGAGTCTCGTGCGAGACGTCCTGCAATCCCGATATCGCGGTCTTGTACTTGCGGGGCAAGTTCGCATACTCGGGATTGTTCATAAAGCGCCGCAAGATCTCGTCGATCGCAGGCGAAGGGTCGAGCACTTCGTCGGGCGATTCACCGGCCAGTGGCGAACCATGGATGGCGCGTGGGCAGTCGCCACAGGCCTCGATGCTCTGCAAGCCGACCAAAGCCAGACGGCGCCAGATCTCGGGGACGTCCTCGATTCGGATCCAATGAAATTGAACGTTTTCCCGATCGCCGATATCGGCGGTGTCACGGGCGAATTCTTTGGAGACTTCACCCAGCATACGCACGGTGGCAGCCGACATCGGCTTGCCATCGGAGCGCACGCGCATCATGAAGTATTTGGCCTCGATCGTGTCGATGTTCTCGTCGCCCGTCCAGGTGCCGTCGTAGCCCTGCTCTCGCTGCGTGTACAGACCCATCCAGCGAAACCGCCCGCGCAGATCGGTCTTCTCGATGCTGTCGAAGCCCTGCTTCGCATAGACGTTCAAGATGCGTTCCCGCACGTTCAGCGGTGCATCATCGTGCTTGATCTGCTCGGTATCATTGAGCGGTTCACGCTCACCGAGCGCCCACTGGCCCTCACTACGTGTCTTAGCAGCACGAGGTGTGCTCATCCGTGCCTTTCTCCTTCACAACGATTGCCGGCGTGCACCACACACATCACCGGAAGTTCCTTCCCGCGAGACCAGCTCGGCCGGATGCCGGCCATATCTCTACAAGCTCAGGACAACCGGCCGTTGCTTCCCTTAGCTCGTGGCATCATGCTGTCGATAGTCCATTACCTGCGAGACCGTCAGTAGAGACCTAACTGTTGTGACGCCACAACAGTTCGTTGTGTGCGATTCGTGGCGGCCCTCTGCCGGGAACGATTGTGCAGGCTCAACATCCAGAGTGGCTTTGTCGCGGATCATGCAAGGCCGAAGGATAAGGGAATGTTCCCCGAGGACCTCCTGCCGATGTGGCCAGGAGATAGGTGTCGTCTGAGTAACATTGGTCGGCATAACTTTTCGCGCCGCATCACGTGACTGAACAAAGCCGTCGGGCAAGATCGGCGTTGAGCCAAGATCGACTTCATTTCTCATTTCTCGCGACCTGCACAGCCGGCGCATATCGCTGGTGGCACCCGGGAAGCTAACGGCGAATCGCCTTACACTCGAGTTGAGTCCCGCATAGTGGTGTAGCGCGGTTGCTGGGTTCGTCATCGTGTCGGTGATGGACGTAAAGCGGCCACCG
>NZ_LQPE01000169.1 GCF_002101735.1 Mycobacterium kyorinense | reverse complement strand
CTGACCGGAAAATACCCACGGTGAGGTGACGGCGTGAAGCGGCCCGCAGGGCTGGTGGAGCGGGTGGTGTTGGAATGCTGGGTATTTGTGGTCTATGCGGCGGGTTCGAGGGTGACTCGGTAGCCGAGCGCGGCGAGTTGGGCGATGTGGTTACGTAGCTTTCGTGCGGTGAGTATGCGGTTGGTGTAGTAGTCGGCTCCGAGGTCGTGGAAGCGGGCGTTGGGGTCGGCGAGCAGTTGCCAAACGATGACGAGGATGGAGCGGGCGACCGCAACCAGGGCTTTGAGCTTGCCGCGGCGTTTGACGATGCGGCGGTAGCGTTCGCCGAGGAAGGTGTTGGTTCGAGCGGCCACCGCGGCGGCGTCACCAAGGGCGCCTTTGAGATAGGGGTTGCCTTTACCGGTTTTGCCGCCGTGGGTCAGCGGGCCGGACTGGATGGTGCGTGGACACAATTTGGCCCACGACACCAGGTGTGCCGGGGTGGGGAAACGCGACATGTCCCAGCCGATCTCGGCGAGGATGACCTGCGCTGCGCCGGGACCGATGCCGGTGATTTCGTCGAGTCGCTCGATGGTGCTTAAACGGTCGGTGACCTCGAAGCCGGTTGGCGGCCTCGTGCCATTACCGGGTGTGCCCTGTGGCGGCTGTGTCGTTGAGGCCTGTCCGCCGTGTTCAGCGCTGCGGCTGTGTTGGTCGTCGATGGCGGTGATGAGCGCCTCGATGCGGTCGGTGAGTTGCTCGATACGGGCGGTGAGACCGTCGATTTGGTCCAGCAGTAACCGGGCCAGTTCGGCGTGGTGGTCATCGAAGCGACCGTCCAGCGCGGCAATCAGAGCTGATCGTTTGATCTTCATCCGGCCACGCGCCAGATCGGCGAGCCGGTGTGGGTCGCGCTCACCGGCGATGAGGGCTTCGAGCATGTCACGCGTCGAGAGGGTGTCTAGGGTAGAGGCCACCGACGACACCTTGATCAGCGCACCCTCGAGCAGCTTTTCCAGCCGCTGCCAGTAACGGGAACGTTCCCGTGTCAGGTCCTCACGCAACCGGGTGTAGTCACGCAATTCCCGGATCGGTGCCGGCGGCACGAACGAGGGCCGCAGCAGCCCCTTCTCAGTCAGCTTGGCCAGCCACACCGCATCGAGGCGGTCGGTCTTGGGCCGGCCCGGGACGTTCTTGACATCGCGGGCGTTGACCAAATCCACCTGCAGCCCCGCCGCCTCGAGCAGGTAGTAGAAGATCCGCCAGTAATCCGAGGTCGATTCAACACTGACACGACCCACCTCAAGGTCGACCAACTGCGCGGCGAGGTCGGTCACCGCGCCGGTGGTCGCCGAAACGTCCCAGACCCGGCTGACCCGGCGCCCAGACTTACCGGGTAGCCGCACACACACCTTGCCGGTGGCCTTGGCCACGTCGATTGCAGCGGCCCGCTCGATCACCAACTCATGCTCGGCGTCGGGAATCTCTACCGGTGTCGCAGCACGAGTCTGCTTCTGCTTGCGCTTACCTGCCATATCGCTTGCCCTCCAAACGGTTCCATCCTGTTCATGAGATGGATCGCCCGGGGGCCTCGGTCAAGGGGAACCGAAATTCTGACCGGCGTGCTCAAAGCAACAATGCGTGACCCTTCCAGGTCGGGCCCCAGCGCCCAGGCTCGCGGACGGGTTCCAAAGTCCCATAGAGTGACCGGCGTGGCGGGCGACCCGACCCCATTTTCACGCCTGCGAGGCGGCCCCCGG
>NZ_LQPE01000168.1 GCF_002101735.1 Mycobacterium kyorinense | reverse complement strand
GGAGCCAACGACATGCCCGCACTCACCGCCTAACCCACCGGATCACGCAGCACTACACCACTTCCCGGGACTTGACCCCCACCGCAGCGGCTTCGTGCAGGGCACGCTGCACCAGGGCGACGACACCTGCCGGTGTTTCAGTCACGCGCCCAGCCACGTAACTGACCGGTTCGTAGCCGGTCGGCACATCGGCGTAGACGCCCACCAGGTAGCCGTAGCAGATGCCGTCTTCCTTGGCCGCAGCGCGCTGAGCCCACGTCGACAGGGTGTCTTGCGCGTCAGTGATCATGATCTGCGCCCCGCCCTCGAGCTCGGCGCCTAACGCCACGCATCCTCCACCCGTGCTCAACAAGTCGACGCTAACGCCGAGCAGCGACTCGACCGCGTCGATAATCGGCTGGTAGCCGCCGTATCCCGCGATGTTGGTCTGCGAGGCATCCTTCATCGCCGTGTCCTTGTTCGCACCGCGCCGATGCCGTGCAGGCCGCCGCTATCCGGAGTTGCCTTGCGGCAGTGTCCATGCGTGCGCGCCCCCTGCAGCGGCGCGCGCACGCGGATCAGTCCACCCGAATGGTGGCGCGGGCGGGGCGCGTCGACTCCGTGATTATTGGGCGGGTTCACGATGCACCGGCTTGGCTGTGAGTGCGCTCGATCGCGCGGGCACGTAACCGCTCGGTGAAGGTGGCGGCATAAGAGCCTCCGAGATGCACGACGAGGCGAGCTTCGTAGCGCTGCCACGCGTCGGTGTCGTCGACCATCCAGGCCCCGCCCAGTTCAGGATCGATGTCGTGATAGCAGCCGCGGCAGACAACGCCGGTCGCCGAGTTCGCTGATCCTTTCGCGCTCGCACCGCAGCAGCGCGTGAGGTAGTGCACCATGGCGTCGGTGACCGTGATCAATCCGCCGATGGGGTCATCGGCGAGAGCGTTCGTCGACACAAGGTTGGCCATCGAGTTATCTCCTTTCACGCCACCATGTTCCGCAGGTGTAGGCCTTGGCCTTACCGGAGCGTTCTTACTGCCTGGATGCGGGCTTGCAGCTGTTCGGTGGTGGCCACGGCGACGGGTGGGCCTCCGCAGATCCGGCGCAGTTCGTTGTGGATTGCTCCGTGTGAGCGCCCTGTGCGGTGGTGGGCAACCGATACCAGCGTGTTGAGCTCTCTACGCAGCGCGCGCAGTTGCCCATGTTTGGTATTCGCCGCCGCCGGCGGGGCAGCGGGTTCGGCGTCGAGCTGGTCGGCATGACGCCGACTCAGCAGATCGCGGATCTGGCTGTGGTCGAGCAGCCCTGGGATTCCCAGGTAGTCAGCCTCCTCGTCGCTGCCCGACGGCGAAGGCGCGCCGAACGACAACCCGTCGAAGATCACCTGGTCGAGTTCGGCTTGTGCACTGAGTGATTCGAACCCGCCGTCCAGTTCGCGGTGTTCGTCGTGGCGCTGCGATGGCAGGCCGGCATCCAGCGGGTCGCACTCGCGGTGCGGCTTGCCTAGCACGTGGTCGCGCTGCGCCTCGAGCTCGCTGGCCAGTTGCAGCAGATTCGGCACCGAGGGCAAGAAGATGCTGGCTGTTTCGCCCGGGCGCCGGGAGCGCACGAACCGGCCGATCGCCTGCGCGAAGAACAGCGGGGTTGACGCGCTGGTGGCGTAGACCCCGACCGCCAACCTTGGCACGTCGACGCCCTCAGAGACCATGCGCACCGCAACCAGCCAGCGAGAATCTGATCCGGCGAACTCGGTGAGGCGATCCGACGAGCCCGGGTCATCGGAGAGCACCACCGCCGGTGTTTCGCCGGTGATCGCAGCCACCAGGTCCGCGTAGGCGCGCGCGGCGGTCTGATCGGACGCGATGATCATGCCGCCGGCGTCGGGCACGTGCTCGCGTAGTTGGCGCAGCCGGGTGTCGGCCGCGGCGATGACCGCGGGCATCCATTCGCCGGCTGGATTCAGTGCGGTGCGCCATGCCCGGGCTGTGCGCTCGGCAGACAGCGGCTCGCCCAGCCGTGCCGCGTGTTCTTCCCCGGCGTTGTCGCGCCAGCGGGCCTCCCCCGAGTAGGCCAGAAACACCACCGGCCGCACCACGCCGTCGGCCAGCGCCTCGGCATAGCCGTAGGCGTGGTCGGCCTGCGAACGCAGGACGCCCTCGTTGTCGGGGGCGTAGGTGACGAACGGGATCGGGCTGTCGTCGCTGCGAAACGGGGTCCCTGTCAAGGCCAGGCGGCGCGTCGCGTCGTCGAACGCCTCCCGGATCGCCTCGCCCCAGCTTTTGGCGTCACCACCGTGGTGGATTTCGTCGAAGATCGCCAGCGTCCGTTGGTTTTCGGTGCGCACCCGGTGCCGGGTTGGGTGATTGGCCACCTGGGCATAGGTGACGACGACGCCGTGGTACTCCGATGACGTGTGCGCTGCGGAGTTGCTGAACCGCGGGTCCAGGGCGATGCCGGCGTGCGCTGCGGCCTGAGCCCACTGCAGCTTGAGGTGTTCGGTTGGCACGACAACGGTGACGGCGGCGACGGTGCGGTCGGCCAGCAGCTGCGCGGCGACGTGGAGTGCGAACGTCGTCTTGCCCGATCCCGGTGTCGCGACTGCGAGGAAGTCCCGGGGTTTTGTGGCCAGATACTTGACGAGCGCTCGCCGCTGCCACTGGCGCAACGTGGCACTGTGTGCGGGCGGTGACGGTGTAATGGTCTGTGTCACAGAGTATTTCCTATATTCGAGCGTCGCTGCGGCGAGGGCGTGGTCTAGCAGCCGTGGCACAACGGGTCCCTTTGTTGATGTCGGCGGCGGTCGCTTCTCAGCGAGCGTCGCCGCGGTAGACGTCACCTTCGATGTAGGTCAACAGGTCGCCGGCGGGATCCTTGGCGACGAAGTAGTAGACGGCTTCGGCCCACACAATCGCCCAGCCGGCTTCCCGCAGCGCGGACATGATCTGCCGGTCTCCTCCGGAGCCGCCGAAGAACGCATCGCCGGAGGACGGCTCGAAGTGGCGGTTGAGGATTGAGATGACTTCCTCGACGGTTCGGGCCGTGGTGATGGCGTCGACGCATTCGTCTACGTTGGCCCAGAAGGTGTCCACCGGTGCTGTTCCCCCCTTGTGCTGCACTGGTTTTCAGTGGTGGTGGTTTACGGTTGGAGCCGGGCGGGGTGAGTGCACACGCCAAGACCGTCCGAGATCACTAGCGCCCGCAGTCATGTTTCCCCCCGGTTTCGTTCGTCGGGACCCAGACGGCCCTGACTGCGACGATAGGCTGCGAGCTCACGGTCGCCGCGGCAGCGACACGTCGGCGCCCCGGAATTCTGAGCCGGCGACCGTTGCAGCACCCGCCATGTCATGGCCTGGGCTCACCGCAGCTCGGCGGGCAGCTCGAAACCAGATGCCGCGGTGTGTCCGACCGCAATTACGGCACACATGTCCGCAATGCTGGCCAGTAGACAGCGCAACCGGGCGTCGCAACACATGAGTGCGGGCCTGAAGGGGAAGGGGTCGGCTACCACATGAGTGGCGAGTTGTTCTACACCGTGCCAGCGGAATTCGTCGTCGCGGGTGTATCAACTGCCGACGGGCTTGACGTCGGTGCCGTGCATTGGTGGGGCGGCCATGTCGCGATGACGCTGACACTTCGTAACGGCGAGCCTTTCTTACATCCCGCTCGCCGGGGCGAATCGGAGACTCGCGTGTACCTGCCCGGCCAGCCGGTGGAACTGTGCGTCTTCGATGACACCAGCGTCGACCTTTCCGGACACCCACGGGCCGCGAACTGGCGGCGTTGGGATGGACAGGCGCGCGGGTGGAAGGACGCATCGCAAAGCGCCGACCATCTCACCAACGGGAGAACAAGTGGAAGCTGAAGCGTGTTGGCCCGCTAGTGTTCGGCGCCCTCACCTTGATCGTCGTGACCGCAGCGCTCATTACGGTTGATTGGGGGGCTGCCAGCGGCGGCAAGTGCGACATGAACTCCCGGGCCCCGCGACAGCTGCCGACCATTCACGGCGCACCCATATGCTGATGCCGTGCCCGATGATTCCCGATGGGAACGGTGGCTTTACGAGACCCATCGCCCGGCTGAACTACACGCGTGGGCGCGCCGTCTGCGCTACTTTCGCTTCTGCCGCGCTGTGGGAGGACACGCCAATGATGGCGATCGCCTGCTCGTCGCACTGCGCGCGGAAACCGAGCCGTCGTTGCGCGGGCTCTTCGCATGCCTTGGCGTTGCCGCCAGCGCAGTCACAGCGGATGCACCGACCCGACGACGCGGCGTTGCCTACAGCGGCGCCGACTACGCTGCCCTGCCCTCCCCCATCGGCCGCTTCCCCCACCTTTGTCAACCAGGCCACATCGAAATCGACGGCCACAAAGCGTTCATGTGGGTGTACGCGGACCGCGTCACCGTCTCGTTGTCCGACCCAGATGACCCATTCAGCGTGACCGCCGCCGCGATTGAGTCGGCTCTATTTCTCGAGGCGCGGATATCGCCAATTGCTGCGCAGCTGATCGACCCCCCGCTTGATACCCGCCACTGCATCTGCCCGAAGTACTACCCCGAGCTTTGGGCATGAACGTGCACGGTAAACGTTCTGGTGCTGGCGCGGATGCCTGGCCTTATATGTGCGTGCGCGCTGGTGGACACCGTGATCGCCGCCCTACTGCCCCGTTGCGTCGCAGACCTTCAGGACCTCGCGTCCAAGCCGTTGGCGTCCGCCGGGATCCCCCTCGGCGCCGCCTTGGATGAGGGTGAATTTGGGCTGCGGCGGGGTTGGGGGGTTGGTCTCGGGGAGTGGCGTGCGCGATGGATCGACCGCCCATTCGTACAGTACGTCCCAATCAGTCGCGAAGTGGCGTGCTAGTACACCTCCGGTGTTGGGTGGCGGGCTGGGGCGGCCGTTGTCTTCCCATGCCTGTCGCCGCTTGTGACGCCACTCGTCCAGCGATGGGTGGGAGTGGTTGCGGCAGTAGGCGATCCATCGGGTTTGCCCGGTATCGGGGTCGTAGTCGATCACCGGGTGACCGACCCCGGGTTTGCTGCAGGGCTTGCCTGCGTCTGGGCCGCGTGATTTCGGGGTTTGACACTGGATCGATTCGGCGGGAACTCGCGCCAATTCGTAGCGTGGGATGTCCGCGGCGATGATGCGCCGGCAGATGCCGATGGGGCCGTAGTGCTTGCGTTCGAACGAATCAGGTGGGTACATCATTTCGCCGACTGCGGTCGCCCAGCTGTCGCGGTTGACGCCGCCGCGATGACCGGCTTGGCGTAGTGCGGTGAGGTGGGCAAGCAGACAGAACGCGAACAGTTTGGCGCTGGCGTCCAGGGCCGGATCTGCGGCGATGGCGAGCATGTCGCGGCGGGCGTTGAGTGCTCCGGGCAGGTCCTGGGCATGCTGAGCCATTGTTCACCTTCCTAACTTGTGCCTAAGACCCGTGTACATGGCTGCGGAAGCTACCTCCTGTGGGTGTCGGGTACTTTCGCGCGGGTTCGTTACCGATACACGGATGGGTTTGTGCGAGCACTTCGGCGCCTGCCGTCGGCAGTGTCCGGGCGCCGAGGTAGGACAGCTCGCGGGTTCACGCACTGAGGCTTAGGGCCGGCTCGGCACACACCACTGCGCTGTCGATGCCGTCCCATTTGTCGCCGGCGATCCACTCGCCTGCCGTTATCTGGTTGTCCTGTAACCAGGTTCGTAGCCACTCGGTTAGGTCAGCTGTGGCAATCTCGATCGTCGAGTGATATTGCCAGCGGCGGCCGCCGATCGGGCGTGTGAAGATTTCGACTTCTGCGGGCTCGCGGTCATCTAGTGAATTTGCAGGCATTTGTCGCACTCCCATCCTCGTTCTTGTTGTGTGCAGGTCCGGCGTTGCTCACACAGCCAACAGAGTTGGTTGGCTCGGCGTACCGGAACGTTTTGTGTTGCAGCTATTTCCACCGCGATTTGCTGCGCATGTGCGCGTTGCAGGGTGGCCTGTGCAGCGGCGAGTTCTGTTTCGGTGGCTCTGTGGCCGTCGGGGTTGTGCACCATGTAGCCCTTGAAGAGCTCCTGGCAGTCTGCGCAGACGTCGCCGACCGTGGCGACGGGGTTCTTGCAGCCCTGCACGATGCACACCGGCGTGGGGTCGGTCATGTTCACGGCCCGCCTTCGGGTGCGCGGCGGATGAGGTCAAGCACACGCGCTCCGCGTACATAGGCGACCTGGGCTGTGCCGAACCGTGTCTGGGGCGGCCGCGGATAGGTGTGGCCGTGCACGATCAGGCTCGGCTGATTGCGATGCACCCAATCGCGCAGTGCAGCAATGCCGACGTGAGCCGGGTCGCGGTGATCGTTGAGGCCCAGTGGTGGGCAGTGGGTGACCAGCACGTCGGCGGCGGGCAAGTCCGCGACGATGTCGCGGTATTCGTCCTGGGTGTAGAGAATGTCGTGCGGATCGTCTTTGTAGCGCACGCAGCCTTCCAGGCCCACGAACGAGATGCCGGCCACCTGTGTGCGGCGGCGGTGCAGGTTGATCATTCCGAGGTCGTCGAGGTAGGTCCCGTTGCAGTGATTGCCGTAGACGCCCATGGCCAGCGGCTGTTCGCTGATCCCCTTGAGCAGACCAGCATGGAGGTCGCCGACGGTGATGACGATGTCGACGTGGCGGGCTTGCACGTAGTCTGTCAGGCCGGCGGGTAGTTGCGGATCGGTGTCGGCGATCAGCAGAACACGCAGCGCCCCAACAGGTTTCGCTGCTGGGTTAGTATTGCTGTTCATCAGCGCTGTGGGCTGCTAGCCATTCATCGAGCTGGGTGAGCGGCACGTGGTAGTCGAGGGTGCCGCCGCCCCAGGGGATGACTTTCAGCGGGAGGTTGCCGATCGCGTCGTTGAGGTCGTCGTCGTCGATATCTAGCGCGAAGCTGCGTTCCAGGTCCACGCGTAGAACGTCAATGTTGTTGTCGCGCATGTATTGGGCCACGAGTTGGGCGGCGCGGCGTTCGATGGCGGCGCGGTTGGCCTCGCGCGCTTTCAAAAGCTCGGTGAGCTGCGTGTCTGCGGTCATTTCAGTGCTGCCCGTTGTGAGTGCGCGGACTCAGATGACCAGCGCGCCGGCGAGTTGGCGCAGATAGTCTGTAACGTCGCGGTTATAGAAGTCCAGCTGCTGCAGGCGTTTTTGGATCGCGGTCTGCTCTTGTGGCGGAGCGATTTTGATGGTGTCGACAACAACGCCGAGCGGGATCACGTTAAGTCCGCTGGGGCCTTCGACTTCGAAGAGGTGTTCGCGGTCGAGTTCTTTTTCCTCAACGAAAGTGTCCAGCCAGTTACCGATATTGGCCATGCCGATGTGCCCTCCCCCTTGCTTTCGCTTATCCGAGATTACGGCCGGGCACTGACAGCATTGAGCGGCAACACGCGCGCCGGCCCACCGGCGCGCTTAGCTGCTGCGCAGCTGTGAGAGGTAGGCCACGATGCCTCGCACGACGGCGTCGGCGTAGTGCTGGCGCCCGTCACTTGTTTCCATGGCGGCGGCCTCGGTGGGGTTGCGCATGTTTCCCAGTTCCACTAGCACCGCGGGGTATTGGGCTAGGTTGAGGCCGGCCAGGTCGGCTCGGCCGTACAAGCCGCTCGAGCCGACGTAGGTCGACGGGGATAATCCTGCCGCTACCAGTTGATCACGCATGGTCGTCGCCAGGTGCAGCGCGGGACCTTTTTGGGCGGCGTTAAGCGGCGGATCGGAGTAGTTGACGTGGAATCCACTGCCTGCTGGGGGGCCGCCGTCGGCGTGGATGCTCACGATCGCGGCGGGCTGCACCGCGTTGGCCATTTGGGCTCGCGCGTCGACGCATAGGCCCGCGCTGGTGTCGTCGCCGCGTGACATGGCGCTGCGCACGCCCAGTGCGGTCAGAGCCGCGCGGATCCGCAAGGTGGTGTCCCAGTTGAAGGTGTGTTCGGGGTAACCGCTGGGAGTTGAGGTGCCTGCGGTCTGGCAGTCCTTGGTGCCGCCGCGACCGGTCGGGACCTGGCGGGTGTTGCCGTCGTTGACGGCGTTGTGGCCGGGGTCGAGGAACACCACCATGCCCGCGACGTCGGTGGGCGCCGCTGATGCCGGCGGGGCGGCGCAAAGACCGAGGGTGGTCAGCAACACCGCGCACAGCAGCCTGGGCACTCGCTGCACGGCCCCACCCCCTGTTTGCCGGTGGGTCCAGTATGCGCGCGGGTGGTGCGTCGTCATGGCTGCAACTCGGGCGGGCCGGTGGCCATCACGGCCGCCAGGTATTCGTCCGTGTCGTGGGGTGACAGCGGATCACATTGTGTCTGGTGGCCGTACTGGGGTGGAGTCACTAGGGCGGGTTCTGTGTACGGGACCTGGCGGGTGTTGAGCCAGCGGCGCCATTGCTGCCGGGCGTGCTGGTGGGCAGCGATCCGCGCGGCCCTGATTGCGGGGATGCCTAGCCGCGTGGCGAGTTCATCGAGACTGACGCCGCCTGGTTCCAGCTGGCGATCGCGGCGGCGCAGTAAGTCGAGACGGGCCAGTTCGGCGACTGCATCGTAGGCGCTGCTGCGTGAGATCCGAGCGGCCAAACGCACCTCCTCCACTGTGACAGCGGCACCAGATTGGACCAGCTCGTACACGCGGCGGTATTGCAGGCCGACTGTTGCCCATACCGGGTGCACGTCGCAGACTCGCGCCCGGTCCGGCGCGTCAGGCCGGGGGTCAGCCACGTCAGGTGTTGTCAGCGCATAACGATCGGCACGGGTCCCGGTACCACGTTGCACCAACAGCACCGGTGAGCCCGGGCAGTCGCGCAACATCCGCAATGCCGACCACACTGCGGATTCACTGACCAGGCCGGCCGCCACGGACAATGACCGACCGCCCACGGCGACAACCGGGACTCCCTTGATCACCTCTCCGGCGCGCAACGCTGAAATGGCCAGTGCTTGTAGCACCGCCGCCACCAACCACCGGGAAGGGTTGGCCCGCAGGGTAGTGTCGCACCACCACAGTGCGTGGGCGAGCCAGAGCGCGTGGGGGGCGGTGCCGCCAGCCCTGCTTCCCCCTGTGTGCTTATAACTCTTGTGCGTGCCCGAGTGGACAGTTGGGAGTATGTGCTCGAGCCAGGTTCTGGCGGCGGCCCAGTCGGCTAGTAGGGCACGGTCGGTGGAAGGGCTGTAACGGCGGTAGGCGACGGCGAGGCCAGCCAGTGGTTGGTCTGGGCGGATTTGATGCCGTATTTCAGGCAGTGTGTGGCCGCGCCACATCAGGTGAACAAGAACCGAAAGCCGGGCTTCGGAACGGCTGGCCCATCTTCCATCAGTCGGCAGGGCGCCGGTTTTAGCGAAGGCGGCGACGGGCGTCGGCAGCGATGTGGTGCGCCGGTAGGGCCACCGGAGCTGTGTGGTGGGACCACTTCCGGTGAAGTAGTGCGAATCTGCCGGTGCCGCAATGGCGGGGCTGTGGGGTACGCCGAGTAGCGACTGCAGGTCGGCCAGTAGTTCGGGCGCATTGGCGTGGGTGAGGGTCTTGACGGCGTCGTCGATGGTGCCGTGCAGGATTCGATGCCCCCCTTCCCGGCACGCTGAGCCGGGGACGCTGATACATCCCGCGGAAGTGTTCAGCATGGGGGTGAGGTCGAGGGTGGGGCATCGTGCGGCTACCGCGGCGAGGACCGGCCGGAGGTCTTCCATCGGGGTGGCCTGGGTCAGCGGGACGATGACGTGGCTGCCGCCGCTGGTGGATGAGTCGCTGATAGCGCGGCCGCCGCAGGCATGGATCCACTCGAGGATGCGCTGTCGGTCGGCCGCGACCGCATTGCGGCCGCGGCGTTTGGCGTCGAGGTCAAATACCAGCATGTGGGTGCGGCCGCGGCGATAGACGGGCACGGCGGCCGGCGCAGCGGGAAGCTTCGTCGTGAGGCGGCGAACTTCGCCGAAGCGTTGTTGTGGCGACCACAGCCGCATCGTTGGCCGCGCCGCAATGAGCGGCGCGAGCGCGGCCCATATCGGCTCGGGGTTGTCGGCGGCGGGGGGCGAATGGTCGATGGCGACGGCGAGTGAAATGGTCACCGCGTGTCGCCGCTTTTGTACTGAATCCGTATTTGGGCGTGCGGTATCATCACAGGTGGCATGGGGCAAATCCCTTCGACAGGGCAATGTGCATGACCGTCCCGGGCCGAGCTGCAATCTCGGCTTCGGCATCAACCCTCGGTAGCCTCCGGGGGTTGAAGTCGTTTCAGGGGACAGTCAGCGTGGAAACGGCTGCAGGACAACCTGTTTGAATGCGGCGTGGGCATCGGTCGGACATCCCGCGTGGTCTGCGACGAGCGCAGCGCGTACCGCTGTTAACAGCGGTGTGGACTCATCAGTAACCTCCCTTGACTGGTGTTTCCAGAAGGGATGGTCGCACGGACGCGATGGTTAACCATGCACGACACGCGCATGGTTAACCACACGCGTATCAGAACACAAGCTCAGACTCGGCTAGGCCGTCAGCAGCGGCAACTGACTTTCTGCGGCCTGCTTCTCCTGGACAGCCTGCTCGATGGCGTCCTTCATGTACTCACGGATCCAGTCCTGAGCTGTCTTGAGCCCCAACTGCTTGGCTTTCCAGTCCATCGCTTTTTGGTGCTCGGATGAGACCCGCAGCCCGATCAGGCTGTCGAGGACACGGTTCTCGACGCGCCGGGGCTTGATCGATGGCGCTGCTGCACGCGCACGTCGCCGGCCGCGCTGTGCGCTAGTCCGCGAGGATGCCACTGAACGCTCCTAGGGTGATCGATACTCCGCCGCCACTGGGGTCACTGTAGCGCGGAAAAATGGTCTTCGTGTCCTTAACGTGCTTCGTGTCTCATCTCAGATTTCGCACACTAAGATCACCAAGAACATTCGAGCTGGTCGACAGCGGATAAGGGGGTACACGGTGGCCGCCGAGTTCAAATACCCCCCACCCGAGGTCGAGACAACACCAACCAGCGACAACATCGTGTCATTACGCGAAGCAGCGCGCCGCCTGCGCCGAGACCACCGCACGCTGCAGAAGATGATCGAAAAAGGCACGCTTCGCGGTGGCGCCGAGCCACAGCCGCACCGGCTGCGCTGGTATGTCTACGCTGACGAGCTGCCGCCGGCGCCGGCAGCGACTCGGGCGCAGACCCCCCGATCGCACGCGCAACCCAGCATCGGTCGAGACGACCTACCCCCCGAGGTCGCTACGCAGCTCGCCGACCAGGCCGCAAAAATCGTCACACTCGAACACACCCAACGCGTCCTGACCTCCGCGGTCGGCGATCTGCTCGAGGCGTTCGAACAGTACAAGGCGGGTACCCAGGACGCGTTGTCCGCAGCCCAGCACTTCGAAGCATCCGCTGACCGGTTCGCGTCGTCCCTGCGTCAGCACCGCGAAGCTCTCAGTCAGCACCTGACACCGGGCCACCTGGGCGACCTCGGTGACTTCTCCGGCAGCTAGTTGGTGGTTGCCAGACCGTTACTTACGATGTTGGCCGTTGTTGGCCGTTGCCGGGGTAACGGTTGCCCGGCGTGGGTCCCCGCGTACGTTCCGATTGGGCGGGCGAGATTCGGTTCCTCGCATCCCTGACCGGCGGCGGCTACCGGTGTTCGCCCTGTGGCTGTCGGGCCCGGTCTGGTTGGTAGCTCTCACCGCGCGATCCTCTGGTCGTGTCGGTGTCACACCTTTCCGTCGCCGGGCCGGAAAGCCTTGGGCGCGACGCCCGATCACGGTGGCTGCTGCCTGGTGTCGGGTGACGTTTCGGTAGGGACGCTGCCAGTGGGCGGCGACGTGTTGGAGATTCCCGGATACGCGAACATCCATTCGGCCACTCGAGGGCATTCACGGAAGGTTTGGCAGACTGCCACCAATTCCGGGTCGACTCCAGGAATGCTCGCGTGATCGACCGAGAGTAGCCATGTCACACTTCCTTGTACTGGTTGCCAATTCGTACCATTACTCGTCGCCTTGCCCCCGCACCACGTGAAACAGCGTGTCGTCGAAGTACTCGTTGCCGTTCCAGAGATTCAGCTCATGCCCGACTGGCAGCGGATTGCGGGGCCGTAGTCGAATGCACTCACCGCCGGTAATGGGATGTTCGCTCGAAGCATCCTCACCCTCAACGCCGGAACCCCGCCCAGAGGTGGTCACCCTGAATGCCCGCCAACACGCGAGCGTGGCGATCGGACGGCGCGCCCTTGGGCACCGGATCCGGCGACGGACGGCGCCGCCCCGACCACACCAGAGCGATGTGGCCGGGCATCGGACCGGCCAGGCCAGACCCGGCACCCGAAGACGCGAGGAAACCCGCCACCCCGCGGCTGGAACACGGACACGATCCGCGAAACCACCCGGGGGCCGCCCACAGAGCAGAGCAGAATCACCGCTCAGTGTCTAGGAACGGTGCTAAGTCCTCGACGACCAGGTACGCCTGCGAAAGCGCCTGGTCGATGTCTCGGAGTTGCTGGTCGAGGCTTTGCTGTTGGCGTTCGGCGTGGGTTCGCAGCACCTTGAGCTTATGGATGATCGAGTGGACCGGGACCAGGGCGGGGTGCGGTTTGACGTCGATGTGCAGGTTGACGGGTTTGCCGCCTTTGAGTGCGGCAAACGCTGAGCCGGGAGCCCACATGAGGTGGGTGTCGATTCTTTCCAAGGTTTCGGCGTTGGGGCTGTAGCCGCGCTTGCCCATCGTGGCCAGCGTGGTGCGCCCGGGCCCGCCCACCGCGGCCAGGCGGCTCTTACTCATCTGCAGTTCCAGCAGCCGCTTTTCGATCCACATGCGCAGGTTGTCATAGTCGTCCTCGGCGTCGCGATCCACGACCGGGCCGGGCGGGCGGCTGATGGTGTTCTCGCGCGGTGTGGGTTCAGAACCGTGCATGGTCGCATGCGCTGACCCCGGCTCCCAGGACAACAGCTCATCAAGTTTGGACAAGGTGGCGCTGCCCGGGACCCTGTCGTCTTTGCCGAGCAGGTTCAGCGTCGAGCGCGAGACCAGGCCTAGTTTGCTGGCTTCGAGCTGACTCATCCCCAGCTCGCTCAGACGCGCGTTCATGTACTTCGCCAGGCGCTTCACATCGGGAGCAAGGGTGCTGCTCGCGAGCATCTCGACCTGATTTTGGGAGAGCCCGGTTTGGGCTACCACCTTCTTGATGTCATAGCCCTGGCGGAGCAGCGAGCGCGCCTCCTCGGCGGCGGCGTCTTCGTCTAACGGCGCAGCGCTGATGATCGCCCTCCTGCGACAAGAGACCCTCCGCGGGTGCCCTGGTGTGCAAAAATAGTACCGGTTTCAGTATGGCACTTCTAGAACAATCGCGGCACGAGCGCAACACGGAAGTGTTTACGACACAAAAGCAAAATAAGGGCCGGCTAGGCGTTACGGCACGGTGTTCGAATTCGCCGCACGTGTTCTTGCCAGCACTGAGGCCGAGGGTCGTTCTAGAGCGGGCAAAGAAGGCAAATAATCGGCAAAGAACGGCATGGGCGCCGGTAGTGTGATCATCGTGCCTGGTGCTGCCTTCGATCGAGCTTTGTGCGCATGACTGCGGAGCCGTTCCTCAACGCCATCGCCGGCCTTTTCGGTGACCAGCCGGTCGGCGGTCTGACCATGGCGTCGGCGGCCCGAAGCCTGACCAGCCCACCACTGCCGGCCGGATGGGACTCAGCCGCAGCTCAAGGGCTGTAGGAGCACCGCCGGCTGCTCGACACCAACAAGGGATCCTTCGTCGACCCCCGACGACGGCGACTTCAACGTCAGCTTGGGCCCCGAAGATCGTGACCGCCTGGCGAGGCCGCGCCGCTCTTCGCTAGCAGGTCGACAGGGTGCTGAAGTAGTCAACGTCCGTGCCACGGAGGCCACGGCAACCCACAGGTTTCTGCTCCGACCGCTCCGGTAATAACCGTTGCGCTGCTATGGTAACGTATGTTTTGATATGTAGCACCAACAGCGCGGCCAAGACGAGGGCGCCGGGGAGAAAAGGGCAGCGTGAAATGACCACAGTTTTGGTCACCGACACGGGACCACACATCACCACCGACAACGTGGCCGTGCATGCTGAGCTAGCGGTCGAGCTGTACCAAGAAACGACTGACGGGCCATTCACCGCCATCTTGGTGCGCCACGAGACCCGCTGGTGGGACGACGACCCAGACCCGGACTACGTCGACACGATCGTGTCCAGGTCCGAATTTGCGACGTCGCTGCCCGAGGTCTTCGCCGCAGTCGACGCGTGGCTAGTGACCGGTCACCGGTTACGGGTCCAGCCGCACACGTGGCGACCAAGCGACAGCGGCCCCGACGTTGGCGCTGTGCTCATTCTTGAAGGCCGTACCGTCCCCACGCATCCCATCGCCGGCGGCCCGCTCGGCTGCTGGGCCGCATAAACGCCGCCGGTGGCTAACGTGCGCCACATGACGATCGTGAAGCGAGTGCTGCTAACAGCTCTGCTTACGGCACTGGGCTTCTGCGCGGGAGGAACAGCGCCCTACATTCTCTTGACATCCTCCACCGCTTGGAAAGCGGTGGATTCCCTTGGCCGTTAGGCGGCGTTGGGTGGTTCGCGGTTCATCGCAGACGCCGCCGGCCCAGGGGCCGGACCCGTGTGGGGGTCGGTCTTACTCTTGCTCCCCGCCTGGCTGACGGCTACGCCGCCCGGTTTTTCACCGGATGTCCTAGCCAGTTGTTCGGATTGCTGCGCCGCCCAGCGTGTGAGGGCTTCCTCACGTATGTTGATGGCGGCGTTGGTGTCGGCGTTGCCGGTCCAGCCACAACTGTGTGATTGGCACCGGAATACCGCTTGGCTTTCGCGGTTCTCCCGTGCTGTGTGCCCGCACTGATGGCAACGCTGACTGGTGTAGGCCGCGGGCACCTCAACGAAGGCCACCCCCGCCAGGGCGGCTTTGTATTCGATGCACGTGGCGAGTCTGGCGAGCGCGGCAGCTCGCATCGACCGGTTAAGTCCACGTTTGCGTGCTGCCCCATTAGGCAGAAACCGGGTCGACTTGTTGGGGTCCCGGACAGGTTTGGGCCGCCGGGTCATCGGTTCCACCGGCAGTTTCTCGATCCCGATGAAATCGTGCCCCCGCACGAGTCGGGTGCTGAGCTGGTGCGCGAAATCGTCGCGGATGCGCGCCTGTTTAGCGGCCAGGCCCGCGGCCGCGCTCTTGTGCGCCTGGTAGCGTTTCGACTCCCAGAAACGCCGCCCCTGGCGCGCGGCGACCAGTCTGGATTTGGCCATCCGGCGTTGATGAAACCTGCGCTGTTTGTCCAGGGCAGAAGTGTCGGGGGCATCATAGAATCGGCCGCGGTCATCGGCGACGGTGTGCGCCACGCCCCGGTCGATCCCGATCACCTCACCGGTAGAGACCTTGCCGGTCACCGGCAGCGGTTCATTGACGAACACCAGCCGCCGGCGTGTCCAGTTCACCCGCACCGACGTGTAGGGGCGGATCGGCTGCGACAACCGCACATGCAGCGTGATCCGCCAGCCCAGCTTGTGCGGTTTACCATCCGGTCCCAGCCCTGGTGCGCGGTGGGTTCTCGGGTTGGCGCCGCTGATCATCACCACACCAGAACGCCGGCCCGTCTTAGTGAACACCGCGTTGCGGCCACCGTTGAACCAGCACACGAACCGCTGATCGGAACCTTTACGGCGGAAACCGGGCATCGCCCCGGGCCGGCGGCCCGCAGCCGCGTTGGTCTTGCGGCGTTTAGCCGCCGAGAACCATTCTGTGTGCTCTGTTTTCAGCGTCGCTTCCAACACGTAGCCGGGTATCGCCGCCAGGAAACTGTGCTGACGGCGGGCCTGGGCGTCGGTGATGTCGGTGACCGTGCGCCCGATCGGCACCAACACCGGCACACCAGCCGGGTCGGTCACCAGCACACGATCACCGTTACGGTCCTGGCAGGTCAAATACCGGCAGCGGACCGAGCGGCGCTGGTTGAACCGGAACCGGAACCCATCACACAACCAGCCCAGCACCGCATCGGGATCCGTTGACCACACCGGGCCGGGCGTGCCGTCCGGGCCGGTCATCTCGCCCAGGTACACCGGGGATCCATGCAGGCGGGCGCGGGTGATCTTGACCTGTTGACTCACGCCAGCACCGCATCCCACTGGTGTTCGATGTAGCGGCGCACCGTCGTCTCCGAGACGTAGCCGACCGAGGCGGCGAAATACGCCGGCGACCACAGCACCTTCGCGAAATTGCGTAGGGTCCGCGGTCGCTGTGGATGGTGCTCCCCTTCACGGCCGGGATTCTCATTTTCCACATCACCGCACTGGTGCGCTTGTAGCCGAGATGGCATTGCGGCACAGACGAACTGGCCGAGGATGGGAGCCCGCAGTTTCGACCGCCCTGGCCTATCGTCCGTCACGTTGGGTGTGGGGTCGGCACGATTTCACTTCAGTGGCGGCGTGTAACTAGTTTCCGCCCAACGTTGTTCGTCGCTGCGCCTCCTGCGGATGACTGGAACGCCATGCGGCCGCCCACGCCTTAACTTCCGACTCGGTTATTTCCCAGCCCTCGTCCCGAGGTAATCCGGCGATCCTGTCGAACTTGAACTGCTGATACATAGCCGGGCTCGGCTCGGTATATCCGCCGTCGCACCACCAACAGCCGTGACCGCCGCATTCGTCGCAGTCGGGGGCTAGTTCAAGTGCGTGGATGAGCACGCAGCGGGCGAGTTCAGCGGGTCCCGACCCGGCATAGCCCCAGGAGAATCCGGGCGGTGAATGCTTGACTATGTGCGGCAGCACGGAGATGAACCGGTTATCGTCCCAGACGGTGACCATCCGGCCTCCGGCATGGTTCTCCGGCGCATAGCCGCGATAAATGATGCTCATCTACTGGCCTTTCACGGTTACAGCTGGATAGGGTCGAATCTCCGCCGAGGAGACGATGGATTTGTATTCGATTTCCGTGGTTCCGGTGATCGCTCGCCGCGTCATTGGGGCAGCACTCGGAACGGATCGTGGGGCAGAAGGATAAGGCGGCTGCCGTTGTCCCATCTGACACCGATCTGTTTGGTGAGTTCGTCGGTCCATTGACCAAGCCAATCGACGGTGCCAGTTGTGCCGACAGGTAGCGGGTCCGGGTCGTCCATTTGGCCGGTGATTTCCAGGCGGTCACCGATGTTGGGTTTCACTGCTTGCTTTCTCCTTGTGATGCGGTGGGATTCCTCCGCGGCGCCGCGAAACCCTTCGATCCCTTGCAATGTGGCGCTGCAGGCGGGGCGGCGGTAGTTAGTGATCTTGTCGCCGCGGCGCACGCGGACGTTGAGCGTCTTCTGACACGGCTGGCAACTGGCGTTCACGTCACGACAGCACCGCCTCGGCGAGGTGGCCGGTTTCCGGGTAGTTATCCCAGGTGCGGCCGTCCAACATCCGGCCGCCGGCCTTGGCTGTTACGCCACCGACCTGTTTGAAGAAGAAGGGGATCCGCTGCTCAACGCAGCGGTCACGGATGTCGCGGACCCAGCTCAACTGCAGCGGCCGGTGGCGGGGCCCGCTCTCGCCGCCGACGATCACCCAATCGATCTGGGCGAGGTCGAGGCTCGGTAACCGCCCCAGCAGCGGCTCCAGCGAAAGGAAGCGGACAGCAGCGGGAGCCGCCCGCAAAACATCAGCGCGCCAGCAATATTCGTCCGATTCGATCGATGTCCCGAGCCATACGTTCGGCAATGGCCACGGAGGAGACCACACCGCGTGTTCACCGGTCCCAGTCCTGGTCCAGCCTCCGCCGATCCGCCGATCGCCGGCGATTCGATGTCCGCCCACGTCGAGTCGCCAGCGCCCAAGGTGTGCCGGTGTGCTGCCGATGATGTCTGATGCCTCCCGGGCCACCGCGCCGACGAATTCCGTATGCGACAGAATCTGCGCGAGTCGACGCGGCCGCTTCGTGAGTATTTGGTACTGGTGCCGTGTCGTCAGGGCCATCACCGCCCAAATCCTGGCCAAGGCGGAACGGCCAATACGGGCGTGGCCAATGTCAGACATGCTGTTTACGAACACTTTTCGCGGTACGCGCCAGCTGAGTGGCTCGTCGATCACGCTTGGGTGCACCGTGACACCGAAACCTGGTCCACTCGTTCGGGGATCACCGTCGGCCTGATACTTCGGTGAGCCCATCGCCTTGAGCCGCTTGGCTAAGGCCAACGCATAGCAGTTATCGCATCCGGGCGAGACACGGTCACACCCAGTCGTCGGATTCCACGTAACCTCGGTCCATTCGATCCGCGACGCGGTCACGGTGCACCTCCTGGAGCGGTAAAGTCCTCACGAAGACCAACACTGAGCGCGAGGATGTGGTGGTGGTGCGCGACACTGTCGCGGCGGGCCAGTCTGGTCAGCGTCAGGTCCGGGCCGAAGTGGGGAAATCCGTCAAAGGCCAGTCCCGCCAACGCTGCCCGGTCGAACTGCAAGACGAACGGCATACGGCAGGCAGCCGAGAACACACCCAGATGGGTTTCGATTTGACTGCGTGCCGCGAGTCCTGCAATCAGGATCAGCACACGTTCCTCGGCGTCGAATCGCGACGTCCGGTAGAGGGCCTCCATGATCTTGGCGGCCGCGGCCATCCGTGACGTTTCGGACCGAAGATCTGCCACGGCTATCGCGACGCGGCGCCCACCGTGCAGCGTCATCGCGGCGTAGCCGCTGTCGACACCTCCGGTCAGCTCCAACTGGCGGGCCGCGGTCGCGGTACCGCCGGGCGCAGTCGCTATCACATACCGGTAGGTGTCGGCGGTGAGCAGATGCGATCGGTCCGCGGCGAATTCGGTGTCGTCGAACCGTCCTAGTCCGTCAACAACACGCTGCCAGTCAATCACCGAGCTTTCGGCGGCAGAGACCTGAGCCCGCGCCGGCGCTGCGTCGACGACATCGACAACCAGCTCTGAGCGCCAATCCACGCTCATGTGGTCGAGGTCGATAATGCTGCGCAGCTGCTCGATCTCACCATTGGCCAACCCGGCATCGGTCAGTTCCCATAGGTTGTGCCGGCCAGGAACAGTCCCAGCGGCCGACCGCACCAGCCCGTTGCGCGCCAACGCTTTCAAATGAGCGTGGAGCTCAAAGCTTTGCGGCCGCCGATCAACCGTATGGATCGCACCGGTGCAACGCAGCACCCGCACACACAAGCCGGGCCGCGGTTCATCCTCTGGTAAACCGTCGCACCGCCAGTGGTTTGGATGTGGCGATGGCTGGTCTCTGCGGATCCACGGCATGTGCTTCACTAACTCGCCCGAACTCATCGGCTGGCCTTGGGCGCGCAGAGCCACGATCAGTGCGTCACGGATCATTTGGGTAGGGCGTGAAACGGTCCGAGTCATGACGACACCGCCAGATCACCGTCCGCTGTGTTGGTCGATGTAATCATGCCCACCCTTTCCCTGAAGGTGCTGTCGAACTTCCCCGCGACCGCCGGAACCTGTAACTGGAGGTGATCCACATGAGCAACGAAGTCTGTAGCTGCTCGTTCCTGCCGAGGGTCTTTCACAGGCCGCGACGCCCTGCTCAACGCCGTTGCCCTCTCACGCTCCGACGCCACTGCGAGTATGTCTGTCGCCATCGGTCACAGTTGCGGTGCGGGAATCGTTGCGCGCCACACGGACACGTCGACCACGACCTCCACACCCCTGCCCGCCCCGAGAACACCGTGATGAAAGATCCACGCGGACGCCGGTTCACGCCAGCCGGCCATCTCCAGCACCGACTGCGGCGTCGTGGGAGATGGCTGGCCGCTGAACTGCATGGCCCCACCGTCACTTAGATGGAAGCGGCCCCCGGCGCAGGTTTGAACACCGTCAGGCCACACGTGAGCGATGCGCCGCCGCGCACCGTCAGCGAAGATGACCCAGTCCCCGACAAGGAATCCGGTCAACGACTCGCGGGAGCGTGCCGCCGCAGCTACGATCTGCCGGTCGCGTTCATCGAGGCTGAACTCCCCCATGTCAGGTTCCCGACAACAGGCCCGGCAGCAGTGGTTGCCAGCCAACGGCGGCAGCGCGTTGCATCCTGGCCACGAACTCCGCGACGGTGCCCGCCTCGTCGGGCCCGCTGACGCACCCAAGCCGGCTCGGCCGCCACTCATCGATGGTGATGCCATCGAGATCCATTTCATGCCAGCCGTGGTCGTTGACGCCAGGAAACATAGGAGACTCCTCCGCGCCGCAGTGGGTCAGCCCGACCTGCAGGGGCGCATAGAGTGCGCCATCGACAAGTGCTGCGCGCAGCGCCGCAACCTGTTGTGGGGTGATTGCGCCCTCGAGCCGGATATCTCCGTGCCATCGGTAATCTGCGTAGTCGCGGTAGCAGACAGGAATTGTCGTATAAGCCATGGAAATTTCTCTCGTTCATAGTGTTTGGTGGTCTTAGGCGGCTCTGCAGCCACCGGCACCGCATTCGGAACATCCGCCGGTGGATTCATGGCGCCCGTGTCGGGGCGGTGTGGGTCGAGTCGGGCCCGGCCTGGACCGGGCGACGGAGCTGGCGCGCAACTCGCGGGCCAGTTGGTTCACCGTGTGCCGCCCCAGTGTGCGTCGACCGCGGCGGCCAGGGTTGCTCGTGAGGTGGTATACACCGCAGCCGCACAGGTAGGCGTACTGGCGGTAGGTGGCCGCTGCGCGAAAAGCCGTCCC
The DNA here is from genome assembly GCF_002101735.1 of Mycobacterium kyorinense. Classification (GTDB taxonomy): domain Bacteria; phylum Actinomycetota; class Actinomycetes; order Mycobacteriales; family Mycobacteriaceae; genus Mycobacterium; species Mycobacterium kyorinense. The sequence goes on along the minus strand of NZ_LQPE01000168.1, from coordinate 18,673 downwards.
CCGGTAGGGGTAAGCCATTTTCTGCGGCGTGGGGCAGGCCACGATCGCACGGTCCAGCAGCTTCGTGCGATGCTCGCGTTGTTTGGTGCGATGCCCTGCGCTGCAGTACAGCTGCCCAGGCAAGTCTGAGCGGTTTAACGTCCTTCCACACCACAGACAGTGCTTGCCGTCGATAGCCATCATCGTGTTTCGTAACCCCCTGACAATGTGCGGTGAACTGCGCTGTGCCCCAACCGTTCCCGCTGCGCCGCGAGAAGACCGACCGGGACCATTCACTCCTGTTGCACCACGACTGGGTAGCCCGCGTCGAGCTCGTAGCTCACTGACTTTCCGTGCCCTTCGATGAAGGTGCCGGCGATGCGGATATGCCCGCCGGGCAGCTCGCTGACGGTGGTCACGCGCAGCTGCGCCCACCGGTCGGGTGCATCTATTCGCCAGCCCGGCTGTACCCCCGCCGCCGTTGCTCTACAGGCAGTCCTCACCGCGGTATTCCCCCCAAAAACCGGCCCCGTCCGAACTGGTCGCGGGCGGGTGCCGCCCCTGGTTCCTATCGTGCCTTGTACCCACCCGCGGTTTTGGCGGCGACACGTCGACGAGCGCCCATTACACCGCCCGCAGTAAGTCGCGACCGCGACTACTCGTCCGCGGTGGTCGAACGCAGGGCTGCAGCAGACTCGATGACGCGGCGAACGCGTTGGCGCAACTGCTCACTGGGAGCCTCCTCTGGGGAGAGGCCTTGTGCATGGTCGAGCACGTATTGCGCTGCTGCCTGAATATCGCTGGCGCAGTAGCCCTGCGAGCAGACACCAACATAGTCGAGCAGGACTTCAAGGTAGGCGCAGCGTTGCCAGAACGCGCCCAAAGGCTCGGCGCTGAGCAAATGCGACAGATGACGGCAGTCGCGCTTGTTGCACAGGAAGTAGACCACCCACCAGTTGCCGGATTCGCCGAGCATGCTCAACTTGTGTGTAGTGAGCTCCTCAAGCCACTTGTTTTCAACCTCTTTGGGCACCGAGAAGCTTTCGTACTCTGCCTCGACGCCGTCACGTGACATGTAGAAGCGCGAGCCGTCGTAGTTGAAGAAGATTTCGCGCGCTTTCGCAAAATCGCGCCCGGTCAAATCTGCCACGCCCTCATCCCCTGATGTGAACGTGGTTTAGTGCGCACCGGCGGCGTGGTCGGGGTCGCCGCCGAACAGTTCGGTGATCGAGAATGCAATGTGGGGTCGGGCGGGGTTGATGACGATTCCGCGGTGGCCTTGTTCGCGGAGGCGGCCGAGAACCTGGTGGGTGGTCAGCGCCATGACCGCGTCGGCGGGGTTGTAGGCGACGACCTCGGGCGCGCTGGTGAAAGCGAGCAGGCTCGAGCCCTCGTCGTGCTCTAGTACGCGGATACCGACCTTGCCGGCCACTGAGTCGTCGGCGCCCAGCAGCAGCGGGCCGTCTTGCCGCAGCACCTGCAGCACCGCCTGGCGGTCGATTAACCCGTCGCTGAAGTCGGCCAGGGCTTTCTTGATGGTCTCGTTGTTCGGGTTGCGCAATGCGAAGTCAATCTCAGTCGCCGAAAGCGCACACGTCGGCCCGGCGGGATCGATGTAGAGCCAGGCGTAGCCCTGGCTGCGGGCGAACTCTAGTGTCGCTACAGCGGATTGGACCAACGACTGGGTGGCGGTGCCAGGCGGGTGCCTGCGGGCGATCTCCTCGTTGCGGGTGAACGCGAACAACGCTTTTCCGCCGTTGGGGCCGCTTCCCCCGTGAATTCTCAGCTCGGATCCGTGGGCGAACGGGGTACCGGTGAGCGCGCTAGAGCCGGTGGTGTCGAGAAGCAGCTCACCGTACATGCACGACCGCAACACGTCGTAGCAGCGTTGTTGGCCGGGCTGCGCGGCGAACTCGGCGACGGCTCGTCGCAGCACCGAATGATCGACCAGGCTTACGGCGTTGGCCTCGTCGTTTCGGCTTGTCATTGCTGCATGGTTCCTTCCTTCCCGAAAAGACGTCCTCCCCGCTATTCGTCGGAGGCTATTTTCGGGCTGGGTCACTGGCCTTCGATGCTGGGCAAGAACTGGACGATTTCGGTCACCGTGTAGCGGGCGTCGTAATACTGGGCAACATCCCAGAAGGCGGTGACTTGCTCGGTGATGGCATCGCTGAGCAAATCCATGAGGGTGTCGATGTCATTGTCGAACCACGCTTCGAGGATGCCTGAGTCCGGCGCTGCCTCCAAGACTTCGTAGTCGCGGGCCGGATCGGTGGGGATGCGTTTGTTGTGTTGCTCGGTTTCGCCGATCCGCAGAATTCCACGCGTTTCGACGCCGATCTCCTGGGGCTCGGCTGTGGGTTTGCGCTTGCGCGGCGGAATGCGGCCGGGTGGAGGCGCCGCAGGATCCGGCGAATCGCGCCAAGCGACGACCCGGTGGCGACTTGATCCGGTGGCGGCGGCCATGGCGTCGATGCCGCCTGCCCGGTCGATGGCGGCCCAGCGTTCAAACCAGAACGTGTCGATGCGCGGCGGCCATGTATTGCGGGCGACCCAACGGGCGATGGTCGAGGTTGCGTAACGCCGCCCGGTCCGAGTCTCGATGCGGCGCACCATCTCCTCTCGTGCACGGCGCGCTGCTTCGGCTCGGCGGCTGCGGGCATTGACGTCGGCCCAGGCGCGGCCTAGCTCGTTTAGGCGGCGCTCCACGAGATCGTTGAAGCAGTCCTGGAACCGCGGCCCTGTGGGTTCCTCGGCCATCTGAGCCCATCTCATGGCTAGTGCCGCACAACGTTTTTGAGTCGGTAACTGCCGTTTGTGCGCACACCGTCGCGGAGGGGATCCTCGAGGAGGCTCAGGTCGAATTTGGCGGGAACTCGGTAGAACCACGCGTCTGCCCACCACCCGACGGGGTATACCCCGTGGTCGTTGGCGATGCGGACGGCGTATTTCATGGCGCGGGCACGGGTTACCGCTTCGATCGCGGCGTACCAGGCCGGCTGTTGGAGATGAAGGAGTGGATACTTCCAGCTTCCTTCACCGACGGCTTCCAGCCGGCCGAAGAAGCTGGTGTAGATCGCTTTGATCATCTCGGTGTAGTCTTCGCGGCCAGCGGTGACGGCTTCGATGCGCTTGCTGCGCAGCTCTTTAGCGAACCCTTTGAGCCATTGATGCTGCTCGGGCCACACCCAGGCGGAGTCGATTTGCAGTTCGGCCCACGAAATCCCTGCCCCACCGATCTCGGGAGCGGCCGTCAACTGACGGACGTCTGCGGTGGTCGCCCACCAGGTGGTCGGTTCGTCCCACCGCATCGCCGGATGCGGCAGCGGCAACTTTCGGTGCAGCCCGCAAAGTTCGGTCGCCGCGGGCGTCGTCACCTGAAATACCCCGAAGGGTGGGTGGGGATCGTTGAACACCGACGGGTCGGGCGTGTGCCAGTCAGGCTTTCCGTAGCCGAGGTACAGGCCCTCCGCCGACGGTAAATATGCGGCCTGCTGGTCGACCTCGACATCGACGGTGTTACCCCGTGGACGGTGTGGGGTCTTTTTGACCCGGACGCCCCGGCGCCGTGCAACCCCGCCGTCTTCGGTTTCGGCGCCGGTATCGACTCCCTCCGGCCCCCACCACTGGTAGGGCATTTTTCCTGTCGAGGTGATCTCGATCGGTAGTGGGCACGGGACCAGTTGCGGTGCTGCGCCTTTGGTGTTCTTCGGCTTCGGTTTCGCGGTGCGCCGTTTGGCTTCCTCGATGTGCGCGCCGACCTGGGACCAGCGCGGGGCCGGCAGGGCTCCTTCGATGCCGTAGAGCCACGCGATCCTGTCGCCGAGCAGGTGTGCCGCCGGTTCCTCGTCGTCGGGAAGTTCGGTTTCTGTTCCCTGGATGCCGGCCACGCCGCGGTCCATCGGCCGCGATGGCGACGGGTCTAGGGGTAGATATGGAATCAGCACGATGTCGGCGCTGCGGGTCTCCCCGCCATGGATTTGGGCGTCGAACTCGCATGTGAACCACCCGGATTTGTGGTACTTGACGGTGCAGTCGAAGAACGCCGCGACCACGCCGGGTAACTCGCTGTCGACCTGGCCGTCGATCTGAAAACCGATGGCCTCCAATGCCTCTGGGAAAATCCACAATTGCGGGTCAGCGCCGCCGGGAGGGGTTGACCACCGCCGTCTGCAGACGACCTCCCCGAGCCGCGCCGGCGAGGTCAGTGGCCCCGATTTGACGACTCCCGAGGGGGTGACAAGGCCCTTTGTTGTGACAAGCAGAACACGCTGATCGACACCGCTAAGGTCCACATCGCTCCATTGCCGCGACTTCAACGGCCAGGCATCTCCGGGCGGCGCCTCGGGATGGGCATCCGTTGGAGCCGGTGTTTCGCCTTGCGGACGGCCTGCCGGGGAGGCGGTAGTCACGGCGCCTTGATCGCGGCGCTGCTCTTGCGTGAGTAGGTAGCGCTGCACCGTGCTCTCCCACCATCCTCGTGTGCCGCCCTGGTGGGGGGCGCCGGTAACGATGTCTTCTGAGGGGAAATCGGCGGGGATTCCGCGCCCTAATTGGGTGGCGACCTGTTGGCGTGACAGAGCCTGCATGGGCTCGTCGACCTTGTCGGCGTGTTGCTCAGTGAGCACACACACGACGTCGGCGGCCTCGTCGCTGTCGTGCACGCGCCAGGTTCCTTCCGGGGTGACCAGATACACACCTGGGCCTGGGGGTGGGGTCATCACTGGCTCCTTGAAAGCGCGGTTCGAGGTGGCGGTGCACCGCGAAGAAACTCGGGGTTCTCGTTCCATTCGTAGCCCGGCCAACGGACAGCGACGAGGTCGCGGTTGGGATTGGGACCACGCAGGTCCTGGCTGGTTATGAGTCCGCCGACCGCGTCAGTGCGCGCCACAACGGTTCCAATCGTGTTGGGATCGCTGGCAAGGTAGACGCGGTCCCCTGGTCGATATGTAGCCATCAGCACTCCTTGGTTGTCGTCGGGTTGGTGCGCGGGAACACCCCAAAAGGCGGGTGTGGATTGTTGAACGCCGGTGGCTGATCGGGCGTGACCCCGGTGGGCTTTGCGTCGCCGTGGTACAGGTCCTGCGCAGCGGTCAGGTATGCCGCCAGCTGGTCGACTTCGGGATCGGTTTTGTTGTTCATGATGCTGTGCCCCCCATGTGTTGTTCTCAGCGTGTTGGTCTTGGCGGTGGCGGAAGTTGGTCAGCCAGGCCGGTGGGCAATTTCCCCTGCCGCCACTTCACCCGCAGTCCCTCGATTGCGGCCGCGGTACGGCCGAGCTGCAGGGCCGCGTCCGGGACCGTCATTGTGAGGTCGAGTGCGGTTTTTGCGTCGTCGATGGTCCATCGATGTCTGTGGTGGGCCGCGTTTGCGGTCCGCTCGGCGCGGCGACGGGTGTAGCTGCGTCGTTCGGCGTTGCTCTTGCGGCGTCGGCGTTCACCTGAGCTGGGATTCTGCCGTCGTGCAGCCTGTTTAGGACTGTCCCTCACCCCTATGATGTTACCCCTCATACTCATTACATATTGGTAATGAGGGGCTTGTGTCTTGGTGTCGGTGGCTTACTGATTTGTGCAGGGGCCCCGTCGCACGGTGTCCGCCACTGTGGGTGTACTTCGCGTTTCCGCACCAGCAGCGCGGCGATGAGTCAGACGATCCTGCCCGAGCCGACCGCTCCGCCGGCCGCGCCGGGGCCCGCTGGTGTTGGCCGGACTGGGCGAATGAATGCGACGCTGGCGCTTGCAACTCACACGCCAGCCTTGTGGCGCAGATCGATCTGCTGCTACAGAATTAGCCAGAATCAGACGATTGCTCACATGGTATGTCGCTACAGGTCGATTGCTATCCCCGTGGGCAGAAATATTCTTTTAGCTGGGGTGATGCTGTAGAACGAGGCCTATTGCGTCGCAATCTAGAACTATTGCGCCTGCTACGGTTATTGTGGTTGAATGCTGTTGCATCGGGGCCATGCGGAGGTGGCCCCAGACCTGACAAGGAGTGCCGCAAGATGGCCCACCCCCTCGTCCCACAGACCCAGCAGCGTGGCCACGCCGGACATGGCCCGTCCAACAACCAATGGTCCGAACAGCCCACGGTCGCGTATGGCCACCGCCCCTGCGCCCGCCACGCTGGCATTCCCGCCCACTCCTGGCGGCCACCAACGCCGCCGAACCCGAGCGGCGGCTATATGGGCGCAGCGACACCGACTGCCGTGGGCCCGTGGAGCGCTCCCAACGGCTGGGGCGCACCTGACCCCTGGTGGCCGCAGCCCCTGTTTGCCGGCAACGGCCGCAGGACGCAGCGGTGGTTGATTGCCGCAAGTGGAGCAGCCGCGGTGGTCGCGGCCGCCGCTGTCGCGGTCGTCGGTTTCACTGCTGGCCACGGTGACTCTCACACCACGGCATCCGGCGGTGTTCACGTTCCTGCCCCGCCGGTGAAATCTGCTCCGCCGACGCCGAACTCGGCGCCGTCGGCTGGATCGCTGGTTGACGACTCGGCACCGCCTACCCTGGTACCTCGCGTCGCCCAGGTGAGCCGGGTGATGGGCTCGGCCGCGATGGAGCCGATCGACAAGTTGAACGGGCCCGGCATGTTCGCTGACAAAGCCAGCCCAGCCGAGTGCGCCGGCGCGATCCTTCCGGCAGCCGCAACCACATACTCTGGCTCAGGGGCGCGGTCCACCTACGTGCAGGCGCTACACGACCAGGACCCGGGCACGCCAATCACCGTGTTCAACGCAGTGACTACCTTCATGACGGAGTCGGCGGCCGCGGACTTCGTCAACCAGCAGCCCAGCACCTGGCAGGGCTGCCAAGCGGGCCCGATCGTGTTGGATCCCGACAAGGACAAGCCATTGACTTGGACGATCCGCAACGTCGCGCAGCGCGACAACATGCTTACCGCGAACACGTCTCTACGTGGCGCGCCGGCAACCTGCCAGCGTGCGATGACCGTGAAACGCAACGTGGTCATCGATGTGACTGCGTGTAGCGGTAATCCGGCGGACTCCGGCGTGGCCTTGGCTTCGATGATCGCCGAGCGCATGGGTCAGCCTGCCTGATGACGCCCCCCAGAGGCCCGTTCAAAGGCGCTGCGGGTGTGAGCATGACGCTTGCTGCTGGGGCCTTGGTTGTGGTCGCACCGACCTCGATGCCGCCGGCGGCGGCCGGCCCCCGACAGTTTCCCGACTTGGGCAGCTACAGGGCCGTCAACGCGGACGATTACACGACCTACCACTCTTACATGACGGCCGGTGTGCAATTTGCAACACCGGGCGGTTACCGATGCCGGATGAGCTTCACACACAAGCAAAATGGGGCGCATATGCAGTGCTGGGGCTCCCTGCCCGGAACCTCCTTCAACCACGTAGGACTGGACTATCTCGGCGGGGCGACCACGGCCGGCGCCGCGTTTTCCGACGTCGACCTCTCGCAAATCGAAACCGTCCCGCCGGGCCCCGGCGTGGCCGGCGGGACTATCAACCCGCAGGACTACAAGCCTTTGACCCCGCACAGCAAGGTGACATATACAGATGGACCGTTGCAGACGTGCGCCGTCGATTCCGCAATGACGGCATGTGAGACGACAGACCAAGAATTCGGCCAACAACACGGGCTCGTTCTGTCGCCCGCCGGAAGCTGGACCTTCTAATCCCCCGGGCAGCCAGCGCGCAGATGGTGTACGGATAGCGACCGGGCGCGTCAACCAACGTAGGCGCCGCATCCGAGCCCGCACCGAAGACGGCTTTGCCCGGTTTGACTCGCAAATGCTGCGGCAGTGCCGCCGCGGCCTCTGAATAATGCGGCTGACCGAGAGTTGGCGGAATTCCGGTAAGCGGTTGAGGACGTCCGCCGCCGCAAGCTGGCGAAGTGACGGTTGGTGCACTCAGCTGAGTGATAGTTGTGCGATCAGGGTCTCAATGGCGCTGCTGGCGCCTGGCGGAATCGGACGCTCTTCCTCGACTGCCGTGACGACGTCGACCGCGACCCCTGCAGCGTAGGCGGCTTCCTCGGCGCTCAGGTCCGCGCGATGCCGTGCCGCATACAGTCGTTGACCGATAGTTGCAGCTGGTGAGCGTGCGGCCTTTAGCATCATGTCTTTATAGCTGCGGCGCACCGTGCTCAGCGACCGGATCACAGACGGGGCGCCCTTGGCGGTGCGAGCAGCATTGGCCGCTACCGACTCCAGCTTGCGCAGGTCGGCGAGGATAGCGGTAGCTTTCGGCGTGAACTCCGGATCCGATGGTTTGGGCAGCTCTTCGATAGTCGCCGTGATTGTGTGCATGGCCAGTTCGACGGCCTCAGCCATAAGTGGTGCTCGCACCGTGTTGGTCGTGATCTCGGTGGTCTCATTGTCCGGCTCGGGCTGTTCTCCGAGTCGGATGCTCGTGATCCAACCCGGTGGTTTCTGCAGAACTTCTTCGAGCTTGGCCAGCGTTCCGCGCCTGGGCCAGCTGCGGCCCTTCTCGAATGCGATGAGTGCGCCGGCGTTGATGATCTTGTCCCTGGCAAGGCCGCGTTGAGTGATATCGAGTTCGCGGCGGCGGGCGGCCACTGCGCGACCGGCCCGCAGGATATTGGGGTCGATCTCACCTGTGTCGATGCTGGTTTCATCATCGTCTTCGACGGTCTGGGGTGCGGCTTGGGTCTGGGTCATGTCGGCTGGGTCGCCGGGTGCCACGGTCACCGCGATGCCATTGGCATCTCCAAGATGCAGTGTCATATGGCGGGCGATCAGCACTGAGCTGCGCCGCACTCCGTCGACGAAGACGCCGTTTCTGCTGGTGTCGATGGCGTGCCAGCCATCATGGCGCGGCTCTAGCCGCAGGTGGGAACGCGAGATGCGCTCGTCATTGATCCGGATCGCGGCCGACGGGTCTCGGCCGATGACGACGGCCCCGTCCATGGGGTTGAGGGTGTGCGACGCCATTCCGATATGAACAGTAAGCGTTGCCGGTGCTGGCGGCGCAGCTTGGTCAACGGTCACTGCGAACTCCTTCCATCGCTGCTAACACCCCTTCACTGCTACAGATTCACGCGTTGTCCTGCCGCTAGATGCTACAGGTTATAGCACGAGTACACATGTACCGGGTAGAAGAAATGCTGCGGTTTCCGGGCGTAGGCGCTCACCCGGTGCACGTCAGAGCCATATTCGATTCGCATGCGCTTGCCCGGTAGCTGTAGCGATCGGGCATCAACTCTATTGCATTGCGCACCTAAGCGGGTGAGTCGACGAACCCTGCGTTGGCGTACTTGACATCCTCCACTGCTTGGAAAGCGGTGGATTCCCTTGGCCGTTAGGCGGCGTTGGGTGGTTCGCGGTTCATCGCAGATGCCGCCGGCCCAGGGGCCGGACCCGTGTGGGGGTCGGTCTTACTCTTGCTCCCCGCCTGGCTGACGGCTACGCCGCCCGGTTTTTCACCGGATGTCCTAGCCAGTTGTTCGGATTGCTGCGCCGCCCAGCGTGTGAGGGCTTCCTCACGTATGTTGATGGCGGCGTTGGTGTCGGCGTTGCCGGTCCAGCCACAACTGTGTGATTGGCACCGGAATACCGCTTGGCTTTCGCGGTTCTCCCGTGCTGTGTGCCCGCACTGATGGCAACGCTGACTGGTGTAGGCCGCGGGCACCTCAACGAAGGCCACCCCCGCCAGGGCGGCTTTGTATTCGATGCACGTGGCGAGTCTGGCGAGCGCGGCATTGCGCATCGACCGGTTAAGTCCACGTTTGCGTGCTGCCCCATTAGGCAGAAACCGGGTCGACTTGTTGGGGTCCCGGACAGGTTTGGGCCGCCGGGTCATCGGTTCCACCGGCAGTTTCTCGATCCCGATGAAATCGTGCCCCCGCACGAGTCGGGTGCTGAGCTGGTGCGCGAAATCGTCGCGGATGCGCGCCTGTTTAGCGGCCAGGCCCGCGGCCGCGCTCTTGTGCGCCTGGTAGCGTTTCGACTCCCAGAAACGCCGCCCTTGGCGCGCGGCGACCAGTCTGGATTTGGCCATCCGGCGTTGATGAAACCTGCGCTGTTTGTCCAGGGCAGAAGTGTCGGGGGCATCATAGAATCGGCCGCGGTCATCGGCGACGGTGTGCGCCACGCCCCGGTCGATCCCGATCACCTCACCGGTAGAGACCTTGCCGGTCACCGGCAGCGGTTCATTGACGAACACCAGCCGCCGGCGTGTCCAGTTCACCCGCACCGACGTGTAGGGGCGGATCGGCTGCGACAACCGCACATGCAGCGTGATCCGCCAGCCCAGCTTGTGCGGTTTACCATCCGGTCCCAGCCCTGGTGCGCGGTGGGTTCTCGGGTTGGCGCCGCTGATCATCACCACACCAGAACGCCGGCCCGTCTTAGTGAACACCGCGTTGCGGCCACCGTTGAACCAGCACACGAACCGCTGATCGGAACCTTTACGGCGGAAACCGGGCATCGCCCCGGGCCGGCGGCCCGCAGCCGCGTTGGTCTTGCGGCGTTTAGCCGCCGAGAACCATTCTGTGTGCTCTGTTTTCAGCGTCGCTTCCAACACGTAGCCGGGTATCGCCGCCAGGAAACTGTGCTGACGGCGGGCCTGGGCGTCGGTGATGTCGGTGACCGTGCGCCCGATCGGCACCAACACCGGCACACCAGCCGGGTCGGTCACCAGCACACGATCACCGTTACGGTCCTGGCAGGTCAAATACCGGCAGCGGACCGAGCGGCGCTGGTTGAACCGGAACCGGAACCCATCACACAACCAGCCCAGCACCGCATCGGGATCCGTTGACCACACCGGGCCGGGCGTGCCGTCCGGGCCGGTCATCTCGCCCAGGTACACCGGGGATCCATGCAGGCGGGCGCGGGTGATCTTGACCTGTTGACTCACGCCAGCACCGCATCCCACTGGTGTTCGATGTAGCGGCGCACCGTCGTCTCCGAGACGTAGCCGACCGAGGCGGCGAAATACGCCGGCGACCACAGCACCTTCGCGAAATTGCGTAGGTGCGGGAACTCCTGGCGCAGCACCCGCGCGGTGCGGCCCTTGAATGCGCGCACCACCGCGGCCGGGGCGTCGGCCGGGCCGACCCGCACGAACAGGTGCACATGATCGGGCATCACTTCATGCGCCACGACATGCCAGCCGTGCTCGTCGGCGATCTGCTCAATCAACTCATCGAGGCGGCGCGCGACCCGCCCACCCAACACCCGTCGCCGATACTTCGGGCACCACACCAAATGCAAACCCAGCGAGCACACGCCTCCCGGCGTGCGACGAAACCGCTGACCTGACACACCCAGAACCCTACGAGACGACACCGACAAAACTGGCCTGACCACACTGTTCACCCACGCCCCGATTCCCCCGGCCGCTAAAGCGACCGGCCCCCCTCGGAGCGCATCGGTGTGAGATTCGGGACCGCCGTCTTTGCGTTGGCATAGAGCCGATCCAGATTCCATCCTGGATGCGTCAGCAGACATGCGACATCCGCGAAATCGTGCGCTTCTCGGCGGTCGCAGAGCGCACGACATTTTCCAGCGGAAATGTCATCGAGGTCCATCACCAGACCACCTCGCGCCATCCTCTGCGCTGACCGTGTCCGGTACTCCTGCCCGATGTCGATCCCCACGCTGTCACGTTCGGGGTTTGTTCCAGGACGCCAGATAGTGATGCCGCGGAACCAGTCGCTGGCTATTTCGAGCTCGGCATTCCAGCCGGCAGCTCGTGCCGCGTCGAGGACGAGCTGGCCGGCCTGCTCGTATATGGCGGTCTCAAAGGACGCGGAATATGTGTCCAGGTCGTTGGAGGGACGCGTAGTGACTCCGTGTGCGCGCAGTCCGTTGCCGCCGGCCAGCGCGATGTCGAGGGTTTCGAGTGCGGGAAGAACGACAGCGGCCACTTCGCCGAGAAACCCTGGTAGCTGTTCCATGCCGCGCAGACGGTTGACTGGCGCAGGCCGCGGTCAGGCGGGAATCGTGTCGAGGAGATGTTCCCATTCCCTGCGCACCAGCCGCGGGATGCGCAAGTGGGGCCACAGCTTTCGGAGTAGGTCGGCGTTGATCCACTTTTGCACGTCGGCTTCGCGGCCGCTTGCGAGGACCGCGCTGTACGCGGCTACGGCTTCGTCCCTGTCGGCGAGATCGAACAGATGTCGTCCTCGCCATGCGATACGGTTTGGCAATTCGATCACGCCGGTTGCGGGTCCTTGTAGCTCGTCGAGGCGATCCGGCACTGCGAACGGGCGATAGAGCCGTTCTGGCAGCATGTCGCGCTGTGTCACGGTGCGCATGATCTCCTCCTTCCGTGCCAGGATCGCATGCCCGTGGATGCCGAAACCGACGTTGGCAGACGTCCCGGCCTTGACAGACTGATCATGTACTGCCATTGTGAGCACATGACTTCCATGAAGGACGATCGGTTGCAGCTGCGCGTCGATGCCGCCGCTAAGCGGCGACTGGAGCAGGCTGCAAGTGAGGCGCATCTTACTGTCACGGCGTTCGTGCTGCAGGCCGCCAACCGCGCGGCTGACGACCTGCTCGCCGAACGGCCAGTCATCCACCTCACCCCCGATGCTGTGGCCGCTTTCTCCGAAGCACTGAACCGCCCCGCGCAGGTCAATGAGCGGCTAGCGAAAGCATTGCAGCGGCCGGCAAAGTTCACCTGGCTTGCCTGAGGTGCAGTTCCACCGACCCGCCCTGCTCGACCCACACAAGCACCACCGCGACGAATTCGCCTCTGGTGAAGCACCATTGGACCTGTGGCTGCGTCAATATGCGGGCCAGAACCGCCGCGGCAACACAGCGGCGGTGTGGGTGATTACTACCGCCGACCACAACGTCGTCTGTTATGCCACCTTGTCGATGACCGCTGTCGATCGCTCGGCCAGCCCCAAACCTCTGGGCAAGGGTGCGCCGCAGCAGGTTCCTGCGCTGCTGATCGGTCGACTAGCAACGGACACGCGCGTGGCTGGACTTGGTCTTGGTACTGAGATGGTCAAGCACATCCTGGCAACGGCCGCCGAACTGAATATCAAGGCAGCTTGTCGGGCTGTCGTCGTCACCGCGCTCAACGCCGACGCGTTCCGCTGGTGGCAGCGCTTCGGATTCGAACCGTTCGATCCCGACGACATGGCCAACCTAGACCTCTATCTATTAACCAAAGACATTGCGGCCACTCTCGCTAACCTGTAAGAACCTGCGAGCCCAAGCGGCGCCACGAAGAGACCGAGGTTGTAGTCGCCGGCCGCGGCGCGCGCGCGACGGACGCCGGAGGCGAACCAGCTTGGGTTAGGCTCCGAAACATGCCGTTGGCCAGCGGTTCTGAATTTGCAGGCTTCACGATTGTGGACCTGCTGGGGGCCGGTGGCATGGGTGAGGTCTACCTTGTCGAACACCCACGGCTGCCGCGGCGCGAAGCGTTGAAGATATTGCCTGCTGAGGTGTCGGCTGACGCCGAGTTCCGGGCGCGCTTCACGCGAGAGGCTGATCTGGCGGCCGCGTTGTGGCATCCGCACATCGTCGGGGTGCACGACCGTGGGGAATGCGACGGGCAGTTATGGATCTCCATGGACTACGTGGATGGAACCGACGCCGGCCGTTTACTTGGCAAGAAATTTCCGGCGGGAATGCCGCCCGACAATGCGCTCGCTATCGTCGTGGCGATCGCTGAAGCGCTCGACTATGCCCACGAGCACGACCTACTGCATCGCGACGTCAAGCCCGCCAATATCCTGCTCACGCAACCATCAACTGGTACTGGGCGAATCATGTTGGCTGATTTCGGAATAGCCCGACGCGTCGACGACGTCAGCGGTCTGACAGCCACCAATATGACGGTCGGAACTATCACTTATGCTGCCCCCGAGCAGTTAACAGGCAGGCCGCTCGACGCGCGCGCGGATCAGTACTCGCTGGCAGCCACAGCGTATCGGCTGCTCTGTGGAGCGCCTCCATTTGCGCACTCGAACCCTGCCGCGGTCATCGGTTGTCACCTCAATTCGCCTCCGCCCAGGCTCCGCGATGCGCGGCCCGACCTGGGTTCACTTGACGCGGCGATTTCTCGGGCGATGTCGAAGCAGCCCGGCGACCGCTACGAGCGTTGTCAGGATTTCGCCGCGGCGCTGCGCAGCTCGTGGGAACCGCAACGCGATACCGCGGGGACGGTGATGTGGGGTCCGGGCCTGGAGACGGAGCGGGCGTCGCCGGGGCCAGCGAACGTGATGGCCGCAACGCTGCCCCCGCCTGTTCATGGCAGCACGGGGCGCAGTCATTCAAACGGCAAAGACGTGGCGATAGTCGCGGGCGCACTGGGTGTGGTGGCGATTGTCGCAACCATTTTGATCGGACTCGTGCTGGTCACCAAGCATTACCACAGCGCCAGCAGTGTATCGGAGCAACAGCCCTATCTCTCCTCTACCGTGCAGCCATGGACACCGAGCACGACGACAACACAGCCGTCGTTGCCTACTGTCGAGTCCAGCCAACCACCCCCTATACCCCCCGGGCCCCAACCTTATTGGGACGGGATCTGGCTACGTGACTACTGGGAGTCACCTGGTGACTGCGACTCCCCACATACCTATTGGGTGGTACAGCCCGGCGATAACGGTCTAGCGCAGTTGAAAATTGGGTGCTTCCCTCAAACCTGGATCGACAATCTCAACAACAAAGGTCACGCTCTGTCGTGGTGGAAAGCAGTCATCTTCGCTGTCTGGGACCCCGCCCGGATAATGACCGAATACAACAAGCATGGCGACCTGCAAATGATCGGGCTAGATCGGTCATGCTTAGCCAGAGCAGGTATCACCGAATTTCACGAGGGCCCTATACATGACGACTGCTTGATCAAACCAAGTCTTCGTTCCTGATGCAGCGGGCGTAGCGGATTTCATTCAGCGCCAACCCGTGATCGATCGATCCAAGCGTGGCAAGACGGATGTCAACGGGGTGGCCGAGCTCGAAGGCCGAGCCGTCAGGTGGCGCTGGCGCCCGGGCTTCGCGGCCCAAGGCTCATCTCATCGACGTAGGCGTGATACTTGTTGTTCCAGACCTCGGCTTCGAACGCATCTGTGCCGTTCGGCTTGCGCGCGTCGTCGGTGTTTCGAAGTTCTATCGCTACCCTCAACGCCGCGACGTGGTGGACAAGCGCCTCCTCGACGAATTGTCGCAGCAATTCATCCCGTTGCGCTCTGATGTCCTCGGCCGGCTGCGCACCGGGAATCGCCGGCGCCTGGTCGAGTCTCTCCAACAGCCTTTGACTGGCCGCCAGGATCTTCATTTGATCGGCCATGACGCCGACGACGCCTTCAATCGCCTTAGGGGGGTCCATGAAGAATTCGGCCCATTTGCCAGTACTCGGCGTCACCAGACCCAGGGTAGCGGGGCTCGAGCGCCAAGGAGGACTCGGCGCCGTCGGCCGCGCATGGCGGGCAGTGATCGCCCATTTTCGTGGGATCGAAAGCGGGCAATCGCGGCTGAATACCTGGCTGATTGAAGGCCCCGCCGGGGCGGACGCCAGCGGAATCGACTAGTGATCACCGTGGCCACCGCCGCAGCGGAAAGCGATCGGTGAACACTAAAGAGATGACTCGGTAATTGATTGTGGATCTTGAGGTTCCAGAGTCGCGTGATGATTGAGCTGCGGTTGTTCTCGACGCCCGCGGCGGACCTGGACCCCAGACACGTCACTATGGGCCGAGTTGGTCATAGCAGTGCAGCGTGGGTTGCGATGGCGGCTATGCAGTCTTCGAAGCTGGGGCGGACGCCGTACACCAGGGCCATCGCCGCGTTGTAGCCCCGCTTGAGGGCTTCGCGGCTGGGGTGCGACGGGTCCAGTAGTGGACTGTGAACGTATCCGCCGTCAGGTCGTGGGGTGAAGCTGAAGGCTGCGGCGCGGCTGTGTTCGTCGATGTCAGCGCACAATTGCACGACGCCCTCGCGGCCGATCGCCTCGAGTTCTGCTGTGACGTCGGGACAGGCGAGCAGTTGGTGGGTGTCGTAGACGTGCCGTCCTGACTTCAGCAGCCGCTGCTCGCCCTCCTGCTCCGAACGTGACGCGGCGTCGTGAAGGAGGGCGAGCTTTTCGAGCAGCGTCCGAGTTGGAGCGAGGACTTCTACCGCGACAGGGGCGAATTCGTCCCACGCCTCAGGTGATTCGCCCAGTTGGTCGATTGCGTACTCGGCGATCATCGACCGCAACTGGTGTTGTTGGGTGGGATATGTGCCACCGCGACAACCCATTTCCAGTAGCACGCCGGAACTCAGCGGGCCGTAGTCGGGGACGGCTGATCCGGGATAGTGGTAGCGCACGTTGCGTTTGATGCCGGTGGTGGCTGCCTCGTGTATTACGTGCGCGGCATCTAAGCGCAGATGGTCGGCCACGGCATCGCGAATGGCCTTGAGTACCTTGTCTTTCGCGCCGATGCTGGCGTCCACGTTGGGGAATCGCACGAGGAGATCGACGTCCTCCGAGAACCGCTCGATCAGTTTGTAGACACTGCTTAGGCTTAGAGCCGCCCTTTAAAGACCGCCGACCGGATGCTCGCTGCCGTCTCTGGCGGTTAGCGTGCGCGGAGCCGTGGCAGCCCGCAGCACTTCGGTACCCCAGAAGTCCTTCTCGAGGAAGATCGGGTCGAGCGCGCGGGCCGCAGCAGCGGCGCCGATAAGTCCCTGCAGGTCCTGCGGGCGGTCGCGCAGCAGCGCCATCAGGCTCGCACGCCGCGGCCGCGCAGATCCTCGATGAGGTGGCTGAAGTGCTTCCTGGCCGCTGGGGACCGTTCGCCGTCAACGGCGTCACCGACACTTTGCAGGCGTACCCGGCCATCCCGGACAGCCTGATCCGCGGCGTCGACGAGGGCGTCCCAGCCGTCATCGACGGTGTATTCCCAGTCGCCACGCAGCAATTCCAGCAGCGCAACCTCTGTCCACTTGAGGTCGCGGCGGCGCATGTTGTTGCGCTTGGACACCTTCACGCCATGCACAGTGGGCACCGGGCCGGCGACACTGAAGGTCGGCTCTGCCGGGACTTGAGTGGTCAGCCCGAATGTCCGTGCAGCGGACACACCCGCTGGTCCGGCGCCGACGGGGCCGAGCACCTGCACGGCGATCTGTTCAGCCGTCGGGCGGGACATCCCGTAACGACTCTTGGCACCTTTGAAATAGAGGCCCTTGAGGACCGGTACCAGGTCGCCCGCCTTGTGTGCGCGTGACACCGCGCAGCTGGCAGCGGCCCGGCTACCGGGCAGGTCATCGACCCGCACAAAGCTGCCAGCGGGCACCTCAGCAAGCGCCGCGCCTGGAGTCTTAACCGCATTCATGACATCAAAGTGTACCGAGATTCTGTCATACGGGAAAGGAGAGACACTCTGACCAGGCGAAACGCTACCGTAGACACGACAACGAGGCGATGTCCGACCTAACGGCCCGTGCGGTGGCCCCGTTTGCCCATCGGCCATCACTCTGCGGCGAGTAAGTGTTGGCCCAGGCCTCGGGACCGAGGTGGCTTTGGCACTGGGGAAAGAATCGGTCGACGATCGCCCACACCTCCCCGTCGTGGTGACGCAAAGGTGGCGCGGTTCTTCAGTGATCGGCCTCGTCGCGCGTTGACCGGCCGGCCAGGGCCGACTTTCATCGCCAACAAGTGATCGGTTGGGGCCCCAACGCCCCAACAGCGAAGCAGGTCACTTGTGTTTTTGGTGGATACTGCCTAGCTTGGTGGTATGCGTGACGAGACCCTTCTGCGTACTGGTGAGGCCGCCAGGCGACTTGGTGTGTCTCGGCAACACATCGTCGACCTCTGTAATCAAGGGCAGCTGCCCTGCGTCATGGTGGGCACCCACCGCCGAATCCCCGAGCGCGCCGTGACCAACAAACTCACAGCTACGACCCAGGGGGCTTCCCGACACAACGGTGCGCAGCTGTCCATGTGGCTGCATGCCGCGTTGATTCCGCGCCTGCTCCAAGACCCGGACGTGGTGATCGGCAAAGCCCGTGCAAATCTGGCGCAAGGTCGGGCCTCGGGAGCTATCGACATTCACAGCGCGCCATATGCGCGTGAATGGGAAGCAATCTTGGATGCTGGCGTGGGACGCATCATCGCAGTTCTGCTCGATCCATCCGATCATGCGACGACGCTTCGTTCCTGCACGCCGTTTGCCGGGGTTCTGCCCCAGGACGAGGTTCGTGCGATTAAGAAGGCGTGGCGCGAAGAACGTAAGCGAGCGGCGTGAGACGCCAGCGGCTTGCCCATATTCTGCGGGCCTATTACGCGCTGGACCATTGCCACGTAACACAACACGTGTCACTCGATGGCTGGAGGCCTACCTGCAGCACCAGTCTGGCGGCGAATCACTCAGCACTAAGCCTTGAGAGAGAAAAAGCCCCGCCTGGTTGGGGAAGCCGAAAGCTCTAGCCCTGGCGGGGACTGTTGCGCCTACGTTAGCAGCCGAAACGCACGTTGGGCAAAAGCGGGACCGTGACCCCGCGCGACCCGCGATGTCGGCGAACTTTGTTGCGCCATCTTGGTGTTCGTTCTTTTCGATATGGGGCACTTCCAGTCTGGGCAGGCGGCCTCGTGTTTATCTGTCACTGGTGAATTCGCGATCGACCATTCGTCCGAGAAACGCGTCCGCAAGATCGACACCTAGATGCTCATTGGTCACTCCTGTACCTCTTCTCTTGCAGGCGCGAAGAGTGCGTCTGTGGTAGGGATGGGACGGGAGCCGGGGTGACG
>NZ_LQPE01000167.1 GCF_002101735.1 Mycobacterium kyorinense | reverse complement strand
CACGCCAATCCCAACCGCCCCACTCGTGCAAGAATCAGCCCCGCGACGACACCAAATCACTGATCCACGGATTCAGGCTAAGGTCTGATCGAGCGGAAAGGGTGTGAGCGAGAGTGGACGTACTGAATCTCTTTGCGCTGCATGGCAAGAACGCTCTCGTGACCGGCGCCTCGAGCGGTATCGGCAAGCAAGTGGCGCTGGCCTATGCGCAAGCCGGGGCCGCGGTGGCGCTCGCGGCCCGACATGACGAGCCGCTGCAGGAACTGGCGGCAGACATCGTCGATGGCGGCGGGACGGCGGTACCCATCACCTGCGATGTCACCCAGCCGGAGTCGGTGGACGCGATGCTGAACCGAGTCGACGACGAATTGGGCGGGATCGACATCGCGGTGTGCAACGCCGGGATCATCAACTTCGACGGCTTGCTGGAGATGCGACTGGAGGAGTTTCAACGCATCCAGGACACCAACGTCAACGGTGTCTTCCTCACCGCTCAGGCCGCGGCGAAGGCCATGGTCGCGCAACAGCGCGCCGGGAGCATCATCACCACCGCGTCGATGTCGGGCCACATCGTCAACACCCCGCAGCAGGTCGGCCACTACTGCGCCTCGAAGGCCGCCGTCATCCACCTGACCAAGGCCATGGCGATGGAATTCGCGCCGCACAACATCCGGGTGAACAGCGTGAGCCCGGGCTACATCCTCACCGAACTGGTCGAGCCCTATGCCGACTACCACGCCTTGTGGGAGCCGAAGATCCCGCTCGGACGCCTCGGCCGGCCGGAGGAACTCATCGGCCTCTACCTCTATCTGGCCAGCGACGCGTCGAGCTACATGACTGGTTCGGACGTCGTGATCGACGGCGGCTACACCTGTTGGTGAATGATGAAGCGCCCCCGGCCATGTGAGACCGGGGGCGCTCCGCGCAGTTACCTAATGAGCGTGACCGTGATGGTGGTCGTGCTCGGCCTCTTCCTCCGGCTTGTCGACGACGGCCGTCTCGGTGGTCAGCACCATGCGGGCCACCGAAGCGGCGTTGAGCACCGCCGAGCGGGTGACCTTGACCGGGTCGATGACGCCGTCTGCGGCCAGGTCGCCGTAGCTCAGCGTGGCCGCGTTCAGCCCATGCCCGGCGGGCAGCTCGGCAACCTTGTTGACCACGACGGACCCGTCGAGCCCGGCGTTGGTCGCGATCCAGTACAGCGGCGCGCTGAGCGCCTCGGAGAACACGTCGACGCCCAGCGCCTCGTCGCCGGACAGCGACGAGCGCAGGTCGGCCAGGGCCTTGCGCGCCTGGATCAACGCGGTGCCGCCACCGGCCACGATGCCCTCCTCGACGGCGGCCTTGGCGGCGTGCACGGCGTCCTCGACGCTTTCCTTGCGCTCTTTGAGCGCGGTCTCGGTGGCGGCGCCGACCTTGATCACGGCAACCCCGCCGGCCAGCTTGGCCAGCCGCTCCTCGAGCTTCTCGCGGTCCCAGTCGGAGTCGGTGGTCTCGATCTCCGAGCGCAGCTGCTTGGCCCGCGCCGCGATCGCCTCCTGCGTGCCGCCACCGTCGATAATCACGGTGTCGTCCTTGGTGACCACCACGCGACGGGCCGTGCCCAGCACGTCAAGGCCGACCTCGCGCAGCAGCAGCCCCACGTCGGGGTTGACCACCTGACCGCCGGTGACGACCGCGAGGTCCTCGAGGAACGCCTTGCGCCGATCACCGAAATACGGCGCCTTGACCGCGACGGCCTTGAGCGTCTTGCGGATGGCGTTGACGACCAGCGTGGCCAGTGCCTCGCCTTCGACGTCCTCGGCGACGACCAGCAGCGGCTTGCCGGCTTCGGCAACCTTCTCCAGCAGCGGCAGCAGGTCGGGCAGCGAGCTGATCTTGTCGCGATGCAACAGGATCAGCGCGTCCTCGAGCACGGCCTCTTGGGCGTCGAAATCGGTGACGAAGTACGCCGACAGGTAGCCCTTGTCGAAGCCGATCCCTTCGCTGAACTCCAGCTCGGTGGTCAGCGTCGAGGACTCCTCCACGCTGACCACGCCGTCATGGCCGACCTTGGTCATCGCCTCGCCGACCAGCTCGCCGATCTGTTCGTCGCGCGACGACACAGTGGCCACCTGCGCGATGCCGGTCTTGCCGGCCACCGGGGTCGCCGAGGCCAGCAGCGCCTCGGACACCGCGTCGGCGGCCTTGCCAATGCCCGAACCCAACGCGATCGGGTTGGCGCCGGCCGCGACGAGCCGCAGCCCGCCCTTGATCAGAGCCTGCGCCAGCACGGTCGCGGTGGTGGTGCCGTCGCCGGCGACATCGTTTGTCTTGGTGGCCACCGACTTGACCAGCTGGGCGCCCAGGTTCTCGAACGGGTCTTCCAGGTCGATCTCGCGGGCCACGGTGACGCCGTCGTTGGTGACGATCGGTCCGCCCCAGGCCTTGGTCAACACGACATGCCGGCCCCGCGGACCCAGCGTGACCCGCACCGCGTCGGCCAGCTTGTCGGCGCCCAATTCCATGGCGCGCCGGGCGGTTTCGTCGTATTCAATCAGCTTGCTCATCAGTCTTTCCTGTCTCTGTAGAGCGGTCCGCCCCGGAAATCACCCGCATAGGCGGGGATCGCCGGGGCGGAACACGCCTCTAGCTACTTGGAGACGACAGCCAGGACGTCGCGCGCCGACAGGATCAGGTACTCCTCGCCGTTGTACTTGATCTCGGTGCCGCCGTACTTGCTGTAGATGACGGTGTCGCCCTCCGACACGTCGAGCGGAATCCGCTTCTCGCCGTCCTCGTCCCACCGGCCGGGGCCGACGGCGACGACGGTGCCCTCCTGCGGCTTCTCCTTGGCGGTGTCGGGAATGACCAGACCGGACGCGGTCGTGGTCTCGGCCTCGTTGGCCTGTACGAGGATCTTGTCCTCGAGTGGCTTGATGTTCACGCTCGCCACGATTGGAGCCCTCCACTAGTTGGTAGCAGGTCCGGGGCGGTCGCCCCGGACTGTCCGAATTACCAGGTGCTTCGGCATTCGTCCGTGCCCTCGCGTCGTCGTCGCGGGTGCCGACACCAGGGCGTGTCCGATTGCCACCTAGCACTCTATACACGAGAGTGCTAGCACTCAAGGCTCCCCCGGTGCTTCAGGCCGCCATTGGCGCGAGGGTGCGCAAACCCGGTGTTCATCCGCGCGTGTCGCTCGGGGACACGCACGCTCGCGGACGGGCGGCTGATAATGAGGTCATGACTCGCCTCGCTGTCCTGGCCACGCTGATCCTCGCGGCCGTGATCGGACTGGCCGGGGTCGCAGCCGCGGACCCGAACGGCCAGATGTACGGTGACCCGGGGGCCGCCGCCCCCTATTGGCGCTACCAGCACCAGGAAGACTGCGGTCTGATGGCCGTCGCCGACGTGGTCGGCCAGCTGACCGGCAGAGAACCGACCCAAGTCGGCATCGAGCTGCGCGGCATATTCACCAAGAGCGAAGTCCACCGCGGCGGCATCTATTTGTTCGACGGCACATCGCCCGAAGATCTGGTGGTGCTGCTGGAAAAATACGGCATCCGATCCGACCTCACCACCGGCAACACCATGGCCGGCCTGGAGCAGGACCTGGCCGGCGGTCACAAGGTCATCGCCGGGCTCAATGCCGAAACCATCTGGAACTACCCGCCCGGCAAGGGCCAAC
Organism: Mycobacterium kyorinense; assembly: GCF_002101735.1. Taxonomy (GTDB): domain Bacteria; phylum Actinomycetota; class Actinomycetes; order Mycobacteriales; family Mycobacteriaceae; genus Mycobacterium; species Mycobacterium kyorinense. Next base: position 6,504 of record NZ_LQPE01000167.1, on the reverse strand, counting down.
GCACTCAGGCCGACCACGCCGTCGTCGTCACCGGCGTCGACACCCGCACCGACATCGTGCATCTCAACGACAGCGGCACGCCCAACGGCCGCGACGAGCAGATCCCGATGGCCACCTTCACGCAAGCCTGGGCCACCGGCAACAACTTGCTGATCGTCACCCGGCAAACCGGCCGTTAGCGCACTTGGCCTTTCACCACCGGCAGGCCGGGGTCGCTGGCCACGTCCAGCGGCGACGGCGGCGCCCCGGCGGCCAGCAGATGCGCGGCGAACGAGGCGATCATTGCGCCGTTGTCGGTGCACAGCCGGGGCCGCGGGATCCGCAACGTCAATCCCGCTGCGGCACAACGCTCTTCGGCTAACTCCCGTAGTCGCGAGTTCGCCGCCACTCCCCCGGCGATCAGCAAGGTTCCCACGCCGAGTTCCGTCGCCGCGCGGACGGCTTTCATGGTCAGTACGTCGGCCACCGCCTCCTGGAAACCGGCCGCGATGTCGGCGGTCGACGCGTCGGGATGGCTCTCCACGTACCGGGCGACGGCGGTCTTGAGCCCGGAAAAGCTGAAGGCATGCGGATCGTCGCGCGGGCCAGTCATGCCGCGGGGGAACACAATCGCGTCGCGGTCGCCGGTGCGGGCCAGCTCGTCGAGCACCTTGCCGCCTGGATAGCCGAGCCCCAGCAGCCGGGCCACCTTGTCGTAGGCCTCCCCGGCGGCGTCATCGACGGTGCTGCCCAGTTCGACGATCGGTTCACCGAGCGAGCGCACATGCAACAGGTGGGTGTGCCCGCCGGATACCAAGAGCGCCACGCTGTCCGGCAGCGGCCCGTGCTCGTAGACGTCGGCGGCCAGGTGTCCGCCGAGGTGGTTCACGGCGTAGAACGGAACGTCCCAGGCGGCCGAATAGGCTTTGGCCGCAGCAACTCCCACCAACAGCGCGCCGGCCAGCCCCGGCCCGATTGTGGCGGCGACCACGTCGGGCCGCTCGATGCCCGCGGTGGCCAGCGCGCGTCGCATCGCTGGGCCGAGCGCTTCCAGGTGGGCCCGCGACGCGATCTCGGGCACCACGCCGCCGAACCGGACGTGTTCGTCGACGCTGGAGGCCACCTCGTCGGCGAGCAGCGTCACGGCGCCGTCGTCGTTGAGCCGGGCGATGCCGACACCGGTTTCGTCGCAAGAGCTTTCGATGGCCAAGATGGTTGTCATGCGGGGTCTCGTCTCATCGTATAGGCGTCGGCGCCGCTGACCCGGTAGTAGCGCCGCCGCAGGCCGACGTCGGTGAAACCGGCGCTGCGGTACAGCGCGATCGCGGCCTCGTTGTCGGTGCGCACCTCTAGGTGCACGACGCCGCCGTCTGCGAAGTCCAGCAGTTTGTTCAGCAGCCGGCGACCGATCCCACGGCCCTGGTAGGCCGGGTCGACGCCGATGGTGTGCACCTCGTACTCGAACGGCGGCGTGCGGCCCAGCCGCGAGATGCCGGCGTAGCCCACCAGCAGGTCGCCGGCGCGCGCGGCCACGTACCGGTTGTGTTTGGCGGCCAGCTCGCGCAGGAATGCGGCCTTCGGCCAGGGATCGTCGCCGGGGAACAGCAACGCCTCCAACTCGGCACACCGTCGGGCGTCGTCGGGTGTCAGCGGGCCGAAAGTGACTTGTGCCTCAGGTGCTTTCGCGTCGGGCCGGCGCAAGTACAGCGGCACCAACGGCGGCGGGGTGTGCGACCAGTCGGACACCGCGGCCACCAGGCCCGCCGGTGTCGGGTGGGTCGGCCCGCGGTGGGGCAGGCCGAACAGCGCCGCGTGCTCGGGTGAGCCGGCCACCGCCTGCGCGGCGCCGGGGTCGACGTCGGCCGGGGCGTCCACGGCGGGGCCGTCGACGCGGATCCCGTCGCAGTAACGCGCCCAATAGATCTCGCGCCGGCGAGCGTCGGTGACAACCAAGGTCTCGCCGGCGGTCTGGGCGCCGACGGCGTCCAAGCTGCACACCCCGTACACGGGTATGCCCAGGGCGTGCCCGTAGGCGGCGGCGCTCGCCATGCCCACCCGCAGACCGGTGAACGGACCGGGACCGCAGCCCACTACCACCGCGTCCAGGTCGGCCATCGTCAACCCGGCATCGGCCAAGGCGCCCAACACATTCGGAGTGATCCGCTCGGCGTGGGCGCGGGCGTCGACCGTGACCCGCTCGGCCAGCACCTCACGGTCGCGCACGATTCCGGCCGTCACGGCCGGGGTTGCGGTGTCGATCGCCAGGATCAGCACGGGCCGCTCCACCGCCAGGTCGCGATCCGCACGTCGGAGTTGGTGACCCTCTCGAGGCGGACGTCGAGGTGACGCTCGGAAAGCCGTTCGGCCAGACCCTCGCCCCATTCGACCACCACGACGGCGTCCTCGAGGTCGGTGTCCAAGTCGAGGGAATCCAGCTCGCCCAGCAGGTCGGCGCCGCTGTGATCCAGCAGCCGGTACATGTCGACGTGGATCATCGCCGGGGCGCCGGCGCGCCGCGCCGGATGCACCCGCGCCAGCACGAACGTCGGCGAAGTCACCGGCCCGTCGACGTCCATCGCCGCGGCTATTCCCTTGGCCAGCACGGTCTTTCCCGCACCGAGTGGACCGGACAGCACAACCACGTCGCCGGCGCGCAGCTGCGCGCCCAGCTGCGCGCCGAGCGCCAAGGTGTCCTCGACGCGCTCCAGCGTCGCAGTGCCGGTCTCAGGCACGGCGAAGGACCCGCTCACGCCAGCGCTGACTCACCGCGGCCAGCCGGCCCGGGGTCGCTCGCTTCACCAGCCGCACCAAGCCCTCGTTGATCGGGTCCGGCTTGCCCAGCAACACAAGATGACCCGCCCGCCCGACGATGATCAGCTCGCAGTTCGGCAGCGCGCTGGCCATCTTGCGGGAGTATTCGTCGGGCGTGAGCAGGTCGTGATCGCCGCAGACGACCAGCGTCGGAATCCGGCCCAGCGTGGCCAGCGCCGCGGTCTCGTCGTGCGTTTCCAGGGCGTGCAGAAACTCGACCATGGTCGGAATAGGGGTGCCGTGCATCATCTTCTGCGAAAACGCCACCACGCTGGGGCTGACGTTGAAGTCGCCGTAGGAGGCCGCCCGCAGAATCGGCCCGATCAGCGACCGCGCCACATGGCGGCCGCGGTGGACCAATTTGGGCGCGGACCGGGCGGTGAACCGGATGGCATCCAGGGCCGGGTTCTGCAGGATCTCGCCCAGCGGCGATTTCGCAACCCCTTCGGCCGCAGACGAAATCAGCGCCGCGCCGACAATCCGGCTGCCGTAGTGCTGCGGGTATTGGCGGGCATGCGACAACACCGTCATGCCGCCCATCGAATGACCGACCAACACGATCGGCCCGCGCGGCGCGATCACCTGCAGCACCGTCTCCAGGTCTTTGCCCAGTTGGGTAATCGTGTAGGTCTCCGGCGGGGCTTCCCCTGAGCGGCCGTGCCCGCGTTGGTCGTAGAAGATCATCCGGACCCGCGGGCCCCACTCGTCGCAGAGCCGCATCCGCTGAAAGTGGAAGGCGCCCATGCGAAGACAAAATCCGTGGGCGAACACCACGGTCAGTGGCGCGTCCACCGGCCCGACCTCGCGCACCGCCAGCGGCACTCCGTCGGGTGTGGTCACCACGTAGCTGCGGTCGCCGTCGATCGCCTCGAAGTTCTCGTTGACGTAGGGGTCGTCGACGACGACCCGGCGGGTCACCTGGCGGGCGACCGAGACCGCGGCGATGGTGCCCACCGCGCTCAGCCCGGCGGCACCCGCCAACCAGCGCGCCTTGCGCCCGTCGTCACCGCTCAACGGTTTTCGGCCTCGCGGTAGGTCCGGGTGATGCGACCGCGCGGGCTGGTCACGACTTCGTAGTGGATGGTGTCGAGCATGTCGGCCCAGTCCTGCGCGGTGGGTTCGCCCTGGGTGCCGGGACCGAACAGGATCGCCTCGTCGCCCTCGGCAACGTCGGGCTGGCCCGGGCCCAGGTCGACGACGAACTGATCCATGCAGATCCGCCCGACCCCGCGGCGCAATCGCCCGTTGATCAACACGTCGAGACGTCCGCCAAGCGCGCGGAACACTCCGTCGGCATACCCGATCGGCAGCAGCGCCAGGTTGGTGTCGCGCGGGGCGATCCAGGTGTGCCCGTAGGACACGCCCTCACCGGCGCGCACCGGCCGAACCAGTGCCACAACGGTTTTCACGGTCATCGCCGGAATCAGGTCCAGGTCGTCGCGCTGGGAGAACGGGTTGAGCCCGTAGACCGCGATGCCGGGCCGGACCATGTCGAAGCCGAGGTCGGGCCGGGTCAGCGCCGACGGTGAATTCGACAGGTGCGCGACCTCGTAGGGCATGCCGTGCTCGCGCGCCTGCGCCAAGATCTCGCGAAACCGTTGCGCCTGTAGGTCATTGGCGGGATGCTCGGGCTCGTCGGCGCAAGCCAGATGCGACATGACGCCGCGCAATCGGATGGCGTCGTCGGCAAGGGCGCGGCGCAGCGCGGTCAGCATCTCCGGATGCTCGGCGGCGCGCACACCGTTGCGGTTCATCCCCGTGTCGACCTTGACCGTCACCGCCGCTGTCCGGCCCGTGCGGCGCACCGCGTCGAGCAGTTCGTCGAGTTGGCGCACCGACGACACCGCGATCTGGACATCGGCGGTCAACGCGGGCGCAAAGTCGGTGCCCGGCGGATGCAGCCAGGCCAGCACCGGCGCGGTGATGCCGTCGGCGCGCAAGGCCAGCGCCTCCTCGATGGTGGCGACACCGAGCTCGGCCGCGCCGGCGTCCAGCGCGGTGCGGGCCACCCGGGTGGCGCCGTGCCCGTAGCCGTCGGCCTTGACGACGGCCATCACCTGCGCCGAGCCGGCGTGCTCACGCAGCACCCGCACGTTGTGGGCGATGGCGCGAAGGTCGACGGCCGCTTCGGCGATCAGGCCCGGAGTTGTCACTATCATCCCGGCCATTGTCCCAGAGGCCGCGAATGTGGGCTTGAAGCACGCTGCCGGCAGATTTGCGTCACACAAGCCCACGCCCGGCGCCAAACCGGTCAGTGCGCGAAGTGCTGCTCGTCGAAGTGCCCGCCCGGCTTGAGCTTGTCCAGGTGGCCGATCGCGGTGACGGCGTCGTCGTGCAGGGCCCGGGCCAGGTCGGCGGACAGGCCTTCACGCACCACAATCCGCAGCACCGAGACGTCGGTGGCGTTGTCCGGCATGGTGTAGGCCGGCACCTGCCAGCCGAAGGTTCGCAGTTCGTGGGACACGTCGAACTCGGTGTAGCCGCGGTCCCCGGTCAGCCGGAAGGCGACCACCGGGATGGCCGATCCGTCGGAGATCAGCTCGAAGTGCTCGCTCGCCGCCAGCCGCCCGGCCAGCCACCGCGCCGTCCCCGACAGCGTCTGCATCACCTGCGTGTAGCCCTCTCGGCCCAGCCGCAGGAAGTTGTAGTACTGGCCGACGACCTGGTTGCCGGGGCGAGAGAAGTTCAGGGTGAAGGTCGGCATGTCGCCGCCCAGGTAGTTGACCCGGAACACCAGGTCCTCGGGCAGATGTTCGCGATTGCGCCACACCACGAACCCGATGCCGGGATAGGTCAGCCCGTATTTGTGTCCGCTGACGTTGATCGACACCACCCTGGGCAGCCGGAAATCCCACTTCAGGTCGGGGTGCAGGAACGGTACGACGAACCCGCCGCTGGCAGCGTCGACGTGCACCGGGACGTCCACGCCACCACCGGCGGCCAATCGGTCCAATGCGGCGCAAATCCCGGCGATCGGCTCGAGCTCACCGGTGTAGGTGGTGCCCAGGATCGCCACTACGCCGATGGTGTTCTCGTCGACCGCCTCGACCACCTGCTCGGGGGTGATGACATAGCGGCCCTCCTCCATCGGCAGGTACCGGGGTTCGACGTCGAAGTAGCGGCAGAACTTCTCCCAGACCACCTGCACGTTGGAACCCATCACCAGGTTCGGGGTGCGGGTCTTCCAATCGCTGCCCACCCGCTGGCGCCAGCGCCATTTCAGTGCCAGCCCACCCAGCATCACCGCCTCCGACGAGCCGATCGTCGACACGCCGATCGCGCTCGAGGGGTCGTCGTCTTTGAGGCCCTCGGCGTGGAACAGGTCGGCCACCATGCACACGCAGCGCTGCTCGATGGCCGCCGTCGCCGGGTATTCGTCCTTGTCGATCATGTTCTTGTCGAACGTCTCGGCCATCAGCTTGCCGGCCTCGGGATCCATCCAGGTAGTCACGAACGTGGCCAGGTTCAGCCGGGAGCTGCCGTCGAGCATCAACTCGTCGTGGATGAATCGGTAAGCGGCCTCCGGATCCATCGACTCGTCGGGCATCCGCAGCGCCGGCACCGGTGCGGTGAACAGCCGGTTGGTGTAGGCGGGGGCGATCGAATGCGCGGGCACGGACGGATGGGGCATCGCAGATCCTTAAGTTCGTAGGTGCAGTTACTTCGTGTTGTTACGTTGTGCTGTGACCCCGGGTGGGGCGGGTGAGGCTGCAT
>NZ_LQPE01000166.1 GCF_002101735.1 Mycobacterium kyorinense | reverse complement strand
TCAACCCCGCCTTGGCCGCAAACGCCGACTGCGACGCCACCAACTGCGGAATATGGGCATCCAACAAACTCATCACTTACATCCTTTCCTGATCGACTACCACTCGTGCGATACGCTGTGCTGTCTCAGTTGTGTTCTCCCCCTTCGCCGTTGGTATGGCCAGCTGACTCCGCCTCCCAGGTGCCGGGCACCATCGGCATCGTCGGACCGCCGCCGAACTCGTCACCGGCCAGAGTCGCCAGCCCCGTCGCGGCGGCAACGGTGTCTTTGCCCACCGTGCCGGTGAAGCCCAACCGTCCTGCACCGTTGCCGGAGGCCGTCGTCTCCGGCTCGGTGCCGTTGCCGGAGCCGAAATCGGTTTCCATGTCCGCGAATTCGTCAGCATAGTCGTGCAGGGCCGCCCGGCGGCGGCGCCGTGCGCGTGCCTTCTCCCGGCTCGACACCCCTACCGCAGCAGCGGCCGGGATATGTGCGGCCGGTGCCTTGGTTCCCTCGCGATCGCGCAGGCTCGGACCCGGTCCACCGTCCGGATAGATACCGCCCACCGCGTAGGCAAAACCCGGTGCCGCCGAGGCGGCGGCAGGTGCGGCGCTCGCCGCAGCGGTGCCGCCCGCGGGGGCGGACCCGGCGGCGGCCGAGGCGGGAACACCAGGCGCCAGGGCTGCGACCGGTAACGCGGCAGACGGCGCGGTCCCGGTCGCGGCGGGTGCTCCGACCACCGCCGGAGCGAGTGCCGGCGCAATCGGGGAGTCCGTGGTCATCAGTGCGCTGACGCCAAGACCGATCGCGAGCGGGAGCACGAACGGGGCGCTGAGGATCATCGCCCACGTCGGCCAGCCGACGAGGTTCCAGAACACCTGGTAACCGATGAAGAACAGCAGCGGAAAATAGGTCACCCAGGCGGCGGGATTGGTCAATAGTGCTTGAAGCACCTGGCCCGGATTCTGCAGCAGCTGCATCAGTTGGTTGAGCATCTGGCTGAAGAAGTCCGACCCAGACGGCGCCTGGGTGGCGGCCTGCGTGACGCCATTCGACTTCACCACCGTCGGCGCCGGCGTGGTGCGCGGCGCCGACGCCAGCGCGGTGCCGGAAACCGCGTGATAGGTCGCCATTGTGGTGGCTGCCTGGACCCACATCCGGACGTAGTCCGCCTCGTTTAGCGCAATCGGAATCGTGTTGATGCCAAAGAAATTCGTGGCAACCAGAATCCCGTGGATCGCGTGATTGGCGGCCAGCTCGGGCAAGGTCGGCATGGCGGCCAACGCCGTGGTGTAGGCCGCCGCCGCCACCTCGTGCTGAGCGGCCACCCCTGCGCTGTTCGCGCTGGCCTGCGTCAACCACGCCAGGTACGGCAGATGGGCAGCGACGTACTGCTCTGCGGTCGGACCTTCCCACGATCCGGCCTGCACCGCGCCCAACAGCGTGGTGAGTTCACCTGCAGCGGAAGCGTATTCGTTACTGAGCGAGGTCCATGCCGCCGCGGCCGCCAGCAGCGACCCGGGCCCAGGACCGCTGCCGAGCAGCGTCGAATGCACCTCCGGCGGCGAAGCCATCCACACCGGCGCGGTCATAGTCAGCCGCCGGCAACCAGGTAGGTCGAGGCCGCGGCCGCGTCACCGGCGGCATAGCTGGCACCGGACTCCCCGACGCCGACACCCGCCCGGCCCAGTTCCTCGACACCTTGGGCGGCCACGGCCGCGTGCTCGCTGCCCTGGGCGCTGAAGCCGGCAGCGGTTTGCAGCGAAACCGGGTCGGCCGCAGACGGTATCACCGCGCTGATCAACGGAGCCGCGCTCGCGTGGGCAGCCGCCAGCTTGGCGGTGATCGCCTCCACCGCCGCACTCGTAGCGGCCAACCCCTCGGGAACAACTTGCAGCGTCATTGCAGATACTCCTTTCGACCGTCAACGGTCACGCCCTCGTCCACCAGAGGGTTGACCAACTGCACATACGTGGGACTGTCGTTGTCGCCCAACAGGATCGCTCGACCAGCGGGCAACCGCTCGAATCGCTGACCACGGATCTTGCCGCCGTCGGCCGGATTGCCGGACAGCATCAGCGTGGTCGCCTGCAAATCGTTGAACCGGCGCAGCAGCGGGCTGGTCATCAACGCGTGCGCGGAGCCGCTGGCGCGCGCGGTGATGATCACCCGCAAGCCCAGATCGCCGGCTTCCGCCAACAGGCCGATCAGGCTGGTCCAAGGCCGCTGCCCGATGAACGGCCCGCTCATCGCCGGCGTGTCCGGGATCTGGTCGACGTCGTCGATGATCAGGTAGTGGGTGTGGCCCCGGTATCTCCAGCCGGCCAGTTCGTGCGGCGCCAAACCCGCCGGCGGGCGGCGCTTTTCGATGAGAGCCGAGAGCCCCAGCATCGCCGGGATGACGCGGTCGATGTTGGTGGTGTACTCGTTGTCACCGAACAGCGGCTCGTCGAAGAGATGCAGCCGGCGGTCCAGCACCGTGAACGCGACCTGCTCGGCGGTCGAGTGGTCGCGGACGGTGCGAATGATGTGGCGCAGCAGCGTCGTCTTGCCCGACTTGGTGTCTCCGAACGCCATCAGCAACGGGTTCTCGGCGAAGTTGACTTCGACTGCGGCCAAGTCTTCTTCGCGCTGGCCGATGACCACCCGGTCCGGGCCGCGATACACCCCGCCGACCTCGGTGGGTGCCAGGTTCTTCGGCAGCAACCGCACCGGCGGCGCCTCGGCGCCCGGGTAGCGGGCGTTGAGCGTGGCGACCTGGTCGGGCTCGGGGGCCGCGAACAAGAAGTGCTCGGCGGCCATGGTCAGCCCCCGGCCGGGCTGGTCCGGCGGCACCGTCTCGGCCGGGCGACGCAGCGCGCCGACCACTCGGACATTGCTGTCGCGGGCGTCGTGCAGCTTGAGCTCCAGCCGCAGCCCGAGACCGTCACGCATCGCCAGCGGAACCTCCAGCCAGCTGGGCGTGGTGACGATCACGTGGATGCCGTAGGCAAGGCCGACGTTGACCAGCTCGGTCACCTTGGCCAGCAACGGGTTACGGGTGTTGAACTGGTCGGTGTTGTCCCGGCTGAAGGCATAGAGGTTGTCGATGACCAGGAACACCTCGCCGAACCCGTCGTCGAGCCCCGATTCCTGCCGATGCCGGAAGACCTCCCGCTGCTGGCGGATGCGCAGCAGCTGCTCGAGCTCGCCGAAGGTGCGACGGATGCGTTCGGGCTCCAGCGGCGACGCCACGCTGCCGACGTGTGCCAGGTCCTCCAGCGCCCGCAGCTGCCCGCCGCCGTAGTCCAGGCAGTAGAAGCTCACTTCACCGGGCGCGTGCAGGTTTGCAGCCGAGAGGATAAAGGTCTGCAGCGCAGTCGATTTGCCCGACTTGGCGCCGCCATGGATGACCATGTTGCCGGCGGCCGAGCGCGCGTCGAACACCAGTGGGTCGCGGCGCATCTCGAACGGCTTGTCGATCTCGCCGAGCGGCCAGCGCCACTGTCCTTGCGGTATGGCGGCGCGGGCCAGCACCGACCGCAGTGGGATCGGCTCGTCGAGCGGCGGCAGCCACAGCTCCGGCGCGCGCGGCCCGTAGCGGGCCAACTGGTCGCCGATGGTGGCGATCAGCTTGCGCGGCGGACCGGCCGGCTCCTCCTCGTCGGCGCCGGTGATCACGGTCTCCTGATCCGGTTCGACGCGCCCGGCGCTGAACAGCTTGGGCTCCGGAGCGGAGTGCACCACAAGGGTTTTCGCCGCCTGCGGCGGATCGTAGATGCCGTCGACGTAGGTGCTGCGGAACTTGATCGGCGCAGCGCCCGGTGCGGGCACCAGGAACCCCACGCCCTTGTGCTCCTTGCCGGACTCGATGTGGTAGGCGTCCTCAACGCCGATGATCTGCCGCGACACCGCGGGGCTGGCGACCTTCAAACCGATCCGGTAGGAGGTGTTCTTGTCGATGTCCTTGATCTTGCCGATGTCCAGCGTCTGCGACGCGAACAGAATGTGGATGCGGAACGAGCGGCCCTTGCGGGCAACGTAGTCGAACAGCTCCGCGTATTCCGGATGGTCGGCCAGCATCAGGGTGAACTCGTCGGCGACCACGAACAGCGTCGGGATCGGCGCCAGGTCGTGGCCCGCTGCAATGGCGTTCTCGTATTCGGTGACCGAGTTGAACGCGCTGCCCTGCACGCGACGGCCGGCCTCGCGCAGCAACACCTCGCGGCGAGCCACCTCACCGCGCAGCGTGTCGGCGAACCGGTCGGCCAGCGACTTCTTCTCGGCCATGTTCGAGATCACGGCGACGACCTGCGGGAAATGCCGGAAGCTGTCGGCGCCGGCCTCACCCTTGAAGTCGGCGTAGATCACGATCAGCCGGTCGGCGGGATGAGTTGTCAACAGTGACAACAGGATCGACATCAGGGTCTGCGACTTGCCGGAGCCGGTCATGCCGATCATCAGGCCGTGCGGGCCCATGCCGCCCTCGGCCTCGTCCTTGAGGTCGAAGATCAGCGGCTCCCCGGTCGCGGTGACCCCGATCGGGACTCGCAGCTCGTCCTCGCGCCGGCGCGGCGCCCACAGCGTCGGCACGTCCAGCCGCGACGCGTCCGGAATCCCCAGCAGCGTCGTGAAAGTGGCGCCGCGGGTGGCCGCCGACTGAAGCCCACTGTGGGTGGGGTTGGAATCCCAGCGCGACAGCCGCCGCGCAAGATGCGCGGCCTCGTCGGCGCCGAAGGTGTCGGCGGTGTCGACGTAGCGCTGCCAGCCGCCGGTCTGCCACCGGTCGATGACACCGTCGGCGACCCGCAGGATCGGCCGTTCCGGATCCGAATACTGTTCGCGGTGCGGGGGGGTGGCCGAACGGTGGATGACGGTGACCCCGGCCCAACCGGCCGCCAGCGTCGACGCGTTGACGTCGTAGTCGGGGTCGTCGACGACGACCAGCAGGTGCCGCAGCGCGTCGGCTGCACCGCCGTTGAACGCCGGGCGGTCGGCCAGCGCCGGGCCCAGCTGCGCGGCGAGCTCGTCGATGTTGGTCGACAGGTAGCGGGCCGGACCGACACCATCGACCTGCCCCGGAATGTCAACGTGCGGAAGCCATTTCAGCCACGACCAGTCCGGCGATTCCAGGTCGGGGGCGGCCAGCGCGACGCCGAGCACGGTCGGGTCGTGCCAGGTGACCGCCTGGGCGATCCAGGCGCGCAACGCGCCCCGCACGTCGTCGGTGTCGCCGAGCACGGTGATCCGGGAAACCTTGGTCAGGTCGATGCCGGCGGGCACGTCGCGCACCGTGCGCTGGGTGTCCAGCAGACTGCGTAAAGCACTGTGCGACACCGGTTCCAGGTCGATCTCGTCGGCGGTGTCGTTGACGCGCAGCGCGGTGGCGAGCGGCGCCGAATGCAGGCCGGCCCGCACCACCAGGAAGTCGTCGTCGGCCGGGTCGCGCTCCCACTGGCGCCGCGAACCGGGTATCGCGACCAATTCGGCCGGGTCCGGGTGCGACCATTCGGCGGCCGCGCGCTGCTCGGCGGCCTGGGCGCGGATGTTGTCTCGGACCACCGACAGGTAGCGCAGATAGTCGGCCCGTTCGGCGTCGACTTCCTCGGTGCGCATCTTGTTGTCGGTGCCACGGTAAAGCGCTGTGGCGGCGAGCAACAGCACGAACGGGAAGAACAAGGTCTGCGGGGAGATCACCCGCATCCCGGTGGCGACCATCGCGACGATCATCCCGACGATCAGGATGACGATCACGATGGGCAGCGCGCGGCGCAGCAGCGACGGCGGGATCGCCCGCGGCAGCTCCGGGGGCGCCTCGATGTTGATGGCTCCCTTGCGGCTCGCCGGCCGCGGCACCCGGCGGCGGGCCTCGAAGATCAAACGGCTCATCGGGTCTCCTCAGCTGAGGTCATTCGACCGGGCCGCTTGTCGGGCGCCAGGCCGTCGTGGGCGAGCAACGCGTCGGCGCGCGACAGCGTGGGGCCGGGCGCGAACAGCGACAGCATTGACCACGGGATCGGAGTCGGGGGCGGGTTGAGGCCAAGAGCTTCAACGGTTTTGGAGCGGCCGGTGGAACCGGCTTCGGTGTCGATGCCGTAACGCACACCGGTGTCGGAGATCCAGAACAGCGACCCCGCCGCCGGTGACTCCGCGCCCTGGCCGACGCTCTGGGCGAAGTAACCGGTGCCGGGTGCCAGGGCGACACGCGTCGCTGTCCCGCCGGCACCGGCACTGACCAGATCCTCGGTGTGCACCGCCTCGGGCACCGGCAGCGCCGAGCCGGACAGCAGGGTCAGTGAGTTCGTAGCGGCTCCGGCCGGCTTGCTCCAATGCGCACAGGTGACCGGATCATGGGCGGCGTCGACCAGAGTGATCCGCTGGTCCGGATAGCGCGCGGTGTCCAGCACCCGCGACACCGGCAGCTTCGCAACCTGATCGGCGCTGAGCCGGGGCGGCTGGTCCAGGCCGTAGGAGTTGGCATTGCGCAGCATCGCAGCCAGCACAGCCGAAATCGGTTGCAGCCCATCGGGTAAGACCGCGTAGTACAGCGGGGTGTTGTCCGCAGCGTAGGCGACGACGACGGCGCCGACCGGCGCTCCCACCGACAACGGGAACTGCGGCGGGCTTCCGGCATCGGGGATGGCCGGGGCGGTCAGCGCCGGCGCCTCGGGAATCGCGTTGAACAGGCCGGCGGCTATCGTCCGCGGCGCAGGCACGTCCGTGCCGAAGCCCAACGCACCGGTGACGGCGCGGTCGGCCAAGTCGATGCGGCTGCGCTTGCCGTCCCACAGCAGCCAGGTGCCGGCGTCGTTTTTGGTCAGCACGCCATGCCCGGCGGCCAGCGTCGCCGCGCGGGCGCCGCTGCTGTCCGGGGTGCCGGCGATCACCGTGACACCGACATCCGGGCCACCGACGGCGTCGCACACCGTCCAGTTGGCGTCCTTGTCGGTGTTTTGCACCATCCGCTCCGGCGCGCCGGGGATGCCGATCAAGTTGCCGCGTGGGAATTGGTCCAGCGCACTGCTTTTCACGGTGGTGGGGTTGACCGGCCGGCCGGCGATCAGCCGCGCCGAGGTCAAGTTGAGCACCGGGTGCAGTCGGTCCCCGACCCGCACGTACAGCGCGGCGGTGGAGCGGTCGGCCAGCACCGGGTTGTTGGCCGGTGACCCGTTGGGCCGGATCAGCGAGAACACAAAACAGCCCACCAGGGTGGTGACCAGGATCAGCACGCCCATCACCACCGAACGGGTCTGCGTGCGCAGCGGGTCGACGAGCATCCGGGTGTCGTGCAGCGCAACCCCAGATGCAATGCGGCGCATGACGAATCGCCAGCCGCTTACCTGGTGGCGGGTGACGAAGCCGCGACGATAGACGACCTTGTCGGGGTTGTCGTTGACCGGTGTGCGCGACGAGAACGAGCGCCGCTCGTCGTCGGGTTCGCGGGCGGTCATGATGGCACCGACAGGCCGAGGCCACGCAGCAGCGGTTCCACCGAGTTGGCGACGTCGCCAGCGGTGATGGTGATCAGTTCCTCGTCGGTGAACTCACCTGTTCCCGCCTGTTCCGAGTGATCCAATCGGAATTCTCTTTCTTCCTCGGATTTTTCGACGATGTTGCGGACGAACCGGCCGTTACCGGCGATGTCGAGGCTGCGCCGGTTGACGCCGTTGGAATCGGGCGTCGTCGAGGTAGCCAGATGGGCGAACAGCTTCTCCAGATCGTCGAGGGCGGCCTTCTCGAAGGCACTGTCGCGTTGCTCGGCCATCTTGTGCGCGATCTCGACAAGTTCGCCCGGGTTGTACGACGGGAAGTCGATGCTGCGGGTGAACCGCGATCGCAGACCTTCGTTGGTGTCGAGGAACTTGTCCAAATCGGCGCGGTACCCGGCGATGATCACCACCAGCCGGTCGCGGTCGTTCTCCATCCGGGCCAGCAGGGTGTCGATGGCTACCAGCCCGAAGTCGTTCTTGGCGCCCGTCGCGACCAGCGCGTAGGCCTCGTCGAGGAACAGCACGCCGTCCAGTGCGCTGTCGATGATCGCGTTGGTCTTGGCTTCGGTCTCACCGATGTGCTGGCCGATCAGGTCTGCGCGGTGCACCTCTTTGATGTTCTCTTTCTTCAAAAGACCCAGGCCGCAATAGATTTTGGCGACGACACGGGCGATCGTGGTCTTACCGGTACCGGGCGGTCCGGCGAAGACCAGGTGGTGGGTGCGCTGGGCCACCGTGAGCCCCCGCTGCTTGCGCACCAATTCCATTGCCACCGAGCTCTTCAGGCGCGCCACCTGGTTTTTGACCTGCTCCAGTCCGATGAATTCGGCGAGCTGGCGTTCGGCCTCGGCGAGCAACTCGGCCTTGCGCTCCCGGGATTCAGGGTCGATGAAGTCTTCGGCACTGGGCTCCGTCTCCGGATTCCATGGATCGGTACGCGCCTCGATCCGGGCCGCAGTAGTGGTGACGATCCCGAAGCTGGTGTCGGACAGGGCGTGCTCGATCTGCTCGTTCTCCGGATTGGCCGCGTAAAGGTCTTGCAGGACTTCGCTTGCCGACTCTTCATCGACGTGTGCGCGCAGTACCAGCGCTTTGGCCAGTGCGCCGTCGACCGCGGCGACGGGGACCGGACCGTCGGGTTCCTCCAGGTATGACAGTGCCGGGGCGAACATGCCCAGCCGGGCCAAGGCGATGCCCAGCGTGATCTTGGCGGCGTGCGCGTACGTCTCGTCCAGGTCAGGATCGTTGACGACGGGGGTCAGCAGTTTGACGACGTCGGACCAGCGCTCGGCGCGGTAGTGGATGGCCACCGTGACCCAGCGGGCGTCGCGCCAGCTCGGCCGGCTCTCGGCGATCTCGCCGGCCAGTTTGTGTGCGTCGGCGTACTTGCCCTCGGCGGCCAGCGCCGCCGCATAGGCGAGGTGGAAATCGTCGGGGTCGGTGGCACGAAACCGCAGATACAAACCGGTGTCGTAGTAGAAACCCAACGCTCGCGGCGCCAGTTCGACGCGGCGCTGCAAGATCCCCGCGGTGGGGGCGGTGCGCGAAACCGCTTCCAGCACACGGGCCGACACGTCGCCGGCAGCGGCCAGGCCGGTCCAAGCGTCGCACTGGTCGTAGGCGATACGGGTGAGGGCGATGAAGCCGGACCGGGCGGCGGCCAGGTCGGCCGGGCGCCGGCGGTCGTAAACCTTGAGCCCGAGCGCCCGGCAGCAGGTAGCGAATCGGCTGATGACGTCGTCGTCAACCCGGGCAGTTGCGGGCCGCGTCGCAAGCGTGCCGGTGTCAGCGCTGTCCACGCCCCCGTCTCCTCCTGTTGTTAGTGCTACCTAACTTCGCTGAAGTTAGCATTGCATAAGCTAAGTGTCGAGACGCCCCTGTTGGAGCAGCGAGCGGCCACGGCCACGAGACTGACGCAACACGACAGCCTCCTTCCGGCACCGCACGTTTATGAAAACCATTTTCGATAACGCCTCGCTCGGGACCATACCCCACGCTGACGCCCTCGATTGAGCGGGTCTCACTATCAGTCGGACCGCTGCCGTGTCGGGTTCCCCGACCCGAGCGGGCATCGCTCGACAGCTCAGGCACCCCAGCCCCGACACGGCAAAATCCTTCCACGCATCCGCGGGTACAACAATCGATTTTCACAGCCAATACGGAGAAAAGCGCTCTAAATCTCCGTATCTGCGTGCATAGAATATCGTATTGCGTGCTATATCGGAGGGTGTTATCGGAAGAGGTTCGTGATGACCGCAGGAGCCGCGCCGATCTGGATGGCCTTACCGCCGGAAGTACATTCGGCGCTGCTGAGCAGTGGACCGGGCCCGGGGCCGCTGCTGGCGTCCGCCGCCGCGTGGGACTCGCTTAGCACCGAATACGCCTCGGCTGCAGACGAACTCACCGCTGTACTGGGAGCGACGCAAGCCGGCGCGTGGGAGGGCCCGAGCGCGGAGTCGTATGTTGCCGCCCACGCTTCCTACGTCGCCTGGCTGACGCAGGCCAGCGCCGATTGCGCCGCAACGGCCGCCCAGCTGGTGAGCGCGGCAACCGCCTACACGACCGCGTTGGCCACCATGCCCACGCTGCCCGAGCTGGCCGCCAACCACACCACCCACGCCGGGTTGGTGGCGACCAATTTCTTCGGCATCAATACCATCCCGATCGCCCTCAACGAGGCCGACTATGTGCGGATGTGGGTCCAAGCGGCCACCACCATGACCGTCTACCAGGCTGTTTCGGCCGCGGCGATCGCCACGACCCCACGTACTGCAGCGGCGCCGCAGATCATGAAATCGGACATGAGCAGCGGCTCGGGCATGGGCAATATGCCCGGCATGGGCACCACCCTGCCCACCACTCCCGAGCAGTGGCTGCAGGCCATCTTCCCGCCGCAATTCAATCCGTTTTCGCCGAATTCCTTCCAGATGATGCAGCCGAGCTTGGCGACTTTCCTCCCGCGCGCCGGAGCCATGCTTGCCAACTATGCGGGTAACCCGGTGCAGTTCCTCGAGGCAGTGCTGCTTCTCGGTACCCAGTTCGTCGTGCATCGCACGATGTATCTGATCTGGCTCATTCTCTACAACCCGGCGGGGCTGATCGGCTTTGTGCTCAGCAATCCGATCTACACCCTGGGATTGACCGCACCGATGGCAATCGCGCCGGCCGGAGCGGCGGGCGGATTCGCCGGTCTGGCCGGGCTGGCCGGCGTGACTGCGCCGGCGCCGGTTCCAGTCGCTGCGGCACCAATGCCCGTCGCGACGGTGCCCCCAGTCCCGGCCATCGCGGCCGCTCCCACCCCGACCGCTGTCCCACCGCCCGCGGCTGCGCCGGTCGCAACCGCACCTGCACCAATGGCTCCACCTCCGCCGAGCGTTCCGCCCCCATCACCGCCGCTGACGGGCCCGGAAGCTACCCTCGGCGCCCAAAGCTCCATCTACCCATATCTCGCAGGCGTTCTCGGGTCTGGCGGGGAGTCGAGCGTTCGCGGCAAGGCGCCCAAGGCGGCAGCCGAGGTCTCCGCGGAACCGGCGCCCGCGGCGGCGTCAGCGGTGCGGCAAAAAGACGCCAGGCGTCGGCGGGCGGCGGGCCAACGGATCGACCGCGGTTATCGCTACGAGTTCCTGGAGCCGGACGGCCCGACGACGATGGCCTCCGATCGTGGCGCGGGACCGCTGGGCTTCACCGGAACCGCAGCCAAGTCCGCTGTCCAGCACGCGGCGGGCTTGGCGACGCTGGACGACGATCGGTTCGGCGGTGGGCCGGCGATGCCGATGATGCCGGGCAGCTGGGAGATCAGCTCTTGACAGCGCTGACCAAGGTGTTGCGGGCGATCATCGGTCCCGCCTCTGTGCCCGGCCCCGGAACCGGTCGCCCGACTTCCCGTAGGTAATCCGCCAGCGGGGTCGGCACCGCGTTCCAGCCCCGCTCACCGAACCACTGGTCGGCCGGCGCGCACCGCTCGTTGTAGACCAACTGAAAGAACAGACGTTGATCGCCTTCGGCTCTGGCCGCGCGTTCTTCTTCTACGGCGGCGGCGAACTCCTCCGGAGGAAGCGGGGCACCGTCCTCCAAGCCGACATGGCTACCTGAGGCGGCCAGCGCATCGATTCCGGTGAACAACTGATGCTGCGCGGTGGCCGGAAGGTAGATCAGCAGACCCTCGGCAATCCAGGCCGACGGCTGGGACGGATCAAAACCGGTGTCCCGCAATGCTTGTGGCCAGTCTTCGCGAAGGTCGACGGCGACCTCACGGCGCTCGGCTCGTGGCTTTGCGCCGTGTTCGGCGAGCACCTCACGCTTGAACTCCAGCACCTGAGGCTGGTCCAACTCGAAGATCGTCGTCCCGCCGGGCCAGGGCAGCCGGTAGGCGCGGGAATCCAGCCCGGCGGCCAGGATGACCACCTGCCGCACACCGGCGTCAGCGGCCCGCCGAAAGTAGTTGTCGAAATACCGGGTACGGGCGCCCTGGAAGTTGACGAAGTGCTCGCCGAAATCGGTTGTCTTCAATTGGTGCTCGGGAGCCTTGCCGTCGAGGACGTCGGCCGACGGTCCCCCCACCGCGCGGCAGAACACCTCGGCGAACGGGTCGATCGCCAGCGGGTCGGGCTTTTGGGCTTCCAATGCTCGGGCGGTGGCCACGAATAACGCGGTCGAACCGACACTCGTCGTGATGTCCCAGGTGTCACCTTCAGTACGCATGTAACCGACCCTACGCCAACAGGATTGGGCTACACCGCCCGACGACGGGTAGTGATGCGTCTGATGCCATACGATAGACATCATGCGCACCACCGTGTCGATCTCCGATGAACTGCTCGCGGCCGCCAAACGGCGGGCCCGGGAGAGAGGCCAATCGCTGGGCGCGGTGATCGAAGACGCCCTTCGCCGCGAACTTGCGGCGGCCGATGACCGGAAGCCCCGGCCGAGCGTGCCGGTGTTCCATGGCACCGGCCCCAGGCCGGGCCTCGACTTGACCTCGAACCGGGCCTTGGCCGAAGTTCTCGACGAGGACCTGGACCTGAATACGCGTCGGTGAGCATGTTCCTTCTCGACGTCAACGTGGTGCTGGCCGCGCATCGAGGTGACCACCCCGATCACCAGACGGTCCGACCCTGGTTCGATCAGTTGCTCACCGGCGACGAACCTTTCAGCGTCCCCAACGCGGTCTGGGCATCCTTTCTGCGGTTGGCGACGAATCGACGGATTTTTGAGGTTCCCTCGCCGCGAGCCGAGGCGTTCGCTTTCATCGAGGCAACCAGCGCCCAACCGCATCACCTTCCGACGAACCCGGGTCCACGCCACGTCGCATTGCTCCGCGAAATATGCGACGAGGCAGACGCGTCCGGTGACCTGATCCCCGACGCCGTCCTCGCTGCCATCGCCGCCGAGCACCACTGTCACGTGGTGACTCTCGACCGGGACTTCGCCCGGTTCACCTCCGTACGCCACATCCGTCCGGGGATTTAGACCAGCGGCCGGCCTGTCTTGATCCTCCGGTCCAGATCCCACAGCAGCACGTTGAACGGGAATTTGCGGACGAATCGTGGCATCAGGTTGTTGACCGTGCGCAGCACGGCCATCAGCCGGTCGAAGCGCCGCTGTTTGGCGGCGTCCCAGGGGAACCGCATCTCGTCGCGGAACCGTTGCGGCAGAAAGCCGGCGGTGATCAGCAGCCCAAAGCTGTCCAGCCGGCGCTGCACCGGACCGGGCAGTGTCACGCCGGGCATGCGGCCCACCGCGATCGGATAGAGGTACTCGCGCACCGCGTCGTCGATGTGCACCTTGTCCAGCGACTCCTGCCAGTACTTGTCGAATGCGGCGCGATCGGCCGGCCACATCTCCGGCGGAACCTGCAGTGTGGTGCCCAGCGCCATCCCCTCGCGGTAGTGCCGCTCGGCCTCTTCGTCGTCCATTTCGCCGACGAAGATGCGGTAGATGTCGACCCCGCCCTTGTACAGACAGGCGCCGACCCACAACTGCAACTCTGGATCAAACGCGTTGTACTGCACCGGGCTTTCGTCCGTCGAGTACACCTGCGCGTGCGCGCGGTTGACCGCCCGGCGAAACGCCGCCTTCTGTTCGTCGCTGCCCGCGCTGGCGACTGCCAGGTAGGTGAAGGTGGTGCGCGCCCGCTTGACCGGATGCAGGTCGACTCGACCGCTTTCCACCCGGCTTTCCAGCACGCCGTATCCGACGCCGGGGCGGGCCAACTGCATGATCACGTTGGCCGGACCGGCCAGCAGCGCCACGCCCATCAGGCCGTCGTCCATCCCGGCCGTCCGTAGCCGACGCCCGCGCCGCTTCACCCGCGGGTCGGGCGGGTCACTCACCGCACGCTCGACCTGCCCGATCGGATCGCTGATCGTCATCGCCACACCTGCCCGCTAATTGTGAGAACGCCTGTTTCCCGATATTGCCGCCCGGGCGACTTCGATGTCAAGATGGTGGCCATGGCCCCGACGGAGACGACGAGCGTGCGGCCGTATCGGGGCGTCGATCCCGCCGAGCGGCTCGCTGCGCGCCGCAGCCGATTACTGGGGGCCGGTCTGGATTTGCTGGGCGCCGATCAGCAGGATCCGCCCGAGCTGACTGTGCGGGCCGTGTGCCGTCGCGCCGGGGTGGCAGCTCGCTACTTCTACGAGAGCTTCGCCAACAAGGACGACTTCGTCGGCGCCGTCTTTGACTGGGTGATTGCCGATCTGGCCGCCACCACCCAGGCGGCGGTGGCCGCGGCGCCACCCGAGGAGCAGACCCGCGCCGGCATGGCCAACATCGTCCGGACCATCGACGGCGACCCGCGGGTGGGGCGTTTGCTGTTCAGCTCGCAGCCGGCCAACGCGGTCCTGGTGCGCAAACGCGAGGAGTCCAGCGCGCTGTTCGCGATGTTGTCCGGCCAGCACGCCGGTGCCGCACTGAGGATGCAGCGCAACGACCGGATCACCGCCACCGCGCATTTCGTGGTCGGTGGTGTCGGGCAAACACTGAGCGCCTGGCTGGCCGGCGAGGTGCGGCTGGATTCCGGGCAACTCGTCGACCACCTGGCGGCGCTGCTCGACGAACTGGCCGACCCGGCGCTGTACCGAGACTAGTTACCGACCGGCACTCGGCGATCGGCCGCCGTCTTCGGCACCGCCTTCGCGTCGCTGCCGCTGAATTCCTTTGTCCAGCAGGCAAACTCGAGTGTGATGCCGTCGGGGTCCTGGAAGTAGAACGATCGCACGTAGACACCGGGGTGCAGCGTCGCCGAGACCTGCATCTCGCTCTCGTCGTGGTTGAGCACCGGACCGACCCGGACGCCCTTTTCTTTGAGCCGCTTTCGGTAGTCGTCGAATTTTTCGGCCGGAACGTGAAAGGCCAGGTGGTTCATCGTGCTGACGGCGCTGGTGATGTCCCCGATCCCGGGAATGGCGGCCGGCGACGACACACCCGGGACCCGGTTCGGCGCGTCGGCGAACCAGAAGAACGCGACGCAGTCACCGTTGCCGGCGTCGAAGAAGAAGTGCTGCCCCTGACCGCCGGGCAGATCCAGCGATTTGACCAACGGCATGCCGAGGATGTTGCTGTAGAAGTCGACAGTGCGGGCCATGTCCGAACACACCAGCGCGACATGGTTGATCCCACCGAGTTCGAATTCGGAGTTGGGGTTGTGCGGCTTGATCATCTGCCGGGCTCCCGTCGGTCGGCGCGCGTATCGCTGATCCGTGCACGAAGAACTGAATCTGAATCTAACATCAGATTCAGCTCTCTTCCAGGGGTCGCATGGGTCGCAGCAAGAGGAGGCGTCGCCGGTGTACACCGTGTCCGAGCAGCCCGGCCAGCGCGCCGAACTGCCCACGCATCGCGGCCGGCGAACGCAGGCCGCGATCGACGCCGCGGCCCGGGCCGTCATCGCGCGCAAAGGAATACTGGCCGCCACCATCGCCGACATCGCCACCGAAGCCGGCCGATCG
This sequence comes from Mycobacterium kyorinense, assembly GCF_002101735.1. Taxonomy (GTDB): domain Bacteria; phylum Actinomycetota; class Actinomycetes; order Mycobacteriales; family Mycobacteriaceae; genus Mycobacterium; species Mycobacterium kyorinense. Next base: position 96,363 of record NZ_LQPE01000166.1, on the reverse strand, counting down.
ACGGCGTCGTTCTACAACTACTACGACTCCAAAGAGGCGATGATCCGCGAGTGGGCGCTGCGATTTCGTGACGAAGCCAATCAGCGTGCGAAAACCGTCGTCCAGCACGGGCTTTCCAACCGCGAGCGGGCACATGAAGCCGCGGCCGCACACTGGCACACCTATCGCAACCGGCTCGCCGAGATGATCAGCGTGTCTCAGCTGGCGATGGTCAGCGACGACTTCGCCCAGTGCTGGGCCGAGATCTGCGCGGTCCCGGTCTCTTTCATCACCGAAACGGTGCGACGCGCACAGGCCGACGGGTACTGCGACGACGACGACCCGGAGCTGATCGCGGTGGCGATCGTGGCGATGTTCAACCAGTTCTGCTACCTGCAGCTCAGCGGCGCTCGTGCGTATGTGGCCGGTGATCCAGACGACGAGGCTTGCATCAACACGCTGGCCAACATCTTCTACCGCGCCATCTACTACAAGGAGGTCCCGTGAGATGGCCACCCCTGGAGTGATTCGCGAGTTCATCGGACTGCCCTCGCCCACCGCACGTCGCGCCGGCGCGGGCGGGAACCCCTGTCAGGGGCTGTATCACCGCGGCGTGGGTCGCAAGCCGAAGGTGGCAATGATCGCCACGCACTACCAAATCGACTTCTCTGAACACTATCTCGCCGACTACATGGCGACCCGCGGTATCGGGTTCCTCGGCTGGAACACCAGATTCCGCGGCTTCGAGAGCAGCTTCCTGCTCGACCACGCCCTGGTTGACATCGGGGTCGGCGTGCGGTGGCTGCGCGAGGTCCAGGGTGTGGAAACCATTGTGCTGCTGGGCAACTCAGGCGGTGGTTCGCTGATGGCGGCCTACCAGTCACAGGCGGTCGAGCCGAATGTAACCCCGCTGCCCGGCATGCGGCCCGCCAGCGGGTTGACCGAGCTGCTGCCGGCGGACGGCTACATCGCCAGCGCAGCCCACCCCGGTCGTCCCGACGTGCTGACCGCATGGATGGACGCGGCAGTCGTCGACGAGAACGACCCCATCGCCACCGATCCGGATCTGGACCTGTTCAACGAAAGCAACGGTCCGCCGTTTTCCGAGGAGTTCGTCGCGCGGTACCGCTCGGCGCAGGTCGCCCGTAACCACTCGATCACCGATTGGGCCGAAAAGGAGCTGAAACGCGTACGGGCGGCGGGGTTTTCCGATCGGCCGTTCACCGTGATGCGAACCTGGGCCGATCCGCGGATGGTCGACCCGGCCATCGAGCCGACCAGACGCCAGGCCAACATGTGCTATGCCGGGATTCCGGCGAAGGCGAACCGATCGGCGCACGGCATCGCCGCCGCCTGCACGCTGCACAACTGGCTGGGGATGTGGAGCCTGCGGACCGCGCAGACCCGGGCCGAGCCGCATCTGGCGCGCATCACCTGCCCCGCGCTGGTCATCAACGCCGACGCCGACACCGGGGTCTTCCCCTCGGATGCCCAGCGCATCTACGGCGCGCTGGCCAGCACCGACAAGTCGATGTGCACGATCAGCACCGACCATTACTTCACCACTCCCGGAGCACGCAGCGAGCAGGCTGACACGATCGCCAAGTGGATTGCCAAAAGGTGGCGCTGAGAGTCCTCGCGCACTTCGTCCCGGGGCCGCAGGTGCTGGATTTCGTTGCGCCCGAAGGTGGCTGGCTCGACATCCGCTGGTGCGCGGGTGATGACGACAACGCCTTCTACCACGAGCTGCCCGACGCCGAGGTGATCTGGCACGTGCTGCGGCCGCTGTCGGGCGACGACCTGCGCGGCGCGCCCAAGCTGCGGCTGGTGCACAAACTCGGTGCCGGGGTAAACACCATCGACGTGCAGGCCGCGACCGAGCTGGGCATCGCGGTGGCCAACATGCCGGGCGCCAACGCGCCGTCGGTGGCAGAGGGCGCGGTGCTGCTGATGCTGGCCGCACTGCGCCGGCTGCCGGTGCTCGACCGGCTCACCCGCGAAGGGCGCGGCTGGCCGTCCGATCCGCAGCTGGGCGAAACGGTGCGCGACATCGGCGGCTGCACAGTCGGGCTGGTCGGCTACGGCAACATCGCCAAGCACGTCGGCCAAATCGTCGCCGCGATGGGTGCGACGGTGCTGCACACCAGCACCCGCGACGACGGGTTGCCGGGCTGGCGAACGCTGGCGGAGCTGCTGGCCGCCAGCGACATCGTGTCGCTGCACCTGCCGTTGACGGCCTCGACGCACCACCTGCTCGGCCGCGACCAGCTGGCCGCCATGAAGCCGGGCGCGGTATTGGTCAACACGTCGCGCGGCGAGCTCATCGACGAGGCGGCCCTGGTGGACGCCCTGCGCAGCAACGGGTTGGCGGCCGCCGGGCTCGACGTGTTCGCCGTCGAGCCGGTGCCGCCGGACAACCCGCTACTGCGCCTGGACAACGTGGTGCTGACGCCGCACGTCAGTTGGTACACCGCCGACACCATGCGGCGCTACCTGATCGAGGCCGTCGCCAACTGCTGTCGGCTGCGGGACGGGCAGCAGCTGGCCCATGTAGTCAATCAACCGACCGGTTATTAGATTGAGGGGGACAGGCGCCCCTACGAAAGGCAGGGCAAGGCGATGCCGATCGCGATTACTCCTGAGCATCAAGACTTGGCCGACTCGGTGCGGTCCCTGGTGGCGCGGGTAGCGCCGTCGGAGGTTTTGCACGCCGCGCTGGAAACACCGATCGACAATCCCCCGCCGTACTGGCAGGCCGCGGCCGAACAGGGCTTGCAGGGCGTGCACTTGGCGGAATCCGTTGGCGGCCAAGGCTTTGGCATCCTCGAATTGGCGGTGGTGCTCGCCGAGTTCGGTTACGGCGCGGTGCCGGGGCCGTTCGTCCCGTCGGCGGTCGCCAGCGCGCTGATCTCCGCGCACGACCCGGACGCCAAGGTGCTGGGCGAGCTGGCGTCGGGTGCGGCTATCGCCGCCTACGCGCTGGGCCCCGGCCTGACCGCCACCCGCCACGGTGACGGGTTGGTGATCCGCGGCGAGGTCCGGGCGGTGCCCGCGGCGGCCCAGGCGTCGGTGCTGGTGTTGCCGGTGGCCATCGACAGCGGCGAGGAATGGGTGGTGCTGCACGCCGACCAACTCGAGATCGAACCGGTCAAGAGCGTCGACCCGCTGCGCCCGATCGCTCATGTGCGTGCCAACGCCGTCGAAGTCGCTGACGACGCCGTGCTCAGCAACCTGTCCATGACCACCGCCCATTCGCTGATGTCGACACTGCTCTCGGCGGAGGCCGTCGGCGTCGCGCGGTGGGCCACCGACACCGCGTCGGAGTACGCCAAGATCCGCGAACAGTTCGGCAGGCCGATCGGCCAGTTCCAGGCCGTCAAGCACAAGTGCGCGGAGATGGTCGCCGACACCGAACGGGCCACCGCGGCGGTGTGGGATGCCGCCCGCGCGCTCGACGAGGCCAGTCCCGCAGTCGAATTCGCGGCGGCGGTAGCGGCGACTTTGGCTCCGGCAGCCGCGCAGCGCTGCACCCAGGATTGCATCCAGGTGCACGGCGGCATCGGGTTCACCTGGGAGCACGACACCAACGTGTATTACCGGCGCGCGCTGATCCTGGCCGCGTCCTTCGGCCGCCGCACCGACTACCCCCAGCGAGTGGTCGACACCGCGACCAGCACCGGGATGCGCAAACTCAACATCGACTTGGATCCGGACACCGAGAAGCTGCGGGAGCAGATCCGCGGCGAGGTGGCCACGCTCAAGGCGATGCCCCGCGACCAGCGCACCGTCGCGATCGCCGAGGGCGGCTGGGTGTTGCCGTATCTGCCGAAGCCGTGGGGCCGCGCCGCCGGACCGGTCGAGCAGATCATCATCGCCCAGGAGTTCGAGGCGGGGCGGGTCAAGCGCCCGCCGATCGGCATCGCTTCGTGGATTGTGCCGTCGATCGTCGCGTTCGGCACCGAGGAACAGAAGCAGCGGTTCCTGCCGCCGACGTTCCGCGGCGAAATGATCTGGTGTCAGCTGTTTTCCGAGCCGGGCGCCGGATCCGATCTGGCCGGGTTGAGCACGAAGGCGACCAGGGCCGACGGCGGCTGGCGCATCACCGGGCAGAAGATCTGGACCACCGCCGCGCAGTTCTCGCAGTGGGGGGCGCTGCTGGCGCGCACCGACCCGTCGGCACCGAAACACAACGGCATCACTTACTTCCTGCTGGACATGAAAAGCGAAGGCGTGGAAGTAAAGCCGCTGCGCGAGCTCACCGGCGGCGCGATGTTCAACACCGTCTTCATCGACGACGTGTTCGTGCCCGACGAGCTGGTGCTCGGCGAGGTGAATCGCGGCTGGGAGGTCAGCCGCAATACGCTGACCGCCGAACGGGTTTCGATCGGCAGCAGCGAGGCGCCGTTCCTGGCCAACCTGGAGGGGTTCGTGGAGTTCATCCGCGACGGCCAGTTCGACCAGGTCGCGCAGAACCGGGCGGGCCAGTTGATCGCCGAGGGGCATGCCGCCAAGGTGCTCAACATGCGCTCGACACTGCTGACGCTGGCCGGCGGCGACGCGATGCCGTCGGCGGCCATCTCCAAGCTGCTGTCGATGCGCACCGGCCAGGGCTACGCCGAATTCGCGGTGTCCACCTTCGGCACCGACGCCGCGATCGGGGATCCCGATCAGCTGCCCGGCAAGTGGGCGGAGTATCTGCTGGCCAGCCGAGCCACCACGATTTACGGCGGCACCTCGGAGGTGCAGCTCAACATCATCGCCGAGCGGCTGCTGGGCCTCCCCCGCGACCCGTAGCCCCGCTCTTGGCGCGAGCGCTCTTTTTCCGCGCGAGCGTGCGTGTCGCCGGCCGACACGCCGAGGTTTTCACCGGTTTTGCGCACGCTCGCAGGCAGCCGATAACCCGTCGCGCCAAGGCCCTGATCCCTGCTAGGTTCGCTCTCAATGACTGAAGGCCCGCCCAATCGCCGCGACTGTGCCGATGCCGGCGAGCGGGAAACTCTGGAATCGTTCCTCGACGATTACCGAGACATCGTGGTGCGCAAGGTCTCCGGCCTGTCCGACGCCGACGCTCGACGTCACCTCGTCGCGTCGCCGACGACGGTGGGCGGATTGGTCAAGCACCTGCGCTGGGCGGAGTACGGCTGGTTCGATCAGCTGTTGCAAGAGCGGGTCGACGACAACCGCCGCCTGCACGAGCGGTCATGGGAGTTCGAGTTCCTTCCCGGGGAGTCGCTGGACGCGCTGATTACGGAATACCAAGCGCAGTGTGAGGAATCGCGACGCATCGCAGGCAAGTATCCGCTGGAGCACACCGTGCCGCACCGCCGCTTCGGCCGTGTCTCGCTGCGGTGGATCTACGTGCACATGATCGAAGAAACCGCCCGCCACACCGGACAGCTGGACATCTTGCGCGAACAGCTCGACGGCGCAACGGGATTCGACGGCTAGACCTGGCTGAGCGTGCGCAGATCCGGGAATTTTCCGCACGTCACTGGGACACGCACGCTCGCGCCAGAAAGTGGCTCGCGCCGGAAAAGTGGCTCGCGCCAGCCTAGGCGTCCATCTCGCGAAGCTCGCGCTTGAGGATCTTGCCCGTGGGATTGCGCGGCAACTCGTCGAGGAAGATCACTTCGCGCGGCACCTTGTACTTGGCCAACTGATCTTTCACGTACTTCTTGATGGTGTCCTCGTCGATGTCGGCGCCTTCCTTCTTGACGACGAACGCGCGCAATCGGTGGCCCCACTCCTTGTCCTCGACGCCAATAGCCGTGGCCTCCACCACATCCGGATGCCCGCTGATGCAATCCTCGACTTCGGCGGGGAAGACGTTCTCACCGCCGGAGACAATCATCTCGTCGTCACGGCCACTGATGTACAGCAGGCCTTTCTCGTCGAAATAGCCCACGTCGCCCGACGACAACATCCCGTCGATGATCTGCTTGCCCCCGCCGCCGGTGTAGCCCTCGAACGGAAAGCTGGTGCCTACGAAGATGCGGCCGACCTCGCCCTGCGGTAGCTCCTTGCCGTTCTCGTCGAAGATCTTGACCCGCACCCCTTTGACCACCGGCCCGGCCGTCGACGAATTGTATTGCAAATGCTTGGGTTCCGCGATCGTCGCGAACGCGATCTCGGTGGAACCGTACATGTTGTAGACCACCGGCCCGAAGTCCTTGAGCGCCCGTTCGGCCACATCGGCGTTCAGCGCGGAGCCGGACACGAAGATGATCCGCAAGCTCGACAGGTCCGGCTTCTTGTCCATCTTTTCCAACGCGTCGAGCATCCGCGCCAACATCACCGGCACGACCACGACCGCCGTCACTTTGTGCTTTTCGATGTCTTCCAGCACCTGCGGCGGCTTGAACTTGCGATGGAGCACCAGTGTCGAACCCAGAAACGCGCCGATGGTGGCGTGCAGGAAGCCCAGCGCGTGGAACATCGGCGCGGGCAGCGCCGTCACCTCGCCGGCCTTGAACGGGACATGCGACAGGATCCCGCCGATCGGCGCCAGGGTCGGTGGGGTGCTGCGGTTGGCGCCCTTCGGGGTGCCGGTTGTGCCGCTCGTCAAGATGATGATCGACGAGTGCTTGCTGGCCTTGGGCGCCGGCGTGCCGCTGCTGCGTCCGATCAGATCGGCGAGCGTCTCGTCCGTGCTGCCCGAATCCTTGTCCGAGTCGGGGTTGGTGCCCAGCGCCCGCAGCTTGCCCAGCGGCGGTTCGGCCTTGCTGACGTCTTCGGTGTACTCGTCGTCGTAGATGATCAGCTTGGCGTCTTCGCGCTCCGACACCTCCTTGATCTGCGGGCCGGAGAACGAACTGTTCAGCAAGATGATGCGGGCGCCGACCCGCGCGCACCCATACTCCGCGATGGCGAACCACCGGCTGTTGCGGGCCAGGATCGCGACACCGTCACCGCCCTTGACGCCCTTGTCCAATAGACCGTGGGCGACCGCGTTGGCGGCGTCGTCGAGTTCCTTCCAGGTGAACTCGCCGTCGTCATCGATGATCGCCACCTTGTCCGGAGTGCGCCGCGCGTGCAGCGCCGGCAGCATGCCGATCTCGCCCCACTTGCGGATGTCGTTGACCATCGCCGCGACGTTCTGCGGCGGCTCGATCGGGAACCCGCCCGCTTCGAAGATCTTGCGCACGTAGTGCAGTTCGGCCAGGCCGCGCGACGCATACTGCTGCGCTTTTGCCACGGCCCCGAACGGGTCCAACAGGTTAGGCATGACCCCACCATATGTGAGCCACGTCGCACTTTGACGTGGAAAATTACGATGAACTGCATGGCCGGTCCAGTGACGCTCGAGCTGGGCGGCCGCGACGTTGAGGTCACCCATCCGGACAAGGTGCTGTTCCCGGACCTCGGCTACACCAAACTGGACCTGATCCGCTACTACCTGGCGGTCGCCGACGGCGCGCTGCGCGGCGTGGCGGGCCGGCCGATGATCCTGAAGCGCTTCGTCAAGGGCATCGAGCAGGAGGCGATCTTCCAGAAGCGCGCCCCGGCCAAGCGCCCGGATTGGGTCGACGTCGCCGAGCTGCGCTACGCGTCGGGCACCTCGGCGGCCGAAGCCGTCATCCACGACGCCGCCGGCCTGGCGTGGGTGGTCAACCTCGGCTGCATCGACCTCAACCCGCATCCGGTGCTCGCCGAGGACCTCGACCATCCCGACGAGTTGCGGGTCGACCTAGACCCGATGCCGGGCGTGGAGTGGCCGCAGATCGTCGACGTCGCCGCCGTCGCCCGTGAGGTCCTCGAGGACTACGGGTTGACGCCGTGGCCCAAGACGTCGGGGTCGCGCGGCTTTCACATCTACGCGCGGATCGCACCGGACTGGACGTTTCGGCAGGTGCGGCTGGCCGCGCAAACGGTGGCCCGCGAGGTCGAGCGGCGGGCGCCGGAGCTGGCCACCGCCCGATGGTGGAAGGAGGAACGCCAAGGGGTGTTCGTCGACTTCAACCAGAACGCCAAGGACCGCACGGTCGCGTCGGCGTACTCGGTGCGGGCCACGCCCGACGCGCGGGTGTCCACGCCGCTGCACTGGGACGAGGTCGCCGACTGCGACCCGGCGGCGTTCACGATGGCCACCGTGCCGGACCGATTCGCCGAAATCGGCGACCCGTGGGCCGAAATAGACTCCGCGACAGGCGGATTGGAGCAGCTGCTGGTGCTCGCCGAGGAGCTCGGCCCCGCCCAGAAAGCGTCGAAGGGCGCCCGCAAAAGAGCCGGAGCCGGCCGCCGCCACTCCCCCATGCCGCTCATCGAGATCGCCCGCACCAAGACCAAGGACGAGGCGATGGCCGCCCTGGACACCTGGCGAGGCCGCTACCCCGCCGCCGCCGATCGGCTGCAGCCGGCCGACGTGCTGGTCGACGGCATGCGCGGGCCGAGTTCGATCTGGTACCGGATCCGGATCAACCTGCAGCACGTGCCGGAAGACCAGCGGCCCCCGCAGGAGGAGCTGATCGCCGACTACAGCCCGTGGCCGCCGCGCTAACCGGCCCGCCGCGGCGCTGACTTTCTGTCCTGGCCTGTAGTTACCCGATGTTAGTGTCGACGGGTTGACGACGCGGCCGTTGGGCGTCGCGAAGTTCGTCTAAAGGTCGACATCGAGGGGTTTGCGATGCGGGTAAAACCGGAGTTGTTGCGCGGTTTCGCCGGCCAGGTCGACACCGCGTCGGCGACGATTCACAGCGCCGATGTTGGGCGAGAGGTGAGCACCGCGGCTGACGGGCTGCCGGGGTCGGCGACCCAGTGGGCGGCTCGTCTGGTCGGCGCGCACATCGCCGCGGTCGAGGCCAAGATCGCCAAAAATGTCGCCGACATGGGGACGGCGGTGCGCGGTGCCGGTGATCGCTACGAGGTGGAGGACGACGCCCTCGCCGGCAAATTCAAGGGGCTGTTTTAGATCGTGTTGCCCTCGCGCTCGCGGTTACAAGCTTGGAACCCCGACTCGCTGTCACCGGCAGGGAAGGCGATCGACGCTGCCGGTCAGTCGGTGTACGGCGCGGTGCGTGGCCTCGAGGATGGGATCGACCGGCTGGCCGACGCGGGCGGGTGGCAAGGTCAGGCCCATGACGCGGCGACGGGCATGTTTCGCCGGGCGACCCACCAAACCTCAGACTTCGCTACCGGCGTCGGTGCGGTGGGGACGGCGTTCAGCAATGGTGACGCGGCGATCGGGGCCGCTCGGTATCGGCTGTTGCGAGCGGCAGACGATATCGACGAGGGTGAGTTACATGTCACCGACCAGTGGGTGGTGTTGATCAAGCCGGCACGTATGTCGGCCCAGCATGCCGCCGAGCTGCAACAGCAGGCCGAGCATGATCAAGCCGAGATCAATCAACTGCTGCTGGCTCTCGGCGACGCCGATGATGGCACGGCCGCCAACGTGCAGGCCGCCGCGCAGAAACTCGGATTCACGCTCCCGGGCCCGAGTGATATGGCTTCTCTTTTTCCGCAGGCTCCGTCGCGGCCCGCAGACGAAGTTCCCAACCCGCGGACCATGCAGGGTTTGATGCAGCAAGGCACCATTCGTGGCGAAGACATGGCGATGACGGTGCGTGAGTCCAGCGAGAAAACCACCGAGGATGGTCAACACGTCACGACCCTGATGATGCAGGACGGCAGCAAGCACGTGATCACGAACTGGGGGACCTTGGTGCCCAAGGTCGCCGACGACTACTACGACAAGAATGGCAAGTTCGTGTCGGGTACCAGCTCATGGACGGGGCTGGACAATCAAACCAAGTACACCCAAATTCAGTGGGGCGACGGCACGACTCTCACAATCACCGATGCCCCGGGCAGTAAGCCGACAGCCAGCGTCACTATGGCCGACGGTCGGCAGGCGGAAGTGCCCGCCGACAGCCCTTTCTTTACCCATCCGGTGCTCACGCAAGTCGGAGGCGGGATTACCGCGTTGGATACGCACCTCGAGCGTGGCGGCCGCATTCCCATGCTCACGCCGGAATCGATCAAGAACGTCGGGACAGTCACACGCTACGCCGGACCGGCGCTCGGCATTGGAACCATGCTCTACGACATGGCCAAGGCAGAAACAGCTCACGAAGCCTGTGTCGCCGGTGTATCGGGGGTGTTCGGAATCGGCGGGGGCGAAGCGTCGGGGACTTTAGCGGCGGCAGGAGCCGCGGCTATCCCTATGACCGCTCCACTCGCCCCAGGAGCAGCTGCAGTGGGCAGCGCTTTGGGTGGCTGGACCTTTGGCTGGGTAGGTACCAAAATCGGTAATGTGATTTGCCCATGAAGTATTTCGCGCTGGCGCTTTTTGGCGCATTCGGCACTTTGTGCATTGTTTGGACGGTAGTTACTCTCACACGTGCGGAATTCCTGACAGCGCTCGCGGTTCTCGCACTTGCGGTATTTTGCTTAGGCTTTGTCGCCATGTTCATATGGGGCACAGCGGGGAAGGTGACTGCACGCACAGCATTCGATTCCGCTGGTACGACACTCCGGCCTGATCGCGCTGCTGACATATTCCTCCGTTTTATCGCGCTCGCCGGGACCATCGCGATGGGGTTATTTGCGATCTTTGCGCCAATCGGCAAGCTCGACATTCCAGTGCCTCGCGAGATGCGTTATTACTTGCCGTTCATCGCCGCGGGCGGCGCTGTGTCGGGTGCGCTGATCTTGTGGCGAGCGTTCAACCACGGTGGGATGAGTTACCTACGTCTGTCGACTAGGGGATTCGAGTTCGTGGACGGACTTTTGTCCGCACACGGCGAGTGGGAACAGGTGAATGACGTCACCGACCGAAAGCCACACGGGCGCACCCCTAACAAGGGCGCGATCGTCGTGGTGATGCGGGACGGACAAACCCCGACGTTCTCCTCCTCCAGCTCATACACGGAGGATAACCAAGCCTTACGCCGGATGGTGCGTTTCTATTGGCAGCATCCGGAGTGCCGCGTAGAGCTGACCGACGGCCGCGCCTTGGCACGCTTGTCTTCCAATTCATTCAAAGCCGACTGACTTGGTACCGGTGAAGAAAGTTCCCATAGCCCAATCAGCGACCAAAGTTTCCAACGCGGGCATGGCATAGACGTGAGGTTGGTCACCTGCGGAGCCGCATTGAAGGCTCAGGCCGCTCATTGCTGGTGGGGATGTACTTAGCATAGTCGGCGCTCCACTTTCGGGTGGGTCGATAAGTAGGAAGGTCGGTAACGTACGTAATTTGCCCATAAGAGTCTTTGGTCTTGCATTCCTAAGCGGGATAGGTGTTTTGTCCACCTATTGGGTTGCGGTGACCCTGGGTCGAGGCGAGTACTTGACGTCGATCGTTTGTCTCGGATTTGCAGTATGCTGCTTCGGATTATTGGGCACATCGGTCTGGCTCAGCATTGGTAAGGTCACCGCCCGAACGGCATTCGGTCGTGCAGGTACAACCTTTCAACCGAATCAGCGTGCAGATTTGTTCATTAGAATGTTTATGCTTCCAGGCGTGATTTCGATGGTGCTCTTCGCTGCATTCTTGCCGCTCGGCGAAGTCGACTTTCCAGTGCCTCGTGAACAACGCTATGCTATTCCGGCCGGTGCCGGGGTAGCTGCAATGGTAGGGATCCTGATCTTATGGCGTGGGTTTGAGCGCGGTGGCATGAGCTACCTATGCCTAAGTCCCGCCGGATTTAACTTTGCGGAAGGTTTGTTCTCGGCAGAGGGGCAGTGGGACCAAGTCACCGACGTCACCGACAGAATGCCGCGCGGCCGGACTCCGAATAAGGGCGCGATTGTCATGGTGATGTCCGATGGACGTACCCCAACATTCTTCTCTGGCGGCTCATATTTACACAACGAACAGGCGCTGCGCGAGTTGGTGCGGTTCTACTGGCAACATCCCGAGCACCGTGACGAACTTACTGACGGCCGGGCTTTGGCCCGCTTGTCCTCGAATGGATTTGAAGCGTAACGGCACGGAAAACACAAGCGACCACAGACCCAAACCGTTTTAGGCGGCAGGGCCCAACTCCACAGCGAAAGCATCGACAAGCGAACGGAGCTCGACGACCGAGCATCACAAAGTGCTCGGGCAGGATAGATCGCAATAGCTGGCCTTGGTAGACCCTCGAACTGGCTTGCATAAGCTGGAGGCCCACGACCTTAGAGGGATTCGAGATGTTCGTTGATGATGGGGAGCTGGTTACGGCGAGCCAGGTGAGCCGTGACACGGACAGCTACCTGGCCTCTGCAGCCTCGGGTAAGCGGTTTGTGGTGTTCAGCGATGGTGCGCCCAAGGCGGCCATCATTGGCATAGACGACTTGCGGCGCTTCGAGGCAATGAGACGCGGCTCCGACGCTCCCGCGCCCGACGACATCGACACCGCCGGCGTTGACTACCGCTCGTTGCTGCGGGCGCACGATCCAACCGTCACCCCGATCGGCGTTTATGCCGACGGCACGGTGGCCACGCTGAGCGTCCGGCGCCACCACGCCATCATCGCCAGCGAGCACTCGGGCCGCGAGGATCTGCTGACCTCGGCAATCCTGGGCGCCGCAATCGCCAATCCGCCGACTCAGCTGAACTTTGTGCTGGCCACCGGGCGCTCTGCCACCGGCCTGCCGGCCCAGCTGGCGAACCTGCCTCATGTTGTCGCCGAAGAAACCGACCTCGACGACAAAGCTGCGCTGGCCCGTTTCCTTGACCATATTCGCGGCGAAGTGCAATCCCGCCGGGCGCTGCTGCAACGACACCGCGTGCGGTCTTACGCTGAATTGCGCTCCGCACAGCCGCAATCCCGCGAACCTACCGAGCTGGTTTTCGTCATCGACGGCGCCACCGAGCTGCTGGACACCGACTACGAATTACGCGCCCTACGCGACCTGGTCACCCATATCGCGGTCGCCGAAGACACTTACGGGCTGTACCTGTGGCTGAGCTCCCCGACACCTCTCCCGCACGGATTGAGGGACGTCGTTCCCAGCCGCGTTGCGCTGCAAGTACTTTCCGGCTCCCACTCACGTGATGCTATCGGTGTGAGCGACGCGGCGCAATTGACCAGACGCGGCAGCGGGTACGTCAAAGCCGGCAATGTCGCGATCCCGCGGCACTTTCAAGTAGTCGCCCCCTTTGATCTAGACCAAGTGATCGCCGACATCGCACCCGAGTGGAACCACGACGACAAGTTGTCGACTACCGCCGAGCCCGCCGAGCGACTCCGCTGGGCTGCCGAACTTCCCCAGAAACTGACGATCACCGAGCTGGTATCGCAATGGGAAACCGAAGGCGGCGTTCGCCATTGGGCTCGTGTCCCGATCGGCGTCATCGACAACTCCGCGCAACACCGACACAGCGTGTTGACCCTTGACTTCGCGAACAACCCCGGGATCGTCATGATTGCCGGCGGCAACCCCGATCACGTCACTGCGGCCGTGGCCACCATGATCGCCGCGGCGCACGACACCAACGCCCCCGAAATTCTGCAATTCATCTATCTGGGACCCGCCTACCACACCGCTGCGTTTCCCGAATTGCTGCTACCCAACGTCAGCGAAATCATCAGCTGGGATTCCTCCGAGCGCATCGACGCGACCATCGAAGCTCTCACCCGACGGATCGCCACCGGCGCTCCCGGCCCCCGCCACCTCGTCCTGGTCGTCGACGGCTGGCAGGCCTGGCGGCGCGACCGGCGCGATAGGTTTGACGACATCGCCGACATCGCGCGACGCGGCCACCCCGCCGGCGTCCACCTCGTCATCGGCACCAATTCCTACGACTTCCACCTCTCCAGCCTGACGCCCTTCGTCAGCGAAACCATCGAGCTTCGCCTCAGTGAAACCTACGGCTCACCGTTCGAACGCGCCGCATCTAAGCTCATTCCCGACGACCCACGCAGAGGGCTCACCAAACACGGCCAAATCCTGCTCGCCACCAGCTGACCCACGACCGCTAACCAGCGGTTTTCCTTCGAGATCGAGTTGATTAGCCGAGTCCTCACTGTGCAAGACCGAAGTATGCGCTCGGCACTAACCCGCGGTGCGTCACGCCATCTGCGCCCTCCTATCTCGTTCCATGAGAGAGAATCGCTGAATGCAGGCGCTGTCCACTTCGTTCACGCCGGAATGCCCCTGAGATGAAGACCCACGACCGGTGGGGGCGTCGCCAGTTCTTGGGCTTCGCCGGGACGTCGACGCTGCTCGCCGCGGGGTGGCCCATGGCGTGTTCGTCGAAGAAGCCCACCACCGGGCGCAACGCCGAAGGCGGTGCCCCTGTGACGGTCCCACACGTATTCGGCGAGACCACCATTCCCGAACCGCCCAGACGGGTGGTCAGCGCTGGCTACACCGGACAGGATGACCTGCTGGCGGTGGGCGTCGTGCCGATTGCGGTGACCCAGTGGTTCGGCGACCAGCCGTTCGCGGTGTGGCCCTGGGCCCAACCGAAACTGGGCGACGCCAAACCCGTTGTGCTGAACCTGGATAACGGAATTCCGGTCGACCAGATCGCCAAGCTGAAACCGGATCTGATCGTGGCGACCAACGCCGGCGTCGACGCCGATACCTACCAAAAGCTCGCCGCAGTCGCGCCGACGATCGCGCAGTCCGACGGCGAGGCGTTCTTCGAGCCGTGGAAGGAGCAGGCCACCGCGATCGGCCACGCGGTGTACCAAGCCGATCAGATGAAGTCATTGGTCGACGGTGTCGACCAGAAGTTCGCCGCGGTCGCGCAACAGAACCCGCAATTCAAGGGCAAGAAGGTGCTGCTGCTGCAGGGCCGGCTCTCCCAAGACAATGCGGTGGCGACCGCTGGTTGGCGCACGGAGTTTCTGACCCAGATGGGTCTGGTGGTCAGCGACAGCATCACTCCGTTCGCCGTCGATTCGCAGCGCGCGTTGATTCCTCGCGACAAGCTGCAGGGGGTCCTCGCCGCGGCCGATGTGCTGATCTGGACCACCGACGGCGAGGAGGATCAGCAGGCGCTGCTAGCCGTCCCCGAGGTGGCGGCGCGGCAGAGCCACAGTGTTTTCACCACCAAGGATCAAACCGGGGCAATCGCCTTTGCCTCCCCGCTGAGCTACCCCGTGGTGGCCGACCAATTGCCGCCGCTGATCACGAAAGCCCTTGGCGTCTAAACGTTTGCTAAGGCTGCTCTGGCAGTGCTCGAAAAATTCTCGCCGCCTCGCAAACCCGGAGTTACTGTCGAGTAATGAGCGTGGCAATGGATTTGACGGTGGCCAACACCGTCCTCGACTACGGCGATCGGGCGCTGCTGCTGCAGTTCGACAGCACCGCCGAGGTGCTGGCGGCCATGGCTGAGTTGCGCGAGGCGACGCTGCCCGGCGTCCTGGACATCGTCCCGGCTTCCCGCACCGTGCTGGTGAAGCTCGCCAGCCCGCGCTACCAGGGTGTCGTCCGCCATCGCCTGCGTGGGTTGCAGGTGGACAGCGACGCCGTCGAGACCGCGCCGCCGCACGGAAACGTCGACGTGGTGATCGACGTCGTCTACGACGGCGCCGACCTCGCCGAGGTCGCCGAGCGCACCGGGCTGAGCACCGCCCAGGTCATCAACGCACACACCTCGACGCCGTGGCGGGTCGGATTCGCCGGTTTCGCACCGGGTTTCGCGTACCTGGTCGGCGGCGACGAGCGGCTGGTGGTACCCCGGCGATCGGAGCCTCGGCCCTCGGTACCGGCAGGCGCGGTGGCCCTGGCCGGCGAGTTCAGCGGCATCTATCCGCGCCGCTCCCCCGGAGGGTGGCAGCTGATCGGCCACACCGACGCGGTGCTATGGGATATCGACCGTCCCAACCCGGCGCTGCTGATGCCGGGCATGTGGGTCCAGTTCCGAGCCGCATAAGGAGATCCGGTGACCACTTTGGAAATCTTGCGCACCGGCCCGCTGGCCCTGGTCCAGGACCTCGGACGGGTCGGACTGGCCCACCTCGGCGTCACCCGTTCGGGGGCCGCCGACCGCCGTTCACACACCCTGGCCAACCGCCTGGTGGCCAACCCCGACGACCGCGCCACCATCGAGATCACCTTCGGCGGCTTTTCGGCTCGAGTCCGCGGCGGCGACGTCGACATCGCGGTTACCGGCGCCGACACCGACCCCACAGTCAACGGAATTGCCTTCGGCAACAACAGCATTCACCACGTTCGCGACGGCGACGTGATCTCGCTGGGCATGCCGTACTCTGGCCTGCGCAGCTATCTGAGCGTCCGCGGCGGCATCGACGTGACACCAGTGCTCGGCTCACGCAGCTACGACGTGATGTCGGCGATCGGGCCGCTGCCGCTGCAAGCCGGCGACGTGCTGCCGGTCGGCGAGCACACCGACGACTACCCCGAAGTGGACCAGGCACCGGTCGCCGGAATCGCCGAGCACCTTGTCGAACTGATGGTGGTGCCCGGCCCGCGCGACGACTGGCTGGCCGACCCCGATGCGCTGGTGCACTCCATTTGGATGGCCTCCGACCGCAGCGACCGGGTGGGTATGCGGTTGGAGGGTCGCCCGCTGCAATACCGCTGGCCGGATCGTCAGCTGCCCAGCGAGGGAGCAACGCGCGGCGCAATCCAGGTGCCGCCCAACGGTTTACCGGTGATCCTCGGTCCCGACCATCCGGTGACCGGCGGATATCCGGTGGTCGGCGTCGTCGCCGACGACGACGTCGACAAGCTGGCCCAGGTGCGGCCCGGCCAGTACGTCCGGCTGCATTGGTCGCGGCACAGGTCGCCGTTGGCGGCGGTTTCCGGATCCGTGACGGCAGGCCCCTCGGCCTGGTAAACCCGAAGGTGTGCGCACCCAGGTCCACACCGCCCGCCTGGTTCACACCTCCGACCTCGACGCCGAGACCCGCCACAGCGCCCACCACATGGTCACGGCGGCATACGCCGGTGAATTCAGCGACACCGACTGGGACCACGCATTGGGCGGGATGCATGCGCTCATTTGGCATCACGGCGCGATCATCGCCCACGGCGCGGTGATCCAGCGGCGGCTTATTTACCGCGGCACGGCGTTGCGCTGCGGCTACATCGAAGCGGTGGCGGTGGCCGAAGAGTGGCGCGGCCAGGGGCTGGCGATCGCAATCCTCGACGCGTGCGAGCAGGTGATCCGCGGCGGCTACCCGCTGGGCGCGCTGAGCTCCTCGGACCGGGGACGACGGCTCTACGCCGTGCGTGGGTGGCTGCCGTGGCGCGGACCAACGTCTGTGCTGGCGCCGACAGGACCGACGCGCACTCCCGACGACGACGGGTCGGTGTTCGTGTTCCCGGTCGGCATCAGCCTGGACACCTCCGCGGAGCTGATGTGTGATTGGCGTGACGGCGACGTCTGGTAGTCACCAGATAGGCCTATTACGTTCCTGTACAACAGGTTTCGTTATCCTCGAGCTGAAGGGCGCTGGCGACCGGGATCAGCATTTCCGCGCAGGCCTCGCCACCATAGTGGCCGGAACCGTTCGGCCCGAAGCAAAACCAGCGATGTGATGCAGGCCACGCGAGACGGACGGATCACAGCGCGTCACGCAGTCGGTGATCGGAAGTTCACACCGGGGACACGCCGGACAGCTTTGGGGCAACAAAGAATTCTTAGCGTGGCCGCATGCCACGTACACATTTGATAACCGACTGGGATCCCGAGGACGTTGTGGCCTGGGAGGCCGGTAACAAGAACATCGCCCGCCGCAACCTGATCTGGTCGGTGGTGGCCGAGCATGTCGGCTTCTCGATCTGGTCCATCTGGTCGGTGCTGGTGCTGTTCATGCCGCAAGCGGTCTACGGGTTTTCGGCCGGCGACAAGTTCCTGCTGGCCGCCACCGCCACCCTGGTCGGAGCCTTCCTGCGCATCCCCTACACCCTGGCCACCGCGACGTTCGGCGGCCGGAACTGGACGATGTTCTCGGCATTCGTGCTGCTGGTCCCGACGGTTACCACCATGTGGCTGCTGGCCCACCCCGGCCTGCCGCTGTGGCCCTATCTGGTGTGCGCAGCGTTGACGGGCTTCGGCGGCGGTAACTTCGCGTCGTCGATGACCAACATCAACGCGTTCTACCCGCAGCGGCTCAAGGGTTGGGCGCTGGGCCTCAACGCCGGTGGCGGCAACATCGGGGTGCCGACGATCCAGTTGGTCGGCCTGCTGGTCATCGCCACCGCAGGCAACCGACAGCCGTACTGGGTATGCGCCTTCTATCTGGTTTTTCTGGCCGTCGCCGGAGTGGGTGCCGCGCTGTTCATGGACAACTTGGCCCACCACAAGATCGACGTCACCGCGATGCGGTCCATCCTGTCCATGCGCGACACCTGGATCATCGCGTTGTTGTACGTCGGCACCTTCGGGTCGTTCATCGGTTTCTCGTTCGCATTCGGTCAGATCCTGCAGATCAACTTCGCCGCCAGCGGCCAAAGTGCCGCACAGGCCGCACTGCACGCCGCACAGATCGCCTTCATCGGGCCGCTGCTGGGGTCGGTGTCGCGGGTATACGGCGGAAAACTCGCCGACCGCATGGGCGGCGGGCGCATCACGCTGGTCACATTCACCGGAATGATCTTGGCCGCAGGCTTGCTGATAGGCGCCAGCACCCTCGACGACAACACCCGCGGCCCCGCGACGGGTGCCACCATGGTCGGCTACGTCATCGGTTTCGTCGCACTGTTCGTGTTGTCCGGCATAGGAAATGGCTCGGTGTACAAGATGATTCCGTCGATCTTCGACGCGCGCAGCCGATCGTTGAATGCCACCGAAGCCGAGCGCCAGCATTGGTCACGGGCTATGTCCGGGGCGTTGATCGGGCTCGCCGGTGCGATCGGCGCCCTCGGCGGCGTCGGCATCAATCTGGCTCTGCGCCAGTCCTACCTGAGCAACGGCTCGGCGACGGCAGCGTTCTGGGTGTTCGTGTCGTTCTACGTCGGTGCGTCGATTCTGACTTGGGCGCGCTACGTCCGCCGGCCGATGCGGACGCCCGCTGCAGCACCCGACCTGGCGACGGCGGCTGCACCCGCTTTCGCTCAAACGTGACCAGCGCCAACTGCAATAGCGGCACCGAAGCCTAGTGTGGCGCAACGAGGTTGTGCAACCCAGCGGCCTGCCAGCGACCTTTCAGGTAACTGGGACAGAACTTTCAGGCGCTATCGCCCAATCTGGCTTGACCGGGTTTGGGTCTTGATGTGAGATTGCCGCGTACGTCTTTGCAAGCCCGATGAGGGACGCCCGCACCCGAGATAGGCGTGGGCTAATTCGCTTGCGACTTGCCGGAAGCCGGAGATGTCGTGTGGCGGCGAACTCCGGCGCCAGGGGTGCCGTGCACGCACCGGTTCGGTCGTGCCGGCACCCCTGTCAATGCAACGGAGTTGACGCACCTGGGATCCGAAAGGTTGAGACTGCATGGCCCGCTCGCATCACATCGCCGATTGGAACCCCGAGGACACCGCGGCCTGGGAAGCCGGTAACAAGGCCATCGCGCGTCGCAACCTGATCTGCACGGTTGCCGGTGACCACGTCGCGTTCTCGATCTGGTCGCTGTGGTCGGTGATGGTGCTGTTCATGCCCCAAGAGGTCTACGGCTTCTCGCCGGGTGACAAATTCCTTCTGGCAGCGGTCGCGACGTTCGTCGGCGGATGTGTGCGCATCCCGTACACGATGGGCATCGCGAAATTCGGCGGGCGCAATTGGACGGTGTTTTCGGCGCTGGTGCTGCTGATCCCGACGGTTGGGACGATCCTGCTGCTTGCGAATCCGGGCCTGCCGCTGTGGCCGTATGTGCTGTGTGCGGCCGCCACCGGACTGGGTGGCGGCAATTACTCCGCCTCGCTGGCCAATGTGAACGCCTTTTACCCGCAGCGCCTCAAGGGTTGGGCGCTGGCGGTCAACGCCGGTGGCGGCAACCTCGGCGTGGCCGTGGTGCAGGCGGTCGGGCTGCTGGTGCTCTCGCTCGCCGGCAACCGGCAGCCCTATTGGGTGTGCGGCGGCTACCTGGTGTTGCTGGCGATCGTCGGTATCGCTGCGGCGCTGTTCATGGACAACCTCGACCACCGCATCGAGGTGGGCCACATCGGTTCGATTCTGCGCGAGCGCCACACCTGGGTGATTTCGCTTCTCTACATCGGCACATTCGGCTCGTTCATTGGGTTCTCGTTTGCCTTCGGCCGCGTGCTCTACATCAACTTTCTGACCACCGGCCAAACCGCCGCGCAAGCATCGCTGCACGTCGCGCAGATCGCGTTCCTGGGGCCGCTGCTGGGTTCGTTGTCCCGCATCTACGGCGGCAGGATGGCGGACCGGATCGGCGGCGGCCGCATCACCCTGGCAGTCTTCGGCGGCATGATCCTGGCCTCTGGGCTGCTGGTCGCCATCAGCACTTACGACGAGCACACCGGTTATGCAACGAGCACCGCCGCGCTGGTCGGGTACGTCGTCGGCTTCATCGCGTTGTTCATCCTGTCCGGCATCGGCAACGGGTCGGTGTTCAAAATGATCCCGTCGATTTTCGAAGCGCGCAGCCGCACTTTGGACGCCAGCGAGGCCGAGCGGCGCCACTGGGCGCGCGACATGTCGGGCGCCCTGATCGGGTTCGCCGGCGCGGTGGGCGCGTTTGGCGGGGTGGCGATCAACCTTGCGCTGCGCCAGTCGTATGCGAGCACCGGCGAGGAAACGGCTGCGTTCTGGGTCTTCTTGGCGTTTTACGTCGTGGCGTCGTTGCTGACGTGGGCAATGTATGTGCGCACGCCCGTTTCGGCGGCCCGCGTGCCCGGTGGAGAGATCGAACCGGCGCACGCCCGCTTGTGAGCGACGCCGCCCGGGTGTGACGACCGGGCAACTCGTCGGAAATTGCCAGGTAACGCAGCGGCAATCTGGCGGGCTTACACACTTCATATGGGTCAACCGGACTCGCCACCCCTTGCCGGCTACCGGGTGGCGGTCACCTCCGCGCACCGCGCCGACGAGCTATGCGCGCTGCTGCGCCGGCACGGAGCCACGGTGTGCAGCGCCCCGGCAATCACCAAAGTCGCCCTGCCCGACGACGACGAACTGCACCGCCACACCGAAGCACTGATCGCCCGTCCGCCGGACATTCTGGTCGTGACAACCGGTATCGGCTTTCGGGGCTGGATCGCCGCCGCCGACGGGTGGGGGTTGGCGAACCCGTTGATCGGCGCACTGGGCCGCGCCCGGATCGTCTCGCGCGGACCCAAGGCGACGGGCGCGCTGCGCGCCGCCAAGTTGCACGAGGAGTGGAGCCCGGAGTCCGAATCATCCCGCGAGGTACTGCATTACCTGCTCGAGTCCGGCGTGCACGGGCGGCGCATCGCGTTGCAGCTGCACGGTGCCAGCAAGGACTGGGATCCGTTTCCGGAATTCGCCGACGAACTGCGCGCCGCGGGCGCCGAGGTGGTTCCGATCCGGGTGTACCGATGGACGTCGGAGCCGAGCCGCGAATTCGACCAACTGGTCGCCCAGATCGCTCAGCGTCAGGTGGACGCCGTCAGTTTCACCTCCGCACCCGCGGTGGCCGCCACCTTGCAGCGGGCTCGCGAGCTGGGCATCGGAGAGCAGTTGCTGGCCGCGTTGCGCAGCGACGTGCGCGCGATGTGCGTCGGGCCCGTGACGGCTCAACCGCTGGTCCGGTTGGGCATTCCGACGTCGTCGCCGCAGCGGATGCGGTTGGGCGCGCTGGCCCATCTCATTGCCGACGAGCTGCCCCGCCTGCGGTCCCGCACGGTGCAGGCCGCCGGGCATCTCATCGAGATCCGCGGCTCGTGTGTGGTGGTTGACGGCACCGTCAAGTCATTGTCACCGGCCGGGATGGCGACGTTGCGGATCTTGGCCCAACGTCCGGGCGTGGTGGTAGCGCGCAGTGAACTGCTGCGGGCTCTTCCGGGCAACGGCACCGACACCCATGCGGTCGACACCGCGGTGCTTCGGCTGCGAACTGCCTTGGGCGACAAGAACATTGTGGCAACGGTGGTCAAACGCGGTTACCGGCTGGCAGTCGACGAAGAGTCCGGTGTGGCGTGAGCCTGATCCTGGTGGCGCACGGCACCCGCCGACCCGAGGGGATCGCCATGATCGGCGACCTCGCCCAACAGGTCAGCGCGGTGCTGAATCAGCCTGTGCACGTGGGATTTGTCGATGTGCTGGGCCCCACGCCCAGCGAAATACTGTCCGACGCAACGGTCGCGGCTGAACCGGCGATCGTGGTGCCGGCGTTCCTGTCTCGCGGATATCACGTTCGCACCGACCTGCCCGCACACGTCGCCGCCAGCGGTCATGCCGACGTCACGGTCACACCCGCGCTGGGGCCCAGCGCGCAACTGACCCGAATCGTCGTCGGCAAAATGCACGAGTCTGGTTGGCGCCCAGGCGATTCCGTCGTGCTGGCCGCCGCGGGCACATCGGATAAGCCAGCCCGCGCCGATTTGCGTACCACCGCAATGCTGCTGTCCGCACTCACAGGATCGCCGGTCGACCTGGCGTTCGCGGCCACCGGCGAACCAAGCGTGGCGGAGGCGGTCGCGCAGGCCCGCAGCCGATCCGGTGGCCGGGTTGTGGTGGCGTCCTACCTACTTGCCGAGGGTTTGTTCCAAGAGCGGCTGCGTCAGTCCGGGGCCGACGTCGTCAGCGCGCCGCTTGCCGCTCACCCGGCGCTGGCTCGGCTGATCGCCGGCCGGTTTCAGGCCGCCCGCGCGCTCGCTCCGGCGTGACCGAACCGACCGACCTGCACGATCCCGTCGATCACCCGCGTCGGATACACCGGCACCGCCACGTCGGGATCGTCGAGGCAGCGGCCGTCGTCGAATGCGAAAGCTTGCTTGGCGATCGGTGATTGGACGACTGCCCGTCCGCCGCGGTCACCCACGATGCCGCGGGACATCACCGCGGCGCCGGAGAACGGGTCGATGTTGCCCAGCGCATGCAGCGAGCCGTCGGCGAGCCGGAACAGCGCCGCTTGCGATCCGTCGTCGAGCAGCACCCCGACGCCGCGGCCCGGGATGAGGTAGTCGTAGGCGCACGCCGCAGTCCAGGTCTTGGTCATGTCATCTACCAGCGTCATGAGATCTCCTTGGTGTCGTGCACTTTCACGCCGGCATCGTCGGCATACCGATGGAAACGGGGGCGGGCCTCTTGCGCCCGTTGTATTCAGTGAAGGTCACCGTCGAGTCGACGGCGTCGGGCGCGTTGACGAAGGACACGAACCGTGACAGTTTGTCCGGATCCTCCAGCACGCCTTTCCATTCGCACTTGTAGTTCGCCACATGCCGCTCCATTGCGGCCTCGAACTCCTCGGCCAGCCCGAGGGAGTCGTGGCAGACCACGTCGCGCACGTGATCCAAACCGCCCTCGAGTGATTCGATCCACGGCGCGGTGCGCTGCAACCGGTCGGCGGTGCGGATGTAGAACATCAGGAACCGGTCGATGTAGCGGACCAGCGTTTCCTCGTCCAGGTCGCTGGCCAGCAGCTGGGCATGCTTGGGCGTCATCCCGCCGTTGCCGCCGACGTAGAGGTTCCAGCCTTTTTCGGTCGCGATCACGCCGACGTCCTTGGCGCGCGCCTCGGCACACTCCCGCGCGCATCCCGAGACACCCATCTTGATCTTGTGGGGTGCCCGCAGGCCGCGGTAGCGCAATTCCAGGTCGATGGCCAGCTGCACCGAATCCTGTTGTCCGTAGCGGCACCAGTCGCTGCCCACGCAGCTCTTGACCGTGCGCAACGCTTTTCCGTAGGCGTGCCCGGATTCCATGCCGGCGTCGACCAGCCGCTTCCAAATCGCCGGCAATTGGTCGACCCGCGCGCCGAACAGGTCGATCCGCTGGCCGCCGGTGATCTTCGTGTACAAGCCGAAGTCCTGTGCGATCTGGCCGATCAGGATCAGGTGTTCGGGTTTGATGTCGCCGCCGGGAACTCGAGGCACCACCGAGTAGCTACCGTTGCGCTGGATATTGGCCAGGAAGTGGTCGTTGGAGTCCTGCAGTGCTGCCTGTTCGCCGTCGAGGATGTGCTCGGAGCCGGTGGACGCCAGGATCGAGGCGACGACGGGTTTGCAGATGTCGCAACCCATTCCGGTGCCGAAGCGCTCCAGCAGGCCGGAGAACGTGCGGATCGAGGTGGCGCTGATGATCTCGAAAAGCTCGGCGCGCGACTGGCTGAAGTGCTCGCAGAGCGCCTTGGACTGTTCGACGCCCTCGGCCTCGAGCAGTTGCTTGAGCAGTGGAACGCAGGATCCGCACGACGTCCCGGCCTTGGTGCAGGCTTTCAGGCCCGGCACATCGGTGCACCCGGCCGCGATGGCGTCGCACAAGTCTGCCTTGGTGACGTTGTTACACGAGCAGATCTGCGCCGAGCCGGGCAGTGCGCCCACTCCCAAACCCGCTGCGCCGCCGTCGGATTGGGCCGGCGAAATCAGCGCCAGCGGGTCGCCGGGCAGCTCCTCGCCGACCATGGGCCGCAGCATCCCGTAGGCGGAGGCGTCGCCGACCAGGATGCCGCCGAGCAGGGTCTTGGCGTCGTCGGAAAGCACCAGCTTGGCGTAGGTCTGGTTCACCGCGTCGTTGATGACGACCTCGAGGCAGTTCTCCGTCTTGCCCATCGCGTCGCCGAAGCTGGCCACGTCGACGCCGAGCAGCTTGAGCTTGGTCGACATGTCGGGCTCGGGGAATTCGGCCGCGCCGTCCAGCAGTCGATCGGCGACCACCTCAGCGGAGGTGTATCCCGGCCCGACCAGTCCGTAGCAGCGGCCCTCGATGGCGGCGACCTCTCCGATCGCATAGATATTGAAATCACTTGTCCGGCAAGACAAATCGGTGAGGACGCCGCCCCGCTCGGCGATCGCCAGCCGCGCCGCGGAGGCCAGCTCGTCACGCGGCCGGACGCCCGCGGCGAAGATCACCAATCCCGCGTCGATCACCTCGCAGTCCGACAAGTGCACCCGCAGCGATCGCCCCCCGTCCAGGTGCTCGAACGATTCGATCCAGTCGGTTTTCACGTCCAGATGCACCGAGATACCGAGATCGGCGATCATGCGGCCCAATAGCGCCCCGCCCGCCTCGTCGAGCTGTTGGACCATCAGTCGCGGCGCCAATTCGACGATGTGGGTCTGCAGCCCGAACCCGCGCAGCGCGTTCGCGGCCTCCAACCCCAGCAGGCCACCGCCGACCACCACCGCGGTCTTGGTGTGGCCGGCGTCGAGCGTGCGCTGCGCGTCGGCGCGAATAGCGTCGAGGTCGTCGAGGGTGCGGTACACGTGGCAACCGGGCAGGTCGTGACCCGGAACCGGAGGGACAAACGCATACGACCCGGTCGCCAAGACCAGCTTGTCGTAGCCGAACTCCTCACCGCTGCTGGTGACCACTTTCCTGGCGGCCCGGTCGATGTCGACGACCCGCGAACTCAGCAGCAGCCTGACGTGCTCGTCACCAGCGTAGTCATTGCCAGGCAACGCAAGCTGCCGTCGTTCCCAGTGTTGGGTGTAACCGGTGAGACCGACTCGGTCGTATGCCGCGTCGGATTCCTCGGCCAACACAGTGATTCGCCACAACCCGTCGGTGTCGCGGGCCCGCAGCGCCTCGACGAAACGGTGGCCCACCATGCCATGCCCGACCACGACGACATCGCGAATATGGCCGTCGTCACAGTGATTTCGGGCAGAAGCCATGGCCCGAGGCTATGGAAGCGATGTTGCCGATATGTTTCGCGAACTTGGCCGGCAGCTGTGAGACTGTTTCGCAAATCTCTCCACCTTGGGCGGAACCCGTTCGCGCCAAGCGAACGCGCAGGTGGAACTTAAGCGTAGGCGACTCATGTTTATCCCGATGACAGGCCGGCAGGGTGTCGGCCGCATCACGACGAGGAGGAATCATGAGCAACGTCACACTGTGGTCGCGACCCGCTCGGGACACCGAGCGTTGGATGCGTGAATTCTTCGGTCCCGCAGCCGCGTCCGATTGGTTCAAGCCGCTCAACGGTTTTCGGCCCGCCGCGGAGATCGTCAAGGACGGCGATGACGCGGTGGTCCGACTGGAGCTACCGGGTGTGGACGTCGAGAAGGACGTCACCGTCGAGCTCGACCAGGGCCGGCTCGTGATCCACGGCGAGCGCCGTGACGAGCACGCTGCGGACCAGGGGGGCCGCACGCTGCGCGAGGTCCGCTACGGCGCGTTCCGTCGGTCGTTCCAGTTGCCTGCGCACGTCACCAGCGACGCGCTATCGGCCTCCTACGACGCCGGCGTGCTGACCGTCCGGGTAGCCGGTGCCTACGCCGGTACGCAGGCGAAGCGCATCGCGATCACCAAGTAACCAGCAGACGCAAAATCCCTCGCACGCACGGCGTGTTGGGGGATTTTGCGTCTGGCCGCTCAGGACCAGCAGGCCAGGATCTCCTTGGCCCGGCTGGCCAGCGCGGCCTGCAGGAACGGGCCGAAGCTGATCCGCCCGACACCCAGCGGGCCGAACGACGCCGGGTCGTCCTGATCCGGCAACGCGATCGCATTGACCGGCAGCGGCAGCTCAGAGGTCAAGCGCCGCAACGTATCCGGGTCATGACGCCCCACCGGATAGAGCACGTCGGCACCGGCAGCCGCGGCCTCTTTCAGCCGCGCCACCGCCCGCTCGACGCGGTCCGATTCGTCGCCGTCCCTGCGCAAGAACAGATCCGTGCGGGCATTGATCACGACGTGCACGCCGGCGGCGTCGGCGGCCGACCGCAAAGCACCGACCAACGCGGCGTGTTCACTCGCCGAGCGCAGCCGCTTGCCCTCGCTGTGCACGCTGTCCTCGATGTTCAGGCCCACCGCCCCAACGCCAAGCAGCCCGTCGATCAACTGCGCGGCCGGCAGCCCGTAACCCGATTCGATGTCCACCGACACCGGGACGTCCACCGCGGCGGTGATCTGCGCGACCCGGCCCAACAAGTCGTCGAACGACATGCCTTCGTTGTCGGGCTTGCCAACAGAATCGGCGACGGGGTGGCTGCCGACGGTCAGCGCGGCGAACCCGGCATCGGTGGCCAGCCGCGCGGACCAGGCGTCCCACACCGTCGGCAGGATCACCGGGTTACCCGGCTGGTGCAGCGCCAGCAGCGCGGCCGCCCGGTCGGCGAGTGTGCGCTCTGCATGCATCGGCGCGGCCCCTCCCCCGCACGGACGTGACCTACCTCACCTCCGCTGTGTGGGACGGATAGTATCGAGAGACGTACTGTGATCCACGACACCCCAGCTCAGGAGATCCGTTGTCGAGCCCCACTGAATTAGCTGAACTGCACAACCTCATCGGTGGTCTGCGGCGGTGCGTGACCTCGCTGAAGTCGCGCTACAGCGACGCTCCGGCGATGCGGCGCATCGTCAACGACGCCGAGCGCATTCTCAACGATGTCGAGCTGCTCGACATCGACGCCGGCGAACTGGAGTTGGCGCACGCCAGCGTCCCGCAGGCCGGTGAGAAGATCCCCATCCCCGACACCGAATACGACGCCGAATTCTGGCGCGACGTCGACGACGAGGGCGTTGGCGGGCACAGCCGGCCCTAGACCAACCCCCGCGGTACAGGTGCGCAGGTGTGACTTAGTACCCTCCAACGAGCCCCACGCGAAGAGGATCACAGTTGATGAGCGCACCTACCGCGAACCGTCCTGCCACCGGCGTCTTCTCGCCCACCCGCGCGCAGTTGCCGCAGCGCACGCTGCGAACCGACCGATGGTGGATGCCGATCTTTTGGACCGACCTGGGTCTGTCGGTTTTCATCGTCTACGCGACGATCCGGGCTTTTTGGGGCAGCGCCTATTACGTCGAGAAATACCACTACCTGACGCCGTTCTACTCACCGTGCGTCAGCGCGTCGTGCGTGGAGGGAGCCCGGCACTTCGGCACGTGGGTCGGTGAACTGCCCTGGTTTATCCCAATGGCTTTCATCTCGCTGCCGTTCCTGCTGGCTTTCCGGCTGACCTGCTACTACTACCGCAAGGCTTACTACCGCACGGTGTGGCAATCCCCGCCGGCATGCGCTGTGGCAGAACCACATTCGAAATACACCGGCGAGACGCGGCTTCCATTGATCATGCAGAACGTGCACCGCTACTTCTTCTACGTGGCCTGCGTCATCTCGCTGATCAACACCTATGACGCCATCAAGGCGTTCCACTCGCCGAGCGGCTTCGGCATCGGGCTGGGCAACGTCATCCTCACCGGCAACGTGATCCTGTTGTGGATCTACACCCTGTCCTGCCACTCCTGCCGCCACGTGACCGGCGGCCGGCTCAAGCACTTTTCGAAACATCCAGTGCGCTACTGGCTCTGGACGCAGGTCAGCGTGATCAACACCAAGCACATGCAGTGGGCCTGGATCACATTGGGCACCCTGATCCTGACCGACTGCTACGTCATGCTGGTATCCAGCGGCGTCATCTCCGACTTGAGATTCATTGGCTGACAATACGAGTGAGGTTTCATGGTTGAGGTCGAACGGCACGCCTACGACGTAGTCGTGATCGGTGCCGGCGGCGCAGGTTTGCGTGCGGTCATCGAGGCCCGCGAGCGGGGCCTGAAGGTCGCCGTGGTGTGCAAATCCCTTTTCGGCAAGGCACATACGGTCATGGCCGAGGGCGGCTGCGCGGCGTCGATGGGCAACGCGAACCCGAAAGACAACTGGCAGGTGCATTTCCGCGACACCATGCGTGGCGGGAAATTCCTGAACAACTGGCGGATGGCGGAGCTGCACGCCAAGGAAGCCCCGGACCGGGTCTGGGAGCTGGAGACCTACGGCGCCTTGTTCGACCGCACCAAAGACGGCAAGATCAGCCAGCGCAACTTCGGCGGGCACACCTACGCGCGGCTTGCCCACGTCGGCGACCGCACCGGGCTGGAGTTGATCCGCACGATGCAGCAGAAGATCGTGTCGCTGCAGCAAGAGGACTACGCCGAACTCGGCGATTACGAGGCCCGGATCAAGGTGTTCGCGGAGTGCACGATCACCGAGTTGCTCAAAGACGGCGACGCCATCGCCGGCGCGTTCGGCTATTGGCGCGAGTCCGGCCGGTTCGTCTTGTTCGAGGCGCCCGCGGTGGTGATGGCCACCGGCGGGATCGGCAAGTCGTTCAAGGTCACGTCGAACTCTTGGGAGTACACCGGGGACGGGCACGCGCTGGCGCTGCGGGCCGGCGCGACGCTGATCAACATGGAGTTCGTCCAGTTCCACCCGACCGGCATGGTGTGGCCACCCAGCGTGAAGGGCATCCTGGTCACCGAGGGTGTTCGCGGCGACGGCGGCGTGCTGAAGAACTCCGACGGCAAGCGGTTCATGTTCGACTACATCCCGCCGGTGTTCAAGGGCCAGTACGCCGAGACCGAACAAGAGGCCGACCAGTGGCTCAAAGACAACGACTCGGCCCGTCGCACCCCTGACCTGCTGCCCCGCGACGAGGTGGCCCGGGCGATCAACTCCGAGGTCAAAGCCGGCCGCGGCAGCGCGCACGGCGGGGTCTACCTCGACATCGCCTCACGGCTGACGCCGGCGGAGATCAAGCGGCGGCTGCCGTCGATGTATCACCAGTTCATGGAGCTGGCCGGGGTCGACATCACCAAGGAGCCGATGGAAGTCGGGCCGACCTGCCACTACGTGATGGGCGGCATCGAGGTCGACCCGGACACCGGCGCGGCGACGGTCCCCGGGCTGTTCGCCGCCGGCGAATGCTCCGGCGGGATGCACGGGTCCAACCGGCTGGGCGGCAACTCGCTGTCGGACCTGCTGGTGTTCGGCCGGCGCGCCGGCCTGGGCGCCGCCGACTACGTCCGCGCGTTGCGCAGCCGACCGGCCGTCTCGCAAGAGTCCGTCGACGCCGCCGCCAAGCTGGCCCTGGCGCCGTTCGAAGGGCCCAAAGACGGTGGGCCGGCGGAGAATCCGTACAAGTTGCAGATCGACCTGCAGGACACCATGAACGATCTGGTCGGGATCATCCGCAAGGCCGAGGAGATCTCCGAGGCGCTGTCCCGGCTGGAGGAGTTGCGCACCCGGTTCACCAGGATGCAGGTGGAGGGCAACCGCCAGTACAACCCCGGCTGGAACCTGGCCATCGACCTGCGCAACATGTTGATGGTCAGCGAATGCGTCGCGCGTGCGGCCCTGGAACGCACCGAAAGCCGCGGCGGGCACACCCGCGACGACCATCCCGCCATGGAGGCCAACTGGCGCAACACGTTGCTGGTGTGCCGGGCTGCGGGAGACGACGCGACGCTGCCCCACATCAGCGTCAGCCGCGAGGAGCAGGTCCCCATGCGGCCCGACCTGCTGGAGCTCTTCGAGATCTCCGAGTTGGAGAAGTACTACACCGACGAAGAGCTGGCCGAGCACCCAGGACGGAGAAGCTAGAAGATGGCATACAACGCGAGCATGCGGGTGTGGCGCGGCGACGACGACGGCGGCGCGTTGCAGGACTTCACCGTCGAGGTCAACGAGGGCGAGGTGGTGCTCGACGTCATCCACCGGCTGCAACAAACCCAGACACCCGACCTTGCGGTGCGCTGGAACTGCAAGGCCGGCAAGTGCGGGTCGTGCTCGGCGGAGATCAACGGCCGGCCCCGGTTGATGTGCATGACGCGGATGTCGACGTTCGCCGAGGACGAGGTCGTCACTGTGACGCCGCTGCGAACGTTCCCGGTGATCCGCGACCTGGTCACCGACGTGTCGTTCAACTACGAAAAGGCGCGCGAAATCCCGTCGTTCGCCCCGCCCAAGGAGTTGCAGCCCGGCGAATACCGGATGGCGCAGGTCGACGTGCAGCGCTCGCAGGAGTTCCGCAAGTGCATCGAATGCTTCCTGTGCCAAAACGTCTGCCACGTGGTCCGCGATCACGAGGAGAACAAGAAGGCGTTCGCCGGACCGCGCTTTTTGATGCGGATCGCCGAGCTGGAGATGCATCCGCTGGACACCCTGGACCGGCGCAACCAGGCGCAGGAGGAACACGGCCTGGGTTACTGCAACATCACCAAGTGCTGCACCGAGGTCTGCCCGGAAAACATCAAGATCACCGACAACGCGCTGATCCCGATGAAGGAGCGCGTCGCGGACCGCAAATACGACCCCGTGGTGTGGCTGGGCAACAAGCTGTTCCGCCGCTGACGGGACATTTAGCACGCGCCCAATTCGGGTACTCCCCGACCATGGCGATCCGAGAACCAGCCAGCATCAACAGCATTCGCACCGCGATTCGGGAGTTGTCCACTCGGGCCGAGCTCGCGCGCAAAGAGGGCCGACACGAGGCGGCCGACGAAATCGAGCAGCGCATCCAGAGCTACCGCGACGAACTGGGCCATCGGCCCTAGCGGTCAGGCACCGAGGCGGCGCAAAACGCTGCGGTGAAACACGATGGGCGCCACGTCCGGATCCACCCGGACGTCGCTGACCCGCAGCACGACGATGGTGTGGTCTCCGGCCGGGACCAACTGGTCCACGCTGCTTTCCAGCCACACGCTGGTGCCCTTGATGAAGACCGCGCCGCTGCGGTAGGAGACCGTTTCCAAGCCGGCGAACCGGTCCCCCGTCTTGGCCGCGAGTGTGCGAACCGCCTCGTCGTGCGCCTCCCCGAGCACGCTGATGCCCAGTGCCGGTACATCTTTGAGCTTCGGCCACGTCGTCGACGTGTTCTGCACACAGAACGACACCAGCGGCGGATCCAGCGACACCGGGACGAAGGTGCTGGCGGCCAGCCCTTCACGTACGCCGTCGACCTCGGCGGCGATCGCGATCACGCCGGTCGGGAAATGGCCGAAGGCTTCACGCAGTGACGACGGTGTCAGCTTGTCGGGTGAGTTCACCGGGGTTCATTCGTATCGACGGGTTTTCGCCTCACGACCCTACCGAGTAGTCGTGCGCCTCGGCGACGTCGGGGTGCGCGCGCAGCCTGCGGTCAGATAGAAGAAACCGACCTCGTGAGCGGCCCCGCGCAGGTGCCGTCGCAGCGCACTCGGATGGTCGCTGAGGTCCACCACCGGTAGCTCAGTGACGGTTGCCACAGATCTCACGGGTCCATCATCGCCGCAGGTGAGCGGGGCCGCCAGGGTAGCAATCGGGCGGATCCCAACCGGTTGGTTGCTTAGCCGATGAAATTTAGCTCACACCCGCTTGCGTTGAAGTTACCGACCCGTTAAGTTTAGCGGTGTTACTGGTGGGTAACTTAGCCTTAGTACCCAACCAACAAGTGGCATTCTCATCGAGGAGGAGCACGTGAGCCACTACAAGAGCAATGTCCGCGACCAGGTATTCAACCTTTTCGAGGTCTTCGGCGTGGACAAGGCATTCGGGGAGGGCAGCTTCAGCGATCTCGACGTCGACACGGCGCGGGAGATGCTGGGCGAGATCAGCCGACTGGCCGAGGGCCCGGTTGCCGAGTCGTTCGTCGAGGGCGACCGCAACCCGCCGACCTTCGACCCCGAGACGCACGCGGTGACGCTGCCCGAGTCCTTCAAGCAATCCGTCCGCGCGGTTATCGACGGCGGTTGGGACAAGGTCGGCATCGACGAGGCTCTGGGTGGCATGCCGATGCCCCGGTCGTTGGTGTGGGCGCTGCACGAGCACATCCTGGGCGCCAACCCGGCGGTGTGGATGTACGGCGGCGGCGCAGGCTTCGCCAACATCCTCTACCACCTGGGTACCGAGGAGCAGAAGAAGTGGGCCGTGCTGGCCGCCGAGCGTGGTTGGGGCTCGACGATGGTGCTCACCGAGCCGGACGCCGGCTCGGATGTGGGCGCCGCCCGCACCAAGGCCGTGCAGCAGGACGACGGCTCCTGGCACATCGACGGTGTCAAGCGGTTCATCACCTCCGCGGACTCCGGCGACCTGTTCGAAAACATCTTCCACCTGGTGCTCGCCCGCCCGGAGGGCGCCGGCCCCGGCACCAAGGGTCTGTCGCTGTTCTTCGTGCCGAAGTTCCACTTCGACCCCGAGACCGGCGAGCTGGGCGAGCGCAACGGTGTGTTCGTGACCAACGTCGAGCACAAGATGGGCCTGAAGGTCTCCGCCACCTGCGAGCTGTCCTTCGGACAGCACGGCGTACCGGCCAAGGGCTGGCTCGTCGGCGAGGTGCACAACGGCATCGCGCAGATGTTCGAGGTCATCGAGCAGGCCCGAATGATGGTCGGCACCAAGGCGATTGCCACGCTGTCCACCGGCTACCTCAACGCGCTGGACTACGCCAAGGAGCGTGTGCAGGGCGCCGACATGACGCAGATGACCGACAAGACCGCGCCGCGGGTGACCATCACCCACCACCCCGACGTGCGCCGCTCGCTGATGACCCAGAAGGCCTACGCCGAGGGTCTGCGGGCGCTGTACCTCTACACCGCGACCTACCAGGACGCCGAGGTGGCCAAGGCGGTGCACGGTGTGGACGCCGAGCTGGCGGTCAAGGTCAACGACCTGATGCTGCCGGTGGTCAAGGGCGTCGGCTCCGAGCAGGCCTACGCCAAGCTCACCGAAAGCCTGCAGACGCTGGGCGGGTCCGGCTTCCTGCAGGACTACCCGATTGAGCAGTACATCCGCGACTCGAAGATCGACTCGCTGTACGAGGGCACCACGGCCATCCAGGCGCAGGACTTCTTCTTCCGCAAGATCGTCCGCGACAAGGGAGTGGCGCTGGCCCACGTGTCGAGCCAGATCGAGGAGTTCGTCAAGAACGAGTCCGGTAACGGCCGGCTGAAGGCCGAGCGGGCGCTGCTGGCCACCGCGCTGGCCGACGTCCAGGCGATGGCAGCGTCGCTGACCGGCTACCTGATGGCGGCCCAGGAGGACATCTCCAGCGTCTACAAGGTGGGCCTGGGTTCGGTGCGCTTCCTGATGGCCGTCGGCGACCTGGTGATCGGCTGGTTGCTGCAGCGTCAGGCCGCGGTGGCGGTCGAGGCGCTGGATGCCGGCGCCAGCGACGCCGACCGGGCGTTCTACGAGGGCAAGATCGCGGTGGCGTCGTTCTTCGCGAAGAACTTCCTGCCGCTGCTGACCAGCACCCGTCAGGTGATCGAGACGATCGACAACGACGTCATGGAGCTTGACGAGGCAGCCTTCTAAGCCTGCCGACCAGAGGTAAAAGTCCCCGCACGCACAGCGTGTCGGGGACTTTTACCTCTGTTGGCGCAACAACGCGCGGGTGCGGGCACGAACTTCGGCAGAGCGGTCGAACACGACGGCGACGAACTCGTCGACGCCTGCCGCGCGCAGGCTCTCCAGGCGCTCGCCGACCGCCGCCTCGTCACCGATGATCACGGCGTCTTCCGGCCCGGCGTAACCCTCCCTGTCGAGCATCGCGCGGTACGACGGCAGCTGGCCGTACATCGCGAACTGCTCGGCGGCCTGCGCCCGCGCGGCGGCGACGTCGTCGGTGACGCTCACCGGAAGCGCCGCAACCACCCGCGCCGCGCCGTCGGGGCGGCCCGCGTCGGCAGCGGCCTGCCGTAGTGTCGGCCCGATGTGCTCGGCCAAGGTCTTGGGGCCGGTCATCCAGGTCACCGTGCCTGCCGTGCGGCGGCCCGCCAGCCGCAGCAGTTGCGGACCCAACGCCGCGATGTATACGTCAGGCGCTGTGGCGCCCGGAATCTGCAGTGCGCCACGGGTGGTCACGGTCTCGCCGACCGCATCGGCCTTCTCCCCCGCCAGCAACGGCTGCAGGCCGTCGAGGTATTCGCGCAACCGCCGAACGGGTTTGTTCCACGGGATGCCCCACATGCCTTCCGTGACCGCCTGGTGCGTCATACCCAGACCCAGAATGAAGCGGCCGCCGCTGATCAGGCTCAGCGTCAAGGCGCGCTGCGCCAGCAGCATCGGATGCTGGTTTTGGATCGGTATGACGCCGGTGCCGACCTCGATGCGGTCGACTTCACGCAGCGCCACGGCGAGCACGGTGAGCAGATCCGGTTCGTAGGGCATCTGCGTCATCCAGACCCGGCGGAAGCCCTCGTCGCGCAAGCTGGCGAGGTTCTCCACGGTGGCGTTGACGGGAGAGCGGCCCTGGGTATCGCTCAACGAACCGAGGATGCTGATCTGCACGACTCATCGTAACGGCGTCAGACCGACAAAAAGGGGCCGCCGCTGGATCCCCTCTTTTCAGCGGCGGCCCCTAAATCCAGGGATGCCCCGCGCTGCCATCGGGTCGGGGGGTCGGACGACAACACGGAGCTATCCGGTCTATCGGATAGCCGTGACGTCGCGTTACTAAACTTTTCCGACGGAAATTTTTCCGCCGTTTCCGCTGGGTATTGGCTCAGGCTTCGAGGATGGCGGCCACACCCTGACCGCCCGCCGCGCAGATCGAAATCAGTGCACGCAGTGGCTTGTCACCGGACCCCTTCTGCTCGGCCTTCTTCTCGGCCAGCTGCTTGGCGGTCTGCGCCAAGATCCGCCCACCGGTCGCGGCGAACGGGTGGCCGGCGGCCAGCGACGAGCCGTTGACGTTCAGCTTGGACCGATCGATCGGCCCCAGCGCGGCGTCCAACCCCAGCCGCTCCTTGCAGTATTCCTCGGACTCCCAGGACTGCAGGTGCGCCAACACCACCGAGGCGAACGCCTCGTGGATCTCGTAGAAGTCAAAGTCGTGCAGGCTCAACCCATTTCGGGCCAGCAGCCGCGGCACCGCATACGTCGGCGCCATCAGCAGGCCGTCGGCGCCGCTGACATAGTCCACCGCCGCGGTCTCGGCGTCGACGAAGTAGGCCAGCGGGGTCAGCGAGTGCTCGGCCGCCCACTCGTCGCTGGCCAGCAACGCCACCGAAGCGCCGTCGGTCAGCGGCGTGGAGTTGCCGGCCGTCATCGTGGCGTCGCCGGCTTTGACCCCGAACACCGGCTTGAGCTTGGCCAGCTTCTCCACCGACGCGTCCGGCCGCAGGTTGTCGTCGCGGTAGAGCCCGAGAAACGGCGTCACCAGGTCGTCGAAGAAGCCGCGGTCGTACGCGGCGGCCATGTTTTGGTGGCTGGCGGCGGCCAGCTCGTCCTGGGCGACGCGGGTGATGCCCAGCTGCTTGGTGGTGATGGCCTGGTGCTCGCCCATCGACAGTCCGGTGCGCGGCTCGCTGTTCACCGGGATCTCCACGCCGAGGCTGGCGGGCAGCTTGCCGACGAGCTTCAGCCGCTGGACGTTGGTCTTGGCCCGGCGCAGCCCCAGCAGGGTACGGCGCAGGTCGTCGCCGAAGCCGATCGGCGCATCGGAGGTGGTGTCCACCCCGCCGGCGGCGGCGGCCTCGTAGCGGCCGGCGGCGATGCCGTCGGCCGCGGCGATCGCGGCCTGCAGACCCGTGCCGCAGGCCTGCTGGATGTCGAATGCCGGTGTGTAGGACGACAGCTTCGACCCGAGCACGCATTCGCGCATCAGGTTGAAGTCGCGGCTGTGCTTGAGCACCGCGCCGCCGATCACCGCGCCCAGCCGTTCGCCGGCCAGACCGAACCGGTCGACCAGGCCGCCCAGCGCGGCGGTGAACATGTCCTGGTTGGACGCCTCGGCGTAGGCGCGGTCGGAGCGCGCGAACGGGATGCGGTTGCCGCCCAGCACGGCGACGCGCCGCTGGGTCTTCGAACTTGCAGCAGAATTTTCAGGGGCCACGCTTATCTCCGTCAGTTGAGGGTTACTCGCGGTTGAGGGCCATACTACCCACTGTTCTTACTCTGGAGTAAGTTCGGTCTTCGATACGGTTGTCGATAGACGGCACGCTCGACATGGAAGGCAACATCAGTGGCCCCCAAGCTTTCATCGGATCTATTCTCCCAGGTCGTCAACTCCGGCCCCGGGTCGTTTCTGGCCAAGCAGCTCGGCATTCCCCAGCCCGAGCCGCTGCGCCGCCACCGGCTCGGCGAACCGCCGCTGGCCGGCTCGCTGCTGATCGGCGGCGAAGGCCGAGTCGTGGAACCGCTGCGCGCCGCGCTGGAGCGGGACTACGACGTGGTGGGCGCCAACCTCGGTGGCCGCTGGGCCGACTCGTTCGGCGGACTGGTCTTCGACGCCACCGGGATCAACGCGCCGGCCGGCCTGAAGGCCTTGCACGAGTTCTTTCCCCCGTTGCTGCGCAACGTCGGGCCCTCCGGCCGCGTAGTCGTTGTGGGCACCACTCCCGAGGCGGCGGGCAGCACCGACGAGCGGATCGCGCAACGGGCGCTGGAGGGCTTCACCCGCTCGCTGGCCAAGGAGCTGCGGCGGGGTGCCACCGCTCAGCTGGTCTACCTGGCCCCGGACGCCAAGCCGGCCGCCACCGGCCTGGAGTCGACGATGCGGTTCATCCTGTCGGGCAAGTCGGCTTACGTGGACGGCCAGGTGTTCTACGTCGGCGCCGAGGACGCTACGCCGCCGGCCGACTGGGACCGTCCGCTGGACGGCAAGGTGGCCATCGTGACCGGCGCCGCCCGGGGTATCGGCGCGACAATCGCCGAGGTGTTTTCCCGCGACGGCGCCCGGGTGGTCGCGATCGACGTCGAGGCCGCCGCCGAGGCGCTGGAAAAGACCGCCAGCAAGGTCGGCGGCACGGCGCTGACGCTCGACGTCACCGCGGCCGACGCCGTCGACAAGATCACCGAGCACCTGCGCGACCACCACAACGGCCGGGCCGACATCCTGGTCAACAACGCCGGCATCACCCGCGACAAGCTGCTGGTCAACATGGACGAGGGCCGCTGGGACGCGGTGCTCGCCGTCAATTTGCTTGCCCCGCTTCGGCTTACCGAGGGTTTGGTCGGCAACGGCAGCATCGGCGAAGGCGGCCGGGTGATCGGACTGTCGTCGATGGCCGGCATCGCCGGCAACCGCGGGCAGACCAACTACGCCACCACCAAGGCCGGCATGATCGGCATCACCCAGGCGCTGGCGCCGGAGCTGGCGGGCAAGGGCATCACGATCAACGCCGTCGCACCGGGATTCATCGAAACGCAGATGACCGCGGCGATCCCACTGGCCACTCGCGAGGTGGGCCGTCGACTGAACTCGCTGTTCCAGGGCGGCCAGCCCGTCGACGTGGCCGAGACAATCGCCTACTTCGCCAGCCCGGCGTCAAATGCCGTGACCGGCAACGTGATTCGGGTGTGCGGCCAGGCCATGATGGGGGCATGAGGTGACGCAGCCGAGTGGTCTGAAGAATCTGGTGCGCGCAGCGGCCGGGGCGCTGCCGTTGGTGCCGCGCGGCGACAAGCTGCCCAGCCGCACGCTGACCGTGAAGGACGTGCCCATCGACCGCGCGAACGTGGCCGCCTATGCGGCCGTCACCGGTCTGCGCTACGGCGACAACGTGCCACTGACCTACCCGTTCGCGCTGACCTTCCCGACGATGATGTCGCTGGTGACCGGATTCGACTTCCCGTTCGCCGCAATGGGATCCGTACACATCGAAAACCACATCACCCAGCACCGGCCGATCGCGGTGACCGACACCGTCAACATCTCGGTGCACGCGGAAAACCTTCGGGAGCATCGCAAGGGTCTGCTCGTCGACCTGGTGACCGACGTCAGCGTCGGCAACGACAGGGCGTGGCATCAAGTGACGACCTTCCTGCACCAGCAGCACACCAGCTTGTCGGACGAGCCCAAACCGCCGCCGCAGAAGCAACCGAAATTGCCTCCGCCCACCGCGATCTTGCGGGTGACCCCCGGACAGATCCGCAAGTATGCCTCGGTCAGCGGTGACCATAACCCGATCCACACCAACCCGATCGGCGCCAAGCTGTTCGGCTTCCCCACCGTGATCGCCCACGGAATGTTCAGTGCGGCAGCGGTATTGGTGAACCTGGAGGGCCGGCTGCCCGACAAGGTGAGCTATTCGGTGCGGTTCGGCAAGCCGCTGGTGTTACCCGGTAGCGCGGGGCTCTATGTGGACCAGGTCGACGACG
Organism: Mycobacterium kyorinense; assembly: GCF_002101735.1. Lineage (GTDB taxonomy): Bacteria > Actinomycetota > Actinomycetes > Mycobacteriales > Mycobacteriaceae > Mycobacterium > Mycobacterium kyorinense. The sequence continues at coordinate 57,601 of NZ_LQPE01000166.1, read as the reverse complement.
GCTGGGATCTGAGCCTGCGCAACATCGCCAAGGGTTACCCGTACCTGACCGGCACGATCCGCTCGCTGCAGACCGGCAGTTCGCGAGACTTAAATGTCTGCGATTCCTCTCGGCGTGTCGTCGCAAAGGTTTAAGTGTCGCGGTGATGTCGAGACTAAGTGCTGGTGGTGATTTCGGTGGGTGTGCCTTTCAGGCCGCGCCAGAACAGGTTGATCATCAGCTCGGCCGCCTCGTCGACGTCGGTGTCGCCGGTGCTGAGCCTGGTGGCGATCGCCTCGCCGGCCCCCACCAGCGCCACCGCCATCATCTCGAAGTCGGTGCCCGGCTCGGGGTTTCGAGTTCCCGCCTCGAGCAGACGGGCGACCAGGGCGATGATCCGTTCGCGACCCTCGCGCACGGTGTGCGCGAACGCCTGCGAACTAGTCGCCTGGGTATACATCACGATCCACGATGCGCGGTTGGCGTCGATGTAGCGCAGAAAAGACACAATGGTGTTGCGCAGCAAGTCCTTTGGGCTTTGCTCAAGGTCGATGTCTTCGCGTACGCCGTCGATGAACCGGGACAGCTCGCGGTCCAGGCAGGCGCCGAACAGTTCTTCCTTGGAGCCGTAGTACAGATACAGCATCGGTTTGGAGATCTCGGCCTTGGCGGCGATGGCGTCCATCGAGGTCTCGTGGTAGCCGTTGATCGAGAACATCTGCACGGCGGCGTCGAGCATCTGCTGCTCGCGGACAGCACGCGGTAACCGCTTGGTACCACCTGCCATGGACTGTCCTTCACCTACCGAGTTATCTGACTCCAGGGTAAGCAATGCGTGCGGTCTACTTGCCGCATCCGGGCGACGACTTCTTCATCGCCGCGATCCGATGCAGCGAGGCGTCGACGGCCGGCTGGGCCAACTCGCCCGCCGCCAACGCCTTCTCGAGCCGGTCCAGCACGGCGGGCACCTCGTCGGTGGTGACCCACAGCGCGACGTCGCTGCCGGCCTGCAGAGCGCGCAACGCGGCGTCGGGCACCCCGTATCGTTCGTTGATCGCGGCCATGCTGGACAGGTCATCGCTGAACACCGGCCCGTCGAAGGGCGGCGCGCCGTAGCCGCGCCCGTCGCGCAGCAATTGCACCGCGGCAGGGCTCAAGCTGGCCGGCTGGTCGCCGGTCAGGCCGGGAACCTGCAAGTGACCGATCATCACCCCGACCGGCGACGCGCTGACCAGCGTCCGGTAGGGCACCAGGTCGTCGTCCTGCAGCTGGTCCAGCGGCGGAGTGATCACCCCGCCGGTGTGCGAGTCGCCCGAGCCGTGCCCGTGGCCCGGGAAATGCTTGAGCACCGGCAGCAGTCCGGCATCGCGCAGCCCGCGCGCGTATGCGCCGGCATAGTCGGTGACCACCGCCGGATCCGAGCCGAACGACCGATCGCCGATCACGGTGTCGTCCGCGGCGTCGGTGACGTCGACCACCGGAGCGAAGTCGATGGTGATGCCCAGGCCGCGCATCTTGTGGCCGCGCTCGAGCGCCATCGCGTAGACCTCGTCGGGGGTGTGGGTCTGCGCCAGCACGCGCGCCGACGGCGCCGTGCCGATGAGCGACGAGAGCCGGGACACCCGGCCGCCCTCCTCGTCGACGCTGATCGCCAGCGGCAGCGAGCGCGCGGCTCCGGTAATGCCGCTCAGCGAGCCGTCGGTGAACATGGACAGGTCGGTCCAGCTGCCGATGAAGATGCCGCCGACGTGGTGGTCCGTGACCACGGCCTTGGCGTCGGCGGCGTTGCGGACCCCCACCATCAGCAGCTGGGCCAGCTTGTCGCGGGCCGACAGGCCAGCGGCGGGGTCCCCGCAGGCAGGCGGTTGACCGGCGGCCGAGCTCGACGGCGCGCCGGATGGTTTGGTGTGGTGGCCGCATGCGGCAACCATCGCCGACACCACGGCAAGCACTGCCAGGACGCGTGAAAAGGCCATCGGGCCATGCTGTCACGGCGCCGATCCGCGCTGCGGGGTGGACACCGGTTGCCGTCGACCATGCCGGCAGCGAATGCTCTGCTAGGTTGGGCGACTAGGTTTGGTGACTGCCCTGCCCAGCTATTTCGAGGAGTTTCCGGATGAACCGGTTCGTTGCGCCCGCCGCAGCCAGCATTGTGGTCGGTCTGCTGCTGGGCGCCGCCGCGATCTTCGGGATCACCTTGATGGTGCAGCAAGACACCAAGCCGCCACTGCCGGGCGGCGACCCGCAGTCGTCGGTGCTCAACCGGGTTGAGTACGGCAACCGCACCTAACCCGGCGGTGCCGGCCGTTTCGGCCGAGGCCGCCTCGCCCGCTGTGACACCGCTTTCTCGCCGTTGGCTGTGGTTGGTCGGGGCGGTGGCGCTGACCCTGAGCTTCGTCCAGGCGCCGGGACAGATCTCCCCCGACACCAAACTCGACCTCACCGCAAACCCGCTGCGGTTCCTGGCCCGTGCCACCAATCTGTGGAACAGCGAGCTGCCGTTCGGCCAGGCGCAAAACCAGGCGTATGGCTACCTTTTCCCGCACGGCTCGTTCTTCCTGGCCGGGCACCTGCTGGGTGTGCCCGGCTGGGTGACCCAGCGGCTCTGGTGGGCGCTGCTGCTCACGGTCGGCTTCTGGGGGTTGCTGCGGGTCGCCGAGGCACTGGGCATCGGCAGCCCGACGTCCCGAGCGATTGCCGCGACGGCGTTCGCGCTCTCTCCGCGGGTGCTGACCACTCTGGGGTCGATCTCGTCCGAAACGTTGCCGATCATGCTGGCGCCCTGGGTGCTGCTGCCGACGATCCTGGCGCTGCGGGCCGAGGCCGACCGGTCGGTGCGACGGCTGGCGGGCCAGGCGGGGCTGGCGGTAGCGCTGATGGGCGCGGTCAACGCGATCGCGACGCTGGCGGGGTGCCTGCCGGCGGTGATCTGGTGGGCCTGTCACCGGCCGAACCGGTTGTGGTGGCGCTACACGGGATGGTGGCTGCTGGCGCTGACGCTGGCGATGACGTGGTGGCTGGTGGCGCTGGTCCTGATGGCCCGGATCAGCCCGCCGTTTCTGGACTTCATCGAATCCTCCGGCGTGACCACGCAATGGTCGTCGCTGGTGGAAGTGCTGCGCGGCACCGAAAGCTGGACACCGTTCGTGGCGCCCAACGCCACCGCGGGCGCGCCGCTGGTCACCGGCACCGTCGCCATCCTGGCCACCAGCCTGGTCGCCGCGGCCGGGCTGGCCGGCCTCGCGATGTCCGGCATGCCCGCCCGCGGTCGGCTGGTGACGATGCTGCTGGCCGGGGTGGTGCTGATCGCCGCCGGCTACTCCGGCGGGCTGGGGTCGCCGCTGGCCCACCACGTGCAGGCATTCTTGGACGCCGGCGGCGCGCCGCTGCGCAATGTGCACAAGCTGGAATCGCTGATCCGGATCCCGCTGGTGCTCGGTTTGGCGCAGTTGCTGAGCCGGGTGCCGCTGCCGGGCAGCGCGCCGGCGTCGGTGTGGCTCCGCGCGTTCGACCATCCGGAACGCGACCGGCGCGTCGCGGCCGGGATCGTCGTGCTGATCGCGCTGATGGTCAGCACGTCGCTGGCGTGGACCGGCCGGCTCGCCCCGCCCGGCGCGTTCCGCGCGATACCTCAGTATTGGCACGACGCCGCCGACTGGCTCGACCAGCACAACACCGGCGGGCGGGTGCTGGTGGTGCCCGGCGCGCCGTTCGCCACCCAGGTGTGGGGCACCAGCCACGACGAGCCGCTGCAGGTGCTGGGCGACAGCTCCTGGGGAGTGCGCGATTCCATTCCGCTGACCCCGCCGCAGACCATCCGCGCGCTGGACTCCGTGCAGCGGCTGCTCGCCGCCGGTCAGCCGTCCGCAGGCCTGGCGGATACTCTTGTCCGGCAAGGCATTTCGTACGTCGTACTGCGCAACGACTTGGATCCCGACACGTCGCGCTCGGCCCGCCCGATCCTGGTGCACCGCGCGATTACCGGGTCGCCGCGGCTGGAGAAGGTGGCCCAGTTCGGGGCGCCGGTGGGGCCGGGCCCGGTGCCGGGGTTTGTCAGCGACAGCGAACTGCGGCCGCGGTATCCCGCGGTGGAGATCTACCGGGTCGGCGCCGCCGCCGGGAATCCGGGCGCCCCCTACCTCGCAGACATCGACCGGGTGCCCCGCGTCGACGGCGGTCCCGAGGTGCTGTTGCGCCTCGACGAACGGCGGCGCCTGCTCGGTCGGCCGGCGCTGGGGCCGGTGCTGCTGACCGGCGACGCGCAGCGCGCCGGCCTGCCGGTACCCGTAGTGACCGTCAGCGACACCCCGGTCGCGCGGGAGACCGACTACGGCCGCGTCGACCACCACTCGTCGGCGATCCGCGCCGCAGGCGATGCCCGCCACACCTTCAACCGGGTGCCGGACTACCCGAGCCCGGGCGCGGATACCGTCTACGGCGGCTGGACCGGCGGGCGGCTGACGGTGTCGAGCTCGTCATCGGATGCCACCGCGCTGCCCGACGTCGCGCCGGCTGCCTCACCCGCGGCCGCGATCGACGGGGACCCGGCGACCGCGTGGGTCTCCAACGGGCTGCAGTCCGCGGTCGGGCAATGGCTGCAGGTGGACTTCGACCACCCGGTGACCAACGGCGTCATCACGCTCACACCGAGCGCGACCGCCGTCGGCGCCCAGATCCGGCGCATCCAGATCGAAACCGTCAACGGCACCACCACGCTGCGGTTCGACGAGGCCGGCAAGCCACTCAGCGCGGCGCTGCCCTACGGCGAAACTCCATGGGTGCGGGTCACGGCGATCGGCACCAGCGACGGGTCCGCGGGTGTGCAGTTCGGCATCACCGACTTGTCGATCACTCAGTACGACGCGTCCGGCTTCGCCCACCCGATCGACCTGCGGCACACCGTGCGGGTTCCGGCGCCGCCGGCCGGCGCCGCGGTGGCGGGATGGGATCTGGGTTCGGAGATGCTGGGTCGGCCGGGCTGCGCCCGCGGTCCCGACGACATGCGCTGCGCGGCGTCGATGGCGCTTGCGCCGGAAACGCCGGCCACGTTCAGCCGCACGCTGAGCGTGCCGGGCCCGGTGTCGGTGACGCCGACGGTGTGGGTGCGGGCCCGGCAGGGGCCGAAACTGGCCGACCTGATCGCGGCGCCGGACACGGCCCGGGCGCGTGGCGACTCCGACCTGGTCGACGTCTTGGGTTCGGCGTATGCGGCTACCGACGGCGATCCGGCGACCGCGTGGACGGCGCCGCAGCGGGTGGTGCAGCACAAGACGCCTCCGACGCTGACCGTGACCCTGCCTCGTCCCGCCGAGGTGACCGGATTACGGCTCACCCCTAGCGGTTCGGCAGTGCCGGCGCATCCGAGCATGGTCGCGGTCGACTTGGGCGACGGCCCTCAGACCCGCGAGCTGAAATCCGGCGACGGCGCCCCGCAGACTGTGCCGCTGAAACCGCGGGTCACCGACACCGTCAAGGTCAGCCTGCTCGACTGGGCCGACGTGATCGACCGCACCGCGCTGGGCTTCGACCAACTCAAACCACCGGGGCTGGCCGAGATCGCGGTGCTCGGCAGCGACGGCAAACCGGTCGCGGCCGCCGACGCCGCCCACAATCGCTCCCGTGAAGTCACCGTTGACTGCAGCGGCGGCCCCGTCATTGCGATCGCGGGACGGTTCGTGCATACGTCGATCAAGGCCACGGTCGGCGCGCTGCTCGACGGCGAGCCGGTGGCCGCCCAACCGTGTGAGCGTGAACCGATCTCGTTGCCGGCCGGTCAGCAGGAGCTGTTGATCAGCCCCGGCGAACAGTTCGTCGTCGACGGCGCCCAACTCACCAGGAGCACCGAATTAGCTAGTGTCCCAACGGTTCCCGCCGAAACCACGGCATGGGGTCCGGCGCGTCGGGAGGTGCGGGTAGCCGAAGCGCCGACGGCACGGCTGCTGGTGGTGCCGGAAAGCATCAATCGCGGCTGGGTGGCGCGTACCGACACCGGAGCCCGGCTGAACCCGGTCGCCGTCAACGGCTGGCAGCAGGGCTGGGTGGTGCCCGCCGGAACCTCCGGCATCATCACGCTGACCTTCGCGCCCAACACGGCGTATCGGATCGGGCTGGCCGGCGGCCTTGCTCTGCTACCGCTGCTTGTGCTGATGGCGTTGTGGCGTGGGCGTCGGCGCCCCCCCGATGATCCACCCGCGCAGCCGTGGGCACCCGGCCGGTGGGCTGCCGTTGCGGTGCTGGCGGCCGGGGCGGTGATCGCGGGCGTAACCGGTGTCCTGGTATTCGCGGCCTTCCTTGGGCTGCAATGGCGGCCGCAACACCGAACTACCGTCGGGTTGAGTGCGGCTGGAATGATCCTGGCCGGTGCCGCCTTGTCCCGGCATCCCTGGCGGTCGGTCGACGGTTACGCCGGGCATTCGGCCGTGGTGCAACTGCTGGCGTTGATTTCACTGGCCGCAGTAATGACGTCGGTGGTGGTATTGCGCCCACGCGAACCGGGGTAAGCGAGACAATGGAAGTCCACCGTCCGAGGAGCTCCGGACAATGGGATGGTTTAGCGCACCCGAATATTGGCTGGGCAGGCTGGTACTGGAGCGCGGTATCGCAGCCGTCTACTTGATCGCGTTCGTCGCCGCTGCCCGGCAGTTCCGCGCGTTGATCGGCGAGCACGGGATGCTACCGGTGCCGCAATTCGTGAGCCGAGTGAGTTTCCGGGAACTGCCGAGCATCTTCCATTTCCGCTACTCCGATCGGCTTTTCGCCGCCGTCGCCTGGTTCGGCGCGGCGCTGTCCGTGGCGATCGTCGCCGGTGCGGCCGGATTGGTGCCGCTCTGGGTGGCGATGCTGATGTGGCTGGTGCTGTGGGTGCTCTATCTGTCGATCGTCAACGTAGGGCAGACCTGGTATTCGTTCGGCTGGGAGTCGCTGCTGTTGGAGACGGGCTTCTTGGCGATCTTCCTCGGCAACGAGCGTGTGGCCCCGCCGGTGGTGACGATGTGGCTGGCCCGGCTGCTGCTGTTTCGGCTCGAGTTCGGCGCGGGGCTGATCAAACTGCGCGGCGATCGGTGCTGGCGCGACCTGACCTGCCTGTACTACCACCATGAGACCCAACCGATGCCGGGGCCGTTGAGCTGGTTCTTCCATCACCTGCCCAAGCCGCTGCACCGAATCGAGGTGGCGGGCAATCACTTTGCGCAACTCGTCGTGCCGTTCGGGTTGTTCGCGCCGCAGCCGGTGGCGAGCGTCGCGGGCGCGATCGTCGTCATCACCCAGCTGTGGCTGGTGGCGTCCGGCAATTTCGCCTGGCTCAATTGGCTGACAATCCTGTTGGGTTGCAGTGTGATCGACGCATCGTCGGCGTCGGCGGTGCTAGCGATTCCGCAGCAGCCGACGATGACCGAGCCGCCGACCTGGTTCGCGGTGCTCGTGATCGCCTTCGCCGTCGTGTCGGTGTTCTTGAGCTACTGGCCGGTGCGCAACATGCTCTCGCGACGGCAGCGGATGAACATGTCGTTCAACCCATTTCATCTGATCAACACCTACGGTGCGTTCGGCAGCATCGGCCGGGTCCGCCGGGAGGTGGTGATCGAGGGTACCGACGAGCCGACGATCACCGAGCAGACGGTGTGGAAGGAATACGAATTCAAAGGCAAGCCGGGCCCGGTGCGCCGACTGCCGCGACAATGGGCGCCCTATCACCTGCGGCTGGATTGGCTGATGTGGTTTGCGGCCATCTCCCCGCATTACGCCTATCCGTGGCTGCGAGGTTTCCTGGTGCGCCTGCTGCAAAACGACCCGCCAACGCTAAGACTGCTGCGGCGCAATCCTTTCCCGGATTCGCCGCCGAACTTCGTGCGGGCCCAGCTTTACCGCTACCGGTTCACCACGGCGAGCGAGCTGATGCGGGAGCGGGCATGGTGGCACCGCACGCTCGAAGGACTGTACGTTCCGCCGGTCGCGCTGGAGAAAGTGAAGTCTCCACAGACTGGTTGACCGTTATTCGGTTGCGGTGGATGCGCCGTCAACCACGTCGGTGACGTGATGGTCGGTGGCGGTCCAGCTGGCGAGTAGGCGAAGCGCTTGTTCGGATCGTGAGTGCGGTTCAGCGGTGTAGCCGATCAACGACAGCCCGCCCGCGGCGGTGATGTCGAAGACGTTGTAGGTCAGCGACAGTTCGCCGACATCGGAATGCCGGAATCGCTTGACGCCGTGACGATGTGCTTTGACGTTGTGGGCTGCCCACCTGGTGCGGAATTGCTCACTGCGGGTAGCGAGTTCGCCGACCAGTCCGGTGACGGCCGGCGAGTGAGGCGAGCGCGCGGCCTCAGCCCGCAGCAGCGCAACGACATCGTCGGCCATCATGCTCCACTCGGGAAAGACCTGATCGGCTGAAGCGTCAAAGAAGACGAACCGGGCCAGGTTCGGTGTGGTGTTTCCTCGGTCGAAGACCGGCGCATACAACGCCCGCCCGAGCGTGTTGGCGGCGACGATGTCGAGGTGGCCGTTGATCACCACCGCCGGCGCGGTGACCATGCTGTCCAGCAACGCCTGCACCCCGCCGGGGACCGCTCGGTCCGCCCGGCGCGGCGACCGGGTCTTGCCAGGCTTGGCTGTGGCGGCGCGGGCGAGGTCGAACAGGTGCGTTGCCTCCGCCTCGGTGAGGCGTAACGCTCGGGCGACGGCATCGAGCACCTCGTCGGAGACGCCGGAGACATGCCCGCGTTCGATCTGTGTGTAGTACTCGATGCTCACGCCGGCCAGCTGCGCGACTTCCTCACGACGCAATCCGGGAACGCGCCGTCGCCGACCCGACGGCAGCCCCACCTGCTCGGGCGTGATTCGCGCGCGCCGGCTCATCAAGAAGCCCTTGATGTCCTTGCCGACGTCCATGAGAACAACAGTAGGCAAAATGCCGAGCCTCAGGCAGGGACCGCCGATACCCCTATAACCAGCACCTGCCTTTGCGGGTGGCGCGTGCATAGCGTCGACGTGGCAAGCACATTTATTCCATACCGAGGAGGTCGCTGGTATGCCGAACGAAGACCAACAAGCTCAAGCAGCATTCGATGGTTTCGTGGACATGTGGGTCACGGGCACGACGGCCGGGCGGCGCGCGCCGGTCCTGCGTCGTCCCGGCGAGGTAGGTCTCGAGTACGAAGAGGTGTTCTTTCCGTCGATGGACGGCGTTCCACTCGAAGGGTGGTTCATCCCGGCCGATTCGGACAAAGCTGATCATCCACAACCACTTCCTACCCGGCAATCGGTACGGCTATCCCGGTCACCTGCCGGAGTTCGGTGGCCTGGGCGGGTTCGAGGTGAACTTCCTGCCCGAGTACAAGGCGCTGCATGACGCCGGCTACAACATTTTGTGCTACGACATGAGCAACCACGGGCTGAGCGGATCACGAAACGGCGGCACCGCCGGAATCGGTTTGCTCGAGTATCGCGACGTGATCGGGTCGGTGCGCTACGCCAAGTCGCGGCCCGACACCGCCTCGATGACCACCTTCCTGCTCAGCGTGTGCTTGGGCGGAGACTCGACGTGTATAGCGATGGCCAAGCACCCGGAAGAGTTCGAGCACATCAAGTCGCTGGTCCTGCTGCAGCCGGTGTCGGCGAATCCGATCATCGAGGAATTCGTCAAGGCCAACAACATTCCCGACGGCTACGAGAAGTTCGACAAGGCTGTCCACGAGCGGACCGGCTTCCATCTGTCCGAACAGTCCCCGATCGAATACGCCAAGTCGATTCACATCCCGACGCTGGTGGCGCAGGTTCATCACGACACGATGACCCGCCCCGAGGACGTACAGGCGATCTATGACGCGATTCCGGTCGACGACAAGAAGCTGCACTGGATCGAGGGAACGACCCGACGCTTCGACGGCTACAACTACTTCGGCGAGCACCCCGAAATACCGATCGACTGGTTCAACTCACACGGTGGCTGAACCGGGTGAGATACCCGATTATCGGATAACGCGGTCCGGCCTGCTGTAGACGTTCATGGAGTCCCCCCGCAAGAACGCCACCAGCGTCAGGCCTGACTGCGTGGCGAGGTCCACCGCAAGCGACGACGGCGCGGAAACCGCGGCCAGCACGGGGATTCCGGCCATTACCGCCTTTTGCGTCAACTCGAACGACGCGCGGCCGCTGACGAGAAGCACCGTGCCGGACAACGGGATTCGACTCTGCTCGACGGCCCAGCCGATCACCTTGTCCACGGCATTATGGCGGCCGATGTCCTCCCGTACCACCAGCATCCGGGCGTCGGCGTCAAACAGTGCTGCACCATGCAGGCCGCCGGTGCTGGCAAACACATTCTGTGCATCCCGAAGTCGATCTGGCATCGCGGTGATCGCTTGTGCACGGACGGTGACCGGATCGTCGCCGGGACAATACCGGCTGTTCGACTGCACCGCGTCCAGGGAAGCCTTGCCGCACACGCCGCACGAGGACGTCGTGTAGAAGTTGCGGGTGACGTCTACCTCGGGCATCGGCACGCCAGGTGCCAAGGTCACGTCGAGCACGTTGTAGGTGTTGAGGTTGTCGGCCAGCGGGTATCGCAAGCGCGGCGAGGCCGGGCGAAGCGGGTCGCCGCCATCAGCCTGAGCACCGCGGCAATACCGGACGGTAAGCACATCGTCGCGGCGGGCGATCACGCCTTCGGTAAGCAGAAACCCTTGGGCCAGCTCGAAATCGGAGCCGGGCGTGCGCATCGTGACCGTCAATGCGCGGCCGTTGACCCTGATCTCCAGCGGTTCCTCGACGGCCAGCGTCTCCGGGCGTTCGGCCGCACGACCAGCCGCAAGGTGACTGGCGCGTCGGCGTGCCGTTACCCGACCCATGTCACCGCGCCGCCGAGCGGGTGACTTCGATCGGCACGTGCTTCATCACCGGTTGGCCACTCTCGCTGTTGAAGTTCCCGATCGGACACAGCACGTTGAGCTCCGGCATGTATCCCGCCGCGCAGCCGCGGGGAATGTTATAGCCCACCGCACGGTAGCCGTACACGCTGCGCCGGGTGCCGTCCCTGGCGATGCTGGTGATGTCGATGTAGTCAAACTCGGAGATACCCATCTCGGCCATGTCGATCGTGTTCATAAACAGTAGCGTGCGCAGGTTCGTCACCCCGCGGTACCGGTCGTCGTCGGAGTAGACGGTGGTGTTGAACTGATCGTGGGAGCGCATCGTGCCCAAGATCAACTGCCCCGGAGGTGGAACCACGTCCGGCAATGCGGCGGCCGAAAATTCGGCCCGGGCGGAGTCGGTGAGAAACACCAGTTCCCGTGCGGGCTGGCGGATTCGGAAGCCAAGGGGTTGGCGCACCCGTCGGTTGAAGTCCTCAAACCCGTAGAGCCCCTTGGCCATCCGGTCCCGGATCAGGTCGTAGTCGGCGACGAGTTCGCGCCACGGGGTCTTGGAGTTGGGCAGGGTGGCTTCGGCCATGCCGGCGACGATGGCAGGCTCGGACAGCAGATGCGGTGACGCCGGTTCTTTCATGCCCGCCGAAAGGTGCACCATGCTCATCGAGTCCTCCACCGTGATCGACTGGATTCCGCCGGCCTGGCGGTCGATCTCGGTGCGTGCCACACAGGGCAGGATCAATGCCCGCCGGCCGTGGACCAGATGGCTGCGGTTCAGTTTGGTGGAGACGTGCGCGGTCAGTTCGCATTGGCGCAACGCCTCGAAGGTGTAGGCGGTGTCGGGCGCGGCCAGCGCGAAGTTGCCGCCCATCCCGAAAAACACCTTGACGTCGCCGCGATGCATCGCGTTGATCGTGGCGACCACATCCAGCCCGTGCTCACGGGGCACGTCGATCTCGCAGGCAGCCGCGATGCGGTCGAGGAAGTCGTCGGAGGGGTAGTGATCGACGCCGCAGGTCCGGTTACCCTGCACGTTGCTGTGGCCGCGAATTGGGCAGGGCCCCGCGCCTTCCCGGCCGATGTTGCCGCGCAGCAGCAGCAGATTGACTATCTCGCGAACGGCGTCCGGGCCGTGGGCATGCTGGCTGACGCCTAGGCACCAGGCGATGATGGTGGCCCGCGCCTTCCGGTAAATGTCTGCCAGGGCGCGGATTTGGTCGACCGGTACGCCCGACTGGTGTTCGATCTCCGGCCAGCTCACCGCCTCGCACGCCGCCTGGTACTCGGCGAAGCCTCTTGTGTAGCGCTCGATGAACAACTCGTCGATTGCCGTCGGATCGTCCTTGGCGGTTTCCAGCAGCGCCTTCGCGACACCGCGGATCAACGCGAAATCCCCACCGGTGCGCGGCTGGATGTTCATCGTGCTGATGTCGGTGGCGCGGAACAGTGCCATGTCGAGCATCTCGTGCGGCACGATCGTGCGGGTCGCGGCGGCCTCGATCAGCGGGTTGATGTGCACGATGGCCGCACCACGGCGGTGCGCCTCCACCAACGCAGTGAGCATCCGCGGGGCATTGGTGGCGGCGTTGACGCCCATGATAATCAGCGCATCGGCCTCCTCCCAGTCGACCAAGTCCACGGTGCCCTTACCGGTGCCCAGCGTTGACAGCAACGCGACACCGCTGGCCTCCTGGCACATGTTCGAGCAGTCCGGGAAGTTGTTGGTGCCGAACTCGCGGACGAACCACTGGTAGAGGAAGGTTGCCTCGTTGCCCAGCCGGCCCGAGGTGTAGAAGGAGGCCTGGTTGGGCGAGTCCAGACCGCGCAGAGTCTCGCCGATCAACGCGAACGCCCGGTCCCAGTCGATCGGCACATAGTGATCCGATTGCGGGTCGTACACCATCGGCTCGGTGAGCCGTCCGGCGTCCTCCAGCGCGAAATCGCTCCACGTCAGCAGTTCGGTAACACTATGGGCGGCAAAGAAATCGCGGCCCACCCGCTTGGGGTCCATTTCCCAGGTCGAGTGCTTGATGCCGTTCTCGCAGATGTCCAGGCGCAGGCCCTTGCGATCGTCCGGCCAGGCGCAGCCCGGGCAGTCGAATCCGCCGTTCTCGTGGTTCATCCGCACGATCACCTGCGGACCCTCCAGGAGCTCGCGACGTTGCAGCAGCACCTTGCTGACACTCATCGCGGCTCCCCATCCCGCCGCGGGATGGTGATAGTCGCGTTTCTTCGGACGACCCTCCCCCGGACCGCATCCGGGTGCCGCCGTTTCGGGGGTGCCCTGACCCAGCAGAACCTCGGCACCCTCGCCGGGCAGCCGGGATGCCGACTCGTCGGGTGTTGTTGTGGTCATTGTCGCATTCTCCTTATGCCGCAGGGGCTTTCCGGTTCACAGTGATGCGCGGCCCCGCGGCGTCTCTGCGCAACCCGGTCGACGGCGGGATGACCTCGGCCGAAATCCGGCGGCGGAACACCCAGTACGTCCATGCCTGCGCAATTAGCACCGCCGGGGCGGTGATCAGCGCAGCCCACGTCATGATCTTCAGTGTGTAGGGGGTCGACGAGCCGTTGTAGACGGTGACACTCCATTGCGGGTTCAGCGTCGACGGCACCAGGTTCGGATACAACGCGCCGAACAGCAGCACGACGACCGCGGCGACGACGAGCGTCGTGCACACGAAAGTCCAGCCTTCTCTAGGGTTTCCGGTCATCACCTTCAGACCGATCCACTGACGCCACACCAGCACGACTGCGACTAACTGAGCGACCACGGCGGCGGCCAGCACATACCAGGTCCAGTCCTTTCCGTGGGCCAACTGGGTCCACAGACCAAACACCGCGACGACCGCCGTCACCGGCAGCGACAAGACGGTCGCGAAACGCAACGCATCCTCGCGAACTCCCTGGGCGGTCTTGAGGACCAGAAAAACGGCACCGTGGAACAAGAACAACGCGGCGGTCGCCACACCGCCCAACACCGCGTAGGGATTGATGATGTCGCCGAACGACACATGAACACGATGGTTCGCATCCACCGGAAGCCCGCGTACCAGGATGGCGAACGCGACGCCCCACAGCACCGCGGGCAGCCAAGATCCGGCAGCGATCCCGACGTCGGCCCACTTGCGCCACCCGGTGTCGTCGACCTTGCCGCGCCATTCGATCGCGACGACACGCAGGATCATGCCGAAAAGGATTGCCAGCAAAGGTAGATACAGCGCGGAGAAAACCGTGGCATACCAGTTGGGGAACGCGGCGAACATCGATCCGCCGGCGACGATCAGCCAGACCTCGTTGCCGTCCCACACCGGCCCGATCGTGTTGAGAACCGCCCGCCGGTGCATCTCAGGGTCGCCCTTGGCGACGCGGCCCAGCGGCGCCATCAGCATCCCGACGCCGAAGTCGAAGCCTTCCAAAACGAAGAATCCGACGAACAGCGCGGCGAGGATTACGAACCACAGTTCATGCAAGTCAGTCCCTTTCAGTACGCGAACGACAGCGGCGCAACCTCGTCCGGGCTCGGTACCACCGGCGGCGCCGGCTCGGCGTCGTGCTCCTGGGGGCCGGCAATCACGTAGCGGCGCAATAACCCGAACCAGATCGCTGCGAGCACCGCATAAACGAGCGTGAGAGTGATCACCGAGAACAGCACCATGCCGGCCACGTGGTCTGACACTCCCTGCTGCACGGTGATGTGAATCATCTGATCGCCGGTCGGGTTGGGCGCCACGATCCAGGGCTGGCGGCCCATTTCGGTGAATATCCAACCCGCACTGTTGGCCAAGAACGGAGTTGGGATCGTCAGCAGCGCGAACCAGGATAGCCAGCGCCACTTGGGAATCCGGCCCCGCCGGGTCAGCCAGAGGGCGACGAGGGAAAACAAGACCGGCACTGCCAACAGGCCGACCATCGCGCGGAATGACCAATAGGTGACGAACAAGTTCGGCTGATAGTTGCCCGGACCGAACTGTTTTTCGTAGCGCAGTTGAATGTCCTTGACACCCTCGAGCGTGACACCGCTGAACTTTCCCTCCGCCAGGAACGGCAGCGCGTATCGCGCCTCGAGGACGCGCGCGACACTGTCGCAGTTGTTGTGGGTGCCGACTGTCAGGATCGAGAAGGTGGGGTCGGTCTCGGTGTGGCACAACGATTCCGCCGACGCCATTTTCATCGGCTGCTGCTTGAACATCAGCTTGCCCTGGATGTCGCCGGTGAAGAACAAGCCCACGGAGGCGACCAGCACAACCAAACAACCCAGGATGGTCGCCGGCCGGTACATCGTGCGTGCGTCGTCTGCTGTGGGTTCGCGCACCATCAGCCAGGCGGAGATCGCGGCGACGAACACGCCGGCGGTCAGCCAGGCGCCCACGACCGTGTGCGTGAACGCCGCCATTGCCGTGTTGTTGGTGAAAAGCGCGACGATGCTGTCAAGTTCGGCGCGTTTGGTTTCCGGGTTGTAGTGCGCTCCGACCGGATGCTGCATGAACGAGTTGGCCGCGATGATGAAGAATGCCGACACGTTGACCGAGATGGCAACCACCCAGATGCAGGCCAGGTGCACGAGGCGCGGCAGCCGGCTCCACCCGAAGATCCACAGGCCGACGAACACCGACTCGAAGAAGAACGCGGCGAGCCCCTCCATGGCCAACGGTGCGCCGAAGATGTCACCGACGAAGCGGGAGTATTCACTCCAGTTCATCCCGAACTGGAACTCCTGCACGATCCCGGTTGCTACGCCGAGGGCGAAGTTGATCAGGAACAGCTTGCCGAAGAACCTCGCCAGTCGATACCACGATGTATGGCCGGTAACCACCCACGCCGTCTGCATCAGAGCGATCAGCGGGGCCAGCCCGATCGTCAGCGGCACCATGATGAAGTGGTAGACGGTCGTGATCCCGAACTGCCACCGTGAAACGTCGACTACATCCACCGGCGCCTCACCTGCTGGTCTCGTCCCCCAGAGAGAGCACCACGTTCATGAGGAAAACGATAGGCCCGGACAGCGCCTACGCGCGAGAGTGTCGAACGCCGCGGCCGTCCGATCGGCGACGACCGCCTTGACGTCGAAGTCGCGCTGCTGCTGTGCCAGTGGTTCGGTTCGGCCGTACTGTCATCGTGACGGCCATCAGCCGGCGACCGCGGCGTCCTTCTTCGCGATTTTCTCCCGGAATATCGGGAACAGCGGCTCGCCCAGCGGGACCAGCTTGTTGATAAGCGTTTTCACCGGCCCTGAGCGCGTGATCTTGGCGTGGACCTCGCTGTTGATAATGCCGCGGGCCAGGTTGTACTCACCGCGCCAGAATTTGTCAGCGATGTCGCCGGGCATCAGCAAGGTGACGTCGGGCTGGAGGTCGGTGGGACCGAAAATGACTTGGTAGTCCTCGCGGAAGGCGACGGTCAGCTCGCAGTCGGGGTCGTTGAGAACGACGTGCAAGACGAGGTTTTCAGCCCGAACCTTCGGACCGACCTCGGGATGATTGCCCGCGTCCCGGAACATTCCGCAGATGTATTCGTCGACCTCGTCTGCGTTCTTGAAAAACATTGTCCCCAACTCCTCCCTGGGGTGACCGGTATGGGTCAAGTATTTGGCGGGGCACAGCAGACTGCTATGGAACCGTTGCCAAGATGCGCACCGGGTCCTTGGTGGCGGTTACAAAGGCCTGGTGGCTAGAGCGTGCTGTCGAGTTGGCCGAGGCGCTCGGTCAACCGCAGGTTCTCCGAATAATCCACCGGGCAGGAGATCAGCGAGACGCCGTCGTCGTCAAGCGCGGCTTTCAGCGTCGGCAGCAGCTCGTCGGCACTTGTGATGCGGTATCCCTTGGCGCCGAAGCTTTCCGCGTAGCTCACCACGTCGGGGTTGCCGAACTTGACGTAGTAGTGGTCGCCGAGTTCGAGGTCCATCTTCCACTCGATGAGCCCGTAGCCGCCGTCGTCCCAAATCAGCACCACCAGCGGGATCTTTTCCCGAACAGCTGTCTCGATCTCCTGCGAGTGCATCAGGAACGCGCCGTCACCCACGACGGCCAACACCTTTGCATCGGGTCGTGCCAGCTTGACACCCAGCGCTCCGGGCAGCGCGAATGCCATGGTGGACAAGCCATTCGAGATCAGGCAGGTGTTGCGCTCGTACGTCGGATACAGCCGTGCCATCCACATCTTGGTGGCGCCGGTGTCCACCAGCACCACGTCGTTGCGGCCCAGCGCGGCACGAGTGTCGGCTACTATCCGCTGCGGCGCGAGCGGAAAGCGCGAATCCTGTTGCCCTCGTTCGAATTCCTCGGTGAGCAGATCACAACCGGGCGCCGCGGCATCGGTGCTGAAGCGGTGTCCCGCAAGCGCGTCGGTGAGGGCGTCGAGTGAGGCGCTGACGTCGCCGATGATGCCGACGGCAACCGGGTAGTGAACGTCGACCTCGGCGGGGAACCGGTGGATGTGGATGATCTGTTTGTCGCCGTCCGGGTTGATCTGGACCGGGTCGAACTCCTGCAGCTCGTAACCGACAGCGACGACGACGTCGGCGTTGTCGAACCCGAAGTTGACGTAGTCGTGCCGCATGAACCCCATCGTTCCGATGCTGTTGGGGTGGTCGTCGGGCATCACGCCCTTGCCGTGGAAGGTGTTGGCGACCGGGATCGACAGCTCGTCGGAGAACCGGACGAGGGCCGCGGTGGCGTCGTTGCGGGCCGCGCCGTGGCCGGCCAGCACCACCGGTCGTTTCGCAGTACGAAGGATGTCGGCCGCGCGCTGCACTTGACCCTCGGCCGGCGCTTCGGCGCGAGGGACGTTGCGGGGTAACGGCTTCAGGTCGTAGTCGGTGTCGTCGACGTCGATGTCTTCGGGCACCGCAAGATAAACCGCCGCCGGGCGTTCGGCCTCGGCCAGCTTGAACGCCTTGCGAAACATCTCCGGAATCGCCCGCGCGGTGGGCACGCCGTCGGCCCAGCGGGTGATCGGCGCGAACATCGACACCAGGTCGACGTATTGGTGCGACTCCTTGTACTCCCGGTCGTGGCCGACCTGGGCGGAGATCGCGACCATCGGCGTGCTGTTGGTGGTGGCGTCGGCGACCCCGAGCTGCATGTTGATGGCACCCGGCCCGAGCGTGGTGGACACCACCGCCGCCCGGCCGGTCACCCGGCCATACATCTCGGCCATGAACGCCGCCGCCTGCTCGTGGCGGGTGAGCACGTAGTGGATCTTCGAGTCGGCCAGCGCCTGCACGAAGCGGATGTTCTCCTCGCCCGGTATGCCGAAGACCACCGACACACCCTCGTTTTCCAGGCACTTCACCATCAGCTGGGCGGCTGTACTCACAGTGGCCACACTAATGGCGTCTCGATTCGGCAGTTCCCGCGGCAGGCACATCACATGCAACATGTATATATGTTGAGCTACCATGCATGGATGAGTTCGTTGCTGCAGATTCGCAACGTTCCCGATGCAGCTCGGCGGGAACTCAAAGCACGCGCGGCCGCGCAGGGTCGGTCGCTGAACGCCTACTTGCTCGACTTGATCAACCGTGAGGTCAGTCGGCCCACGGTCGCCGAAGTCCTTGAGCGCGCCGCGCAACGCGCCGAGCGCGCAACCGGGTTGGCAGCCGAAGTCATCGAGGTTGCTCGAGCCGAGCGCGACGACCGCGCGTGATCGTGGTCGATAGCGCCGCGCTCGTCGACGCGCTCACTGTTGTCGAGGGCTCCGAGGAACTCCGCGCTGACCTCGCCGGCGAGGATCTCCATGCCCCGACGCTGTTGGACTTTGAGGTGGTCTCCGCGCTGCGCGGGCTGACCGTCGGCGGTCAGATCAGCGCGGCCAGGGCACGGGACGCCTTGACCGACTTCGACGCTCTGCCCATCCGGCGGTGGCCGAGCAGCGCGGCGTTTCGCCTACGGGCATTCGCCCTCCGCGACAACCTGACCGCCTACGATGCGGCCTACGTCGCCCTCGCCGAGGCGCTCGAGTGCCCGATCCTGACCCGGGACACGCGACTGTCTCGCTCCCGCGGCCACAACGTGGAGATCCGTGTGCGCTGACAGTCGTGGCAATGCCGCCAAAGTGGCACGCTGGGAAACAGCACGTTCCGCCAACAACAGAGGATGTCACTGTGTCCATCGCCACGATCAACCCGGCCACCGGAGAGACGGTCAAGACCTTCACCCCGGCCACGTCAGAGGAAATCGAAGCCGTGATCGCCCGCGCGCACGAGCGATTCGCCGACTACCGTCGCACCAGCTACGCTCAGCGTGCCGAGTGGACCAACGCGACCGCGGACCTGCTGGAGGCCGAAGCCGACCAGGTCGCTGCGATGATGACCCTGGAGATGGGCAAGACGCTGGCGTCGGCAAAGGCAGAAGTGCTCAAGTGCGCCAAGGGTTTTCGCTACTACGCCGAACACGCCGAGCAGCTCCTCGCCGACGAGCCGGCCGACGGTAAGGCAGTCGGCGCGTCCAAGGCGTACACCCGCTACCAGCCGCTGGGCGTCGTGCTGGCCGTCATGCCGTGGAACTTCCCGTTGTGGCAGGCGGTCCGGTTCGCCGCTCCGGCCCTGATGGCTGGCAACGTCGGCATCCTGAAGCACGCGTCGAACGTGCCGCAGACCGCGTTGTATCTCTCCGACGTCATCCGTCGCGGCGGCTTCCCGGACGGTTGTTTCCAGACGCTGCTGGTCCCGTCGAGTGCGGTCGAGGAGATCCTGCGTGATCCGCGGGTGGCGGCGGCGACGCTGACCGGTAGCGAACCGGCCGGCCAATCGGTCGGGGCCATCGCCGGCGACGAGATCAAACCCACGGTGCTCGAACTCGGCGGCAGCGACCCGTTCATCGTGATGCCGTCGGCCGACCTCGACGCGGCGGCGTCCACTGCGGTCACCGCGCGGGTACAGAACAACGGACAATCCTGCATCGCGGCCAAACGGTTCATCGTGCACACCGACGTCTACGACGACTTCGTGGACAAGTTCGTCGAGAAGATGGCCGCTTTACGGCTGGGCGACCCGACGGACCCGGACACCGACGTCGGTCCGCTGGCCACCGAGTCCGGCCGCGCCGACGTCGAGAAGCTGGTCGACGAAGCGGCCGCCGCAGGTGCGGTAATCCGTTGCGGCGGAAAGCGAGTCGACGGGCCGGGCTGGTTCTACCCGCCGACGGTGATCACCGACATCACCCGCGACATGCCGATCTTCTACGAGGAGGTATTCGGTCCCGTCGCCTCGGTGTACCGCGTAGCGGACATCGACGAGGCGATCGAGATCGCCAACGCCACCACCTTCGGGCTGGGGTCCAACGCGTGGACCCGCGACGAGTCAGAGATCAGCCGTTTCGTCGACGACATCGAGGCCGGGCAGGTCTTCATCAACGGGATGACGGTGTCCTACCCCGAGCTGCCGTTCGGCGGGATCAAGCGTTCCGGGTATGGCCGTGAGCTGTCGGGGCACGGGATCCGGGAATTCTGCAACGCCAAAACGGTGTGGGTCGGCTAGCGATTTCGGCGCGATAACCATCGCTCAGCGACGAAAACCGCGCCGAACTCGCCGACATCAGACCGATGCCAGCGCCTTCTCGTCCTCGTCGGCGAAGGTGTCCTCCAGTTGCAGCGGCGAGTAGTCGACGTCGATCTCCTCGACCGGCCTGCCGCGAGCGCTGCTGATCGTCCCGAACCGCCGCATGCCCTTGTCGCTGGCGTAGGCGAGGAACTCCTCGGTCGACAGGCCGAACGGGATGTCGGGGGCATACAGCGCAAACCCCTCTTCGGTGAGCTTCAGCGCCAGCGGCATCAGCTCGTTCATCCGCGTTTCGAACACCGTCCAGTTGGCGTCGTCGGCGGCGACGTGGCGGCGGCAGGTGAACGTGCCCCACGCCATGTGGCGCCGCTCGTCGTCACCGATATGCCGAACCAGCGCCTGCATCCCGGGCAGAATGCCGCGTTCGACGCAGATCTTGTGCCAGGCGTAGTAGCCGGTCAGCGCCAACATGCCCTCGACGATGTGGTTGTAGGTGACCGACGCCCGGACTTGCGCCGCCGGCGAGGGATCGTCGGATAGCGCGTCGAGCGATGCCGGAAGTTCCTCGTTGAACATTTGCCGATAGGCCGGCAGGTCGTCGAAGTAGCTGTGCAGGTCGGCGGTGATCCCGACGGCGTCGAGCCACCGCCGAAAGACCGACACATGTTTGGCTTCCTCGAAAGCGAACTGGGTCAGATACATTTCGTCGCCCAATCGGCCTTCGGCGCGCATCGCGTCCATGAAGGGCTGGATGTCCTTGGTGACCGCTTCCTCGCCGGCGATGAATTCGGCGCACAGCCGGGTGGCGTAGTCGCGTTCGCGGTCCGAGAGCTTCTCCCAATCCGCGCGGTCGCGGGAGAAGTCGATATCGGCCGGGTCCCAGAATTTCGCGTTGCCCCCGGCAAAGAGCTTGAGCGGCAAGCTATCCCAGTTGAGTCCGCCTGCGGCCAGCGAGCCGTATCGTGTCCGTGTCATGGGGTTTGGACCTCCTTCAGGGTGGTGTGTGGCAGCGAGGAGAAGGCTGCCGCCAAGACCGCGACCAGGCGCCGCACCGCCAGCGCCGGCTGCTCGGGCGTGGGCTCGTCGAGCCCGAGGATCGGATCCATGCCTCGCACGTAGGGCGCCAGCGCTAGATGCGGAAAGATCATCAACAGCAACGACAGCAACGCATCGGTGTCCGCATCGGCCCGCAGGTCGCCACGGACTTGAGCGTCGCGCACCAGCGGCCTGAGCACTTCCAAGTAGTGCCGGTGGATGACGGTCCGCACACTGACGCGGGCGTCGGTGTCGACTTCCAGGCTCGCGGCGGCATGCAGCGAACGTTCCCGGGGATGGTCGGCGAAGTAGGCGACCCAGTCGTCGAGCAGGTCGGTGAGAAACTCGAAAAACGGTCTGCTCGGGTCGAGTTCGCGGATGCGGTCTTCCATGTAGGAGCGCACTCGCTGGCTGCCGACGTCGGCGATGAATGCGTAGAGGTCGCGCTTGTCGGCGAAGTATTGGAACAGGCTGCCTTTGGCGACGCCGGCGCGCCGGGCGATGACGTTGAGACTGCCGCGGGAAAACCCGTGCGCGCCGAATTCCGCCTCGGCGGCTTCTATCACGGCTGCGCGCCGAGACGGATCGACACGAGCCCACGTCACCGTCGGCATCGGTCCTCCTCAGGTCGATGACCACTGGTCATTCTAGTGTGACGCGGCTCACCCTTCAAGGTGCGATGATGCTCGGGTGGAACGGGCGTTCGACGAGCTTGTGGCAGAGGCCGATTCGGTGTCGGTCGCGGGCTGGGACTTCTCCTGGCTGGAGGGACGGGCTACTGAGGAGCGCCCGTCGTGGGGGTACCAGCGGCTGCTGCGGGCTCGCTTGGCGGAGGTGTCATCTGCGCTCGACATCTATACCGGCGGCGGTGAGGTGTTAGCCGGGGCGGGTCCTTTTCCTCCGACGATGGCTGCGACGGAGCCGTGGCCGCCGAATATCGCATTGGCCACCCAGCTACTCCATCCGCTGGGGGTGGTCGTGGTCGCCACCGGTGACGAGCCGCCACTTCCGTTCGCGGACGCCGCCTTCGATCTGGTGACCAGTCGACATCCGTCGGCCGTGTGGTGGGACGAGATCGCTCGAGTGCTCCGGCCTGGCGGCACCTTTTTCGCCCAGCATGTGGGCGTTATCTACCTGCGTAAACTGATTGAGTACTTCATGGGACCACAGCCTGTGGCGCGGATCCGTGGGCAATTGAACCCGGATACGGTCAGCACCGAGGTCGCGGCAGCCGGACTGGAAGTGGTGGACCTGCGACATGAGCAGATACAGCTCGAGTTCTTCGACGTCGGCGCCGTGATCTATTTCCTGCGCAAGGTGATTTGGGTTGTTCCTGGATTCACAGTCGCCAAATACCGCGACAAGTTATTCAGAATGCACCAACAGATTGAAGCCGAAGGAGCCTTCGTCACCCACAGCTCACGAGTACTAATAGAGGTCCGCAAGCCCGGTAGACCCTCCGCCAAAAGCCACCAGCGGTGAGCCAGCCAGATCCACCACGCAGCGCGATCATCGGCGCCGGCATGGTCGGCTCGGTGCATGCTCACGCGGTCCGTCGAGCCGGCGGAGACCTCGTGGCGATCTGTGGCAGCACGCCGGAAAACAGTCAACGCTCCGCGCAGCGCCTCGGGGCCGAACGCGCAGCCACAGCAGAAGAAATCCTCAGCGCTGACGACGTCGACGTCGTGCACATCTGCTCACCGAACAATCTGCACGTCGTGCAGGCCACCGCAGCGCTGGCAGCAGGAAAGCACGTTATTTGTGAAAAGCCCTTGGCCACAACAGTTTCCGATGCTGCCGCCCTGGTCGACGCCGCCAATGCCGCCCGCACCGTTGCGGCCGTGTCGTTAATTTACCGCTTCTACCCGATGGTGCGGGAAGCTCGTTGCCGGATCGCCGATGCAGCCGTGTGGCTCATGCACGGCGGCTATGTGCAAGACCATATGGCCAGAGCAGACCCGCAGGGCTGGCGATCCGACCCGACACAAAGCGGTGTTTCGATGACCTTCGCCGACATCGGTTCGCATTGGTGTGACCTGATGGAGTTTGTCACCGGTCATCGCATCAGCGCTGTCGTCGCGACGGAAGCCTCCGTACCGCGCAGCGGTGCCCGCCAAGACGACGGTGCGGTGGTCGCGTTTCGCACCGACCGAGGGGCGATCGGAAGCGTCGTTGTCAGCCAGGCCTCACCGGGCCGAAAAAACCAATTGTCCTTCTCTTTCGATAGTCGTGAGACCTCGGTGCAGTTCGACCAGGAACACCCCGATGAGCTCATCATCGGCGGGCTGCACGCGAACACCGTATTATCACGCGACGGAGATGCGCTCGATCCGCGCAGCGCGCGTTATTCCGTGCTGCCGGCCGGACATCCGCAGGGATACCAGGAGTGCTTCAACTTGTTTGTCGCCGACGTGTACGAGGCCATCCGCACCGGCGCCGCGCCCGATGGCCTGCCAATGTTCGCAGATGGCTTGCGGGCCGCCAGGATTCACGCCGCAGTAGCCGCCTCGGTGTGCAGCGGCGCCTGGGCGGACGTCGAACTGTCGACGGGCACGCCGTGAGCACCGCGCCGGTGCGGCTCGCCCTGATTGGGTTGGGCAACATGGGGATGGAACACCTGGCGATCTTTGCGAGCCTGCAACCGCAGGCGCAGATCACCGCGCTAGCCGACAGCCACGTTCCGTTCGCCGAACGCGCCGCTTTTCACGTGCCGACTGCCGAGGTTTTCCACGACCCGGTGGACTGCGTGAACAACGCCGACGTCGATGGGGTCGTAGTGGCGACCGCTGACGAGGCCCATTACGAAATCGTCGATGCGTGCATCGCCCGTGGTCTGTTCGTGCTCTGTGAGAAGCCCCTCACTACGTCAGCCGACCAGTCGTTGCAATTGGTCAACGCCGAACTGGCTACTGGCCGCCGACTGGTGCAGGTCGGCTACATGCGCCGCTACGACGCCACCTACCAGGAGATCCACCGCGCGCTGCAGTCCCGCCGCATCGGCGAATCGGTTTTGATCACCCAACGCCACCGTAATCCGCTGGCAGTCATCACCTTTGACGAGCAACAGCTCATCACGAGCTCTGCGTCCCACGACATCGACGTGTTCCGCTGGCTGTGCGGTGAGGACATCGGCGAGGTTTCCGCCATCGCCAAGACCAGTGGCGACGGATCGACTGTGTTTGTCGTCCTCACGCTGACCTCGCGGTCGGGTGTGCTTGGCATCATGGAGCTCGGCCGTGGGCCGGGGCTGGAATACGACATCGGCTGCGACATAGTCGGAAGCGCCGGGGTACTCACCCTCCCCTCCCCCGCACCAACCGACAGCACTGCCGATGGCGACGGCGCGCTGCCCGAGGCCTGGATGCAACGTTTCCACCAGGCCTATCGCTCGCAGGACGCTGCGTGGTTGGCCGGAATGACCGCCGGATCATTCACCGGAGCCTCGAGCTACGACGGGTATGCCACCAACGTCGTCATCGATGCCGCCCTGGCTTCACTGGCTAGCGGTCGACCACAACCGGTTCGGCAGGAGTCGCCACGCAGCGGGAAACGGCTGCCGCGGTAGCCGCCGGAGCCTTAGCATCGGCCCCATGTCGCAACTGAATACCGCACGCGGACCGATCGATACCGCCGACCTCGGCGTCACGCTGATGCACGAGCACGTGTTCATCATGACCACCGAGATCATGCAGAACTATCCCGAGGATTGGGGCGACGAGGCCCAACGCGAGGCTGACGCCGTCAAGCGGCTCAACGAACTCAAGGCCGCGGGCGTGGACACCATCGTCGACCTGACCGTCGTCGGGCTGGGCCGCTACATCCCGCGCATCGCGCGCGTCGCCGCCCAAACCGACCTCAACATCGTCGTCGCGACCGGGTTGTACACCTACAACGACGTGCCGTTCCGCTTCCACTTCCAAGGGCCGGGCACGCAGTTGGACGGTCCGGAGATCATGACCGACATGTTCGTCCGCGACATCGAAGAGGGCATCGCCGACACCGGTATCAAGGCGGCAATCCTCAAGTGCGCCACCGACGAACCCGGCATCACCCCCGGCGTGGAGCGGGTGCTGCGAGCCGTCGCCCAGGCGCACAAACGCACCGGGGTGCCGATTTCCACGCATACTCACGCCGGTCTGCGCCGCGGGCTCGAGCAGCAACGCATCTTCGAAGAGGAAGGCGTCGACCTCTCCCGGGTAGTGATCGGTCATTCCGGCGACAGCACCGACATCGGCTACCTAGAAGAGCTGATCGCCGCCGGCTCCTACCTCGGCATGGACCGCTTCGGCATCGACGTGATCCTGCCGTTCGAAGATCGGGTGAACACGGTGGCGCGGATGTGCGAACGCGGGCACGCCGACCAGATGGTGCTCTCCCACGACGCCAACTGCTACTTCGACGCGCTGCCCGCAGAGCTGATGCCGGTCGTCGCACCCAATTGGCACTACCTGCACATCCACAACGACGTGATCCCGGCGCTGAAGGACCGCGGCGTCACCGACGAGCAGCTGCACACGATGCTGGTGGACAACCCGCGGCGGATCTTCGAACGGCAGGGCGGCTATGAGTGAGGTCCCGCCGATCGGCAGCCAGATCTCGGCCCTGGCCCGGCTCGCCCCCGACGAACCCGCCGTCACCTGCGACGGGCGCACGATCACCCGCGACGAACTCGACAAGTCGACCAACCGGCTCGCCCGTGCGTACGCGGAGCTCGGTGTCGGCGTCGGCGACTACGTGACGATCGTCTTGCCGAATTCGATCGAGTGGGTGCAGGCCACGGTCGCGTGCTGGAAGCTGGGCGCCGTGCCCCAGCCGCTCTCACCGCGGCTGCCGGACGCCGAATTCGAAGGCATCCTCGAGCTACGGCCGCGCGCCCTACTGGTGGGCCGCCAGCATCCCGGAATCCCCAGTGTGCCAGCAGGATTCACTCCAGATACGTCCGATGATCCGCTGCCCGAGGCCGTATCGCCGTGCTGGAAGTCGATGGCCTCCGGCGGCAGCACCGGGCGGCCCAAGCTCATCGAAGCCGGCGGCGACAGTCGGATCCCGCCCGAGATCGGCTATCCCCTGGGCGCGCAAGAGGGCGACGTCAACCTGATCTCGGTGCCGCTGACCCACAACACCGGCTTCACCACCGCGGTGATCGGCCTGCTGATGCGCCACCACCTGGTGCTGATGCCCAGGTTCGACCCGCACGAATTCCTGCGGCTGGTCACCGAACATCACGTCACGTTCCTGACCACGGTGCCGACCATCATGCAGCGCCTGCTACCGGTCTATCGCGCCAACCCGGATGCCTACGA
Source organism: Mycobacterium kyorinense (assembly GCF_002101735.1). Taxonomy (GTDB): domain Bacteria; phylum Actinomycetota; class Actinomycetes; order Mycobacteriales; family Mycobacteriaceae; genus Mycobacterium; species Mycobacterium kyorinense. Next base: position 30,923 of record NZ_LQPE01000166.1, on the reverse strand, counting down.
CCTGTCGTCGATCCGGCGGTTCTGGCACTTGGGCGCGCCGTGCCCGCCCGCGATCAAACAAGCATGGATCGAGTTGCTGGGTCCCGAAAAGATCTGGGAGCTCTACGGCGGCACCGAACTTCAAGCGCTGACGTTCATCTCGGGCGACCAATGGCTGACCCACCGCGGCTCGGTAGGCGTCGTGGTCGCCGGTGAGATGAAGGTGCTCGACGACGACGGCCAGGAGTGCCCGCCCGGCGTGGTCGGCGAGATCTACATGCGGCCCAGCCCCGGCACCGCACCGACGTACCGCTACGTCGGCGTCACCGCCAAGAGCCGCGACGGGTGGGATTCGCTGGGCGATCTGGGCTACTTCGACGAAGACGGGTTTTTGTACCTATCGGATCGGCGGGTCGACATGTTCACCGTCGGCGGCCGCAACGTCTATCCGGCCGAGATCGAGAACGCGCTGTCGGCGCACCCGGATGTGTTGTCCTGCTTGGTAGTTGGCGTACCCGACGACGATCTCGGCCAGGTGCCCTACGCGCTGGTTCAAGCGGAGACTCTCGACGAGGAGGCGGTCCGCGCGTTTCTGGTAGAACGCATTGCGGCCTACAAAGTGCCGCGGCACGTCGAGTTCGTAGACACCCCGTTACGCGACGACGCCGGCAAGGCGCGGCGCTCAGCGGTGCGCGCCGAGGTCATGGCGCGATTGCGTCCTCTTGGCGCCGGATGACCGCCTCGCGCCTGCGGATCTCCCACTGCCGCAAAGCTTCCCGGCACGGCGCCTCGACCAGCGCGTAGCTCACGGCCGCGATCGCGATGGCGAAGATCAGCGTCAACACCAACACCTCGGGCATGTGGCCGCGGAACGAGAACTCGCCGATCACCGGGAACACCATGGTCAGCGCCGCCAGGTGCCAGATGAAGATGCCGTAGGACCAGCGGCCCAGCGTCACCATCGGCGCGCTGCCCAAGACCCGGTGCGGGGTGTCGGGGCGGTCCAGGACCAGCGGCGCCACCAGCGCGGCCGCCAGCAGAGAACCCATGGCGGTCTTCACCGCGAACTGCCCGGCGGTGCTGGGCGTCAACCCGGCCGGGCCGGCCAGTGGCGAGGCGGCCACCAGATAGGTGCCCACCGCGACGACGGCCATCAGCACGCGGCGTCGCGCCAGCCGATGCGGCAACCCGATCGGGCTGTACACCCACTCCGCGAGCAACATGCCGGCGGCGAACCAGGAGAAAAACGCCGGCGGCCAGTTCAGTGGGTTGAGCCCGGACGGCGCGTGGAACGGAATCCAGCCCCAGAACCAGCTGGCGATCCCCAGTGCGGCAATCACCGGCACCCGCGCGCGGACCGGCAACCGAGCGGCCAGCAGCGCGAGGATCGGCAACGCCAAATAAAAGGTGACCTCCACCGACAGGCTCCACATCTGGGTGAGTCCCGCGGTGAGGGTCAACGGCACATAGACCTGGGTCAGGGAAAGGTTCGCCAGCCAGACGGTCAGGCTGGCGTGCTCGGCGTCGGGCAGCAGGGTCAGGATCACCACGACGGCCACCACATAGGCCGGCATGATTCGCACCACCCGCGAGCGCAGATAGTGGCCGGTCGACGGGCGGGGTCCCAGGCCACGGGCCGCCCCGGCGTGCCCGCGCCACAGCAGGAACCCCGACAACGCGAAGAAGACCGCAACCGCCAGGTCGAAACGGCCGAACAGCCGGCCGTCGACGCCGCTGGAGTGCCCGGTCTGGAACGCGACGTGGGTCACGACGACGCCGATGGCCGCGCACGCCCGCATGCCTTCCACGGCGGGCAGGAAGCTGCGGGTTCCACCCACCTGGGCGGTATCGGTCACGGAAGACAGTGTGCCCACGCTGCGGTGCGGGACTAAAGCCGGGACCTTAAATTTTGCTGTTAGGGTCAAACGAGTTTTGGCTTTGGTCCGAGGTTCTTGGACCAGAAGGAGGACGCGGGTGAACCGAGCAGTCATGTTGCGGATCGCCGCATGCGGAATCATGGGGCTCGGGGCCGCCCTGCTCATCGCCGCGCTGCTGCTCTGGACATATACCGACAGCAGGATCACCAAGATTCCGCTGAACCTGGACACCACCTTGATCAGTGACGGCAGCGGTACCGCGCTGGACCCGGCGTCGCTGTCGGGTGACCACTTCGTCGTCGACAAGGACGTGCCGCTGGTATCCCAGCAGCAGATCAGCGTCGAGTCGCCCGCCAACGCCGACGTCGTCACCTTCCAGGTGGGCACCTCGGTTCGGCGCACCGACAAGCAGAAGGACACCGGCCTGCTGCTGGCCTTGGTCGACACCGTCACCCTCAACCGCAAGACGGCGATGGCGGTCTCCGACGAGACCCATCCCGGCGGCGCCGTGCAAAAGCCGCGCACGATCAACGACGACAACCCGCCGACGAACATCGCGCTGCCGCACGACGGGCTGTCCTACCGGTTCCCGTTCCACACCGAAAAGCGGACGTATTCCTACTTCGACCCGATTGCGCAGAAGGCGTTTGACGCCAACTACAGCGCCGAAGAAGACGTCAACGGCCTGACCACCTACAAGTTCACCCAGAACGTCGGTTACGACGACGACGGCAAGCTGGTCGACCCGGTCAAGTACCCGTCGTTGTACGCCAACGACGAGGACAGCAAGGCCACGGCCACGGCCGCGATGTGGGACGTCCCCAGCGACAACCCGGACGAGAAGATCACCATGACCCGCTATTACGCGGCGCAGAAGACCTTCTGGGTGGACCCCGAGTCGGGCACGATCGTCAAGGAAGAAGAGCACGCGAACCACTACTTCGCCCGCGACCCGCTGAAACCCGAGGTGGCACTGGCCGACTACAAGGTCACCACCAACGAAGAGACCATCGAAGCGCAGGTCAATGCTGCCCGCAACGAGCGCGACCGGCTGGCGCTGTGGTCGCGGGTGCTGCCGATCACCTTCACCGCCGCCGGGTTGATCGCGTTGATCAGTGGGGTGCTGCTGGGGTCGTTCAGCCTGCGGACCGAGGCGGCGTTGCTCGACCCCGGTCTGGACACCGCCGACCACGGCTTCTTCGGCCGCGGCGCGCCGCCCGCCGAGCCGGTGCCCGGGGCCGAGGCCGAGACCGAGAAGCTGCCCACGCCGCCCGCCGACCTACAGAGAGACGCCGGTCCGCCGCCGACGGCGCCACCCGAGTCCGGTCCGCCCGACCGGCCCTAACCTTGACCGGGATCGGCCGCTGGGTTCTGCGGTGGTCCCGTCCCGGGTACGCGCTGGCGCTGGCGCTGCTGGTGGCCGGTCGGTTGCTGGGGCCGGGTTATCTGCTACTGCGCGACGCGGTGTCCACGCCGCGGTCTTATCTGTCCGACAGCGCTCTTGGTCTGTCCGAGCAGGCGCCGCGGGCAACGCCGCAGGATTTCGCGGTGGCAGTGGCGTCGCAGGTCGTTGACGGCGGTGTCGTAGTCAAGGCGCTGCTGGTCGTGGGGCTGTGGCTGGCCGGCTGGGGTGCGGCCCGGCTGGTGGCGGCGGCGCTGCCCGACTCCGGGGCGAGTGGCCAGTTCGTGGCGATCACACTGGCGATCTGGAATCCGTACGTCGGCGAGCGGTTGCTGCAGGGACATTGGAGCCTGCTGGTGGGCTACGGCTGTCTGCCCTGGGTGGCAACGACGATGCTGGCGCTGCGGTCAGCGGGCGGATGGGCGCCGTTCTTCGGGCTGGCGTTCTGGATCGCGCTGGCAGGGCTGACGCCGACCGGGCTGATGCTGGCTGCGACGGTGGCACTGGTCTGTGTGGCGGCGCCGGGCGCGGGGCGCCCGCGTTGGCTCTGCGCTCTGGCGACCCTGGCGGGCGCGGTGGTGGCGGCGTTGCCGTGGCTGACGGCGACGGCGCTGGGCTCGGCGCTGCCGGCACAGCAGGGTGCCGCGATTACCGCGTTCGCGCCGCGCGCCGAGCCGGGCCTGGGCACGCTGGGCAGCCTGGCCGGCCTGGGCGGTATCTGGAACGGTGAGGCGGTTCCGCCCACGCGCGCAACGCTTTTCGCTCTGGTTTCGGCGGTTGTGTTGCTTGGGGTGGTGGTGACCGGCGTGCCGGTGGCGGTGCGCCGACCGGCGGCGGTTCCGCTGCTGGCGTTGGCAGTGGTGTCGGTGCTGGTGCCCGCCGCGCTGGCCACCGGCCCGGGGCTGCAGCTGCTGCGTGCGGTGGTCGACGTCGCGCCCGGCCTCGGTGTGCTGCGCGACGGGCAGAAGTGGGTGGCGCCGGCGATCCCCGGGTATGCGTTGGCGGCGGGGGGTTCGGTGCTGACGTTGCGCCGTTGGGTGCATCCGGCGGCGATGGCGCTGACCTGTTGTGCCGCATTGTTGTTCACGCTGCCCGACCTGGCCTGGGGTGTCTGGGGCAAGCTGGGGCCGGTGCACTATCCGCCCGGCTGGCGCGTCGTCGCGGCGGCGATCAACGACCACCCCGGGACCGTGGCGGTGTTGCCGGCGGGCAGCATGCGCCGCTTCTCCTGGTCGGGCCCGGCGCCCGTGCTCGATCCGCTGCCCCGCTGGGTGCGCGTCGACGTGTTGACCACCGGCGACTTGACCATTTCCGGGGTGACCGTTCCGGGCGAGGGCAGCCGGGCCCGTGCGGTGCAACAGCTGCTGCTAACGGGCACCGAGCCCGGTGAGCTGGCCCGCGCCGGGGTGGCGTGGCTGGTTGTCGAGGAGGACACGCCCGGTGAGATAGGCTCGGCAGCAAGCACTTTCAAGCGGCTGCCAGCGGTCTATCGCGGGCCGGATCTGGAGTTGTACCGAGTTGGCGGCGAGAGTTTTCGTGCGCCCGCCGACCGGCGGGTGGCGGTGCTCGTCGCACATTTCGTGTGGCTGGCGATGCTTGTTGCAGGTGGGGTCGGGACGGCGGTTGCGGGATGGCGCCGGCAGGCCAGCAGAGCTAACTGACAAAGCTGACGTGTTGCTAACACACCCCCTGCGGGCAGGTATGAATCCTATTGTGCTGCTTCGCTTCTGAAGTATGCCTCCACTGCAAGCTCTCACTGAGCGCACCAGCCGTGGCCGCTGCGTGATGCCGCGAAGGCCGACTTCCTTGCCAATGTCAGACGTCTCGACAACCAGATGCCCAGTTTGATCGTCACCCACCGCCAACGCGGCGACGGGCGGTTCGCCGCGGTAAAAATGGGGGACCGGAAGGCCGTGGCGGCCCCCGTCCGCCGGCGGTCCCGTCTGCCGCGGACCGATCCAGCCCTGCCCGGCGCTGAATGGTCCCAACGGCTTCGGCCGTACCGACGTGTGAGATTTTTCTTCACTGGTAAACCCCCACTTGTGCGGCTGGATGTATGCGTTTGTCGCATCTGGCATATTTGCGAAACGAATGGTCACGCGCACGAATTCGTCAGGCTCGATAAAAGCGCTGGCAGTGGCCCTGAGGATAACCAGGGGTGTCTTTTGAGACATGTGAGGTCACTAGTGTGCGTGGGTCGGTAGCTGCCCGGAACCTGCCGACATGGCGGGTCATGACCGACTAGCCTTATGGGCATGCGATTCAGCCGCGTCACCATCGATCCGGACGTTATGGGGGGGATGCCGTGCATCCGCAGCTTGCGTATCCCGGTGGCGACCGTGGTCGCCATGGTTGCTGACCAGATGACGCCGCCTGAGATTCTTGCCGAGCTTCCCGACCTTGAGGAAGAAGATGTCGCCGAGGCTCTGCGCTACGCGGCTGAGGCAGTGCGTGAGCGAGAGCTGCCGTTGCGTCCGACCGCATGAGGCTGTTGCTAGACGAGAATCTTTCACCGGCACTATCCAGATTTCTCATCGAAGCCGGTCACGACGTCGTCCATGTCCGTGATCGTGGCTTGACAAGTGCGACAGATGATGTGGTCCTCACGTTAGCAGCGACCGAGGGCTGTGTGCTGATCAGCGCTGATACGGATTTTGGCACCTTGCTGGCTCGGTCAGGTGCCAGCAAACCGTCGGTCGTCCTGATACGCCGCGCAGTCGGTCGACGAGCAGCCCAACAAGCCCGCCTACTCATCTCCAACCTGCCTGTAGTGCAGGACGAGCTAGAGGACGGGGCCGTCGTCGTGCTCGGCGAGAAAACAATACGTATCCGCCGGCTGCCGATCTAAGCGATCGAAGAGGCCGAGGTCCTCGCAGGCTAGCTCAAGGACTTGCAACAACGGCAAGGTTGCTACGGGGTCGCGAGGGCGGGGCGATGATCAGGCAATCAGTTCGATCTCTGCCTCATGGCCGTGGGATTGAGCGAGTAGCCCGTCGCAAGTGATTAGCGGGGTTGCGAGGCCTTGGACGAGGGCAACGTACACACCATCGGCGATGGTATGGGTATTGTGCAGTTGGACGGCACGCTCAACGAAAGCCTTTGTAGCCCAACGCCGGAACCCACGCCGACGTGTGACGAATGGGACGGATGCGATTCTCGGAGCTCCTGCGGCCGGGAACGGGTCGTCGGTTCTCGGCAACCGCCCGACCCGACTAGGTACGATAGGTTTCATTAGCGACGCTTCACCGAGGTGAGATGTCGTGCACCAGTTGGAGATTCGCATGAGCTTGTCAAAAGACGACGTACGCAGGGTGGTCGATATCTACCTGCGGGCGTGGATTGCCCAAGACCCCGACTTGGTCGTCACCGTCTTCACGCCGACCGCCACGTACCACGAGCGTGTGCTCGAGGAGCCGATTTGCGGCGAGGCTGGAATCCGGCATTACTGGCAAACGAAAGTCGTTGAGGCACAGGCGAATATCGAGGTAAAGCTGCTCAATCTGTACCTGGACGGGACCACCGCTGTTGCCGAGTGGAAAGCCCGGTTCGACGATCTCGTCCAGGGCCACCGCAAGGTGATGCGTGAGGTTGCCATCCTGGAATTCGACGGCGATCGGATCGCCAGCCTGCGAGAGTACTGGGCGTCGCGGCGACTAGGCGCCTAACCCGTTACTCGTCGGGATCGGTGCCCCAGCTGCTCGGCATCATCGGCATGGTCGGCCCGCCGGTGGAATCCTCGGCCAGGGTGGTCAAGCCCGCCGCTTGTCCGGCACCGGCCTTCTGCGTGGTACCGGCGAAGCCCAGCGTTCCGGCGCCCTGGTCCGAGGCCGCCACTTCAGGCTCCAGATCCATGTACTCGTAACCGCGGCCGAGCTGTGTCACTTTAGTTCGGCGTCTGCGCTGGCGGGCCTCCTCACGGGTAGCCGCCGCGGCCGCAACGGCGGCCGAGTCGGGCTCTGACGCCTTCATTTTGGCGCCGGCGCGGATGTTCATCGGCGCGCCGAACCCGGTGCCGGGCGGGCCGACGACGTACGGGTAGGCGAGACCCGCCCCGCCGGGAGGGGGCGGTGCCGTCGGGGCGGTGGTCGCGATGGTGCTCGCCGCGGGCGCGGTCGCGGGTGGCGGGGCCGCAGCAGGGGCCGCGGCCGGCGTGGGTGCGGGTGCGGGCGCCGCTCCGCCAACCGGCTGGATGTCGGATGGTGCTGGGGCCGGCGCCACGGCGGGAACGTCGGGCATCGAGACGGCACTGGATTGCGACAGGCCGGCCAGCCCGGTCAGGCCCAGTGCGCCCGTCATCGGGAAGGCGGGCGCGACCAAGCCGAACGAGAGCTCCGAGAGTTGCGTCAACTGAGGGGCGAAGGTGAGATACACCTCGCCTCCCCAGCGCGGAATCCAATACGTGAAAATCTGGTAGAGCACTTGGGCGTTGGTCGGATTCGGGTTGGTCAGCTCATTCCAAATAGCGGTGCCGATCTTGTCCAGGCGCTCAGTCCACCAACTCGGATCTGTGGGGCCCGGCCCTTCGTCTTGGCTTCCGCCGGAGTTGTTGCTGTTGGATTTCTGGATTTGCGGGGCAGGGTCGGTCTGCGGCGTCGACGCCACCGCGGTGCTGGCCACCGCGTGATACGTCGTCATCGTGGTGGCTGCCTGCACCCACATTCGCGCATAGTCGGCTTCGTTGAGCGCGATCGGGATCGTGTTGATTCCAAAGAAATTCGTCGCTACCAACACCGCGTGCATGGCATGGTTCGCGGCCAGCTCGCCCAGGGTCGGCATGGCCGCCAACGCCGCGGTGTAGGCTGCCGCCGCGGTCTCGTGCTGGGTGGCCGTTGCCGCGCTGTTCGCGCTGGTCTGCACCAGCCACGCCAGATACGGAACATGCGCGGCCACATAAGCTTCCGCACTGGGCCCCTGCCACGCTCCGGTCTGCACTGCCGCCAACAGCGAACTGAGTTCCTCGGCCGCCGACTCGTATTCGACGCTCAACGTGTTCCACACACCGGCGGCCGCCAGCAACGGACCAGGTCCAGGACCGCTGCTCAGCAGTGTCGAATGCACCTCAGGTGGTGAAGCCATCCAGATCGGCGCGGTCATCGTCGAACACCCACGGGCACCCTCCCGAGGTAATCTTCCGCGACAGGAGGTGATTACGCAATACAGAACTGCGGTTGATCTAGGCGTATTTATCCGCTTTTCCGGACCACAAGGCTTGATCTCTGCGCGGAAGCGCTTTCACATGTCGGCCAGCCGGACGAGGTATCCGGTCGTAATCAGCGTTCGGGCCAGTGCCGTCTGCTGCTCGGCAGTGAGCCCGGGCAGATCGCGAATCCGGAACGGCTCGGCGCTCCGCGACACGAACTGCATCGCGGCTTTGTGCTCGGGGGAGACCCGTATCAGCAGCTGGGCAAACTGCAGGCCAACACTTGCAGAGTCGACCAGAACTCGCGAATAGAGCGGCTGATACTTGACCACCACTGTGTCTGCGTCGATGCCCACGGCGTTAGAGATCTGTCCTACTAGTGGGCATCGGCCGCGCCGAACCAAGACCTCCTCCATTGCCGCGAGACCTTCCTCGATGGCGCTCGGGTCCTCGATGGTTCTGAGTATGTCGTGCACGACCTCAGTCAGACTCGCGCGCACGCCGGCGTTATCCAGATGCCGCGGTGGCAGACGGGCATGGATGCTGTCGTCACGCAGACTCAGCGCATGGAGCAGGTGGGTCATGAGTGTCAGGACGGTGGGTGCGTGAATTCCGACGGTCAAGTGGACCGACAACTCCGAGTGGGTCTCCGCCCCGTGAACTCGGCCGCGGGGCACGTACAGTACGTCGCCGGCTTCCAGATGCAGCTCGGTCGGCGACGAAAGCTCAGGCGTGACAACCGCATCCGGGCGATGCATCTCGTGGGGCGGGACCACGGCGTCGTTGGACAGGTACCAGACCTTCGATCCTTGGATCTGAAGAACCAACACGTCGTGCGGGTCGTAGTGAGGGACGAAGCCGGCTGATCCGGGCGGTGTGATGTAGCCGTTGGCCCGGGCCGGGAAGTTCAGCTCGACCTCGATGGAGTGCGTCAACGAACCAATTGTCCGCGCGTACTCCTCAAGCCTGTTGAGGACGATCGTGTAGCCGTCCGCGAAGTCGCCACGGACGCGATCCAGATCGAGGCTGCCGTCCGAAAGCCGGTAACTGGCAGGCTCCTTGTCCTCGCCGCGCCGCACCAGCCGCACTCCGGACGGCTCTGGCCGGACGTATTCCAAGAGTTCGTCGACTACCGACGGCCCTTGCAGCAGGCGGTCGAAGTAGCCTTCACTGCCTCGCTTGACGTGGTAGTGCGTTTGCCCCCATACCTCGTCGAGAAAGGTTCGCACGCTGAGAGGTTGAAGCAGCCAGGCGAGCGACGTGTCGGCCACGGCTACACCACGCCGCTGATTGACTTCCCGGCCAACACGGATTCCAGCACGGTGCGCATCGCGTCGGCGCTTTGCTGCCAAGAGAATTCGGTGCTGCGCGCTTGCGCCTTGGCCCCGAGTTGGTCGCGCAGCACCGGATCGTCCAGGAGTTGGTGCAGCCGATTCACCAGCTCGGCCCGATCGTCGACGAGAACGCCGGTCACCCCGTCGATGATCGAATCGGCCAGCCCGCCCGACGAGCGATAGCCGATGGTGGGCACGCCGTGCTGGGCCGCCTCGACCACGGCCAGACCCCACCCTTCTTTGCGTGACGGCAGCACGTGCACCCAAGCTTGTTGCACCACATGGTGTTTGGCGATGTCGTCGACGTGGCCATGGAATGTCACCGCGTCGCTGATGCCGAGGCGCGCCGCATGGTCGACAAGTCGCTGCCGCCACCATCCGCCGCCGACGATGTCCAGATGCAAATCCGGTATCCGCGGCCGCAGTTCCGCCGCCGCGTCCAGCGCGTCCTCGATCTGCTTGTGTGGCACCAGCCGGGACAACACCACCACCCGCGGGAAGGGCGCCCGCGGCTCAGTCAACGTCGTCGCCGGGGCTTCGTCAAGACCGTTGCGCACCACCGCGATTCGCTCGTAGTCCACACCCAGCGCAACCAGGTCGCGGGCCGACGGAAGCGACACCGTCACGTACTGGCTGCGCCGGTGCACTCGGGGCGACAACCACGACTCGACGAACCAGCCCAGCCGGCCCAGCATCCGCCCGGCGACCGGCCACTGCTCGCGGTGGCAGTGGTGCACGAGCACTGCAACCCGTCGTCCGTAGATCAGGCGCGCCAGAAACGGCAAGCCGTTCTGAGTATCGATCACCACATCGGGCCGCACATGCCGCAGCGGTCCAAGCCGCAGACGCGCCGCCGCCATCGCCAGCAGCGCCCACACGTACACCGAATAACGCCCGCCGGCACGGCTGATCTGCACGCCGTCGATGACTTCGCAGCGAGCCGCGCCCGGGTAGCGCGCGGTGCGCAGCGTGACGGCCATACCGGACTCGGCGAGCTGCGCGCCGATGCGCTGCAGATACGTTTCGCTGCCGCCGCCTTGCGGGTGGCCGGTGTCGCGCCAGCACAGCAGCAGGACCGAGCGCAGAGCAGACATCGGGAGCCAGCCTAACGTGGGCAAGATGGCCGTCACCGACGTGTTCGCCCGGCGGGCGACGCTGTCCCGCTCGGTGCGGCTGCTGTCGGAGTTCCGCTACGAGCAATCGCAGCCGGCCCGCTTCTACGGGACACTGGCTGCCGATACCGCGGCGATGGTCGGCGACCTCTGGCGCGGCATGCACGGCGAATCCGCGGCGGGACGCACCCTGCTCGACGTGGGAGGTGGGCCGGGATATTTCGCGACGGCGTTTGCCGATGCCGGACTGCGGTACATCGGCGTCGAGCCGGACCCGGACGAAATGCACGCGGCGGCACCGACTTACACCCAGGGCCCGGGCGAATTCGTGCGGGCGTCGGGCATGGCGCTGCCGTTCGCCGACGACTCGGTGGACATCTGTTTGTCATCCAACGTCGCCGAACATGTTCCGCGGCCCTGGCAACTCGGCGCCGAAATGCTGCGGGTGACCCGGCCGGGCGGGCTGGCGGTGTTGTCGTACACGGTGTGGCTGGGGCCGTTCGGCGGACACGAGATGGGCCTGACCCACTACTTGGGCGGCGAGCGAGCCGCCGCGCGCTATGCCCGCAAACACGGCCACCCGGCGAAGAACAACTACGGGTCGTCGTTATTCGCGGTGTCGGCGGCCGACGGTATGGACTGGGCGGCCAGCACCGGGACGCTCATCGCCGCATTCCCGCGCTACCACCCGCGATGGGCGTGGTGGCTGACATCTGTGCCGGTGCTGCGGGAGTTTCTGGTGAGCAATTTGGTGCTGGTACTGCAGCCTCGACCGTGAGTTGATTGAAACCTGTTCTCGTTTTGCCGATCGCTGGGTAGGGTGGCGCCATGAGCGAAAGCCAGAAGACCGAGTACGACAAGCTGTTCATCGGCGGCAAGTGGACCGAACCGTCGACCGCCGACGTCATCGAGGTGCACTGTCCGGCCACCGGCGAATACGTCGGCAGGGTGCCGCTGGCAGCTGCGGCCGACGTGGACGCCGCCGTCGCGGCGGCCCGCAAGGCGTTCGACACCGGGCCGTGGCCGTCCACCCCGCCGGCCGAGCGCGCTGCCGTCATCGCCAACGCGCTCAAGTTGATGGAAGAGCGCAAGGAGCTGTTCACCCAGATCCTCGCGGGCGAGACCGGCCAGCCGCCGACGACCGTCGAGACGATGCACTGGATGAGCTCGATCGGAGCGCTGAATTTCTTCGCCGGCCCGGCCGTCGAGCAGGTCAAGTGGAAAGAGATCCGCAACGGCGGATACGGGCAAAGCATCGTCTACCGCGAGCCGCTCGGCGTCGTCGGCGCGATCGTCGCGTGGAACGTGCCGCTGTTCCTGGCCGTCAACAAACTGGGCCCGGCGCTGCTGGCCGGCTGCACGGTGGTGCTTAAGCCGGCCGCCGAAACACCCTTGAGCGCAAACGCTTTGGCGGAGGTGTTCGCCGAAGCGGGCCTGCCCGAGGGTGTGCTGTCGATAGTTCCCGGCGGGGTCGAGACCGGCCAGGCGCTGACGTCCAACCCGGACATCGACATCTTCACCTTCACCGGCAGTTCGAACGTCGGTAAGGAGATCGGCCGGCGCGCCGCGGACCTGCTCAAGCCGTGCACCCTGGAGCTCGGCGGGAAATCGGCGGCGATCGTGCTCGACGACGTCGACCTGGCCTCCGCCATCCCGATGCTGGTGTTCTCCGGGATCATGAACACCGGGCAGGCCTGTGTGGCCCAGACCCGTATCCTGGCGCCACGCTCGCGGTACGACGAGATCGTCGACGCGGTAAGCACTTTCGTGCAGGCGCTGCCGGTGGGCCTGCCGTCGGACCCGGCCGCGCAGATCGGTTCGCTGATCTCGGAGAAGCAGCGCGCCCGGGTCGAGGGTTACATCGCCAAGGGCATCGAGGAGGGCGCCCGGCTGGTGTGCGGCGGCGGACGGCCCGAGGGCCTGGACAGCGGATACTTCGTGCAGCCCACGGTATTCGCCGACGTCGACAACAAGATGACGATCGCCCAGGAGGAGATCTTCGGGCCGGTGCTCTCCATCATTCCCTACGACACCGAGGAGGACGCGATCGCGATCGCCAACGACTCGGTGTACGGGTTGGCCGGCAGCGTGTGGACCAGCAATGTGCCACGCGGGATTGAGATCTCGGAGAAGATCCGCACCGGCACCTACGCGATCAACTGGTATGCCTTTGATCCCTGCTGTCCGTTCGGCGGCTACAAAAACTCCGGCATCGGCCGCGAGAACGGCCCGGAGGGCGTCGAGCACTTCACGCAGCAGAAGAGCGTGCTGATGCCGATGGGCTACACGCTCGACTCGGCGGGCTGAGGCTCGCCTAGTACTGCAGCCGTCATCTGCTTCGGGTATCAACTTGAAATATCCACAGAAGTGGATGCCATCGCAACGGAGACAAATCTGCGCACCACCACAGAAGAGCTCGACATTGTGCTGCAGAACGTCGGCCAGGATCCGCGCTGGTCGACGGGAAAGCCGTGGGTCATCGTGGAGTGCAAGAACTGGAGTAATTCCGTCGGCCGACACCATCTCGACTCCCTGGAGTCAAAGATTAGGAACCGATCCGGGCAATGCGCCATGGGCGTCTTCGTGTCCTGGAACGGGTTTACACCTGACTTCGAACGCGCGCTCGGGCACCTGGTTCGTGAGCCCTACATCATCCTGACCATGGACGGGAATGGCATTACAAATGCCGTGCAGGCTTGCGACTTCGCGTCCTACCTCGAAAACCGATACCGGGTCGCGTGTTTCCATCGATAAGTGATGTGGCAATGACGTTCGGCGGTAAGGATGTTGGGCGAACCAAGCGGAAGCTGCACAGTCCATCGATCGCTCAGTGCAAGCGCCGCCGGTTAACGAGAAGTAGGCGACGTTGGGGTGTCGGTTTCCCGCATCCGGCAATCCGACTTCGCGGACAAGCTTGACGCTACTTGGGTGCCGAGTTGGAAGTCGACGCCGTCCGGGCCGTCCAGGTAGATGTCGTGGAAGCCGGGTTGGTCATGGAAGACACCCAAGTGGGTGGCCCCGAAACGGGCCACCCCCTCTTTGACGATCTGTAACGCTTGTGACCATTTGTCGTCGGGGATTGGGCCGCTGAAGGCGATCAGCTGATACACCTGTTTGCCCCGAGTGTGGGAGTATTTGCCACCGCAGCCTTCCCAGGAGTTCTCACGGAAGTTCCATGTCAGGCCGGGCACCAGGGCGGCGATGCGATCGGCCATTTGGCGCATCGCGGTCTCGTACTCCACCTTGGCGACTTCGAAGGACGGTTTGGACCGTAAGTCGTTTTCCATCTGCGCGATCTGTTCCGGGCTCACGTTGTGCTCCTCTCCGCCGCCGCGGTACATGTCGCCGCTACCCGTCCCGCATCCGACCGCCAGCGCGCACACCATGGCGGCCAGGCACAGCATGGGTCTGCGCATCACCCGCCCCCTTCTACGATTCTCGGCGGGATATTGGGCGGGAACAGGTTCGGCGGCAGAACCGGTGGCCCGGGCGGCGGAAGCTGCGGGGTGGCCAGCACTTTGTTGTCGGGCAGCCCGGCGGCGATGGCCGCGAGGTTGTACTCCGACATGCGAACGAGATCACGCCCATCGGGAGTGTGGAACAAGCGCGGGTAGTCGGCGTGGCTATTCACGCCGGGATGGTAGACGCCCGTCGGGTCCGGGCCAGCCTGCGCCGAGAGCTGCGGCAACATCCCGTCGTAGGGGTTCGCGCCCCAGCCGTGCGAATCAGACAGTGGGGCAATCCATTTCACGATGGGGTCAGTCGGGGCCCCCATCACATAGGCGTGACCGGCGCCTACCCCCAGCTGGGCAGGATCTGTGAGCTCCAAGCCCGGCGAACCGTAGAACACCACGTCGTTGACCGGGTGCAGACCTTCGGCATTGAGTTGCTGCAACGCCAGCGACGACGTCAGCGACCCGTAGGAATGCCCCAGCAATGTCAGGTGCGCGTTGGGGTTATTGACGTGCACCTGCTCCAGGTACGACGACAGGCTCGCCGCCCCGGCTCGCGCCTGACCGTCCCCCATGGTGGCCAAGCCGTCCGCGACGCTGCCGGTGTTGATCGGGTTCGGCGGCGGGTCATAACCCATCCAGGCAATCGTCGACACCGAACCCGGCTTACCGGCGTTGACGAGCTGCTGGGTCGCTTGGTCCCGCAGGCTGCGTGCTTCTTTCACCATGTCGGGCAAGCTCGCCCGGGTGGTCGAACCCACCCCAGGAACGGTCACCGAGACGTTGCGGGCGGTGTCGGGGTTGCCGACCGCCACCGCAGCGTGGACTTTGCCGTGATAGTCGGCGGGGATGTCCAGTTGGGCCAGGTAGGTCTCGGGTGCATTCGCTAATGCCTGATCAACGGAGTCGAACTGGGCCAGCCGGTCCTTGGCCGCGCTGATCTGGTCGGCGAGTTTGTCTAATGTGTCCTTGTTCCAGGTGTGGTCGGTTGCCAGCATTGTGCCGAGCTGCCGTTGCATGCGGTCGAGGTCGGCCTGCGTGCGCGCACGCGCCTCGCGTAACTGTTTTTCGTTGGCCGCACTAGCCCGCTGTGTAGGTGTGCCTGCGGGTGTCCCGTCAACGTTGTCGATGACCTCGGGCTCGTAACCTTGGGCCGTCATCGCTGTCTCGGCCGCGCGCAGAGCCGCGATGTAAGTGCCGCGGGTGGTGGTGATCTGTTCAAGTGCCGATCGGACCGCGTCGACGGCCTTGTCGTGCAACCCGCCGGTGTACTGACGGTTGCTCTTCGCCGCCGACATCTGATCGTCGATCTCGTGCAGCGCGGAATTGACTGCCGCGATGGTGGCGTCGCTGTCACGCTAGGCGCTGGCCAGCGACGCGGCCACCTGCTCCAAACTCGCCGCTATACGCGGCAACGCTTCTTTATGCCCCGCCAGCGCGGCGGTTGCCCGCTGCACTTCGGCCGACTCGTTGATCGGATGCTCGACGCCGTTGCGCCGATATCCCTCATTGAACTTCTTCTTGGCCTTATCGAAGTCATCATCGGCTTCCTTGACATGGTTACCCGACCGGTGAAACGCATCGGCGAGGTTGTTGATCGCGCCGGCGTCCCCAGCCTGCAGCTCATCATCGAGTTTCCACGGATCACCACCGGCCGCCCCGCACAGCTCATCGACATTCAGATTGATCAGGCAAGCCGGTCGCATACCCCGGCCCTACCCGATGTCGGTGCCAGCCGACTTGATCGCATCCGCCTCGCAGCCGTCGGTGGCGGTGAACAACTGCGCGGCCTTCGCCACTTTGTCCGATACGCCCGTCAATGTCGCGTGATGCCCGTGCAGCTGCTGCTGGTGATTTTGGTGAGCCGTGCTTACCGTCGCGTGAAACTGGTTCGCCTCAGCGAAATCACCGAAAATCTTCGATGCCACAGCAGTGCCAGCGAGTTCTTCGGCAGCCTTGCGTGCCGAGTCGCCGGCGTCGCGGCATAAACTGCCACCCGCGGCCAGCGGTGGCGTGTTGACCTCGATCTTTCGGGCAACCATTGCTGCAGGCTACCGTTTCGCCAGCAGGCGCGCCAAGCACAACCGCCCGCACTTGATCCCGCGTGCACGCCTCGGCGATGCGTCCCGGACACTGTGGATAATCGCTCGGACCAGACTTTAGAGGGATCGAGATGTTCGTTGATGTTGCGGAGCTGGTTTCGGCGAGCCAGGTAAGCCAGCGAACACTCGGGCCGCGAGGATCTGCCGACCTCGGCAATCCTGGGCGCGGCGATCGCCAACCCGCCATCTCGGCTGAACTTTCCGATCAGCGTCGTTGACAACTCGGCCGAACACCGACACAGCGTGTTGACGCTCGACTTCGCGAACAACCCGGGGAGCCGCGAGACCGGGCCCGGAGGGCGTCGAGCACTTCACCCAACAAAAGAGCGTGCTGATGCCGATGGGCTACACGGTCGACGGCTAGCGGCCGGCGCGGTCGCATCGTCCGGCGTTTACGGCACCGCTTCCGGCGGCGCGATGGGAGCCATCGGAGGGTGCACCGGTCGGTGCGAAGGACTTCCGTTGTTCGGCGGCGCCAGCTCGCTGTCGCAGCTGCTCGCCGTGCAGGTAACAACGTAAGTGCCGTCGTCGTAGTTGTCGCAGGTTTGGGTGCCGTAGGCGTCCGTGTAGCAACACTTGGAGTATCGGTGTCCGCCACTGTTGGTTGTGGTGTATGTGCCTCCAGCGGACTTGCATTCGCTTTGGATGGTCGATTCGGGTTCCGCCTGGGACGCGGGTGCGGTCAAGATCGCCGCGCCGAGCGCGATGGCGCCCGCGGCGACAGGCACGCGCAGTCGCGAAAGTTTCATGGTGCCATCTCCTTTGAGTAGCTGCTAGCTTCGCTTGCGCGCGGTGACAAGCAGGTACTCCCAGTGCATCGTCGACGATCCGGCCAGGAATCGTTGGCCCAGTTCGGCCAACGCGGCATCGAGCGCGGCGACGCGGTCGTGGTCGGCCGCGATGGTGCGATACGTGGTGATCGTCGGTCCGTAGTTGGCCTTGAAGAAGTCGCGGAATGCCTCGCCGGTGGCAAACAGGTCGACGTTCAGCGCGCGTCGCTGCATGGCCAGATCGGTTACCCGTTCGCCCAGCAGTAGATCTAAGTAATATGCAATAGAGCATAGGAATGGCTTGCGGTCGCCGCAGTGCAACAGCAGAGCCCTAGTGACTTGCATAGAACCCCTAGCTTGTTCTATGCTACCTTGCATAATCATGGGCCCGCCTGGCGCATGAGGCAGGAGAAGATCATGTGGGTCGTCGAGTTGAACATCGCCGGTTACCGCTTCACCCGTGAGGTTCCCGACCTGCCCCACACGTCGTTGAAGTCGGTGCGGTTGCACCCGCGCAGCGTGCACTGGCGGATGCCGCAACTGCGCCACTCGCACGCCGCCTGAGCCGGGTCTCGGGGGGAGCTCGCAATGTCGATTGCCACGCGCACTAAACGCACCAAACGCGGCGGAACGCGCACCAAGATGCTGCTCAGCGCCGTCGAGGTGATGCGGGAACGGGGTGCGGCCGGCGTCACCATCGACGAAGTGCTCACCCGCAGCGGCGCACCGCGCGGCTCGGTGTACTACCACTTTCCCGAGGGCCGCAACCAGATCCTGACCGAGGCGCTGCGGTACGCCGGTGATGCGATCGCCGCCACCATCGATCAATCCGCCGAGCGCGGCGCGATGGTGCTGCTGCGCGAGTTCGTCGAGCTGTGGGAACGGCTGCTGACCGATAGCGACTTCGGCGCCGGCTGCCCCGTCGTAGCGGCAGCGATCGGCTCGGCCGACGAGGAACCTTCATTGACCACCGAGGCGGGGCAGATCCTGGGCCGCTGGTGCACGGCGTTGACCCGGGCATTCGTCGCCGACGGCTTTCTCGAATCGGACGCGGCATCCCTTGCGGTGACGTCGATTTCCGCGCTCGAAGGCGCCGTCGTGCTGTGCCGTTCGACGCGGAGCACCGGCCCGCTGCGCGAGGTACACAATCAGCTCGAATTCCTCATCAAGGCAAGGGAATTCGTCCGCCGTAACGGCGTGCCGAAGTAACGCGCGGGCAGACGCAGAATCGCACGATTTGCGCCCGCACAATGCGATTCTGCGTCTGCTCGCCCAGAGAGGGCTAGTCGCTGGCCGGTAGCGGTTTGGCCTCTTTGAGGCTCAGCGCGGTCTGACCGATCGCCAGCGTGCCCGCACCCGCCTTGGTCACCAGCACCTCGGCGCCGTTCTCGTCCACATAGCGCTTGCCCATCACGTTGCCGTCGGCGAACGCCGGATCCAGTTCCCCGCAACGCTCGGAGCCCAACGGCACCATCGGCGCGCCGCCGCAGCGCAAGTCGTCGAGGCTGTCGGCGCTGCGCACGACGATGACCTGGGTGTCGCACACCTGGCTGGCCAGACGGGTTCCGTTTTTGATCATGATTTCGATCCTAGAGTTCTTAGGGATTCCACGATTTCGCGGCGAAGCACCTTGCCGGTGGCGTTGGTGGGCAGCTCGTCGCGAAAGACTACTCGGTCGGGGGTACGCGAACCGCGTAAGTGTTTGCGGACATACTCGCGCAGTTCGTCGGGATCCGGTTCGACACCGGGCACGGGGACCACTACCGCAACGATCGCCTGACCCCACTGCGGATCGTCGACGCCGACGACGGCGACGTCGCGCACGTGCGGGTGCTCGATCAGCACATCCTCGAGCTCGGCCGGGGCAATGTTTTCGCCGCCGCGGATGATCGTGTCGTCGCTGCGCCCGCCGATGAACAGGTAGCCGCCCTCGTCGAGCATCGCGATGTCCTTGGTGGCAAACCACCCGTCGGCGTCGAGCACCGAACCGATCCCGGTGTAGCGGCCCGACACCTGGTCGCCGCGGACGAACAGCTCACCGGTCTCCCCCGGCCCGAGCACAGCACCGTTCTCGTCGCGGATCTGCACCTCGATCCCGGGCACCGGCTGACCGACCGATCCGAGCCGGCGGGCGATCGCGGGATCAGAGGCTGCCTGCGCCTCGCGGTGATCCTCCGGGGTGAGCACCGCGATTGTCGAACTGGTCTCGGTCAGACCGTAGGCGTTGACGAAGCCGACGTTCGGCAACAGCTCCAGCGCCCGGCGAACCAGCGGCAGACCGACCTTCGACCCGCCGTAGGCCAGGTTGCGCAGCGACGGCAGTTCATGGCGGCCGGTCTCCAGCACGGTGACGATGCGGTCGAGCATCGTCGGCACCACGGTGGCGGTGGTGACGTGCTCGGCGTTGATCAGCCGCACCCATTCCTCGGCGTCGAAGATCGGCAGATAGACCATCTTGCGGCCGGCGTACAGGTTCGACAGCGCGGCCCCGACTCCGGCGATGTGGTACGGCGGCACGCAGATCAGCGCGGCGTCCTCTGCGCCGGCCGACTCGAATTCCACTGTGCCCGTGACGTAACTGGTCAGGTTGTTGTGCGAAAGCTCGACGGCCTTGGGCTGCGACGTGGTGCCCGACGTGAACAGCACGATCGCCGTCGCATCCGGATCGGGAAACTCCGCCACGGGCTCTGCGCTGCGGGCGCAGGCCAGGAACTCCTCGGAGTCGACCGTCTTGCCGACGACCATGTCGCGGTAGCGGTCGTCGACGATCACCAGCGGTTCGGGCAACCGCCCGATCAAGGTCTGGATGCCCTCGGCCGAGAGCCGGTAGTTGATCGGCGTGAATGGCAGCCCGGCGCGTGCCGAGGCGAAGATCAGCAACGGCAGCAACGCCCCGCCGGTGCCGACGTAGGCCACATGCCGGCAGCCCGATCCGGCGATGACGCCGGCGCCGCCGTCGGCCAGATCGCTCAGCTCTTGCGAGGTCAACCGGAGCTCGCCGGAGACGACGGCGGTCCGGTCAGGGCTGCTCGAGACCGCCATCTCCAGGAGTAACGAAATGCTCAACGCTCGGACTTTCTGTGCCGTCGGGCCGTTACAAATGCCGCCAAAAGTGTCATGTCGAGTTTAGATCATGCAACTAGTTGTCGAGCACCTGGGCGATCCGGGCCTCGACATCGCCGAGACCCGACACGTCGATCCCGAACCGGTTGACCAGCGCGTCGAGCACCTGCTCGGCGGTGTCGAATCGGATGCGGTCGGTTTCACCTTTGAAATGGATCGCGAGATGACGCCCGTTCAGATTCCATCGCGCGTCGTCGGTCACCAGCGCAGCGGTGAGGCTGGTGACAAAATGCGACTCGGGATACGTTGACACATACCAACTTCCGACGACCAGATCGATCAGCGGTCGCGGCTCGGTGCTGAAGATGTACAGCGGCTGCCACTTTTCCCGGACCAGCGCCTCCAACACGTATCCGTCGCCGTGGGTGCGCAGCCGGTACGGCTCGTGCCGGGTCTGCTGAACCGGACCGGGTATCAAGCGAATCGGCGAGGAAAGGGTCTGCCCGCCGAAACCGACGTCGGCCAGGAACACGTCGTCGACCCCGGGGATCCGCACCGCCAGCGCCTGGTGGGTCAGCGCCGGCGGCGGTCCGGCCAACCCCTGCGGGCTCATCCACACCACCCGTCCCGCCAGCGCGTCGACCCCAAATCCCAACTGCTCCAACACATATCGCAACAGATTGTTGTGCTCGTAGCAGTAGCCGCCGCGGCGTCGGCGCACCAGCTTGTCCGCCAGACCCTCCGGGCTGAGATCGGTCACCGGCACGCCGAGCAGCGGGTCGAGGTTCTCGAACGGAATGCGGCGTCCGTGCGCGGCCACCAGCCCGGCCAACGTCTGCAACGTCGACTCGGTCGGCCCCGAGTAGTCGATCCGGGCGAAATACGCCGGGAGGTTCAGGTCCCGGTCCACTTCGGAGGCCGCTTCTCGGCGAAGGCGATGGCGCCTTCTTTGGCGTCGTTGGAGGCGAACACCGGCATCAGGATCTTGGTCTGCTCGGCGAACATGTTCTCCGGGCTCCAGCCGCGGGACTCGACGATGATCCGCTTGGTGGCAGCGACCGCCAGCGGCCCGTTGGCGGTGATCTTCTCGGCCAGCTTGA
Source organism: Mycobacterium kyorinense (assembly GCF_002101735.1). Taxonomy (GTDB): domain Bacteria; phylum Actinomycetota; class Actinomycetes; order Mycobacteriales; family Mycobacteriaceae; genus Mycobacterium; species Mycobacterium kyorinense. The sequence goes on along the minus strand of NZ_LQPE01000166.1, from coordinate 9,592 downwards.
TCGCCTCGTCCAACGCCTGGCCCGGCTCGGCCAGCACGTTCACCAGGCCCAGCGCATGCGCCCGCTCGGCGGGCAGATTGTCGCCGGTCAGCGCCAGCTCCATCGCGACCGCGTAGGGGATGCGCTGCGGCAGCCGCAGCAGCCCCCCGCCCCCGGCGACCAGACCGCGCTTGACTTCGGGGATGCCAAACGCTGCGTCCCTGGACGCCACGATCAAGTCGGTGGCCAGCGCCAGCTCGGTGCCGCCGGCCAACGCGTAACCCTCGACGGCGGCGATCAGCGGCTTGGTCGGCGGGCGTTCGGTGAAGCCCAGCCCGCGGCCCTCGACGACGACGTTCTCGCCGCGCGCGAACGCCTTGAGGTCCATGCCCGCGCAGAAGGAGCCGCCGGCACCTGTCAGGATCGCCACCGACAGGCCCGCGTCGCCGTCCAGCCGGTCCATGGCGTCGGCCAGGCCCTTGCTGACCGCGGCGTTGACGGCGTTCTTGGCCTGCGGCCGGTTGATCGTGATGATCAGGATTCGGTCCCGCTGTTCGACGAGAACTGGGGCTTCTTCTTGTTCGGTGCTCACGACGGTGTGACGCTCCTTCGGATAGGGACAGGTGTCGAACGATGGTATCGGTCGGCCCGAACCGGCGCCCCGCGCGCTCGACTACCATCACAGCAAAATCGGCGCGGAATCATAGCGGCGATCGCAAGCGCGGCGAAGCCGAGCGCAGCGGGTCGCCGGCCACCAGATCAAGGGGGATAGTTGACAGCCATCGACACCGAACCAACCGAAATTTCCAAGTGGGATCCCGGCCTCACCGAACGGGTGATGGGGTGGATCCGCCCGCTCATCAAGGGCTACCACCGCGCAGAGGTGCGCGGCCTGGAGTCGTTCCCGCCGGGCGGCGCGCTGGTGGTGTCCAACCACTCCGGCGGGCTGTTCCCGATGGACGTTCCGGTCTTCGCCACCGGCTTCTACGAGAAGTTCGGCTACGACCGTCCGGTCTACACGCTCAGCCACGACGTGTTGTTCACCGGCCCGATCGCCGACTTCTTCGTGCGAACCGGGTTCATCCGGGCCAACCACGAAAACGCCGACGAGGCACTGCGTTCCGGCGGCGTGGTGGTGGTGTTCCCGGGCGGCGACTACGACGTGTACCGGCCGACGCTGTCGGAGAACACCATCGACTTCGACGGGCGCACCGGCTATGTCCGGGCGGCGTTGAACGCCGGGGTGCCGATCGTGCCGGCGGTCGCCATCGGCGGGCAGGAAAGCCAGCTGTATCTGTCGCGCGGCACCTGGCTTGCCCACGCGCTGCGGCTGGACAAGCTGATGCGGGTGAAGATCCTGCCGATCTCGGTGGGTTTCCCATTCGGGCTGTCCGCGGTGCTGCCGGTCAACGTGCCGCTGCCCACCAAGATCGTCATGCAGGTGCTCGAGCCGATCGACGTGACTGAGCAGTTCGGCGAGGACCCCGACATCGACGAGGTCGACGCCCACGTCCGCCACGTCATGCAGAAGGCGCTGGACAAGTTGGCCAGCGAGCGCCGCCTGCCGATTCTCGGCTAGGTCCGATGGGTCTGCTCGCCACCATGGTCCGGGCCGGGATCATCGCACCGCTGCGGCCCGACAAATACCTGCGCATCGCTGCCGTTGCGCGTCGCGAAGGTCTTTCCGTCACAAGCGGATTCGCGATGTCGGCGCAACGCTGCCCGGACCGGCCGGCACTGATCGACGAGCTGGGGTCGCTGACGTACCGCGAGCTCGACCGGCGCTGCGACGCGCTGGCCGCGGCCCTGCAGGGGTTGCCCGGCGGCACGCCGGCGGTGGTCGGGATCATGTGCCGCAACCATCGCGGTTTCGTCGAAGCATTGGTGGCCGCCAACCGAATTGGCGCCGACGTGTTACTGCTCAACACCTCGTTCGCCGGGTCGGCGCTGGCCGAGGTCGTCAACCGCGAGGGCGCCGACGCGGTGATCTACGACGAGGAGTTCACCGACTCGGTCGACCGCGCGCTGGCCGACCGCCCGGGCACCACGCGCATCGTCGCGTGGACCGAACAGCCGCACGACCTCACGGTCGAAGGACTCGTCGCTGCGCATGCCGGTCAGCGTCCTGCGCGCACGGGCCGCAAGGGCAGACTGATCCTGCTGACGTCGGGAACCACCGGAAGTCCCAAGGGCGCCAAGCATTCCGGCGGCGGTGCCAACGAGCTCAAGGCGATCCTGGACCGGGTGCCGTGGCACACCGAGGAGACGACGGTGGTGGTGGCGCCGATGTTTCACGCCTGGGGTTTTTCCCAGCTGGTGTTCGCCGCGTCGCTGGGCTGCACGGTGGTGACCCGGCGCAAGTTCGACCCGGAAGCCACCCTCGACCTCGTCGACCGCTACCAGGCCACCGGACTGTGCGTGGTGCCGGTGATGTTCGACCGGATCATGGACCTGCCCGACGAGGTACGCCGCCGCTATAGTTGCCGCTCACTGCGATTCGCCACCGCGTCGGGCTCGCGGATGCGGCCCGATGTGGTGACCCGGTTCATGGACGAATTCGGCGACGTGATCTACAACAACTACAACGCCACCGAGGCGGGCATGATCGCGACGGCGACGCCCGAGGACCTGCGGGCCGCGCCCGACACGGCCGGCAAGCCCGCCGTCGGCACCGAGATCCGCATCCTCGACAGCGAGTTCCGCGAGGTGCCGGTGGGTGAGGTCGGCCAGATTTTCGTGCGTAACTCCAACCGGTTCGACGGCTATACGTCCGGCAATACCAAGGATTTTCACGACGGCTTCATGGCGTCCGGTGACGTCGGCCGGGTCGACGAGGCCGGGCGGCTGTACGTGGTCGGACGCGACGACGAGATGATCGTGTCCGGCGGCGAGAACGTCTACCCGATCGAGGTGGAAAAGACTTTGGTGGGACACCCCGACGTCGCCGAGGCGGCGGTGCTCGGGGTCGACGACGAACAGTACGGCCAGCGGCTGGCGGCGTTCGTGGTTCTAGTGAAGGGGTCGACGATCACCGTCGACGCGTTGAAGCAGCACGTGCGCGACAACCTGGCCAACTACAAGGTGCCCCGCGAGATCGTCGTGCTGCCCGAGCTGCCCCGCAGCAGCACCGGCAAGGTGGTGCGCGGCGAGCTGCTGGCACGCCTCAATTGATCGCCGAGTGTGGGCTAAGCCTGCGCCATCGCGCTCTCGACCACCGTCAGCTTTTCGGAAAGCCCTGCGGCGCGGCGTAATTCGACGAAGTCGTCGAGGATGGCGTCGGTCACCTCGTGCGGGTCGTCGACGGTGATGCCGTCGGAGAGCACCGACACGTTGAGCTGGTCGACATAGCTCCACACCGTGATGTTCAGCCCGCTGCCCGCGGTCAACGGCCCCACCGAATAGATCTCGGTGACCAGCGCGCCGCCGACCCTGCCGTGCTCACGCGGCCCGGGAACGTTGGAGATCGGCAGGTTGAGCACCTTGTTCTGGCCGTCGCGGCTGGCCAGCCACCGAAACAGCGCCTCCGCCGGCGCCGGCGGGAAGTAGGCCGACCACCGGCTCACCAGCTCCGGTCCGAGCAGCTGGTGACTCTCCTTGGCGTCGACGGCGTTGTCGTGGGCCAGTTGCACCCGTTCCAGCGGGTCCTCGATGTCGCACGGCAACGCGACCAGCATCCCGGTGAAGTAATTCCCCGAGATCCGCTCGGGTGAGAAGTCGAAACTCACCGGCACCGAGGCGAGCAGCGGCTCAGCCTTGCCGTCGTAGCGCAGCAGCAGTTTGCGCAACGCTCCCGCCGACAAGGCCAGCACCATGTCGTTGATCGTGACGCCGAGCGCCTTGCCGGTCTCCTTGATGTCGGCCAAAGCCAAAGTGGCCGTGGCGAATTTGCGTTCGGGCGTGATCATGTGGTTCATGAACGTCGGCGGCGGGGTGAACGGCCGGGTCAACTGCGGCGAGAGCTTGCGGTTGCTGCGACGCACCCGGCCCAGACCCTCCGCGGTGTAGCGCACGGTGCGCGGAATTCGTCCGAGCTGGCGCAGGTGATCGCCGAACGCCGAGCGCACCAGCTCGGCCTTGGAGGGGGCCGGGTCAGGCGCATACCGGTTGCGGCCTGTCGCCGGTTCGGGCGCCAGGTCCATACCGCGGGCCAGCAGGTTGGCTGCCGCAACGCCGTCGGCCAGCGCATGGTGGATCTTGCCCACCACCGCAATCCGGTTGTTGGCCAGGCCCTCGACGAAATACATCTCCCACAGCGGGCGGCTGCGATCCAGCGGCGTGCTGGCGATCTGCCCGATCGCCTCGTCGAGCTCGCGGCGCCCGCCCGGCGCGGGCAGCCGCCACGGCCGGATGTGGTAGGTGAGGTCGACGTCGCAGTTCTCCCGCCACATCGGGTGATGGAACTTCATCGGGATGTCGACCAGCTGGTAGCAAAACGGGTCCAGTTTGTACAGCCGGCTGTGGATGACGCGGCGAAACGCGTCGATATCGAAATCACGGCGGTCGGGATCCAACTCGATCACCGCGATCTTGAGAGTGTGCATATGCACGTTGGGAGTCTCGCTGTACAGCAGTACCGCGTCCCAGCCACTAAGCCTTTTCACCCGCCACCTCCCGTTTGGGAGGGACCTTACAGTCGGGCGGCGATCAAATAACCTCTTTGGCCATCAATGCGTGGTTGCGGTGAACCTGGTTGAGGAACAACCCGACTGCGGTGGCCATCGCGCCGGTGCGGGCCCCGTCGATCAGGTCGAAACCATGGCCGGCGCCAGGCAGTTCCATGTAGCCGACCGGCGAATGCGACACCGAGCGCAGCCGCTCGACGAAGCTGCGCGCCTGCTCGACGGGGATCACCGTGTCGTTGCTGCCGTGAATCACCAGGAACGGCGGTGCGTCCGGGTGCACCCGCGCGATCGGCGAGGCGTTCCGGAATACCTCGGGATGCCGGTCGATGCTGCGCTTGACCACCACTCGTTCCAGAAAGTCGACGAAGCGGACCCGCTCGGCGGTGGAGCGGTCCTCCCAGTCGTAGCGGCCGTAGATCCCGACGACGGCGTCCACGGACGTGTCCGAACCCTCGGGCAGTTCGGCCTGCAGCTCGCGGTCGTCGACGGTGAGCCCGGCCAGCGCGGCCAAATGCCCGCCGGCCGAAGAGCCCGCCACCGCAACGAAATTGCGGTCGCCGCCGAACTTGTCGACATTGGCGCGGGCCCACGCGATCGCGGTCTTGACGTCGGTGATGTGGCTCGGCCAGCGGTGGTGCGGCGCGACCCGGTAGTCGATAGACAGGCATACCCAGCCCAGCTCGGCCAGTTTCGACATCAGCGCATAGCCCTGCAGGGCGCGGCTGCCGTGCACCCAGGCACCGCCGGGCACGAACACCAGCACCGGCGCCGGGCGGGTGGGCAGGTTCTTCCGGCGCCACACGTCGAGCAGTTGGGCGGGGTGATCGCCGTAGCGGACCGCGGCGCGATGCAGGTAGCGGCGGTGCTTGAGCGCCCGCCACACCGGCGGCGTGCGCTCGGGTGCGGGCCATTCGATGTCGAGGTCTTTGGCAGAGACGATGCCGCGCAGCGCTGCTTGCGAAACGGTGTGGGTCTGGTCGCGTTCGCGCTTGCGGACCTCGCCGATGCCCGGGGTCAGCCAGGACTTGGCCGTAGCGGACAGAAACTCGGGCAGCACCCGGGCGCCCCAGACCCCCATTGCCGTCGCGCCACCCAGCGGCTCCAGATGCCTGCCGACCACCGGCAGCGAAGCGGACGCGACGCTCAAGGCCAGCATGTAGTCCGCCGGGCGGGCTCGCAGCAACCACCGGATTCTTGCGGCCGTGGTCGGTCCGGGATAGCGGGTCGCGGGGCGCACCATGGCCGGAGCGTACCCCGTCGGGTCGGGCGCAAACGGCGATCGGGGGTCGGACTCACCGATGATCCGTCTGCTGAGCCGCGTCATACTTGACCGATGTCGAACACCGATGTTCACCCCGACCTGCGCCGAATCGCGCGCCTGGCTCCGCGAACCCTGGTCAGCCCGCGGACGTTACGAGTGATGCGGGCCGCGACGCGGCTGCAGGGCCTGCGCAGTCCGGGGGACGACGTCGAAGTGCTCACATTGGACTCCGGCGCCGGTGTCCGACTGTTCCGGCCTACGGCGACAGCCGAATCCACGCCCGCGCTGCTGTGGATCCACGGCGGCGGCTACGTCCTGGGCAGGGCAAGCCAGGACGACAAGCTGTGCCGCCGCTTCAGCCGCGAGCTGGGCGCCACCGTGGCGTCGGTCGATTACCGGCTGGCGCCCGAACACCCCTACCCCGCGCCGCTCGAGGACTGCTATTCGGCGTTGACGTGGCTGGCCCGGCTGCCCGCGGTGGATCCGGCGCGGATTGCCATCGGCGGTGCCAGCGCGGGCGGCGGCCTGGCGGCCGCCCTGGCGCTGCTCGCCCGCGACCGCGGCGAAATCACGCCGGCCCTCCAGCTGCTGGCCTACCCGATGCTCGACGACCGAAGTGCAGACAATCCGAGCCTCCCGTCGTACCGGTTGTGGAGCCCCAGCAGTAACCGCTTCGGCTGGGCGGCGTATCTCGGCGACGCCGACCCGCAGGTCGCCGTGCCCGCGCGCCGCGACGACCTGAGCGGACTGCCCCCGGCGTGGATCGGGGTCGGCACCCACGACCTGTTCCACGACGAGGACCTGGCCTACGCCGAGCGGCTGACCAAGGCCGGGGTGCCGTGCCACGTCGAGGTGGTCGCCGGCGCCTTTCACGGGTTCGACCTGTTAGTGCCCAAAGCCAAAGTGTCCCAGGCGTTTTTCGCCAGTCAATGCGCCAGCCTGCGGACAGCGCTGACAGCGAAGGGCTGACAGCGTGCCGTTTTCTGTCACCGACGAGCAGCGGGCACTGCGCAGCACGGTTGCCGACTTGATGGCGAAACGCTCGCCGGAGTCCGCGGTGCGGGCGATGATGGCCACCGACACCGGTTTCGACCCGGAGGTGTGGCGGGAGTTGGCGGCCACCGGCCTGGTGGGGCTGCTGATCCCCGAGCAGCACGGCGGCGGCGGTGCAGGCCCGATCGAGCTGGGCATCGTGGCCGAGGAGACGGGCGCCGCGCTGATGGTCGGCCCGTATCTGTCGACGGCGGTGCTGGTGCCCAGCCTGCTGGCCGAAGTTTGCGACACGGCAGAATCCGCGGCGGTGTTGCCGCGGATCGCGTCCGGTGAGCTGATCGCCACGGTGGCCTTCGCCGAGGACGGCTCGGCCCGGGTGCCGTGGACCATCGCGACGTCGGCTCGGGCCGCCGGTGACGACTGGCATGTGACCGGGAGCAAGCAGTTCGTGCTCGACGGCGGATTGGCCCAGTTGGTGTACGTGCTGGCCGCGGCCGATGCCGGGCCGGCGGTGTTCGCCGTCGAGACCGCTGCGCCGGGCGTGGAGGTGACGCCGTTGACCACGGTCGACCTGACCCGCAAACAGTGCCGGCTCCAATTCTCCGACACGCCAGCGCGTTTGGTCGGCCGGTTGGGTTCCGGCGTCGAGGTGTTCGGCGCGGCGCTGGATTCCGCCGCGGTGGCGTTGGTCGGCGAACAGGCCGGCGGTGCACGGCGGGTCGTGGATATGGCTGCGGAGTACGCCAAGACCCGCTATCAGTTCGGCCGGGCGATCGGCAGCTTCCAGGCCGTCAAGCACATGTGCGCCGACATGCTGCTGGAAGCCGAGTCGGCCGTATCGGCCGCCCGGTTCGCCGCCGAGTCGTTTGCCCGGAAGTCGCCGTCGCGGTTCGCGGATCTCGCTCTGGCACAGGGCTATTGCTCCGACGCATTTGTGTTTGTCGCGGCGACAAACATCCAGGTGCACGGCGGCATCGGGTTCACCTGGGAGCATCCGGCGCATCTGTATCTGCGGCGGGCTCGCACCGATGCCCAGCTGCTGGGCAGCCCATCCTGGCACCGCGAACGCTACCTGCAGCAGATCGGAGCCTGACGTGACTGACGACGAAGTGCGCCGCGAAGTCCGAGAATGGCTGGCCGCCAATTGGTCTTCCGGCATCGATCGCGCCGGGTGGGCGCGCACTGTCGTCGACGCCGGCTGGGCCGTTCCCAGCTGGGAGCCCGAGTGGTACGGACGGGGTCTCAGCGATACCCAATCCCGCATTGTCGCCGAGGAGTTCGCGGCAGTCGGGGCGCCGGGCGCCGGGCACGACCGGGCCAATCTGTTCGCCTGCACGCTGCACGACTGCGGTACCGATGAGCAGAAGCGACGACTGATCCCGCCGTCGATCCGCGGCGAGAGCAAGTGGTGCCTGCTCTACAGCGAGCCGGGTGCCGGGTCCGACCTGGCGGGCCTGCGTACCCGCGCCGACCGCGACGGCGACGACTGGGTGATCAATGGCCAAAAGGTGTGGACGTCGTTCGCCAAGACCGCCGATTACGGCATGCTCGTGGCACGCACCGACTGGGATGTGCCCAAGCACAAGGGAATCAGCTTCTTCATGTTGCCGATGCGCCAGCCCCGGGTGGAGATCCGCCCGATCCACCAGATCACCGGCGAATCGGAATTCAACGAGGTGTTCATCGAGAACGCCCGGGTGCCCGCCGCCAACATGGTTGGCGAGCCGGGGGCAGGTTGGTCGGTGCTGCAGGTGGCGCTCGGCTACGAGCGCCGGTTCATGGGCGATCTGGCCCGCACGTCCAAGGACACCAAGCGACCCAAGGCCGAAAAGGGCGGCGGCTTGGTGCAATTGGCGCGCGATTTCGGCCGGCTCGACGACGCCGATGTCCGTCAGCAGATCGCCCGGATCGACGCGCTGGTTACCGTGAACCGGTGGAACAGAGAGCGTTCGAAGGCCGCCGATCGCGGCGAGGCGGCGACGCTGATGGCGTTGGGCAAGCTCGCGATGTCTCGGATTCTGCACGAGACCGCCCGGGTGGAGACCGAGATCGTCGGCGCCGAGGCCATGCTGGCCGGACCGGACAACCCGGTCGGTGACGCGGTGACGTTTCGGACCCTCAACGCGTATTTCACCTCGATCGGCGGCGGTACCGACCAGATCCAGCGCAACATCATCGGCGAACGCGTGCTGGGCCTACCCAAAGAGCCGGAGCCATACCGCAATACCCCGTTCCGCGACCTGCCACACTGACCCCCTTCCTGCGCGAGCGGGCGTGTCCCCGGCCGACACGCCGGGGACACGCCCGGGTTTGCGCTCAGTGTCAGGGTGATGGTGCTGCGTTGCGGTGTGTCAGCGTGACAGGGCCGCTTCGTGGTGGTTGGTTCCGGATCACCCGGTGTCTGACTCAGGGTTTTGCGTGCCGCCTTCGGGTTGGCGTTGAGCGTGTTTTGTCGGCACCGGGTGTGAAGGACCGGCCGGCGTGACCTGATAGGAGCGTGGCCTCGCCCCCACTGAGCTTTGTCCGCCGACCGGCCCAACCGTCCACCTCTGAGTAAAGGAGGCAACCACCATGGTTGTTGTTGGGGCCGATGTGCACAAGCGGACACACACTTTCGTCGCCGTCGATGAAGTCGGCCGCGCACTGGGTCATAAGGTCGTTAAGGCCACCAGCGCCGGGCATGTACAGGCGATCGTGTGGGCACGCGAGCAGTTCGGTAATGATTTGGTGTGGGGCA
>NZ_LQPE01000165.1 GCF_002101735.1 Mycobacterium kyorinense | reverse complement strand
ACGTCGCGGGCCCAGCCGAAAACAACCAGCCCCCAAGCTGATTGGCGCTGCATGACCCAATACGGGTCAACTCTTAGAACAGCGCCGCGAGTACCGCCGACGCGGCGCGTGGATGAACTATCGGCCTCAGGCCCACGAGCTGGTCGAGGCCAAGACCGAACAACCGTGGTTGAAAGTCGTTCCGGGGCATTGTCTGCAGCAGACGTTGATGGACCTGGACCGAGCGTGCCGCGAGCATGGCACGTTTCGGGTCCATTGGCGCTCTGGGAGGCGGTGGGCTCCGTCGTTCCGGTTCCCCGAGGGCAACAAGATGGAACTGCAGAAACTGAATCGGCGCCACGCGAGGGTGAAGCTGCCCAAGCTGGGGTGGGTGAAGTTCCGGGCATCGCGCAGCCTGGAGGGAGAAGCTATCCGCTCGGCCACCCTGTCGAGGGAAGGCAAGCATTGGTTCGTGTCGTTCCTCGTCGAGGACGGCATGAGCACACGCGAAGAACACGGGGCACCCGGCACGGCGGTGGGGGTCGACCGTGGCGTGGTGGTGGCGGTGGCCACCAGCGACGGTGAACTGATCGACCAGACATTCGTCACTGACGGTGAACATCGCCGCGCGGTAGCTCTGCAGCGCAGGCTGTCGCGCGCGGCCAAGGATTCGGCCAACCGTGCCAAGACCCGGTCGAAATTGGCGACGCTGCGGGCTCGTGAGCGTCACCGCCGGCAGGACTTCTGCGTCCAGACGGCCGCCCGGTTGGCGCACACCAACGCGGTGGTAGTGGTCGAAGATCTCAAAACCCGCAACATGACCCGGCGGGCCAAGCCCGTCGAAGATCCCGACAACCCCGGCCAATACCTTCCGAACGGGGCCGCCGGCAAATCAGGCCTGAACAAGGCCATCCTGGGAAAGGGGTGGCATCGGTTCGAACAATCGTTGACCTCTGTGGCCCGCTACAGCGGGACACAGGTGATCAAGGTCCCGGGAGCATTCACCTCGTTACGGTGCTCGACATGTGGGCATGTGGACCCGAAAAATCGTGAGAGCCAGGCGGTTTTCCGGTGCACCAACTGCCCACACGGACCCGTGCATGCCGATGTGAACGCCGCCAAAAACATACTGGCCGCAGGGCTTGCGGTCACCGCCTGCCGAGCAACCACCACACCTCTGGGTGCGGTGGTGACGTCGACGCAGGAACCAGCAGGAAACCGCGAGGAATTACTGCTCCAACCCACCCAACAGGTTGGAATCCCCCGGCTTTCAGCCGTAGGGAGGACGTCAATGGTACGCCAATTTCCAGTGGGCCGAACGGCCTTAGACGAGCAATTCGCCAGTTGTACCGAAACCTCATGCCCCGCAAGCAACGACGGAGTACGGAGCATGTGAAGGATTAACCGATGACCGATGCCTACGCGCAGCCGCAGGAGGTTGACGATGTGCTGCTGGCTTTCCCCGCAAGGCTGGGCGAGCTGCTGCCGCCATCGGAAGTGATCCCAGCCGACTACCCGCACCGGCACGAATGGTTGCGATTTCAGAGCATGTGGTTCGCCGGTACGTTGCCAGCGGACTGCCAGCTCGAAGCGGTCGAGGGCGTCGACGCCGCGGTTGCGGGGCGGCATCTTGAAGCGATCCAGCGGTCTTTCGAACCGAAGCACGAGCACAAGGCGGATGCTGTTGCTTGGTTGGCGAGTCGGTGGTTCCTGCGAGCCAGTACACCGGACAGCTCCTACAGCTGCCCTGAAGTAAGTCCCCGGGCAAGTCGATGACGGTGACAGCGGATTCCGAAAGACATGAGCGACGGACCGAACTCGATTGGGCAAGCGAGTTCGTCGGCAGGCTCCCGGAGCTTGGCCGCCAATCAGCCCTCAATCCAATGAAACTCATGAGTCAGGAAGTGGCCAGGGCCGGGGCGGGGGCCGATCTCTCTAGCGTCTCCCACAACAGGCGGCGGCGCGGCGGGTGCCTGCCTGTGTCAGGAATCGTGACGAGGTCCCGAGTAGTCCGGTAGACCCTTGTGGGCGGTAATCGGGTTGCGAGTAAACGAGAATGAAGCTTTGGGTAGATGATCTACGGCCGCCACCTGATGACACCTGGGTCTGGTCGAAAACAAGCCAGAACGCCATCGACACACTGATGTTGGCCGGGCTGGGCGAGATTACGGAAATTTCGCTTGACCATGACCTTGGCGGCGACGACACCACAAGGCCGGTTGTGTTGTGGATGTGCGAACACAACAGATGGCCCGAAAACGTTGGCATCCACACGGCGAATCCAGTAGGTCGCGAATGGCTCGCGGGCATGGTCGCCCGCTACAAGCCCGACGAGTCGTAAGTAAGTCATGTACCGCGGAGAGCGCATTGTCCGATATTCGCCTGCGGCGCAATGGTATTGGGCAATCGTTCCGGGTGTTCTGTCGGGAGTTGACGTTGCCTGCCGGGGCGGGCTTCGCGGTCGGAGGTCAGGGTTTGTGGCGCGGAGTGCTGCGGAGGTCGGTACGTGCCCCCTGTCCTGGGCGCTGCCAGTTGTCGACCGTTTCGGGTAGCCAGCCGAGGTGGTGGATGTCTGCGCCGTCGGTCAATTCACCGTCGGGTTGTGGCAGTCGGCCCTCGGCGTGGTAGCGGCGTACGGTGCTGTGCGCGAGGCCGCGGCGGTTAGCGAAACCGCGCAACGACAGCAGCTTGATCACGCCTCGACTTTACAACACAATTGACTTTACAGCTATTATGCTGTAAAGTGCGCGGTATGCACAACCCGACTGCCCCTTTCAAAGCCGGCGACTACCTGAGCGCCGGCGACGCATGGCAGGACGCCGTCCACCGGCTTGAAGCCTTCGACGACGGCACGAAGGTCGTCGCGAAAAACGCCGTCATCGAGCTCATCGAGCTCCAGAACGGCACGATCACCTGCCACCAGGTGGCGGTGATCGCAAGAGCCATCGCCAACGCCCTGGAAGGCAACACCTACGGGGAGGTGCTGTGATGACGGTCGAAGCGTCGACTCACCGCACAACCGTCGAGTTCTGGCACCCCAGCTACAACGAGCCATGCGAGCACGGCCCACTGAGGCCCGATGATGCGTGCTGCGCAGAACACCGCATCCTGGTTACACCCGCTGGGCGCAGCGGCTGGCCGACCGACCTCAACGACCTTGGGTACCTGCGCATGCGCGCCTACACGGCAACGAACTGGTTCGACGTTCTCGAGGTGCTGGACTGGCGCGGCAAGCACGACCCGATGCGGCTGTCCCGGCGAGGTGTCGAATACACGCTCGTCATCGACAATGGCGGCCAGCCCCTGACGATAACCACCGACACGATCGCCTTCGTCGATGCGTAAACCCACCCTGCGCCAAATCGAAGCCCTAACCGCCGTCGCCGCAGGCCGCATCGAGTGGGGCAACGCCTACCCGGAAATCGCGCGGAGAGGACATGTCGCACCGCTGGTCTTCCTGATCGACGGCCACAGTGTCTACGGAGGGCAACACGCCACCTACTCGCGGTTGTCAGAGTTGGGCTGGATTGTCGAACGCACCGACCTGCTCCCCCTCAAGACCGTCCCCGCTCAGACGCGCGTTTCCCGCACCATTACCGGCGCCGAAACGCTCATAGAACTCCCCGAACACTCCGCCCCCGCCGACGACGGCTGGAGAGCCAACGTCGAACTCACCGATGCAGGTCGCGCAGCCCTACGCTGGGCAGATCGGCCGAGTAGGTGAGGGGTACCCGCAATCCGCGCGATCGGCGCCTGGATAGTCCGCCGCAGGTGAGGACTACTGAGTGATGGATGGCCCTAGCGTGAACTGGGAGCGCTGGATCAGCGACGTCGAAGACCTGCTCGGTCACAGCGCAGTGGGCGACTTGTCCCACGACGGCCATTCCATACACAGCTTCCAAAAGATGTGGAGAGCAGGATGGACCGCGCAAGCAGCTGTAGAGGCTGTGTGGGCAGGCAAGCCGCTGCGATGAACTAAACGGTCCAATATCGGTACGACGCAAGGAGATCCGACATCCCGATGGGCACAGTGAGCCAACTGCCGAGCGCAGCAGAGCCGATCCGCGAACTACACCGACAAATCGAGGAATTGGCGGCACACGCCGCCACTGCCTACATCCGCACGGCACCGATCCGAGTAGAGGACCGCAACGGATGGCCATGCCACATCTGGTACGAGTCGAAAGATATCAACGTCGTCTCGATGGATGGCTCAGTGGGAATCGAGCCGACCGAACACTTCGACTATTACCCCGACACAACCTTCTTCACCGGCCGCAACCAGGCCCGCGAGATCGCTCAGGCACTCCTTTCCGCCAGCGCATACGTGGCCGATCATCCACCGGCAGACGAAATGTCCAGTGACGGCGCGAATCGTCAACCAGGAGAGGAAATCCCGTGAGTATCTACGTACACGCGCCAGATGGCGGCGGCATTGCTGGCTCACTCTGTGAGCAAGATGGCGACTTGACCACCTTCCGAGCGAATGTCACGTGCCCTGATTGCGAAGACATTCTGGACGCCGCGTACTCAGCGAACGACTGGCCACGACTGATCCAAGGCTTCGAGCAGCAACTACGCGCACAGCAGGAGTTGTACGCGCGAGCCGGAGCAGCGCATTCGCGGTATTTCGGCAATGCCGTTTGCGACCTGACCTAACAGGCGAAGTCCAATGCCCAGATTAATGAGCGTGGCGCTGACCACCGACCAAGTCCGACGCCAGGAGAAGACGGTCACCCGTCGAGTGGGCTGGAGGATGCTCAAGCCTGGCGACTTGGTCACCTTGTGCCCAAAGGTTCGCGGCCGACGCGCGGGCGAGGCCCTCGAGCGGATCGTGACCGTCGAGATCGTGTCGACGCGTCGCGAACAACTCAACGCAATCACACCGAACGATGTGCTGGCCGAGGGCTTTCCGGGGGTGGCGCCGGCAGAGTTCGTGGAGTTCTTCACGTCGACGCACTCCGGTGTCACACCGGAAACGGAAGTGACTCGCATTGAGTGGACGTACCCGCGGGTCTGCCGGGGCTGCGGCTGCGACGACTACGCCGCGTGCGACACGATGCACGGCCCGTGCGCATGGCTGCACACCTACGACGACAACACCGGGATCTGCACCGCATGTGCGGTATCTGCTTGACCTACGAAACCGAGGCCTCAAAATCATGAGCGACGACGAACGCATCACGGCCGCCGAGGCTTTTCTAGCGGAGATACAGCACGCGGCACTCGTCGCTGAGGCTGAGGACCTGGCCGCCGGCATGCGTCATCTGTCCGTCGTGACCGGGGATCTCGAGTCCGAGGACGACGTCCGCCGGCTCGAGCAGCTGACCACCGCCGCCTGGCGTGGCCGTGACGGCGCCCGCCTTACGCGCTCCGGCGGCGGGAACGACTACGTCACCTTCTACGTCGACGGTCCAACAGCGGATCGGTTCGTCGAGGACCTCGCCCGACTAGCTGAAACGCTCAACCCCGGCTGGTGGCGGATCATCGACTCACCTCACCCGTTCTGAATTCGGCGGGACGGACGAAAGACGCTGAAATGATGGCCCGAGAGGATGTCGCCGAAACGATGTTGTGCGCGCGCTGCCAACCGAACCGAAAGATCCCGACCCCACGTGGTGTGGTCCCTGACCGCGTCCAGGGCCATGAACAGAACCGGCATAACCACGGATAGCGAAACCGTCAGCCCCAAAGAAACGAGGAGCCAGTCATGCTGACCATCGATTACGCGCTTGCCTACTCTTTCGTGGACCCATCGGACCCGGAGGTGCCATACCGACTCGAGTTCCGGTACGAGTACACCGAAGGTCAAGACCCCAGCATCTACACGAGCAATCCACCCGGACAGCTCTTCGCCGTCGTCAAAGGCGAGCATCCAGATCGTGGTAAAGCGATTCCACTTAGTCGCTATGGAGTGCGACTCAATGATGCGGATAGGGCCGTTGACCGCAACAACTGGCCGTGGTTCACGGAGAACAAGATTGATCTAAGTGTGATCCGCTCGCGAGTCCAGGCCGCCGGTTTGGCCTAAACAGAGGCTGCGCGATGGCGTCTCCGCAATAGCGTTGTGCAGCAGGAGGTTTCGGTGTCCGGTGATGGTGAGCAAGTCGGCCTCGATTTATGGCCACAGGAGCATGATCTGCCGCCGCGTTGGGATGGCCTGCCCGTGGAATGGGGCGAGTGGGAAGACACAGCAGGAGTATTCGTTTGTCCACCACCGCGCAAACCCGACCGCTGCGATCACTGCGACAGCACACGCGCGCCTTTAATCAGCGCCGGACGAATCTGGACCGATCCGAAGACGGCGCCGCCGGCGGTCGGCCAAGCGCGCTTTCGCCACGGCCGACATTTAGTCGGCAGCATTACCGCGTTCCGCTGCCCTGACTGCGGACACGACAGCGTGCTGGACCCAAACGGGCAGCATTGGGACCTCGACCCCACCGACTACACCGATGGCGGGTCTTGGGACAACACACGCTCCGAACGTCTGCAATAGGTGCCGTGTTGCTGCCATATTCGGCGGGCGCAACCGATCACACTCGCAAGATCCGCTCCGGCAGGAGTATGTCCGCTACCACGAAGGGGGCCAGATGCCCATCACCGGCGACGACCAAGTCGGAACAGTAGCTCCGAGCGCAGAAGGACGAGCAGATCTCGTCGACAAAGTGTTCGTGTACGCACACCACAGCAGCGTCCACGACGGCATCAACGTCGAGATTGAAGCTCCAGCGGGAACCCGCGTCACCGTGCACCTCCACGACGGCATCCTTGCTGACGTGACCTGACTTTTATCACTGTCGGCGATCCGGCGGTTGTGTAGGGCTGTGACCTGTGTCTTCGGTTGTGGCCTGGTGCGGATTTGTGCACTAGCCGGTGGGCCGTAGGGTGCCTGCGTGGCCTATGTGCGCACGGTGAAGACATCCTCGGGGGCGATGGCTGTGCAGGTCGTGTGGTCCTCGCGGCGCGGGTCACGCCGGATCGAGCATCTGGGTTCGGCGCATGACGAGGCCGGGGTGGCCGCTTTGAAGGCTGCCGCGGCGCAGCGACTGGCCGCCGGCCAAGCGCAACTCGACCTTGGCTTGGCCGAACGTTCGGCGGCCGAGCCGTTGCCGATCACGTCCTCGAAGTCGGCGCTGCTGTGGGAAGCATTGTGCGCTGCTTATGACAAGGTCGGGTTCGCCAACGTCGCCGATGGGGATGAGGCGTTTCGTCAGTTGGTGTTGGCCCGGATCATCGAACCGACCAGCAAGGCCGATTCACTTCGGGTCGTCGAGGAGACTGGGGTCGTCCCGGTGTCGTATCCGACGCTGAACCGCCGTCTGCCGGTGTTCGCCAAACCCGCTTTCCGGCAAGCGCTTTCGACCGCATGCGCTGCCCACGCGCAATTGGGTCCGGCCAGTCTGGTGCTCTATGACGTGTCGACGCTGCACTTCGAGACCGATGCTGGTGATGGGTTCCGGGAGCCCGGATTCTCCAAGGAAAGACGGTTGGACCCGCAGATCACCCTGGGGTTGTTGACCGATGCTGGCGGGTTCCCGTTGACGGTGGCGGCCTTTGAGGGCAATAAGGCAGAGACCGCGACCATGCTGCCGGTGATCAACGCGTTCAAGGCCGCTCACCAACTCACCGACGTCACGGTCGTCGCTGATGCCGGGATGATCTCGGAAGCCAACCAGGTCGCCCTGCACGCGGCAGGGCTGTCCTACATTCTCGGCGCGAGGATTCCGTTTTTACCTGATGTGGTGCGCGAGTGGCGCGACAAGCACTCCGATGAGGCGATCCCCGACGGCCTGGTGCTCACCCAGCCCTGGCCATCAACCAGCGGCGAGAAAACCCGCGGCATCCCGGACCGGATCATCCACTACCAGTACCGCCATGACCGGGCCCGGCGCACGCTGCGGGGGATCGATGAGCAGGTGGCCAAGGCCGAACGTGCTGTTGACGGGCATGCCCCGGTCAAACGTAACCGCTACATCCAGCTCACCGGGGCTACCAAGAGCGTGAATCGCACACTGGAGGCCAAGGCCCGGGCGTTGGCCGGGTGGAAGGGATACACCACCAACCTGGTGAGCCAACCGGCCACTTTCGTCATCGAGGCGTATCACCAGTTGTGGCGCATTGAAAAGGCGTTCCGGATGTCCAAGCACGACCTGCAAGCCCGCCCGATCTATCACCGCACCCGCGACTCCATCGAAGCCCACCTCAGCGTTGTCTTCGCCGCGATGGCGGTATCGCACTGGATCGAGCACCAAACCGGTTGGAGCATTAAGAAATTCGTTCGCACCGCACGCCGCTACCGTACCGTCACTATCCAAGCCGGCAAGCACACCCTGACCGCTGCTGAACCGCCACCACCCGACCTCGCCGAAATCCTCGCAAACATCCACAGCCTACGTGCGCACTAGCCTGATAAAAGTCGGGTACCACGAAGGGGGCCAGATGCCCATCACCGGCGACGACCAAGTCGGAACAGTAGCTCCGAGCGCAGAAGGACGAGCAGATCTCGTCGACAAAGTGTTCGTGTACGCACACCACAGCAGCGTCCACGACGGCATCAACGTCGAGATTGAAGCTCCAGCGGGAACCCGCGTCACCGTGCACCTCCACGACGGCATCCTTGCTGACGTGATCGTGCCGCAGTAACGCTCCACCGAACGCTGTTCGCTGGCCCGACGGGCCGGCCCGGGAATATCCGCTGTGGCTGTGATCGGGGCGCGGTAGTCGGTCACAAGTCGGTTTCGAGCTCGCTACGGGGCGGCGTCGTCGGAATCCGGTTCCGGCGGCTTGAGCACATCGGTTGTTAAGGTCAGGAGCACCCACCCCCACGACCCCCAGGGGCTGCCAGCTGTTGCGGGTTGAGTGGTCGGTAGCTGTCGGTGGTGTGCTGTAGGAACGGACGTATGAATCTGGC